>JAEVZS010000003.1 GCA_023392125.1 Bacteroidota bacterium
CCCATATTCTTGGTCAGCCATATCCGTATCAGCACTCGGAAGTCCACTGGCTGATGCTTCGTTTCGGTTTTCTGATAAAAGACTGGAAAGAAATACGCGGACAGATACTCCGGCTGCTGGTCGGTGGTATAAAATCGTTTGTGGGAAAAATTCCTGTAGGAAATACAGGCGGCGCCAGTGTTCCGCCATTAAAGCCAATGGAAATACCGGAAGACTTGCTTGATATTATTCACAAATACTCTGGCAAGGAATAAATTCGCCTTGTCATTTAATGATATAACCGGATCATAATATCTCAGGTAGTAAATAAAGTCACGTTCTTCCATATCCTTTTAGTCATAATCCGGTTTGATACTATTAATGTCTGAAAATGACCCCGGCATACTGGAAGAGAAAATTTGCAATTATCTGGATCGGACAGTTTCTGTCTTTGCTTAGCAGCTCTATTGTCAATTTTGCTATCATTTTATGGTTAAGTATAGAAACCAGCTCCGCACAGGTACTGGCGCTTGCAGCAATCGCTGCCCTTCTTCCACAGGCGGCGATCGGTCCTTTTACCGGTGTATTTATTGATCGATGGAACCGGAAAAAAACAATGATCATTTCCGACGCTTTTATTGCCATCAGTACCCTTCTCATCGCGGCTTTATTTTATTTTCAGATCAGAGGTATACAATATGTATATATTCTCCTGGCCATACGATCGGTGGGAGCTGCATTTCACATGCCGGCTATGCAAGCCTCCATTCCTCTTCTGGCCCCATCATCCGAACTGACAAGAATAGCCGGAATCAATGAGGTCATACAGTCCCTGTGCTCTATTGCCGGCCCTGCACTGGCAGCTTTATGCATTAATCTGCTGCGTATCGAACAGGTTATGGTCATTGATGTCGCCGGAGCTCTGTTGGCATGCATATCTCTTCTTTTTGTCAGCATTCCCAACCCCGGAAAACAGGGAATAAAACATCGGAACTTTATAAAGGAAATGAAAGAAACCTTTACTGCCGTAAGAGCTACCATTGGTATGCCCTGGCTGTTTCTTTTTTCGGTAATAAGCACCTTTTGCATTATGCCTATCAGCGTTCTTTTTCCCTTAATGACACTGGACCATTTCAAGGGCTCTCCCATGCAGATCAGTCTTATTGAAATCGTCTGGGGAGTAGGAATGCTGATTGGCGGAATGGCAATGGGATTCAGAAAAAAACCTCTGAATCACGTCAGCCTGCTCAACAGCATGTATATCATAATGGGAGTATCATTTGCTGTTTCAGGTATGCTGCCGGCAAGCGGTTATCTTTATTTTATAATTCTTACCGCCTTTGGCGGAATAGCCGGGACGATCCACAACACTGCCTTCACAGCCATCGTTCAGCTCAAAACCAAAGCCTCAGCGCTTGGAAGGGTGTTTTCAATGTACAACAGTGTAACAATGCTGCCTTCCCTCCTGGGATTGCTGGGCACAGGTTTTATGGCAGATTATCTCGGACTGACATATTCATTCGTTTTGCTTGGCACGATCGTTTTTATGGCCGGACTTATATCCTTTTTTATACCAGCTCTCTGGAAACTCGGTCAAAGTTCCTTTCAGAAACGGTTTAATAAAAAACGGAGTCCGGAATTATAAATTCCGGACTCCGTTTTCAATATTTCGCATGGAAAAGCTTATCTGATTTTCACAAGCTTTACAAATTTATTGCCTGTTTCCAGATGCAGAATCAGATTATATGCACCTGGCTCCATATCAGTATGGATATATCCGGAGGTTCTTCCCGTCTTTACGATCCTTCCGCTCAGATCAACAAACGAATAGTTTACCTCTCCGGTCAGTCCTTCTACCTGTACATAGGTATTGAAAGGATTGGGATAACACTCAAGAGCAGATCCGATCAGTGATCCGGAAATACCGGTTACTCTATCCTCGTCAAACAGAACCATCGTACCAAACAAAGAAGGATTCTGCCAGGCATCGTCATTGGGTGAAGCCCATGAAAGCTTTCCATCACGCGTACCACCATTATCATCATCATTGATATGGATGTCAAAACCATGCAGCTGACCTACCAATGGGGAACCCTGAAGGGTGGACCATGGAACTCTTGCCTCAAAAATATATCCTGCTGCTGTTCCGGTCATAGCAAAGCTAATTCCTGCTATAGAGCGTCCGGACGGATTACGATGAATCTGGGTATCATTCCAGCGGAAGGTGTATTGCACATCGCGGGCACCGTATGTATTTGCTTTATTATTACCTATGTCAAAGAATAGCTCTATACCATCATCTTCGTAGACTTCCTGGCTGTCGTTAACTTTAACATCATCTGTTACCACTGCCAGAACATAGAAATACTGCTCATCCCACAGGGTTTTGAACCAGCCGGATAGATCAGCAGGCCCTGATACAGAAGGACGAATTTCAGTCTCAATATCCCTGCTGCTTACATCATTCCATATCTCATCTATCTGTCCGTCAACAACGACAGGTACAGAGGTTTTATAGACAGGAAGATTATTAGACACAGAAACAGCAATCGCTGCTCTCGGACTTTCACAGCCATTGACTGTCTGAGAAACATAATAATTGGTAGTTCCTACAGAAGATGTTGATGGCGTCGGAGCAGAAGTAGAAGCCGTACCACCAGCTGCTGCCGCATACCATTTCAGACCTATACCGGTAGCAATAAGCGGTGTAGCCGGTGCATTAAGCTCATACAATACAGGACTCGTTACCACAGGTGCAACCGGCGCTGCCTTAATTGTTACCTGTATGTTGGCTCTCGGGCTTTCACATCCGCTTACGGTTTGCGATACCCAGAAATTCTGTGTTCCGGTATTAGCTGTATTCGGTCTGGGAGCAGTAGTTGAACCAGTTCCCCCGGTTGCCGCCGTATACCATCTCAAATTGGTTCCGGTAGCAGTAAGCAACGGAGCATTTTCTCCCTGGCAATAGCTTAGCGTAGCCACAACCTGGGGAGCAGAGGTAGCAGCTCCGACAGCAACCGTAATTCTTGCCCGGGCACTCTCACAACCATTAACAGTCTGCGATACCCAATAATTTTGTGTTCCGGCTGAGCTTGTAGAAGGAGTCGGAGCAGTAGAATTTCCGCTTCCGCCTGTAGCAGCCGTATACCATTTCAAACCGGTTCCCGTCGCTGTAAGGCTGCTGGCCGTACTTCCCACACAATAGTTAACTGTTTCTGTAACAGCTGGAGCATTGGGGATCGCATTTACTACAATAGTACGAGCTGCAGATGTTGCGCTCGCGTCAGTGTTATCGTACGCCTTGGCTGTTATTGACAGCGTTCCTGCCGGAGCATCCGTCCAGTTATAGGTATATGGAGTAGAAGTACGGGTTGTGATAAGCGCGGTTCCATTATAAAACTCTACTTTGCTTATTGATCCGTCCGGATCAGAAGCGGTAGCTGTAAGCGTAACAGAAGTACCTGCACATACTGTAGTATTATTAGACGGAGCAGTCAGAGATACAGTCGGAAGCTGATTGTTGCCTCCACCCGAGGATGCTGCATACGGATTCCAGAAGTTCCCGGTCTGTACAAACAATCCCAGCATTTGAAGAATTTTGGAAAAATAAGCAGGAGAGCTTACCGACTTATTTCTGGTATATATAGCATCGCAAAAGCTTTGATGTGCCTGTGTGTTGGAAGCAGCCAGTGACATAGCCCCAACCATTCCGACAAAAGCTCCGTTATGATCCCCGCTACCAGAACCATCATGATTACGGTTATCACCACCACTTACTGAGGTAGCTCCTCCCTGGCTGATCCAGAAGTCAGCCTGACGATTGACAATAGTCTGCATACTGGATGCGGCAGCACCAAACCATATATAGTTGGTAGCCTGCCTCCATGGGGCCCGGCAGGCATCATAGCCAAATTTGTCTGGGGCTGTTCCGGAGCCACTGCAATTAGGAGAAGGCGGCCCGGAAGGAGTCGCCCAGTTGGTAGCAAGCCCGGAAGTAGAATGTGCGTTATTGACAAACAATTGCTCTGTTCGGGCAACTACATTATCCCAGAAAGTATTATCTGCCTGACCATTTTCTGCCATGAAAACTTTGAATATTCTGGCATATCCCGGTGCCTGATAGGACGGATTCCGACAATTGGGTTTCCACATATCCCCGTTTTCGAAAGTAAAGTCTGATTTATTTACTTCATGATTCTTGATAGCATTGATAAGCGCTACTGCATCCGTTTTATAATTATGAGGGGACGTTGTATTGGGCCATTGATGGTTAGCCACGATAAGTGCCATGGCTGCATCAAGCTCCGCATCCGTAGCTCCGTTTTGCCCGGTAACACTGTTACACCCACTTATTCTCCAATGCATTACCCCATTTGAATTTCGGTGATTTTTATAAAATGCCCATAGTCTGTTAAACAAATCCTTATCTGCCGCATAAGCCGCCAGAAGCATGGAATAAGCAATACCTTCCGAAACCGTTTCGCCGGGATTGTCAAATTTTACTCTGGCCATATTGTCGCCACAATTTTCAACATAATCCCTCTTCCAGTTATCATAAATGGTCTTGATTTCCGATGCTGAACCATATGTTCCGCCCGATGGAAGGTTAGAAGGCATCAGACCATACTCGTAAGAAGAGTTGGACCCAAACGGTTTGGTAGCTCCTGCAGGTGTATTGACCTGTGCATATCCTGTCCCGATAAAGAACAGTGCCGCAAAAATCAGGGAAATACTTTTTTGTAGTCTAAGATACTTCATGCTTATTTGTTTTTGCTATACCACTTTTTTAACCTATTAATACACTAGTTAAGACAAAAGTAAGCCTAAAATGTTATTATTTTAAGAAAAAATTGATTATTTCTTTAAAATACTCACTATCACATACAAACAACTATCAGGAGTCTACCAGCGATACGAAGCATTTATACTTGTTAAAATTGCCAAAGAGTTATCCCTAACCCCATGTATCTCTATGATAATGAAACAAGAAATGATATAAAGAATCTTATCAAACTTATTATTTCATAAGAAAAGGCAGACTGATAGCTTTTCAATTACCAGAAGAGATATAACAGGCACAATACTGGGCATCCTGCATTCTACTACATGGTCACATCTCTATACCATAGATATTGATGGAAGATAATGCAGAAAAATATTCCTGATCGAAAATGGTAAGGTCTATCCTGGAGTACGCTCGGGCACGGGCAGACATCTAATATTATATGGAGGTATGATTTCAATACAGACTCTCTGAACAAGAGGGGGCAGATTCAGAGCGGAAGAGAGGGCCTGTTACGAATAGCTAAAAAAGAGAATAACTTAACAGACGGAAGACTGTATCATTCCGTCTGTTAAGCCATGACTATCAACCTGGTTTACATTTTCTCTGCTTCATTTTCGGTTTTCTGTACCGGTCTTTCCGCATCTATCTTTTTCCGGAAAAAAAGCTTTCTGAGGCCGCCCAGAGCAGCAATAAGACCGATAATAATAAACTTTCCGAACTTACCCAGCAGAGCAAGAATACCGGTTTTCGCAAGAACTTTACCTGCAATCAATCCCCCTACTCCATACGCAGCCACCTTATCAATCGAAGGATCAAAATCTTTATATTGATATCCTTCATTGAAGTTTACACTGCTCAATAAAGTATTTACGTCCGGTTTGACCACTTCCAGCTGACTCATATCACTGATAATATTCAAAACCAGCACACCTTTGCGCCCCAGTATCCTGATATTGTAGTTCAACGTATTATCTTCACTTTCACCAAAACGCAGTTCTTTAGCCCAGTGCAGTTTTTTGGTATCCGAGTCATAAAAAGGCTGGGCAGCCCAACCAACCAGATCAACAGGCATATAGCCGTATTTTATTCTTTCCTGATTGGATTCAGCAGCGTCTTCCTGCATCTGCTTAAGCAAATCGTCATAATCCAGATCCTTAGCATCATCATCCTTTATGTATCCTTCTTCAGAATACGTAATTTCAACGGCATATGTAAAATTCTCACCCAGGGGTGTTACAGATTCCGGGAATAACATGCCGAGGGTATTGTCAGAAGGCGGGTTGCCCCAGAAACGGATAAGGACCATATTACTCTGTTCAGCATCCAGAAACTTAAACCCCTGAGGAACTTCCAGCTTCGCAACTCCATTATATAACTCGACAGTGCCGGTCTGATAGGAAAGGCCTTTTTCCAATTCATACACCTCCATCAGCGCCTGCACAAGACTGTCAACCTGAACAGAATCAACAACATCAGTCCGACCTGCAAATGCAGCTGTCATCAAGGCGATAAAAGACAGTATTCGTTTGAACATAAAAGAGATAGTATAAAAAGGTGTAAAATGATTGCCAGAAAAAAATAAAACAAAAAAAGCCGGCAAAAACCGGCTTTTAAATCGAGAGCGGGAGACGAGGTTCGAACCCGCGACCTACAGCTTGGAAGGCTGTCGCTCTACCAACTGAGCTACTCCCGCCTAAAGGCCCACAAAATTAACGCTAAATTTATTCTTTACAATAGCAGATTCACTTTTTTTATTCCCGGTTCTCAAAAAAATTATCAGCCACATCTGCTATTACCTGAGACATTATTTTACATAGGATTGTATAACTTATATAAAAACTCTATCAACCGGGCTTCCGCCTCTTTCGAAGCCACAAAGGCCGATACTTTATCCGTATACAACTGATCAAAATACCGATCATGGGCATGACCGATTTTAACCGTTTCCGAATAAAAGGATTTTAATACAAATATGTCGGCATAGTTCAGTTTTTTTCTCCCGGAAAGCCGGTCCGTATTCCAGGCCCGTTCATCTTCCCGGAAAACAATTGCCACATCCTCAAATCTGAATACAGCCCATGGCTCTTTAAATCCATAAGGATGCTGCTTTTCTGAAATATAAACAGCCAGATAGCGCGGAATAAAATAATGCTCTGAACGATTACGGTCAAAAATCAGATCTTCACCCAGCTCTATTTCTGTAAGATATTCCGGAGCAAGCACATAATTGCTGTCAATTGCCAGCTTTTCCAGCATATCTCCCGCAGGTCGCTCCTTTGACATTTTCACATCTTCATATGCCCTGATCTTTCCTTCTTTTACCGCATCAAAAAGAATTGTGGAAATCATATTATCTTCGCCAAAAACCTCTTTACTTTGAGGCCAGTTTAGATCAATAAGCCGGACAAATTCGGTACGAAACAGCAAATCATCTTCCCTGGGCAGAGCAATCTGCGAACTGGCTATTGCCGGCAGCAGGGCAATTGCTGCAAACAGAATAATTGATTTTACTTGGCGCATCGCTAATTAAATTTTCTTTTAAACGAATGGACAACTCAAATAGTACAAAAGAAAAAAGCCTGAAGAAGTTCCAGACACTCTTCTGGGATGCATTCCATGTTCCGGCATTGGAATCTCCCGCATTCAGCAAGCTATTTCAGGAACTTGAGCCGCTAAATGATCTGATTGCGGGTCCGCTTTTTTCTATACTGGAACAGGGTAACTGCGATTATGTATTTGCTTCTGACGAACGGTTTAAAGGCATTAATACACCGGATGATTTGTTTGAATGGCTGACAGAAAGCATAAAAGAATATGCTGAAAAAGTAATGGCCATATCTGCGGAAAACGAACAGGAAAAAAAGGATTTAAAAACACTGCTTTTTCAGACCGATATTAAAATGGAGCTTGCTGAACTGGCCTATGAAATCGTAAAAAAATAAAAACCGGGCATAACCCGGTTTTGTGTCCATGGGGAGATTCGAACTCCCACACCAGTAAAGGCACCACCCCCTCAAGATGGCGTGTCTACCAATTCCACCACATGGACCTGATAAATGTCATGCAATTTACTAACAGAAAATTGTAAATTAAAATACCCCGAAAAACTTCAATGTTTTTTTTGGTATCATCCGCAATTCACCTTTTTCATCCACCAGGGATATCAATCTGTTTTTCAGCCACAAAGCCATTTGAAAAGATTCTGATATTTTTTTCCACATTACCAGCTCCTTTTCCCTTACTGATCTGCTCAGCATAAGAAAAGTAAATATACCCCTTCGCGCCCGGAGCGGTACCTTTCTGGAATGACTGAACAGATATACTCCCGCTTCCTTCTACTTTGTCAATCAGCAGTTCCTGATTACCTATATTCTGAAATTCAATAAAACCGATATCATTCCCCGTTCCGGCCGGTAATTGCAGTTTTCTGACCAGCATATACGCATAATCCGCTCCGGCCGGGAGCAGCCATGCAATCTCAATCCTGCGCGCTTCAGCAGCTTCCATACCATATATCGCTTTTGCAACATCCTGAACAGACGAAGTATTCTGCTCTGTATGTAATACAGGAAGCTGCTCAATGGTCAACAATCCGGAAGAATCAGTCAGGAATGGACGGAGGCAACCATTGTTATAAGCATATACATAGTTTACAAAAGAAGAAATTCTGCGCATAGCCAGATTTCGGTTATAGGTTTTCTCTCCGAGCGGACTTACATAGGCACGTACTCCCAACCTGACCGGTAAGCCATTTTTCAGCTGCCGGTAAAGCTGCTCCATGAAATGTTCCAGACGATCCGCTCCCGCCGATACCTTATCGTCAAAAAACTGCTGCATTTCTGCTATTTTCTGCCTTTTTTCATTTTCATCTCTCCCCCATTGTCCGGCAATATGCAGATAAACGGGCCGATAACGAAGATAATCATGGACAGACTGTAAATAATCAAGAGCAGTCAGCGTATCTCTGCTGCCTGAATCCGGCTGATCATTGTGAAAGTAGAGGTGCAATGGCAGCTTCTCATTTAGTGAAACCATATTTTCGGCAAACTGCCTTATTGTTTCGAGGCTGTCTTCATTTTCCTCCTTCTCAACACCCTGTCTTACTTTCCATATATCATTAAATCCTGCAATAGTGTCCCGCAGACTACCCGTACGATTTGAACTCAGATAAGCCCACTGACGTCCCGGCGCTATGGAGAAATACACATCGTTTGCTCCCGAGTTGTACGGCGTCCCCATATTTTCTGCTTTTTCCTGATACAAAAGCGCTCCTCTGCTTCTGAAAATATCAAAACCACCCAGTCCCGGCCACCAGGCGGAGCTAAAGTAAAGTGTGGAGTCAGCAGTGTCATACCATGGGGTGATATCGTCTGCCGGAGTGTTGACAGATGCTCCAAGATTGACCGGCTCATAATAGCTGTCTCCCTGTTTTCGCAATGCATACCAGATATCCATTTTCCCTTTGCCGCCAGGTCTGTCCGACACAAACAGCAATACATCTCTTCCGCCTATTCTGGTGAGGAATGGCTGGGTCGTTGAATATCCGGGATAATTAATAGTATTATCGAGCGAATATGG
Organism: Bacteroidota bacterium; assembly: GCA_023392125.1. GTDB lineage: Bacteria > Bacteroidota > Bacteroidia > Cytophagales > Cytophagaceae > SpSt-227. The sequence continues at coordinate 9,344 of JAEVZS010000003.1, forward strand.
CTCTGTCCAGGCTCCCTGATCATAGCTGCTGACCATGATCCAGCAATTAAAATGCTGGTCACAGGCTGAAAAATAGAATTTTCTGCGATCTTCGGTAAATGTTCCGTTTGATACGTGTATCCCGGCACTATTAATTACTTCCGCAAACTCTCCTTCTGTCACCCAAGTCGATTTTTGAAGTGATGCCTGGTACAAGCGTACAGGAAAAAAAAGCTCATTACTTTCATCCTGTTTTTCTTCCAGTCGCTGGGATGAAAACAGCATTACCGAGTCATATATCAATACCGGAGCGAATTCCGCATAAGGAGTATTGAGCCCTTCTATCCAGTACGCCGGTTGTGTATTACCGGATTGTTCTGAGTAGTGCAAAGCCAGCTCACAACCGGTAATTTCATTCATCAGCCTTTGTCGCATATATTCAGACAAACCTTCCTGAGTGCTGTATTTTCTCAGACTGTTTTTAGCCTCTCTGTAGTTTCCGGTGTTTTTTTGCAACAATCCCAGATAAAACAATGCCTCCGGATATTGCCTGAGCGAATCCTGCAGAATCAGCTGCCTGTAGAATTTTTCTGCTAAATCATACTCATTAGCATGTCTCAGCGCATCACAATACAGATTCAGAAGATGAATATCCGTCGTATCTGAAAGACGGGCTTTATCATAGTAAATCGCAGCTCCCTGATAATCTTGCCCTGCAAATGCCAGATCTCCGTATTTCTTCCACTGTTTTTTACTCTGCGCAACTCCGGTGATACCATATACCAACAGTAACAGCGCCCAGATATACTTAAGCCCCATACACAAACTCATCGTTCATAACCACTACATAAAATCAGGACAATCTCTGTATTTCCTTCTGTCAGGCATTTTTCCGATACGGTATGTAAGACCGATTTCCCACCCTCCCTGTCCCCTGCTGGCAGGTACCAGCCGGCTATAATTAAGATCATAGCTCAGACCAACATACCATTCATTATAATCCATTCCCAATGTAACATAAGCGGCATCACTGGCTCTGGTATATATACCCGCATAAAGGGCCCGATAGCGATACATATGGTTTTCTACTATATATCTGCCCGCCACTCCCGGAGTAAACTGGAAAAAAGTTCCCTGAACCATAAACAGCATCATAGGCAGAACATCAATTTTCTGATCTACCCTGAATGATCCTGAAGCATGCAGATTAAGTCTTCTGTCAAGACGTATTTCCGTATTTTGCATAAAGCTCTGACGAGGCTTTAATATATTATAAAAGCTCATTCCGAGAGTAATTTTTTTTCTTTTCTCAGGTTGCCAGTGATAATATATACCTGCATTCACATCCGGATAAAAAACGGAAAAACCCGTAAAACTTTCATTGCTCGGTAACCAGGGCATATAAGTTCCGCCATACTGATGCGGAAGATACTGGCTGTCAAACTGCAGTCGTTGCATATCAAACGTTCGCTGAGTAATGGTGGCCTGTACTCCCATGTTGAGATAGCTGAGACGCCGGCGGTCAAAAGGAATCGAATAAGCCAGAGACAGCCCGGCCAGCAGATTGGAATAATGTGAATCACCGGCGCGGTCATAGTAAAAATTAAAACCGGCATTAAAGTTTTTTTTATCGGCAAAATCGCGGGCATCCACACTTAGGGCAACAGTATTGTACGGCACTGATACTGTACCCCATTGCATACGGTATAATGCATTGAAGCGATACGTTCCATTGAAGCCTCCTGCAGAAGCCGGATTAACAGTAAGAGGAGACAGCTGATACTGCGAAAAATGAATATCCTGTGATCTGACCTGAAAAAACAAGGCAGATAAAATAAAAAACACAATAGATAGCCTGTAACTCAACACTAAAACTCTCCATTTATTACTTTAATACCGTCACATTACCTTTCTTAAAGAAAGTCTTACCACCTATACATTTTACTTCCAGATAATAGACAAAAACCGCAGGATCCACTTTTCGTCCTCTGTAAGTTCCATCCCAGCCCTCACTCTGATGAGTAGATTCAAATACTTTTTCTCCCCAACGGTCATAAACCACAAACACCATTTCTTCAATGAAGCTTCCCCGGACATACAAAACATCATTATTCCCATCCTCATTGGGTGAAAATGCATTGGGTACAAACATGTTGGGCTCCTCACAGATCACCGGAATTACTTCGATCAGAAGACTGGTATCGATCCTGCACCCGGCACGCTGATCTGTGACTGTTACCCAGTATTCGGTTGTGACAGGCGGAGCTGCTACCGGATCAGTAGAATGCGGATTGCCCAGCGAATATTCCGGAGTCCAGTGATAATGATATGGTAGCACGGGACGTACATGAATAACAGTTGAGGTACCTTCATATATCGTGTCTTTATCTGCCCAGGCTGTGAGCATTCCATCTCTGAGTGAAGACAACTCGACCAGTACGGAATCTCTGTAAATACAACCATACGAATTTATAGCTGTGACATAATAATAACGGGTCCGGTCAGGACGGGCAACAACATGGGATGTATCGGTACGTCCATCGATATATACCTCCGGTCGCCACTGATAAGTAAGCTGGTCATTCGGCAGAGTGCTCGATGCATGTATGTTCGCGGCATCCCCGATACAGATATACGCCGGGGCTGAAGTTTCAATAAACAAATCGGTAAGTACGATACGCACCGAATCAATGCCGGTACACCCTATATTATTTTCAGCTTTGATATAATAATAACTCTCCTTGCCCATCGGATTAACTGTCACAGCCGGGATAGCCGGATCAGGATTCAGCCGGTCAGAAAAGTCAGGATAGCCGGACCAGTGATAAGTCACAGGATTGCCAGAAGCAAATGTAAGATCAAGTAAAAACGGGCCATCATAGCTACAGGCCTCGATGGAAGCCTCCACATCAATATCTACCGGATGAAGTATCACGAACTGTGTGATCGTATCTGTACAAATTCCATCGGACATAAGCAGGGTATATTCCAGCGAGCTCTCGGGAGTGCTGATCGGATTGGCCAACGATGTATCATTAAGCCAGGTTGCCGGACTCCATTGATAGCTGTTATTCTTATCGGCGGGCAACAATCCCAGCCTGGCGGAATCGCCGGGACAAATCGGCAACGGAGATAATGCGTATGTCGTATCCAGATGAACATCCGCATATACAGAATCATTATGTACACAGCCCAGCTCATTTATCGCTGTTACGTATATATACCCGGGACGCTTTGGCCTTATAACTATGTGAGAGGTATCTGCCGGTCCCCCAATAGAATGAAGAGGAGACCATTGAAAAGTTAAGTCATCATCTTCGAGGCCGGTACCAATATGCAGTTCCGTCTCTTCGCAAAACACGATGCTATCTGCCGATAGCTCTATATAAAGATCACTTACTACCACCACAAACGATGTGGTATCATAACATTCGTACTGATTAATAGCTTTCAGATAATACCGGATCTTTTTGTCATGCTGATCAATAATCAGCTCAGAATCCGACGGATCCTGATTGAGCAGATCATCAAACTCCGAGGTCAGAGACCACTGAAACCTGTCAGGCATACCAGTATAGGCAGGAGAAAGCCGCAGAGGCATATCGCTGCTGCAAACTTTCAGATCATCCATGTCAACTTCAAGCGGATTCAGTATAACTTCCTGTACTATAGTATCCGTACATACACCATTTGATACCAGAAGAGTATATTCTATGGAAGATTCCGGTTTTGCAATCGGATTGGACACCGTCGGGTCACTCAGCCATATCAGAGGAGTCCAGCGATAAGTAATCGTATCTACATTTTTTGGCATAATGCCAATCTGGGCAAATTCTCCGGGACATATGTTGACCAGAGGAAGTGAATAAGACGTATCTGATATAATAACAATCTCCCGTTCTGTGCTGTCATTGAGATTGCAGGTAGCTACATCCTCAAGTCTGAGCTTAATTTTATATATTCCCGCTTTTGTGTACGTATGGATCGGTACCCGCTCACGGGAAGTAGTTCCATCACCAAAATCCCAGTAGTAGTTAGTATTTGCCTGCTCCAGACTACGGTTAATGATTTCCAGCTCGAAAGGTGCACATCCTATATCCGGTATATCAAAATCAGCGATCACAGCCGGCATGTCAAAATTAAACTTAAATACGGCATTATTACAGTTGATGCTGCCATTGACAGGAGAATGCGCATTGGCCGGCTCTATCGGAAAATCAGAATTCCCTCTGCACCCGGCACATACAGACTGATATATTTTTCCTTTACGGTCAAAACGGCTGGTTCCCCCGTCAACATGCTCTTCTGAAACATTTCCTCCCATAAAGGTGGCATAATGTAAAGCAGAGGCATCATCTTCCATAACCAGAAGGTAAAAATCGCTACCGTCGGTCGTTGTCTGAAAAGCATCAGGGGTAACCGGCAATCCGGTAGTATACCCTGCGTTATTTCTTAAGAAATTATGATGATTGGATGCTCCTCCCCAGCCGGATAAATATATTTTCCGGCACACATCTACCAAAAAAGCCGTAGGAGAAATATCAGGACCGCCGGAACCTGTTCCCAATGCTGTGCTCCACATCAATGTATCCAGCAAAGGACTGAGCTTGGTTATAAACTGACCGCTATTGGGTACTGCATACTTTACATTATACACAAAAGCAGAGTCTTTACCCTCAGTCTGTCCGAATATATATACATAATCAAGATAATCCGTTTCTATAAAGTATGCCTGATCATATTCTTCTGATCCCCAGTAAGTAGATCGAATAAGGGTTTGTCCTGAAGCATCCAGATAAGCTACAAAGGCATCACTTCTCCCGCCGCCAAAATCCGCCTGCACGACCTCTCCTTCCGTGGGAAAATCTGCAGAGCGGGTTCCACCTGTAACATATATCCCGCCCGTTTTATCCAGGGCAAGAGAATAAATTGCATCAGGTCCCGAACCACCCAGATAAGTACTCCAGAGAATATTTCTCAGCTGGGCATCCATTTTAACAATAACTCCATCCAGTCTGCCCCCGCCATAGCTGGTCTGCCAGGTATTACCCACAATCGGGAAATCATCAGAACTGGTGCAGGTAGCAATATAGATATTGTTATTTTGGTCAATATCTATTTCACCTCTCATTTCATCCGCATAATTGTATTTCAGAGTATCATGAGCCCACGGTCCATACTGTACATAAAGACTCCCGGCGAATGAATAGAGGGAATCATACCGTGTGGAATTAAGCCCGTCATTGCCGGAGCCACCGAGATAGGTGGATGATTTTAGCTCATCACCGCCCCTGCTGAGCTTTAGTACAAACATATCACACCCGTACAGATACTGAATACCCAGACCCGGCAATACTCTTATCCGCTTCACATCAAAAGTCGTCTGATTATTAAATGATCTGTCATAGGCATCAGGTGTAGTCGGAAAATCCCAGGAACCGGTTGTTCCGAAAACATACAATTCATTCTGGGCATTACATATCATACTATGCGGGGCTTCATAACCACTCCCGCCGATCAGGGTAGACCAGACCATAAATGTGCCGGTCGTATCATACTTTGTCACAGCAATATCAGAGCCCCATACGTAAAACTGATTGTATGCCCCCATCGTAGTGGGATACCCTCCTGAGAATACGATACTCCCACTATATAGAAAGCCTTCATGATCATAGGTTGCCGTAAAACCAAAATTGTCTGCTGTAGATCCGGAAAAAGTGGAAAAAATAAGTTCAGGATCTATAATCAGTGTTTTATTCCGGTCATATCCCCCGGGAAATTCAAAACCATACTCTTCCCCGACTTTCTTATAAACACACTCCACTACCGAAGTATCGGAACCAAATTTTTCAAAAGCTACAGGACTGGATTCAATAATTTTTCCGACACTTGTATATAGCTCCAAACGACCGCTTTTTTGTTTGATCAGGTCAATTCCTTCATACAAGAAACGTATATGCGCCGGATCTGCGCCCGGATGAATAAAAAAATCATATTTCAGATTGGTATCATGACGGTATAAAACCAGATCAATACCCTTGTACAGATTCTTATAGTATATACGGGTGAAAGCGCCTGCCCTGAAAGACCATTTTTCCGGATTATCTCCGGTAATATAGTTAAAATACTCAGGCAACTGATTGACACCACTTACTTCTACTTCCGGATTAGCTCCGACAAAACGCATTTTATAAGCATGTCCTTTCTGCTCCTGTGCAGGCTCATTCGGTTTTCCTACACTTATTCCGCCCGACTTTCCGTGCCTGTGTCTTTCTTTTAAGGTCTCTTCACTCAGAAGATTAAACGTAAAGCCATCTTTTTCGATAAAAATTACCCCGTTCCCGAGTTCTGCTCTAAACAATACAACATCCCCCCACTGTCCCTTATTTTCAATAAACCGAAAAGCATCACCGGATGACGAAGGATTATGTGCCAACAGGATGCCAGGCTGAAAGATAAGAACAGACAGTATACAGAATAAAAAAAACGATATTTTCACCTTTGTTAATACCATATGAACAATAAAAGGTAAACAATATTCAATTGTATTAATTTACGTTAAAAGCGCCTTATTTCTATAAAAATTACAATAAAAAATGGCTGAATTATATTTTCAGCCAGTTAAATACGTAGTTTCATCAATCTCTACCCTGAGTATATACCGAAATCTGCATATCATTAAACCTGCGCAACAGCAAATAAACGAAGTGCTTATATAAATCTTTCAAACCAGGCAACAGTCAGAGAAGCAACCTCCATCAATTTGCCCGGCTCTTCAAACAAATGCGATGCACCCGGAACCAGGACCAGGTCTTTGTCAACCGACTGCTCCAGTGCGTTGATCGCTACTTCGTTCATGCCGATAACCGGCTGGTCCAGGCTTCCCACAATCAGGCGGACTGGTGCAATCACTTCAGGCAGATCTCTCAATACCAGATCAGGACGACCACCCCGGCTTACCACTGCTTTGATACGATCACCGAATACAGCTGCCGCTTTCAGCGCCGAAGCCGCTCCCGTACTGGCCCCGAAGTACCCCAGAGGCAACTCCCTTGTTTCGTAAAAATCGCTTACCCAGTTTGTTATACCAATCAGACGTTCAGTAAGCAGATCCGTATCAAAGCGGTTATTTACCACTCTGTTTTCATAAACCGTCAGCAAATCAAACACTAAAGTAGCAAATTTATGTTTATGGAGCTCATTTGCAACCAGTTTATTTCGATTACTAAAACGACTGCTTCCGCTTCCGTGACTAAAGAGGATGATTCCTTTTGCTTTTTCGGGGATCATCAGATCTCCTGACAAAAAAGTCTGCCCTACGGGTATATTAATTGTTTCCTCAAATATGGTTCTTGTTCTCTCCTGCTCTCTTTCCATTGCTCTATCCTCCCTTTTATTTTTTCAGTAATTGCATAATTTCCTGATCCTCCATTGCATGAAAATCTTTGTAGAACTGGCCGACAGCATAAAACGGTTCCGGTTTTGCCAGCACCACCATTTTATCTGCATGACCAAATAGCCGGACAGACGACGAGGGAGCTACGGGAGCTGCTACAATCACTTTGTCCGCTCCGTTACGTTTGCACATTTCTACGATGGGTATAAGTGTGGCTCCGGTAGCGATACCATCATCTGTAATCACAACGGTTCTTCCTTTCATAACCGGAAGAGGCTCTCCATTACGATACGTCAGAATACGCCGGGCTATTTCTCTCAGCTTTTCTTCACGGACTTTCTCAACAATCTCCCGGTTAAGCCGCATCCCGGTTTTATCGGACAGATACATGGAGCCATCTTCTGCCACTGCTCCAAAAGCATATTCCTCATTGCCGGGATAGCCCATCTTTTTTGATACAACCACTGAGAATTCAGAACCAAGCTCTCTGGAAACATAATAGGCAATCTCAATTCCCCCTCTGGGCACACCCAGTATAAGCGGGTCACCTCCCAGTTCTTCGTCTTTCATTACCTTTCCTAATCGTATTCCTGCTTCCTTTCGGTTTTCGAATAAAATTTCTTCTCTGAATGATGCCATAATACTATATCTTCTTCGCTTTCTCTTATATCTGATTACATACTAAATGATTGGCTCCGTTTCCGAAACAGACAGGCACTCTGCTGCCAAACAACGGAATGCCTGATAATTTTGATGATATCATAAACGGACAAAGCCGGCCTCCGAATAGCTCAGAGCCGGCTTTATTCTGTATCGCTGGAAAGGATGCTTTAAAAGAAATTCTGTCTCTCCGACAAAATCCGCCAAATTATTTACATAGCTATGAACTTTTCTCAAAAGCCCGGTCAATTCTGATGCTGCATATATGTCCCGTATTCCCTTCATTACTTCCCCTCCATATTTTCATACTCTCTGTTTCATAACAAAAAGCAGAAAAAATAAGTTGACTTTCCCCCAGGCGAAACAAAAAGGGCTACCCGGATCCGGGTAGCCCTTTCATACTTTATCAGAAAAATCAATTAGCTGTTTTTCTTCTCTGAGTCAACCTCTTCGTAATCAACATCGGTTACATTGTCAGGGCCACCAGCCTGAGGACCGCCGGCTTCAGGTCCTGCCGCTCCGCCATTCTGAGAAGCGCTGTACATTTCCTGAGAAGCAGCCTGCCAGGCATTGTTCAATGTTGACAATGCAGCATCAATCGCATCGATATCTTTAGACTCATGCGCTTTTTTCAGTTCCGCGAGAGCAGATTCGATCGCTGATTTGTTGCTTGCAGACAATTTGTCACCAAATTCTTTCAGCTGTTTTTCTGTACTGAAGATCATCGAATCGGCAGCATTGACTTTCTCAATACGCTCTTTTTCTTTCTTATCAGCCTCTTCGTTTGCTTTCGCTTCATTACGCATCTTTTCGATTTCCTGATCGGTCAGACCGGAAGATGCTTCGATACGGATCTTCTGCTCCTTGTTGGTGCCTCTGTCTTTGGCAGACACATGAAGAATCCCGTTGGCATCAATATCGAAGGTAACTTCAATTTGAGGAACACCTCTCGGAGCCGGTGGAATATCAGACAAATGGAATCTTCCGATTGTTCTGTTATCCTTCGCCATAGGACGCTCTCCCTGCAATACGTGAATCTCAACACTCGGCTGATTATCAGCAGCAGTAGAGAATACTTCCGACTTCTTGGTAGGAATGGTAGTATTGGATTCTATCAGTTTGGTGAATACACCACCCATGGTTTCAATACCCAGTGAAAGCGGAGTAACATCCAGCAGCAATACATCTTTTACTTCACCCGTCAGAACACCACCCTGAATTGCTGCACCAACGGCAACAACTTCGTCAGGGTTCACACCTTTGGAAGGCTTCTTTCCAAAGAACTTCTCTACCTCCTCCTGAATTTTCGGAATTCTGGTCGAACCACCTACAAGGATTACCTCATCAATCTGTGATGTGGAAAGTCCGGCGTCTTTAAGAGCTGCCTTGCAAGGTTCCAGCGTTCTTCTGATCAGTGAATCGGATAGCTGCTCAAATTTAGCTCTTGAAAGCGTACGCACAAGGTGTTTCGGAATGCCATCAACCGGCATGATATACGGCAGATTGATTTCAGTACTGGTAGAGCTTGAAAGCTCGATCTTTGCTTTTTCAGCAGCTTCTTTCAGACGCTGAAGAGCCATAGGATCTTTTCTCAGATCAATGCCCTCATCGTTTTTGAATTCATCGGCAAGCCAGTCAATAATCACCTGGTCAAAATCATCACCACCCAGATTGGTATCCCCATTGGTTGACTTTACTTCAAAAACTCCATCTCCCAGCTCCAGTATGGAAACATCAAATGTTCCACCACCAAGATCAAATACAGCAATCGTCATATCACTGCCTTTTTTGTCCAGGCCGTAGGCCAGAGCAGCAGCAGTAGGCTCGTTGATAATACGTTTTACCTCAAGACCTGCAATCTGGCCGGCTTCTTTGGTAGCCTGTCTTTCTGCGTCATTAAAATACGCAGGGACAGTAATTACCGCTTCCCGTACTTCTGTTCCAAGATAATCTTCTGCTGTAGACTTCATTTTCTGAAGAATCATCGCAGAGATTTCCTGAGGAGTATACATCCTGTCTCCGATACGGACTCTTGGTGTGTCATTATCACCACGCTCCACTTTGTAAGAAACCTTTCCGTTTTCCTTTTCCATATCGGAAAATTTCTTACCCATGTATCGCTTGATTGAACTGATTGTATTTACCGGATTAGTGATAGCCTGTCTCTTAGCGGGGTCCCCCACTTTTCGCTCACCATTATCCTGAAACGCAACGATAGAAGGGGTGGTTCTTCTACCCTCACTGTTAGGAATTACCACAGGCTCATTACCTTCCATCACTGAAACGCAGGAGTTGGTTGTTCCTAAGTCAATACCAATAATTTTACCCATAACTATAACTTTAGTAATATAATGTAAATTCTTTTTTTTGCTCCTTACCCTTAATAACAAGGCTCATGCCAATAGAGTTACAGGTAAAACCATATGTCATTATGGCACATTGTGTCATAAAACATGATTAAATTACTGCTCCATACCGCCTATATGACATAAATTTCATTTGCATGCCTTGCAGAGCTGTCACGATTAAGTAAATTTGATACCTATGAAGGAACTCCTGGAATTCCTGACCTTGTCAGATCCCAATATCCGGTATGTTGTCATTGGCTCTGTATTATTAACAGCATCCTCTGCTTTGGTTGGCTGCTTTACTTATCTCAGAAAAAGAGCCCTCACCGGTGATGTAATTGCCCATTCCGTCCTACCCGGAATCTGTATTGCATTCATACTCTGGCAGGAGAAAAACCCTCTGGTGCTCATCACCGGAGCATTCACAACCGGCTTGCTTTCCGTATTTCTAATGGAAAAGCTGACCCGCCATAACCGAATCCGTGAAGATACAGCACTCGCCCTTATACTATCCGTTTTTTTCGGGGCCGGCATTTTATTATTAACCCATATCCAGCATTCAGGCAATGGCCGGCAATCCGGCCTGGACAGCTTTCTGTTTGGTCAGGCCACCTCTCTGACAGCCTCTGACCTGTATACATTCGGAAGCCTCGCAATAGTAACCATACTGGTTCTGCTGTTGTTTTTTAAAGAATTTACTTTTATGGCCTTCGATGAGCACTTTGCACGCTCTATAGGCCTTCCTGTCCGTCTTTTGCAGGGCCTGCTTACTTCACTGACTGTTTTGGCGGTTGTGCTGGGCATTCAGGCAGTCGGTGTAATTCTTATGGCAGCCATGCTCATTACCCCCGCCACAGCTGCCCGCACCTGGACAGACAAAATCGCCAATATGCTCATCCTCGCTGCCATATTTGGAGCAGTCTCAGGAATCACAGGTGCATATATAAGCTATATAAAGCCGGGAATGCCGACAGGACCCTGGATTGTTGTGATGATTTCGCTGATTGCTTTTGTATCATTTGTAGCTGCGCCGGGCAGAGGACTGATCTATCGCTATTATCAGCATTATCGGAACAGAAAAAAAATCCGGGAGGAAAATATTCTGAAAACCTTTTTTCATCTTGGTGAAAAAGACAACATATTTGACAGAGCCTATATTATCGAAGAAATAAAGGAAAAGAGGCCTATCGATGAAAAAACGCTTCGCAAAGGTCTCCGCTCTCTCGTCAGAGAAGGCTATATCCATAAAGACAGATCAGCCTTTACTCTTACAGAGGAAGGCAAAAATATCGGTCAGCGTATTACCAGAACGCACCGGCTCTGGGAGCTTTATCTGACCAATTATCTGAATATTGCTCCCGACCATGTGCATGAAGACGCCGAAACCATCGAGCATATTCTGACTCCCGAACTTGAGAAAAGACTGGAAGAACTCCTGCGTAAACCTGAACAAGACCCGCATGCTTCACAGATTCCATATAAAGAATAAGTGCTTACTTTTGTCCTGGCTGCAATATAGCTGTCCGGCTTTTCTGTTCGCTCTGCTTCTTATTCTGCCAGCCGATGCACAGCAACACCTGTCGGTCTATGGCGGCGCTTTTACACCGACAGGCGACATGCGCTTTCTGGTTATATTCGCCTCCCTGGAAAAAGACTATACTACTGATGCCCCCCATTTTAATCACTCAGAATGGCCGGAAATCAATCCCCGGCAGCATAAGGAAGCTGGAAAAACTTTTCTTCAGCATTACGACCAGCTGTTTTATCAGGATTTCGATCAGTTTTCACCCGACAATACCGACCGGACCATCTCCAATTTTTATTACCAGATGAGCCGGAAACACCCGGAAAAACCTCCTTTACGAATTGTGGCGGATATCTTTCCCGAGCGCATTGTAGTAAAGGAAAGCCGTCAAAACAACAAAGCTGTTTTCAGGCAGATTGCCTCACAGTATCCGGATTTTGACTGGAGCCGGTATGATCTCCGTAACAATCATCCTAACTTTGGATTTGATAACAGCCAAACCGGCCCTGATAGCATTATTGATTTTGTAATTGTCGTATGGCGCAAAGAAGGATGTCGCGGCTACGCATCACTCAATGACAATCATACGTTTGACACTCCGCAAGGCATCTATAAAATTCAAAGGCAGAGCGGATTTACTATTGAAAACAGTATGTGGCATATAGCGGGTCTGAAAGGCCTCTTCATTCATGAAATGGCTCACAATCTGTACAATTGTCCTCATTATTTTACAACCAACGGAGTACTTGGCTCCTATTTTTACAGTACGTCAGGCTGGGGCATGTGTGCCTACGACCGTGTCAATACCTCCGCCAATGCCTGGGAAAGCTGGTATACCGGCTGGATTGAGCTAAAAACAGAAAAAGATATCCGGGAGCCCCGGAATTGTCGCCTGACACTCGATGATTTTGTTTCCACAGGCGATGCCATACGCATCCAGATCCCGGAAACGAATCAGCGGCTCTGGCTCGAAAACCACAGCGGAGCCACCATTTTTGATGATCGCGAAAGCTGGCTGACAGATGGAGCCGGAGATTCTACACCGATGCCTTCCAGGGGGCTGTATATGTACATCGAGCGTATTACAGCCAGCAGAGGCGAAATTATATCTGCTCTGGGATGGCAATACAGCAATGGACTCCGGGCGATATCTGCTTCGGGAAACTTTGACTATGAAGTTCTGGGAGAAGAGCTATCCATACAGGTTTTTAATAATATAGCTGCCAACTTCAGAAAGCTTCGTCCCAATCCGGCCGGCCCGCACAATGATATGGCGACGATCCGCGCCAATTATCTGTATGACACCCTGTATCCTGATGTCATATTTACAAGAAACTTTACCAACAACTCCGGGCAGAATGTACCAGTATGCGGTAAATACCCTCCTCACAGCATGCCCAATGAATACAGAATGGTTCTGCGTGAAGAAGGCATATACACATATGCCGGACTGGGCCTTGACTTCGCATTCAGACAGCCCGGACAAAAAGCAGGCATTAGCTGCAATCCGATGATTACTCCGCTCCAGTATTATGAGGAATGTGCAGAAAGCCTTGAGCCTATGACATTAACCGGATTGTCCGTAGAGCTCATATCCATTGACAGTATTACGGGACAAATTACAGTTGATATTCGTTTTGACGATACCGAAATCACGAGCGATCAAAGATTTACGGGAAACCTGCTCATCCCCCGCAATCCTGCGGCTGAAGCTGATCTTGTCATCGGCAGAAATGTGCATCTCACAGTAGATAAGAGCAGCAGCGCCGACCGCAGCACCCGCGGTCAATTACTCAACGGACACTATGAATATCCTGATTTTGTCAACATGAGCAGGCTTACCTTTGACACGTTAAGCAGAATTCACCTGAAAGAAAAAGCTACTTTGCGGATCAGAGAGGGTTCGGAGCTCATTATCAGTCCCGGTACTCATATACATATGGATCGGAAAGCCCGTATTCTGGTTGAAAAAGGGAGCCGGCTTGTTGTCAGCCAGCCGTTTTCATTGGAAGCAACCAGATCTTCCCGGATTCGCTACAGGCAGTGTAACAAAAAGTTACCGAAGAAATAATGGTCAACATTCTGATATCCGATACGAAGCTGTCTTTATTTTTTTGAAAAATAATTAACAATTCATTAGGAACATTTTAATACAAAAACTACTTTTGATTTAAGCTTGTATTAACTGAAATGACATCTGGCAACCTACATACAATCTTTTCTCTTTCATACTCCTTCAGCGAGGCCAGAATTTCTTTGTCTATCAGGTTCTTCCCGAGGCCCTAGGCCGTTACTTTATCTTATTTACCTACGGGGTAAATATCAAACCAATCTGCCTTTACTGTTATCCGAATAAAAGGATAAAACCCAAACATTTTATATACTAAATTCTATACGACATACTATTGCCAAAACAATGTCTGCGGTACAGTTTAAAGTTAAAGTAGCTGGCGAAGATCATAAGCACCTTGCGGAAGCTATATGCAAAGAAATGGAGGAAAGTGCCAAAGCACGAGGTACGGGGATTGCCAAAAGAAGCCCTGACTATATCCGCCAGAAAATGGAAGAAGGCAAAGCGATCATTGCCCTCACGGACAAAGGAGAGTTTGCCGGTTTCTGCTATATTGAAACCTGGGGACACGGAAAATATGTTGCCAATTCAGGCCTTATTGTCGCTCCTGATTTTCGCAAATACGGTCTGGCTACCCGGATTAAGGAAAAGGCCTTTGCCCTCTCCAGAAAAAAATATCCTGATGCCAAGCTTTTTGGTCTGACTACCAGCGCGGCTGTCATGAAGATAAACTCCGAACTGGGCTACCGCCCGGTTACTTTTTCCGAACTCACAGATGACGAGCAGTTCTGGAAAGGATGTGCCAGTTGTGTAAATTTTGACATTCTGAAAAGCAAAAATTACAAAAACTGTCTCTGTACCGGTATGCTTTATGATCCTGCCGAGAAAAACCGCAAGAAATGGGACTTCGTGAAAAAATCCCGTATCTACGAGCGCTGGCAGAGTCTCAAAAGTCACAAGCTCCTGAAGAGCTTTACACCTAAAGCACTGCTGACGTATCTGGGCATTGCCTCTGTTTAATTACTCTTTCTCTGATTGAGAAAATACGGATTTTATTAATATTTTTGGTACTCAAAATTTAAAAAGATGAGTAATAAAGTAGTATTGGCTTTTAGCGGAGGCCTTGATACCTCGTATTGTGTAAAGTATCTGAAGGAAACGCTAAACTATGAAGTATATTCGGTTATTGTTAATACAGGTGGTTTTTCGGCAGAGGAGTTGAAGGAAATAGAGCGTAAGGCATATGCCCTTGGTGTAAAGGAACACCATTGTGCAGAAGAGCTGAACAACTATTATCAGAACTGTATTAAATACCTGATTTTCGGAAATGTACTCAAAAACAACACGTATCCGTTGTCAGTGAGCGCAGAACGAGTGTTTCAGGCAATGGCTATAGGTAAATTTGCAAAGAAAATCGGAGCGCAGGCAGTTGCTCACGGCAGCACCGGAGCCGGCAACGACCAGGTTCGTTTCGATCTTGTATTCAATATCATATGCCCGGAGGTTAAAATCATTACTCCGATCCGTGATGAAAAACTTTCCAGAGAGGAAGAAATCGAGTTTCTGAAAAAACACGGTGTGGAAGGAAACTGGGAAAAAGCTCTATACTCTATCAACAAAGGAATCTGGGGAACTTCTGTCGGCGGTAAAGAAACATTGACTTCTGACAAGTATCTACCCGAAGCAGCATTCCCGACACAGCTAAGCAAACACAATCCCGAGGAACTGGAAATTGAGTTTAAAAACGGTGAGCCTGTCGGTGTCAACGGTCAGAGCTTTGCCAATCCGGTAGACGCGATCAACAAGATTCAGGAAATAGCCGGTCCTTTTGCGATCGGAAGAGATATCCATGTAGGCGATACCATCATCGGAATCAAAGGCCGGGTAGGCTTTGAAGCTGCAGCCCCCATGGTTATACTCAAGGCGCACCATGCACTCGAAAAGCATGTTTTGTCTAAATGGCAGCTGTACTGGAAAGATATGCTGGGAACCTGGTACGGCAACCTGCTCCATGAAGGACAGTTTCTGGATCCGGTCATGCGCAACATAGAGGCGTTCCTCCTGGATACGCAAAAGAATGTAAGCGGCAAAGTAACCGTGTATCTTGCACCATACAATTTCCATATTGTTGGTATCAGCTCTCCGTTTGACATGATGAGCTCAGAATTCGGGAAATACGGAGAAATGAACAATGCCTGGTCAGGAGAAGATGTTAAAGGGTTTTCAAAGATACTGGGCAATCAGGCCATGATCTGGCACAAGGTCAACAAAACGGACCTGTAACTCTTTTGTCTTTATTACTCATCCTATAACCTATCCGGTTGATCACATACTAATCAACCGGATAATAAGCTACTGAAACATGAGCAATTCAAAAAAAATACGGGTAGGAATTGTCGGAAGCGCCGGCTATACAGGCGGAGAGCTTCTGCGTATACTGATCTTTCATCCGTCGGTAGAAATCGTATTTATCCACAGCAACAGCAACGCCGGAAATCTGGTCTCTAAAGTCCATACAGACCTGTTGGGAGTTACAGAGCTGCGGTTCACCGAGGAGCTGCGTGATGATATAGACGTTCTTTTCCTTTGTGTGGGACATGGTACTGCTGTTACCTTCCTTCAGGAAAACAAAATTGCTGACCATATCAAGGTGATAGACCTCAGCCATGATTTTCGCCTCAAACGCGAAGGTAATGATTTTGTATACGGCCTACCGGAGCTGCAAAGAGAAGCTATTAAAAAAGCGCAGCATATAGCCAATCCCGGATGTTTTGCAACTGGCATCCAGCTGGGCCTGCTTCCTCTGGCATCTGCCGGATTACTTAACAGCGAAGTACATACTTCCGGTGTTACGGGTTCTACCGGGGCAGGACAAAGCCTTTCAGCCACTTCCCATTTCAGCTGGCGCAATAACAATATTTCCATATACAAGGCATTCAGCCATCAGCATCTGAAAGAAATAAGACAGACTCTGCAACAACTGCAATCCGGCTTAAATCAGGATATCAATTTTATTCCATACCGCGGCAATTTCAGCCGGGGAATCATGATATCCTCTTATCTCAAATCGAATCTGACGCAGGAAGACGCATTCAGGCTTTATGAGGACTATTATGCCTCACATCCTTTCGTACATGTCACCGATATCAATCCGGATGTAAAGCAGGTCGTCAATACAAACAACTGCATTGTGTATCCTCAGAAGTTCGAAAACAAGCTGCATATTATTTCCGTGATCGACAACCTTACCAAAGGAGCTTCCGGACAAGCAGTTCAAAATATGAACCTGATGTTCGGACTCGATGAGCAGGAAGGTCTGAGGCTGAAGAGCGTGGGATTCTAAACGTAAAAAGTGATACGTATTACGTAATACGTATCAATCAGTTGTTTTATATCTTCCAGCATACAGCTATGCAAAATTATAAAGAACTTAACGTATGGAAAGAAGCGCATATTCTTACTCTTAAAATTTATAAAGCTACAATGAGCTTTCCTGAATATGAAAAATATTGTATTACCAATCAGATACGACGTTCATCATATTCGATTCCCTGCAATATAGCAGAGGGTTGTGGAAAGTATTCTCAGGCTGATATCGCCAATTATTTTCAAATGGCTTTGGGTTCGGCAAATGAAACGGATTATCTGCTTTTATTGAGTAAGGATCTTCAATATTTATCAAATGATCTGTTTGCTGAACTGACAGAAGCTATTAATAAAATAAAAGCAATGCTGATAGCACTGATAAAACGAGTTCGAGCTTTACATACGACTACTATACAGACTACCAAATAATAAAACGTAAAACGTACTACGTAAAACGGAAAAATATGAACCTATTCGACGTTTACCCGCTGTTTTCCATTGAGCCCGTTCGTGCACAGGGTTCTTATTTATGGGATAAAGATGGCAATCAGTACCTGGATTTCTACGGAGGACACGCTGTGATTTCTATTGGCCATACACATCCGTATTATGTCAATAAGATTACTGAACAGCTAAACAAAATCTCTTTCTACTCCAACTCAGTCCAGATACCCTTGCAGAAGGAGCTTGCTGACAAGCTGGGCAGACTGTCAGGTTATACGGACTATGCGCTGTTTCTGTGCAATTCCGGAGCTGAGGCCAATGAAAACGCGCTCAAGCTTGCATCTTTCCACACCGGAAGAAAAAAAATCATATCATTCAGCAAAGGATTTCACGGTCGTACTTCACTGGCTGTAGCTGTCACAGACGGAAGCTCCATGCAGGCTCCGGTCAACCAGACAGACAATGCCATACTGCTTCCATTCAACGATGAAGCTGCTCTGGAAGCCGCTATGAATGACGAAGTAGCTGCTATCATTATTGAAGGTATGCAGGGAGTGGGAGGAGTAAAAATACCGACAGCGTCATTTTTGAACAAAATCCGCTCACTTTGTGATAAATTCGGCACCGTTCTGATTCTTGACGAAGTGCAATCCGGATATGGTCGTTCCGGTAAATTCTTTGCACATCAGCATTTCAATATCAAAGCCGATCTGATTACTACAGCCAAAGGCATGGGCAATGGATTTCCCATTGCAGGAGTTCTGATAAGTCCGGCTTTTAAAGCTTCGCACGGACTACTGGGAACTACTTTCGGAGGCAACCACCTGGCCTGCGCCGCCGGAGTAGCTGTGCTGGACGTAATCGAGCAAGAGAATCTGGTAAAGAATGCTGCTGAAATGGGCACCTATCTGATCAACCGGCTAAAAGATGTTCCGGGTGTCAGAGAAGTGCGCGCACTGGGACTTATGATTGGTCTTGAACTGGAAATTCCCTGTGCAGAAATCCGAAGCGCGCTTCTGAAAGACCATGCAATATTCACCGGTTCTTCATCAGACAAAAATACGATACGCCTGCTACCGGCGCTCAATATCAGTAAAGAAGAAGCTGACCTTTTCCTGAATGCGTTCAACGAAGTATTATCCAAAACACTGGTTAAATAGATGAGATACTTTACCTCCGTAAATGACGTAGAGGATATTCCGGCACTCGTTGCCGATGCGATCGAGCTGAAAAAAAATCCATGGTCATACAGCCATCTGGGAAAAAACAAAACGCTGGGGCTGATATTTCTGAATCCCAGCCTGCGGACAAGACTTAGTACCCAGCGGGCCGGACAAATGCTGGGCATGAACACTATGGTCATGAACTTTGATAAGGAAGGCTGGGCGCTTGAAACCAGACATGGTGTGATTATGAACGGAGATGCAGCCGAGCATGTCAGGGAAGCCGCCGCCGTCATGGGGCAGTATGTTGATATCATAGGAATACGGTCCTTCCCCAAATTAAAAAACAGAGAGGAAGACTATTCCGATCAGATCATTGAGCAGTTTAAAAAGTACTCCGGTGTACCGGTTATCAGCCTTGAGTCGGCAACGCTTCATCCCTGCCAGTCTCTGGCAGACCTCATGACTATTGAAGAGCTGAAAACCAAGGCAAGACCCAAAGTAGTTCTGACCTGGGCTCCTCACATAAAAAATCTCCCTCAGGCCGTACCGAACTCATTTGCGGAATGGATGAACAAAGCCGATGTTGATTTTGTCATTACACATCCGCCGGGATATGAACTGGCTCCCCAGTTTGCCGGAGCAGCCAGCATGACATACAATCAGAAAGAAGCTTTTGAAGGCGCTGATTTCATATATGCAAAAAACTGGTCTTCCTACACCCATTACGGGCAGATTTTGTCTCAGGACCCTTCCTGGATGGTAGACAAAGAAAAAATGGATCTTACCAATAATGCAAAATTCATGCATTGTCTGCCAGTACGCAGAAATCTGATAGTCAGCGACGAAGTAATTGACAGTCCTGCTTCTGTAGTAATACAGCAGGCCGGCAACAGACTATGGTCTGCACAGGCTGTTCTGAAAAAAATACTTGAATCCAATTTTTGATCATTCATCCGAAAAATAATATTTTCTGCTCAACATATGTCATCGGAAACCAAATTATTCATCATTAAAATAGGCGGCAACGTTATTGATAATGAAGAAAGCCTCCGTTCATTTCTTCACTCCCTGGCCGGATTAAAAGAAAAATTCATACTGATACACGGGGGCGGAAAAGTTGCCACGGAAATCAGCAAGGGTCTTGGGATCGAAGCACAAATGGTGGATGGCAGACGAATCACCGATGCAGAAACATTAAAGATCGTAACTATGGTATACGGCGGTCTGATCAACAAAAAAGTTGTAAGCCGCCTTCAGGCGCTGGGTACCAATGCGATTGGCCTTACAGGCGCCGATGCAAACATTATACTGGCAGACCAACGTCCGGTAAAAAACGGCATTGACTACGGATTTGTCGGTGATGTAAAACGGGTGAACGGTGAAATACTGGCCAGCCTCCTTACCGCTGGTCTGCAGCCGGTTATTGCCCCGCTTTCGCATGATGGTCAAGGCAATATACTCAATACTAATGCCGATACCATTGCCTCTACTATTGCCGTTGCTATGTCAGAGCATTTCGAAACCCATCTTGTGTATTGTTTTGAGCTGAAAGGGGTTCTGAGCGATATCAATGACAAAGAGTCGGTCATCTCCCGGATTGATCCGGTCAGATACGATGCTTTGAAAGCAGATGGTGTGATCGCCAAAGGAATGATTCCTAAAATGGATAACTCATTTGATGCCATACAGGCAGGTGTAAAATCCGTAATTATATGCCATGCCGACGACATCAGTGACATAATTAATACCGGTGCCTCCAAAGGCACCAGACTAAACGCTTAAAAAGCACATTTTTCACCAGTCCCGATAAATCGGGACACATAGATCTTATATCATGAAAGAACTGAGTCAATTGCAGCAGGATGCGATAGAGCTTCTGAAGCAGCTCATCAGAACTGAATCGTTCAGTAAGCAGGAAGATAAAACCGCTGAACTGATCAATCAATTCCTGACTGAGAGAGGCGTAAAAACCGAGCGTCTCAAGAACAATGTCTGGGCTTTTAACAAGTATTACCACCCGGACAAGCCGACAATACTGCTCAACTCACACCATGATACTGTCAAGCCCAATCCCGGATATACCAATGATCCGTTTGACCCTATCCTAAAGGATGGCAAGCTGTATGGCCTGGGCAGTAATGATGCCGGCGGATGTCTTGTATCGCTTATGGCAACATTCCTTCATTTCTATCCATTGGAAAATCTGAAATACAACTTCGTATACGCTGCTACTGCAGAAGAAGAGATTTCCGGATTTGACGGGCTGGAACTGGTTTATCCCAAGCTGGGCAAAATTGACTTTGCCATTGTCGGCGAACCAACAACCATGGATATCGCTGTTGCGGAAAAGGGCCTGATGGTTCTTGACTGTACTGCCAAAGGCAAAGCCGGTCACGCGGCAAGAGAGGAAGGAGATAACGCCATATACAAAGCGCTCAAGGACATAGAATGGATACGCAATTACCGGTTTGAGAAAGTAAGCCCGCATCTGGGACCGATGAAGATGTCCGTAACTATTATCAATGCAGGTTATCAGCACAATGTGGTTCCTGAAAACTGTACATTCACCATTGATGTCCGCATCACGGAAATGTATAAAAATGAAGAAGTGCTGAAAATCATCGAAGACAATATTGATTCGGAAGTGAAGCCAAGATCTGTCAGGCTGAGACCTTCATTTATTGATCCCAAGCATCCGCTGGTGCTTTCGGCAATCAAGTACGGAGCAAATCCGTATGGTTCTCCTACGACCTCCGACCAGGCGCTTGTTCCTGTTCCTTCAGTCAAAATGGGACCGGGAAAATCCGAACGGAGCCACACTGCCAATGAATACATCTGGCTCAGTGAAATAGAGGAAGGTATTGACAGATATATAAAAATACTTAGCGATATAGTTATATAACTTAAACTTGCCGCAGATTCAACAGAAAGCCCGTGCTCTTTATACAGCACGGGCTTTTTTATTCATTCCGCAATCAGATCGCCGTCATATTTTTTCACCAGCTCCTGCAGCTCCCGGCTGTGATAAAAATCCAGACACTTCATTACGGTCAGTGATCTGTTGTACTTGCTTCTATAGACTGTATCCGCATAAGCCGAAGCAGCCTCAAATACCGCTTCGAAAGCTTCCATACCATAATCACTGTTTTCAACATACGCTGCCACACTTCCATCATCTTCCATAGCCTTTTTCATAAGCACAGATCCGTGCCCCATACAGGCACAGAATGCCGCGTTTTTCAATTTCAGACGCTCACGCTCCTGCTCCACCTTATGGACTTCCTGCTCTTTTTCTTTTGAAGCAGTATCCTGCGTGCATGATCCAATCAGCAAGCTGCCTGACAGGATAGCAAGTATCTTTATATTCATGATTTGACTTATTCTAATACCCATAATGAAACCTTGTCTGACTGTGAGAAATAATCGCCATACAACGCCTTGCTGCCATCCCAGAAAGTAAAATGCCCGGTAGCATCACGCCATTGCGATACATGAAACTGGATAATACCTTTTTTCCCTGCAAAAAGGCTCCTGTTATTACCTTCTATATCCGGATTTCCATACTGATCTTTCATATACTCAGCAAATATCCGTACTCTGTATATGTACCAGGCTCCGTCTGATCCGGAGCCGGTCTGATTTCGGATATACGGAATTTTTACCCCGCCTCTGTTGAAGCCATAGCACATCCGAAGGGTGCAGGTATTCTGAAAAGCCTCGGGATTGGTCTGATAGTTGGCATAGACCTTTCCACCTATTTTTTTATAGACCTGCTCCACTGTAAAACCTTCTCCCGGATAAGCAGATGAAACAGTCAGATATAAAGGACGATTGGACATATTTGGTTTACGTTAAAAAATCACTCATAATAAACATCATATATCGCAAAAATCCCAAAAAACTCCTTGCATTTTTTGCTTATTGCCCTGCTGATCCCCCTACTTAGTACATTATTTACTATCTTGCAATACCAAAATCTAACCGAAACAAACAAAAATGAAACTCTGGCAAAAGGATACAAACGTAAATAAGGAAATCGAGAAATTCACCATAGGAAGAGACCGGGAGATGGACATGATGCTGGCCGAATTTGACGTACTTGGATCGCTTGCCCATACTGCCATGCTGGAGTCCGTCGGCTTGCTGACCAGAGAAGAGCTGGACACGCTTCATCAGGCCCTGAAACAGATTCACACAGAGATCAAGGCGGGCCTCTTTTCTATTGAGGAAGGCGTAGAAGACGTACACTCTCAGGTTGAGCTGCTCCTAACGCGCCGTCTCGGGGAAGTCGGAAAGAAAATACATAGCGGACGTTCCCGCAATGATCAGGTTTTGCTTGATCTGAAGCTATTTACCAGAGATGCCATTGAACAGGTGGTACTTGGAGTAAAAACACTTTTCGAACAACTCATACAGCAGGCTGATCAGTACAAAAATCATCTTTTGCCCGGTTATACCCACCTTCAGATCGCTATGCCTTCTTCCTTCGGGCTCTGGTTCGGAGCTTATGCGGAGAGTCTTGCCGATGATCTGAATATGCTGCTTGCCGCATACAAAATCGCCAATAAAAATCCATTGGGCTCTGCTGCCGGTTACGGTTCATCCTTTCCGTTAAACCGTACTATGACGACCAGCCTTCTGGGATTTGACGACCTGAACTACAATGTGGTGTACGCCCAGATGGGACGTGGTAAAACAGAAAAGAATGTTGCTTCTGCCATTGCCTCGGTAGCCTATACGCTTTCCAAAATGGCGATGGATGTAACATTGTACATGAATCAGAATTTCGGGTTTATTACCTTCCCGGACGAGCTTACTACCGGATCAAGCATCATGCCCCACAAAAAGAATCCGGATGTATTTGAGCTGATCCGGGCAAAATGCAACAAAATCCAGGCCCTACCCAATGAAATCACCTTACTGTGCAATAACCTGCCCAGCGGATATCACAGAGATCTCCAGATTATCAAGGAAAACTTTCTTCCTGCGTTCAGTGACCTGATTGACTGTCTGAACCTTGCCGGATACATGCTGAAGCATATCAAGGTTAAAGACGGTATTCTCAATGATGATAAATACAAATACCTTTTCTCTGTAGAGGTTGTCAACAAGCTTGTGCTGGATGGGATGCCATTCCGTGATGCGTATAAAGAAGTCGGAAAAATGATTGAAGAAAACAGATTCGAAGCACAGCATCAGGTAAAACATACCCATGAAGGAAGCATTGGCAATCTGTGCCTTGAAGAAATAAAGGTTCAGTTTAACGAACTGTATCAACTGTTCAATTTTGACAAAGTTGCCTATCGGATCAACCACTTATTGAAATAGAACCGGTAAAAGAGCGTTTTTATCAGACGGTCTTTTATTTTCTACCTATTTACCTTATCCTGACATGAAAAAATTTTTCCTGTTTACTGCCATTCTTTTTGCTTTTATATCCTGCAACAGACATACCATTGATCCGGATACTGATCAGATGCAGTTTTCCGCTACAGTCGATGATTATATATTTACCAGTCCTGAAGTAGAATTTGCTATCGTAAACAATCAGCGGCTTACCATCACCGCCAGAGACGGAAACCGACTTATCATTCTTGGTACGTCATGGCCTGTCGATCCGGGAACCTATGTACTCAATTATGCTGATCCATACCGAAGCCAGCATTTTTACGGGCTGTACAACTATGCTTCCATGGATTATTTCACCGATGACCATACCGGCGAGATTACCATTCATACCGTACGATCCGAAAACAACAAGATTGTCGAGCTGACCGCGTCCTTCGCTTTTGAAGGATTTTCGCTGACGAATGACCATGTACTCGTCACTACAGGCAGAATAAGATACGGGGAGTAAAAATATCCATACAAATCGGGTATACCTGGCCGGCTTCTGACTGATAAAAAACGTATATTTACCTTCTGGACGATAGTTAAATGACTCAAAACGATCTGGAAATTATCATTACCGGCTGTCTGGTTTCCTTTTGTTGCAGCATTCCCGGCTGCTTTCTTATTCTAAGAAGGATGGCCATGATAGGTGATGCTATTTCGCACGCAGTGCTCCCGGGTATCGTTATTGCCTATTTGCTGGCCGGAGGAACCAGAGATTCAGTCTTTATGCTCACAGGCGCTGCGGTTCTGGGTCTGGTTACTACCTTCATGATCGAAACGTTTCACCGCAAAGTCCGGATTCAGGAAGATGCTGCTATCGGCATTACCTTCACTACCCTTTTTGCGCTTGGCGTTATTCTGGTATCAGCTTTTGCCGGCAATGTAGATCTGGATCAGGAATGTATACTGTACGGAGAAATTGCGCTCAGCCCCTTCGAACGGTTATATACCGGAGCAGGTACAGATCTGGGCCCTCTTTCTTTCTGGACGATGGGTGCCGTATTGCTTATTATTCTGGTTTTTGTTATTTCAGGTTACAAGGAATTGTTTCTCACGACCTTTGATCCGGCTTATGCTGCAGCCCTGGGATTATCTGTACTTACCTGGCATTATCTTCTTATGGGATTTGTCTCCCTGGCAACCGTGGCTGCCTTCAAATCCGTTGGAGCCATACTGGTAGTAGCTTTTCTTGTTGCTCCCGCAGCTACTGCCCACCTGCTGACTGACAGCTTTCCGCGTATGCTTCTGTATTCGTGTATAGCGGGTATGATCGCCTGCATAGGTGGCTATATGCTGGCCGTATGGATCAACGGATCTGTAGCCGGAGGAATGGCCACTTTTTGCGGTATTATTTTTGTGCTTGCCTACCTGTTTTCCCCATCTCAGGGTATACTGACCCGGAAACTACGGAGCAGCAAAATCGAACATTCAAATTAAGACACTGGTTATATACAACTTCCTAACAACTATTTTATGCGATCAATCAACTACTTAGCAGTCATATCAACACTTGTACTATTTTTATCCTGCTCTCTGAAAAACACAGGCCAGAGTAATACCAGTGAAGGTTCAAAAAAAGAGATCAATCCGCGGCAAATAGAAAAGTCGGATAAAATTGTATGGCTTTCCTATGACGAAGCCGTTGAGCTATCCCGCAAAAAACCTAAGAAGATTTTTGTGGATGTGTATACCAGCTGGTGCGGCTGGTGCAAACGAATGGACGCTACTACGCTTCAGGACCCTGCTATTGTAGATTATATGAATGAAAAATTCTACGCGGTAAAACTCAATGCCGAAAGCAATAAAAAAGTCACGTATAAAGGCACTGAAATGACTGAACAGCAGCTGGCATCCAGAATATTCCGGGCAAGCGGTTATCCGACGACTGTTTACCTTACGCCGGATGAAGAACTGTTACAACCGATCCCGGGCTATCTTGACGTTGACATGTTGAATAAAATATTGCATTTTTACGGAGACGAACATTTTAAGACTACAAGCTGGGATCGATTCAGTAAGTCTTTTAACGCCAACGAATAATCTTGAACAACGCATTCGCTAAAGACGATACCATAGTAGCGCTGGCTACTCCGCAAGGAGCCGGAGCCATTGCCGTGATACGCATATCAGGTCCGCAGGCCCTGGCCATTTCGGATAAAGTATTTCAGGGCAAGCCGCTTAGTCTCCAGCCATCACATACAGTGCATTTCGGCACAATTGAAGAAAACGGCCATACTTACGATGAGGTAGTAGCCACTATTTTCAAAGGTCCCCGCTCCTATACCCGGGAAGACACCGTAGAGTTTTCCTGTCACGGCTCTGATTATATTGTCAAACAGATATTACAGCTGTTGATCCGCAACGGTGCCCGCTTTGCCAAAGCCGGTGAGTTTACCATGCGGGCATTTATGAACGGCCGCTTTGACCTGGCTCAGGCCGAAGCGGTAGCAGACCTTATCGCCTCCGATTCCGAAATATCCCATCAGGCAGCGCTAAATCAGATGCGGGGTGGTTTTTCTGCCGAGATCAAAAAGCTCCGGGAACAGCTTATTCATTTTGCCAGCATGATTGAGCTGGAACTTGATTTTAGTGAGGAAGATGTGGAATTTGCCAATCGAGAGCAGCTCAAAGAGCTGATATACAATATCCGTCGTGTCATTGACGGACTTATTTCCTCCTTTTCGCTGGGGAATGTTATCAAAAACGGGGTACCGATCGTAATCGCGGGAAAACCCAATGCCGGCAAATCCAAGCTGCTCAATGTCCTCCTCAATGAGGATAAAGCCATCGTAAGCGACATTCCCGGCACTACCCGGGATTTTATTGAAGATGAAATCATGCTGGGCGGTATTTCCTTCCGCTTTATCGATACTGCCGGACTACGCGAAACCAGAGATATCATTGAAGCCATGGGGGTAGAGCGTACCCGCGAAAAGATGCGCAGCGCTTCGCTCATTATATACCTCTTCGATGTCAATGTCTATGATGAAGACGAACTGATCAAGGACCTTACAGAGCTGCGTAATATGGATGTGCCCTATCTTGTGGTGGGCAATAAAATTGACAAACGCTCCAGCTACCGGGAAGAATTCCGGAATTTTGACGGAATCATCTATATATCTGCAGCCGAAAAAGCAGGTATTGATGAACTAAAAGAGCATCTGCTGGAAATGGTGACCTCCCAGACCATACGAAGCGGCAGCACCATTGTAACCAATATACGGCATTACGAAAGCCTGCAAAAAACACGGGAAGCGCTCAATTCAGTTCTGGATGCTGTCAATCAGAATCTGACCGGTGATCTGCTGGCGGAAGATATACGGCTGGCGCTTTACCACCTCGGTGAGATCACAGGGGAGATTACAACGGATGATTTGCTGGATAATATATTCAGCAAGTTTTGCATCGGGAAATGAGATTTCTCTCTGGTATCACTACAACTCTTTTCGTGGCATCCTCTATTGTTATTCTCTTTTTTACAAGCTAAGATCGCCTCCACAAGCAGGGAGAAATCATGCAGATAATTGATTCCGCATACAGAAATAAAACTCTGACTCATCCTCAATAGCATCTCATCAGGAGTTGAAGCAATTAACCTCTGATGAGATAAAATACAAAGACTTCATCGTAGCGATAACTCAACCCCGTACTGACTTTGTATATTTATACATTTATATTTTTTTTGAAACACCCTACAATATATTAATTAACTTCAACTGTCTTTTTATTACCTTTATTTGAAATTTGAATCATCCTACAAATTAAATGAAGGTAAAACTCAGCGATATTACCCAACTACAATTTGGTTTATACACCAAACCCTCAGATGAGGGAAATGCTGTCTATTTACAGGCAAAGCACTTTGATGATTGGGGTAATCAGACGGAGCAGATAGACACCTTCATTCAGATCGACCAAAAGAATGAATCTCACCTCTTGGAAGATGGCGACATTATTATGGTTGGAAAAGGAATGAGAAACTTTGCCTGGACTTATGACAAAGCATTTGGTCCAGCCATTGCCTCCTCTATTTTCTTTGTCATCAAAACAGACCGTTCAAGGGTGATTCCGGAGTTCCTTACCACCTTATTTAATATGCCCCAAACGCAGGCATATTTTCAAACCCTGGGAGCTGGCAGCTCCATCCCTTCCATTCGGAAATCCGAATTGGAAGCTTTTACTGTTAAGCTACCCTCATTGGAGCGTCAGCAAAAGGCTATTGCGATTAAGCAGCTACATTACAAAGACATGGAAATATCCAACAAGATCATTTCCGAAAAGCAAAAAGTATATCAGGCAGTCATTAAAGAAATTATTTCAAGCAAATAACATCATGCAATCATTAAGCGAGTTCATAAAAAGACAACAAAAATTAGCAGGAATTAAAACTTCATATGCTATTGAGGTAGTGTTCCATACAAATGATTCCGAATTAATTTTTGAACATAAAACGTATCAGCAATTCCAAAAAACTCAGAACAGATACACTTATCATCCTGAAGATAAAAACATCCCTGTAAAAGGGCATTATCACATCTACCCAAGTAATAGCAAGAAAGAAATTTATGCAGTAAACTTAGATGGCACAGCCCATCACAAGAACAATAGAGGTTTTGAAGTTCCCAAAAAGGAAGCTACGGAATTGCGAAAACTTGGTGTGCAAATTCCAGATAATAGGATTCTTGAACACAAGGAGGTATTCATCAATGAAAAATTAGAGTCATATTTCTCCATATTCATAGTAATAAACGAATAGCATGAGTAAAAAAGCAATTACACAAAGCGAGATCAACAACATTGTTTGGAAAGCATGTGACACGTTCAGAGGCGTTATTGATCCTTCACAATACAAGGATTACATCCTGACCATGCTTTTCGTAAAGTACGTTTCGGATGTATGGAAGGACAAAAAGGACTTCTATGCTAAGAAATATAACAATGATGCGATACGTATACAAAGAGCATTGCGCAATGAACGCTTCCAGGTTCCCGAAACCTGTACGTTCGATTACCTCTTTGAAAACCGTAATGCAGCCAATGTGGGTGAACTGATCAACACAGCTCTTGAAAGCATGGAAGATGCCAACCGCAGCAAACTGGAGCGTGTTTTCCGAAACATTGATTTCAACTCAGAAGCAAATCTTGGTCAAACCAAAGACCGAAACAGAAGACTTAAAAACCTCTTGGTAGATTTCTCAGCCCTTGATTTGCAACCCTCCCACCTGGAGGATAATGATGTGATTGGTGATGCTTATGAGTACCTGATTGAAAAATTTGCCAGTGATGCAGGAAAGAAAGCGGGAGAATTTTACACGCCAGCTCAGGTATCTAAACTCTTAGCCAAGTTGCTCAACCCGCAACCGGGCGACCGTATCATAGACCCAACCTGTGGTTCGGGTTCCTTGTTGATCAAACTCGCCAAGCAGGTAGGAAGTAAAAACTTCTCGCTTTTCGGACAGGAAATCAATGGAAGCACCTGGGCACTTGCTCGCATGAACATGTTTCTGCATGAGATTGATGATGCTACCATTGAATGGGGTGACACGCTCAACAACCCTAAGCTACTGGAAGGAGATAGTTTGCTTAAAGGAAACATTGTCGGGGCAAACCCTCCATTCTCTCTCGATAAATGGGGAGCCGATAACGCTATCTCAGATCAGTTTAGCCGCTTCCACAGAGGTATTCCACCAAAGAGCAAAGGGGATTATGCTTTTGTGTCACACATGATCGAATCTACTTACCACGACACGGGACGTGTAGGAGTTATCCTTCCTCATGGGGTCCTCTTCAGGGGAAGCAGCGAAGGAAAGATCAGACAACAATTGATTGAAGAAAATCTATTGGAAGCAGTAATTGGCTTACCTGCCAACTTGTTTTATGGAACGGGTATTCCTGCAACCATACTCATTTTTAACCGAGCTAAAGGCGAGAATAAAGACATCCTCTTTATAGATGCCAGTGAAGGCTATGAATCCAGTACGAACCAGAACCGCTTGCGAGATACAGACATTGACAAGATTGTCAGCACCTATCGAGCATTCCAGAAGGCTACACCATTGACTACTGAAGATGGTGAAGTATTAGAGGAGAAATACGCTTACCGTGCTCCTATACAGGAAGTAATAGAAAATGAGTACAACCTCAATATCCCTCGCTATGTGGACACTTTTGAGGAGGAAGAAGAAATTGACATCCCAGCTTCACAAAGCAACATCAGGAGTTTGAAAAAGGATTTACTGATAGTAGAGCAGCAAATGGATAATTACCTAATTGAATTAGGGTTTAATGGATAAGACAATCGAAATAGCACACAAGACTAAGCATACTAAAGTTGGAGATATTCCAAAGGATTGGAATTTGGATAAACTTAGAAAAAATGTAATCGTCCTTTTCAGCAACGTTGATAAACACATTAATGAGGATGAAATACCAGTTTCTTTATGCAATTATCAAGACGTTTATTACCATGATTATATAATATCCAGCATTCCGTTTTCAGCAGGTTCTGTAAAACCGTCAGAGTTTCACAAATTTCAACTTCACAAGGGAGATGTGATAATCACGAAAGACTCTGAAGATAGAAAAGATATTGCCGTACCAGCTTATGTGATCGAAGAAATCCCCAACTTGGTTTGTGGTTATCACCTCGCAATTCTAAGACCTAATGAAGCTCATTTGGATGGTGTTTTCCTATCTTTTTTACTGCAATCTCATAACGTCAATCATTACTTCCAAAAACTAGCAAATGGTGTCACTCGCTTTGGATTAACTACTGAGTCAATAAAGAATGCATTAATCCCAGTTCCACCACTCCCAGAACAGCAAAAGATTGCTGAAACTCTCAGCATTTGGGATTTAGCCATTTCCACTACACTTAACCTAATCGAAGAAATCAAACTCCGAAACAAAGGTCTTGCCCAACAACTACTTACCGGAAAGAAGCGGTTGAAGGGGTTTGAGGGAGAGTGGAATATGGTTTCACTTGGTGAGGTATTTACAGAGATAAAGGAATCCAACGATGGTGCAGAGAACCATCACGTGATGACGATTTCATCAACATTGGGTCTGATAACCCAAGAGTCTAAGTTTGATAGGATTATCGCTGGAGATAGCCTTAAAAAATACACACTTCTTCAAAAGGGTGATTTTGCATACAACAAGGGCAATTCTAAAACCTACCCAATGGGTTGCATCTACCAACTACAGAAAGATTCAGCTTTAGTGCCATTTGTTTATATCTGCTTTAGACCTACAGATAAAGTCTACTCTGATTTCTATTCATTTTGGTTTTTGGAGCACGGTCTTGATAGGCAGCTCAAAAAAATAATAACATCAGGTGCCAGAGGTGATGGTCTATTAAATGTAAGTAAGAAAGACTTTTTCAGATTAATTGTTCCATACCCAGCAAAGGATGAACAGATGTCAATTGCTTCAGTGCTTTCAGAAGCGGATAAGGAGCTGAAATTATTCCAACAACAATTAGACACCCTGAAAGAACAAAAGAAAGGCTTAATGCAAAAGTTATTAACGGGGGAGATAAGAGTTAAAACCAACAATGAGGAATGAACATAACAATCACCATAGATAAATCCACTTTCCAATCTCTCAGCTTTCCGGAGCTGATGAGGCTTAGTAGCTATTACAAGCACAATGTAGCTCCTGTATTGGTGATGGAGATCCTTGGTGATCTGAAAAAGGAAACGCAAGAAGGCAAAACGCCATCTGACATTAGGGTTAAAGACTTTGCAACCAAGTTGTTCCCAATGTACAGTGTAGTCAATGCTTACTACAGGACATTGGTAAAGGGGGAACTATCCGGTGAACCGGTGGAAATGGATGGAAGACCCACCCTGGATATAGAGAAGGTTGTACAACCTGACGACCATAGAAAAGGAATGGTAGTCAGGGAAACGGCAGAAGAAAAAGCTATTTATAAGTGGAAGGATGGAAAGTTCACAGATGCTGACCATGACCTTTCACAGTTATGGAGAACCCTTACCACGCAAGAAAACCTTCTCAAAAACCTACAGAAAATTCTCCAGGCCACTGAGCATGAAAAACTGAAATCATTGGATCAGCTTCATGACAAAGTAACTTCCATCTTATCCAACCACAGTTTACAAGACCGCCTCCTTGCCTACATGATTGACAATTATGGAGAAGGAGAAATTGATGGCATGAGCATATTTTCACGATGGATAGCTGAGAATCGTCCACTGATTACGGCCTTTGCACCCTACACAGCTCATTGCCTCAAAGTGGACCTCCTTTTTCACCTTGGGCTACAAAGTGAACTTATAGGTACACGCCCTACTAATCGTGTCGATTTGGAATACCTGTACTACCTGCCTTTTTGCAATGTATTTACCTCCAATGACAAAATACACAAACAGCTTGCCCCCCTTCTTATCAGGGAGGATCAGCAATTCATTTTAGGCACAGAGCTTAAAAAGGACTTCAAGCAAATAGTGGAATATCTGGATAAAGAAGGCGAAGAAGCCAAAAAGAAATACGTCAATGAACCTCCCATCCTTGAAGATTCCCTGACCTATGGATTATGGAAAGAGTATTTCGATTATCCCAACAGCAGCAATATGAACCGGAACTTATCGGAAGAAACACTTTCTAAAATGAAGGCCACTATGGACAAAATAATTAGAGCCTCAGAAGGTGAAAATGTGGACTTTGATGAAGGAGAAGCTAAAGAATTTATCGTCAAGAAATCATATCTAAGTATGACTGACCCCTGTTTTTGTGGAAGTGGAAAACAAGTAATCGATTGCTGTATTCCGAGAGAGGAATTTATCAGGATCAGTCAAAAAAATAAAGACAAATAATATGAGCAAGACCTTCAACTTTTATTGTGATGAAAGTACCCACCTTCAAAATGATGGCATGCCATACATGATGATTGCGTACATCAGTTCTGCTTACAGCCAGCTCAAGCAACACAAAGAACACCTGAAGTTGTTGAAGGGCAAGCATAAAGTAAAAGGAGAAATAAAATGGTCAAATGTATCCGGTGGCCAATACCCCTACTATGCAGACTTGATTGATTACTTCTTTGCCACCGATTTGGCTTTCCGCTCTGTCATCGTAAAGAAATCTCAGATTGATGACACCAGAGAGGGCTTTACCTACAATGACTTTTATTTCAAGATGTATTACCAGTTGCTACATCACAAGATCAACCTAGAATACACCTACAACATTTACTTAGACATTAAGGACACGATCAGCCATAAAAAGCTGGCCACTCTCAAAGACATACTTAAGCACAATTCCTCCATACGGAATTTTCAGTTCATACACTCTCACGAGAGCAGTCTTATGCAATTGACTGACCTGATCATGGGGGCCATCAATTACAAGCTGCGAGGAGAAAGCAAGGTAATAGCAAAGAATAAGCTCATTGAGAAGATTGAAAGTCATTGCAAAACGCCTATCACCCAATCCACTCCTAAGAATGAGAATAAGTTGAACCTGTTCCACATTGACTTAAAGTAATTGCCGGTATGCCATTAAATCTCATTAAAACATATCCGCAGCTACTTGAAATCGCTCACATGAACGAATACCAACGCAATCAGTCATTGCAAGGTGTTTTCAATAGAGATTTTGTAGACAATGCAAACTTCAAATTCAAAGGCAAGCAAATTCGACCTACCAAACAGGATGGTGAGCCGCCTATGCAAACCCTTTTCAGGCATCTGACAACCCGGGAGGACAAAGATGGGAAAGGCAAGAAATTGGGTTCGCGCTCATTTGAGATGGCAAGATCAGTGCGCTTGCATTGGATCAAACATCATATCAATGAATTGAAGAAAGACAATGTTGAAGTCTTCAGTTATGAAGACCGCATAGATAGAAAGGACGTGATCCGCACCTATATCTACGATATAGACCAGGAATACGTGATTATTCTGGAGCCACAGCGTAGTGGCACAGATTATTATTTACTCACGGCATATCATCTGAATGAGCCGGGAGGTAAGAAACAAATTGAAAAGAAAAGGAAGAAGAAATTAGATGAGGTCTATTAAAAGCGCAAAGCTCGGTACATATCTGGATGTATCGAGCTTCGAAACTCCTTTCTCCTATTATGGAAGAATGAGCAATGCAAATGTAAGAGTATTTTATGAGATTTCCAAGACTTATGTCTTGTCATCTGTTCTTCCTTCCTTTATACGAAACGCAAAAAACGAACCAAAAGTTTGAAATAATGGCAATACCATCATTCAAAGAAGACCATATTTCGCAGCTTCCGGCATTGAAGCTGCTCATGAATATGGGCTGGAAATACTTATCTCCTGAGCAGGCCTTGGAAGCCCGTGGAGGTAGAACCTCCAATGTGCTGTTGGAGACCATTTTGAAGGACCAACTTCAAGTCATCAACACCATTGAATATAAAGGAAAAGAGTTCCCCTTTTCTGATGCCAATGTAAACAACGCCATTCTCGCCATTCGTGACCTACCGGTTCAGGATGGTTTTATTGCTGCCAATAAAGCCTTTTATGAACTGATCACTTTGGGCAGGAGCTTTGAGCAATCTGTTTTAGGCGACAAAAAGAGCTTCTCATTCCATTACATAGATTGGAAGCACCCGGAAAACAATACTTACCACGTGTCAGAAGAGTTTAGTGTGCTCAGAAGCGGAAGCAGTGAGCACTATCGCCCGGATATTGTCTTGTTCATCAACGGTATTCCGGTTGTGGTCATCGAGTGCAAAAGCCCCAAGATCAAAGATCCCATTGATAAAGCTATTGAGCAACATTTGAGAAACCAGCAGGAAGATGGTATTCGTTCCTTATACCAGTATTCCAACTTGGTAATGGGATTGGCTTGCCATGAAGCTAAGTACGCTACAACTGCTACACAAAAGGAGTTTTGGAGCTTCTGGAAAGAATTATTCAAAACCAAAGCAGAAGAAGCCGCATGGCTTGACAAACTCCAGACCCTGAAGAATCAGCCGCTACCAGCCAACGAAAGAACCACGCTATTTCAGGAACGCTACAAAAACGTCTGGACTTTCTTCCAGAACCTTGAAAAGCAAGAACAGGCTGTAACAGAGCAGGACAAGCTACTATTTAGCTTTTGTCAGCCAAAGAGACTTTTAGACCTATTCTTCAACTTCACCCTGTATGATGACGGCATCAAGAAGGTCACAAGGTATCAGCAATACTTTGCCGTTCACAACACCTTGGATAAGGTAGTTAAAACAGATAGTGAAGGACTTAGAAAAGGTGGTGTAATCTGGCACACTCAGGGAAGTGGCAAATCCCTCACTATGGTCATGTTGGCTCAGTTGATAGCTACACATCCTCAAATCAAGAACCCTAAGATCATCTTGGTTACTGACCGCATTGATTTGGACGATCAAATCACGGAGACGTTCAAAAAATGTCAAATACCAGTAGAGAATGCTCAAACAGGCAAACACTTGGTAGAGCTTCTTTCTGGCACAGGTGATACGGTTATCACTACCTTGATTCACAAGTTTGAAGCGGCTGTCAATCGAGCCAAAGAAGGCTTTGATTCACCTGACATCTTTGTTTTGGTGGATGAGGGCCATAGAAGTCAATACGGCACATTCAACATCAAAATGCAAAAGGTATTTCCAAAAGGCTGCTTTATCGCCTTTACCGGAACACCTTTAATGAAGAAAGAAAAGAGCACAGCGAATCGCTTTGGTGGCTTAATAGATGTGTACTCCATCACTGATGCAGTTGAAGATGGAGCCGTAGTTCCTTTGCTTTATGAAGGTCGTCACAACCTGATTGAAGTGAATGAAAAACCTTTGGACAATTACTTTGATAGGGTTTCCGAACCGCTTACCCCTTATGGTAAAGCTGCACTGAAAAGAAAGTTTAGCTCCACCAATCAGCTAAATAAAGCTGAGGAGGTAATCTATGCTCGTGCCTGGGACATTTCAGACCACTACGAGCAAGACGTTCAGGATATTCTATTTGGTAGTTTAAAGGCCAAGGGTCAGTTGGTAGCACCCAATAAAACCACTGCAATCCGCTACCGTGAGTTTATCAAGGAAATTGGAAAAGTAACCTGTGAAGTCCTGATCTCCCCTCCTGATGTGCGAGAGAATTATGAAGATGCTTTTGAAGAAAGTGACGATTTGATATTGAAATTTTGGAAAGCCATGATGGATAAATATGGCAGTCCGGAGAACTACGAGAAATCATTAATTAATTCATTTAAGAAGCAAGACCATCCTGAAATTATCATTGTAGTAGATAAACTGCTTACCGGTTTTGATGCTCCAAACAACTATGTTTTATACCTCACCCGCCAGCTTAAAGAGCACACCTTACTACAGGCTATTGCACGGGTAAACCGATTAGCTCCCGGCAAGGAACATGGATTGATCATAGACTATTATGGTAATCTGGAGAACCTGGACACGGCATTAGAAACCTACTCAGGTACAAATAATTATGATCCGGCTGATTTGGAAGGAACATTGACCAACATCAGTGAGGAAATAAAGAAGCTGCCGCAGGTCCATTCTGAGGTTTGGGACATCTTCAAAGAAGTTAAAAACAAGTATGATGAACCTGCTTATGAAGAATTATTGCAGGATGAAGCCATCAGGCACATCTTCTATGAAAAGGTGTCGGCTTTCGCCCGTTTATTAAAGCTCGCTTTATCCAGTTTTGAGTTTATCAGTAAAACACCGGAACAGCAAATCAATAAGTACAAGCAGGATGCTAAGTTTTTCCTTGGATTGCGAATCTCTGTCAAGCGTAGATACTTTGATGATCTGGAATACAAGGAATATGAACCACAGGTTCAGAAGCTGATCGATAAGCACATCACTACAGAAGGTGAAATTCTGCGCATCACCGAGTTGGTCAATATTTTTGATAAAGAGGAACGCGACCGTGAGGTTGAAAAAATAACCAGCAAGGCAGCCAAAGCAGATCACATTGCAAGCAGGACGATCAAAGCAATCAATGTGAAGATGAACGAAGATCCTGTGTATTACAAGAAGCTATCAAGGCTTATTCGGGATACTATAGAGGATTATCACCAGCACCGAATCTCAGAAGCTGATTATCTGAACAAGGCAAGAGAATATGAAGATCAGTTCCACAATGGCAGACAGGACAATGTACCTGAAAACCTCGCTGGAAATGACACGGGCATTGCCATCTACAACCTCGTCAATGAGATTTTCAAGGGACATTTAAAACGCAGTGAAGGGTCTCAAAATATAGCTGCTATTATGGCTGAAGGTATCGATCAGGTAATCAAATCCATAGTCTTTGAAAACGGCAAGCCTATCATTGACTGGGTAAACAAATCAGACATAGAAGGCAGAATTAAGATTGATATTGATGACTATCTGTTTGACCTAAAAGCCCAGCAGGAAATTGAGTTGCCTTTTGATTTGATTGATGAATTAGTAGAAGAAGGACTTAAAGTAGCCAAGTTGAAATATGTCTGAAACAGCCACGATAGAATCCTTAGTTTTTGGTTCCAGGGAGATCAACTATGAACTCTCTTATCAGGATCGCAAAACCCTCGGTATTCGGGTGTACCCCGATTGTAGGGTGAAGGTGATCGCCCCTCTTGATACCACAGATGAAAAACTAAAAACCAAACTACGGGAGAAAGCACCTTGGATTATCAAACAGCAGCTTGAGTTTCTATCCTATCATCCATTGACACCACCACGGAAATACATTAACGGTGAAACCCATCTTTACTTAGGAAGACAGTACAAACT
Source organism: Bacteroidota bacterium (assembly GCA_023392125.1). GTDB lineage: Bacteria > Bacteroidota > Bacteroidia > Cytophagales > Cytophagaceae > SpSt-227. The sequence goes on from JAEVZS010000003.1 coordinate 47,437, forward strand.
GAGAATCGAAAAGGCTGCGATCAATGAAGTGAAACTATACAGAGGAAGACTATTAGTCCTGAGAAAAGACAATGCAACAGCCAAGAATCTATTGTCTGAATGGTATAGGGAAAAAGCATCTGTTTACTTCGAAGAAACACTAAAAAAGATACTTCCGCTATTTGCCCGGTACAACATCAGTCAGCCCGAGCTTCAAATCAGACAGATGCCCACTCGTTGGGGAAGTTGTACGCCTAATGGAAAGGTGATTCTAAATCCCGAATTGATAAAAGCACCCAAAGGAAGTATTGAATACGTCATCATACACGAGTTATGTCATTTAATTCACCATAATCATACACGGGCGTTTTATGACCTACAAGAAACAATAATGCCTGACTGGAAAAAATGGAAAGAAAGACTTGAGTCAGTGCTGACCTGAAGGACTATGAATTTTCCGTATTTCTTAAATTTAATTTCTCATCTCCCAGCTTTCTTTTTCGGCGCAAGAGAATCCTGACATTATAAAAATAAAGTATCGTATCCTAACTTAATCTGTCTTTCCATAGAATTCCTCAATTGTTCTCTCCAAACAAACTATCCTTCATTATATTATCTTGCGAAAGTTTTCAATATAAGATCAGATTCCTATGAGGCGAAAAATCCGAGAATCAACGCTACCAAAAATCAAACGCTCACAAATGATTACTCCCGAAGGCCTACAAATATTAAGAGAGGAACATGAATATCTTTGGCGAGTGGAACGTCCAGACGTTACCGCTAAGGTTTCATGGGCTGCAAGTTTGGGGGATCGTTCGGAAAATGCAGATTACCATTACAACAAAAAAAGACTTCGAGAAATTGATAATCGCATTCGTTATTTGTGCAAGTGTGTTGACGAATTAAAAGTGATTCATTACCACCCAAATCAAGAAGGAAAAGTGATGTTTGGTGCCTGGGTAGAGATTAAAAACGAAGCTAAAAACCTACAAAAACGATTTCGAATTGTGGGCTATGAAGAGCTAAAAAGTAATAAAGACTATATATCAATGGATTCTCCAATGGCTCAAGCACTTCTCAACAAAAAAGTTGGAGACGAAGTGATTGTTAAAACAAAAATAGGTGATTTTGTATGGCGTATTCTTAAAATAGAATATGAGAAATAAAGTCTCTCCTCTTTATTTTCAAACAACTCATGCTCTCATTGAAAACTAGTTTAATCAGTTTTTAAAAGACT
>JAEVZS010000009.1 GCA_023392125.1 Bacteroidota bacterium
ATGGATAGTACTCCTCAAATCCGGGATTGGGTACGAGGTTTTGTCCTGTTGCTGAAAAGCAGGTTACAAACAAAAAAGCAAAGAATACAATGACATTCTTCATGTGTTAAGAAAACAGGGCCGTATATAGATACCGCCCTGTTTGAGGATTTGGTCTCTTAGAACCTGACTATTTTTCCTGAAGTAATTTTATCGGTTTCCAAATGATACATATAAATTCCTTTGGGGAGACCGGACATATCAAATTCCTGCTCATGCTGACCTGCGGGCAGGCGCTGGTTATTGAGTATTGGATATGTATTGCCATGCATATCGGTTACTCTGAGTGAGACTGCCTGGCTTTGATCAACGGGAAATGAAATCGTTAACCGGTCCTTTACCGGGTTCGGGCTGACTACAACCTGACCGGCATCGATTAATTCATAAGCGGTTGCAGCCTGCCTGCAAAAGTTGACATTGGTAAAATAACCAATGCTGCTCTGACTGCCACATGGATTTCCTACGGTATAAGTTACTTTGTAGCAATTGTTGGGATTAGAAAGGAAATACAACGGATTACCTGCTACTGCGCCAATACCGATTCCGTTTATATTGTTTGGATCATTGTCCAGAATATCTTCTGAGTAAAAAGAACCCACATTGGAAAGAACCGTGCCGTTTACACAATTGACCATATCGATATCTATCTGGTAATAGGTTATAAATCCGGAGCTGCTATTGCCATTGATGTTCGTATTTAACTGGCATGAAGGGTTTCCGGGCACCGTAGTATTGGGTGTAACATTGGTCGTCGTTCCAATCGTAAAGGTGAAGTTGGAAGTCGGGGGCGGGTAGGAAATGACATTTATTAAGGCCGCAAAGCTTGCCTGTTTGCACAGGTTCTGTGTTTCCAGCACAACCAGATAGTAGCCTGTATTTGAGCTTAAAAAATTGGAGTACAGGATTTTAAGGTTGATGCTGCCCGGAGGTACCGCCGCTATCCAGGACGGTGTTGCGCCTATTTCAGAATTCTGGGACCCGATGGCATCAGAATTATAGATTCTGACTCGATAGCTTGTTACATTAGAGGTTACAGGATTCAGATTGATGGACGAAGCATTGCATACCATCAGTGGGGTTGCGGGACTAACCGGTTCGCTGTTGATGGTTGTACCGGCATAAGAGATCGGCCCAACTCCAAAGAAATAGTCATAGTTCTCCCCATCAATCTGATCCGGAAGAGTATACACTAAGTACGAGTCGCTGTAAACGGTGACACCAGACAGGCCAGCGCTGCTCACAACATCCGTAGTCTGATTGATTTTTCCTAGTGAGCCGCTATTTACTGCATAAATATAGCCATCCTTGCCCGTTTCCAGCTGGGTATTGGCATAATTATTACTGCTTGTCAACCTTGTATTGGTTCCGGTGGCCCGGTCAATTTTAAAAATGCCTCCCGATGAAGAGCTTGCGCTTATGGCCACATAAAGCGCCGAATCATCGGAAGAGAACTCCACTCCGCTGATGGATCGACTGCTGCCAGACGTAGAAATGGTATAGGTTGTGATTACATTACCGTCAGCTAAATTACATACATAAACCTCATTATTACTTCGGTTTCCCCAGGCTAAAAGAGTACCATCACTATTCAACTCTGCTTCATGTGTATAGGTGCCGTCAGAAGAAATAGACACCATCGATCCGATGCCGCCTGAGGATATGGTATATTGTTCAACAGAAGATGGCCCAACGGAATACAGATACCGGACCGAACCATCAAGCTTGGATACCGCAATACCGGCAGGAATGCTGCCTGCATTAGTACTGATCAGATTATCTCTACTTACTATGGAAACAGTGCCTGTGGCAGATACCGAGATCTTGGAATAGAGTAAGTCATGCGTAAACAGATCAGATAGCTTATAGATTAAGTAAAAATCCCGACAGGTTCCGGGAACAGGAACAACAGCAACTTCCTGCATGATAAATGCAGCGCCAATTGTGAAAGAACCAACAGGAGTGCCACTTCCATCGAATAAGGATTCATCTTTCAGGTAAAACAGCATATTGCCATTTTCATCAAAGGCGCCATTGCTCACATAATATCCACCTGTTCCGGGGCTTCCGGGCAAGGTAGATGCAGACGGTGTTGTTCCTGTAAAATCAATTCTATTAGGTGGTAATACCCAATAATTCATTTGGGCATGAGCCTGAAAAATATGGCATACCAGCACAAACAAGATAAAAATAATGGATTCTTTTTTCATCGTAAAAAAGGTGTTTTGGTGAAAGAAAGTATAAAAATTTTTCCGGCCGGAAGGACAATGTTAATGATTTTGTATATAAACAGCAAGTTTGTATCGGTTAAAATGGTATTTGCTGAGATTTTAATTGAAAGATGGTATGTGGTTTTATTTGTGGGAAAAGTGAGAACTGACACTAAAAGAGCGTGATATTTTAGTATGGATAGATTTTTACAGAAAGGTATCAGTGAAGCTCTGGTAAAAACAGATGTATATAAACCTTCGAAGAAATAGGGGGATTGGGGCGATGATATGATTCTATACTGACATGAGTCCTGAAAACAGAAACTTCATCGTGATAAAGATTGTTCCGGACTTCAATAAACTCAGTTCCTGCCGACAACTGTGCCGCCGCGATCTTTGAGCATTAAGCTTTGAACTTGTTTTTTATCAGAGGGAGTCAGTGTGTAAGGAAGTAGGTATCTATCTCTAATAAATACTAAATCAGGGAGACCTGTATGAACGATCGTCCCTGATTTATTTATCCTGTTATAAAAAGAGAGATTTTAAGCGACTTTTTGATTAAGCTGAAACTCCCGGGGAGACTGAATTTTTCTGGTTCTTTTTGGAGCAGTCCGAGCATGGGTAGTGTATAAAGTCAGTCCGGTGAATGTAATTCCGCCGACAAGATTGCCCAGTACAGTCGGAACCTCATTCCAGACGATATAATCCATAAAAGAAAACTCACCACCCATCATCAGAGCAGAAGGGAAAAGAAACATATTGACGACTGAGTGTTCGAAGGTCATGCCAAAGAATAAAGTAATAGGCATCCACATAGCCAGCACCTTTCCGCCGACGGAGGTTGAAACCATAGCACCAACAACTCCTGTTGATACCATCCAGTTGCAAAGTACCCCTCTTATGAAAAGGGTAAGCATTCCCGCTGCTCCATGCTCTTTGTAACCGAGTGTGCGGGCTTCGCCGATTGATGCGATGAGTTTTCCTACCGGTGACGGTTCATCACTGAATCCATAGGTATACACTATCGCCATCATGATTGCTACTGTGAGGGCTCCCAGAAAATTTCCGAGAAAGACCAAGCCCCAGTTGCGCAGAACACCCGCAGGAGTTACTCCTGGTCTTTTGTCGATGAGCGCCAACGGACCCAATACAAATACACCGGTCAGCAAGTCATAACCAAGAAGATATAGTATGCAGAATCCAATAGGAAACAGCAGCGCTCCGATAATAGGATAGCCCGTCTGATGTGTTACTGTGACAGCAAAGACGGCGCCCAGTGCCAGTATGCCACCGGCCATAAAAGCTCTGATAATCGTGTCCCGGGTAGACATGAAGATTTTTGACTCTCCGGCATCCACCATTTTGGTTACAAACTCAGTGGGTGCGAGGTACGTTGCATTGGAATAAGTAGTCTGGTCTTTCATAATAGGTAGTTGGAAATGGTTATCCTACTCTTTAGGCTTTTCGGTTCCGCCTCTGACTTTTGGTGATGTAGTCAGATGTGTTACTACAAACATAGTATTTTTTTACGTAAAATTACCTAATTTTAAATTTAATATTTTTTAATTTGCTACGTATTTTGTTCCTGCTTAATAAAAGCTGTTTTAGGGTATATTGCAATACGTTTTCGTTTTATTTGTTTTATAAATCAGTTATTTTTAGCTTTTAAATTGAGTTTGGTAAGTGTTTTTTGGTATACATATATGGGTGTTTTATCTTTGCTGTCTTAATAATATAAGTACAAATAAGTTTTTTAATAAGTAAATTTACCTATATTTGTTAAGCTTAAATGTGTGCTTTAATTCCAAATTGAACCAGATGAATAAACGGGAGTCATATCAGTCAACTTGTTCTTACTGTGGAGTAGGATGTGGCATTAAAGTATACAAGGACCGGAACAGCAGAGTAATTGTGGAGGGAGATCGCGAGCATCCGGCCAATAAAGGTATGCTTTGTTCCAAAGGCATGAATCTCCATTATACAGTATCAGATACCAGTGACCGGTTGCTTTATCCGCATATGAGAGGTAACCGGGATCAGCCCCTGCGTCGTGTTTCGTGGGATACAGCCATCGGCCGGGCTGCCGCCGTTTTTAAATCACTTATCAATAAATATGGTCCGGATTCAGTAGGGTTTTACGTGTCTGGTCAGTGTCTTACCGAAGAATATTATCTCGTCAATAAGCTGACCAAAGGGTTTCTTGGTACCAATAATATTGATACCAACAGCCGCCTGTGTATGAGCTCTGCCGTGGCTGCATACAAAATGGCGCTGGGTGAGGATGCGGTTCCGGTAAGCTATGAGGATATCGAGCTGGCAGACTGTTTTTTTATTACGGGTGCTAATCCGGCCTGGTGTCATCCTATTCTGTTCAGGCGCATCGAAGCGCATAAGGCTGCTAATCCCCATATAAAAATTATAGTGGCAGATCCCAGAAAAACGCAGTCAGCGCAAATGGCCGATCTGCATCTGCCTATAAAACCGGGAACAGATAGTATACTTTACCATGCGCTTGGCAGGTATATTATTGAAAACAATGGTATTGATCATGATTTTATACGGGATCATACCGAAGGTTTTGATACGTATGCCAGGATCGTGTTTGAGCGATCACTGGAAGAAGCGGCTGACCTCTGCGGAATCAGTCTCGATGATCTTACGCTGGCCGGAAAATATATATGTCAGTCTTCGGGTTTTCTTACGATGTGGGCAATGGGATTGAATCAGAGCAGTGTGGGAGTTAATAAGAATCTTGCTCTGATCAACCTGTCCCTGATCACCGGAAAAATAGGAAAACCAGGTTGCGGACCATTCTCATTGACCGGACAGCCCAATGCAATGGGAGGCAGAGAAGTCGGCGGGATGGCCAATTTATTGCCGGCTCACAGAAATCTGGCTGATCCTCTGCATCGTAAGGAGGTAGCAGACTTCTGGGGTGTACCTTCTCTCCCCGAGAAACCGGGTTATACAGCAACAGAGCAGTTCGATGCCCTGCTTTCCGGACGAATGAAAGCCATCTGGATTATATGCACCAATCCGCTGGTCAGCCTTCCTGATGCCCGGAATGTGGAGATTGCTCTCAAAAATGCAAAGTTTGTTGTAGTGCAGGATATTTCCGGCAAATCGGATACGCTGCAATATGCTGATCTGGTATTGCCTGCGGCGGGGTGGCTGGAAAAAGAAGGGACGATGACCAACTCCGACCGGAGGATTACCTTGCTGGAAAAAGCGTTGGAGCCGCCGGGGGAAGCGCTTCCGGATATGGAGATTTTGCGTCGCTTTGCAGTCGAAATGGGATTTGGGGAGCATTTTGACTACCAGGATGCGGAACAGGTTTTTCTGGAACACGCAGCGCTCACAAAAAATACCAGAATTGACATCAGTGGCTTGGACTATTCCATACTGAAAAAACGGCGGGCAGTACAATGGCCCTTTCCGGAGCATGCGGAATCAGATACTCCGAGACTTTTTACGGATCATCTTTTTTATACAGCCGACAAAAAAGCAAGAATCCATCCTGTCTCGGATCAGCATCAGTCGGAAAAAGTGTCTGAGGCCTATCCGCTGATTCTCACAACGGGACGAATCAGGGATCAGTGGCATACAATGACCCGCACCGGCAAAGTAAGGAAACTGCAGCAGCATATTGACAAGCCTTTTCTGGAAATTCATGAAGAGGATGCCGCTATACGTAGTCTGAATCACGGAGATATCGCAGAAATATACAATGACCGGGGGATAGTAAAGGTAGTTGTTCAGATAACTAATGAAATCAGGCCGGGGGTTGTTTTTTTGCCAATGCACTGGGGGAAAACCCTGAATAAGGATTTTTCAAGAACCAATAATCTTACAGCTCCGATTATTGATCCGGTATCCAAAGAGCCGGATTTTAAATATTCGGCTGTTAATGTCCGCAGATTTAACAAACCATCCGAACGCATTATCGTCGTGGGAGCCGGCGCTGCCTCATACCGGCTGGTACACAGGTACCGGGAGCTGAATGCGCAGGATTCCATAAAGGTTTTTAGCAGAGAAAAGCATCATTTTTATAACAGGGTTATGCTTCCTGATTATATAAGCGGACATATGAGCTGGAGCCAGCTTGTCAAAGCAACGGATGAAGAAACGGAAAATCTGGGAATAGTGCTCAATGCCGGAGTCGGTATTGAGTCAGTTGACAGATCCGGGAAGTTTGTAACAGATACCAATGGCAATATTCATCCCTATGATAAGCTCATTCTGGCTACGGGAAGTAGGGCTAATATGCCTGCGTCTGTTGCGACATCCCTCGATGGAATCTTTACCATGCGCCAGAAAGAAGATGCCGACAGGCTGATGGAGCTGGTACATGGCGGCATGGAAGCGATCGTTGTGGGTGGCGGCCTTTTAGGACTGGAGCTGGCAGACTCTCTTACTGCGCTGGATGTAAACGTAACCGTAATTCAACGCTCATCCAGATTGATGGACCGGCAGCTGGATCCGGTAGCAAGTGAACTCCTGTATGAAGAGTTGAATTATCGGGGCATCAAGGTCTACTTCAATGATGAATTGCTGTCGATATCCGGCAAAGGACGGGTATCCGGAGTTCGGTTGAAAGGGGGAAAGTATATCAAATGCCAGCTTGTTGTATTTGCCATTGGCACCATTCCAAACATAGAACTGGCGAGAGCCTCGGGGTTGAAATGCAACAGAGGTGTTGTTGTCAATGACTATTTGCAGACTTCTGATCCGGATGTATTCAGCATTGGAGAAATAGCGGAACACGGAGGCAATCTCTACGGTATAACGGCAGCAGCTGAACAACAGGCAGAAATTCTTGCAGAATATCTGAACGGAAACGAATCTTCCTTTTATACGGGCTCATTGTCTATGAATATATTGAAAGTCAGAGGGCTTGATCTCTGCTCATTGGGAGTTGTCACTTATCCTGAGCAGGATCCCGGCTATGAAGTCATCACTTTGCTTGACAGGAATGCCGGATACTACAAAAAGTGTATTCTGCATCAGGATCGTATGGTTGGCGCCATTTTGTATGGTGATAAATCGGAGTTTCAGGAGTATAAGGAGTTGATTTCAAAAGGTATAGAGCTTGCCGACAGAAGGCATAAGCTTCTGAGGCCGGGTCAGTCGGTTGCCCGGCAGGTATCCGGACGTCTGGTATGTTCCTGCAATAATGTCGGTCAGGGCAATATTGAAGAAGCAATAGAGAACGGATGTACGGATTTACGAAGCATTTGTGAAAAGACGGGTGCAGGTACGGGATGTGGCAGTTGCAGACCAGAGGTAAAGAAAATAATGGAGACAGTAAGCAGGCAGGAGGTTCAAAAGGTAAACTGAAAGTGCTATGACGGGAAAATACAGCATAGGGAGAATATTTATTCCCGGAGGAATAGTTTCTCCGGGGGATTTGCGGAGAATCGCCACCACAGCATTTCATTTTGGTATTCCGTTTCTGAATCTGGGATTCCGCCAGCAGATAATGCTTCGGTATAAAGAAAAGCAGCGGGCAGATCTGGAAGTACGTTTTGCCAACTTACAATATGATTTCAGGTCGGGGCCGGTAAAGGAAGCAAATATCGTAAGTTCATGTCCGGTACAGGGAATAGCTGCCGGCAGGAAGTGGCTCAGTGAAGGAATCTATCGGGAAACCCTGGCCTCATTCTCCTATACTCCGGCAATTGAAATTAACATATGCGATCCATTGCAGGGAATGTTTCCTTTGTTTGGAGGGAGGCTCAATTATCTTGCTTCCGAGTTCGAAAATTACTGGCATCTGTACATTGTTCATCCTGTATCTCTGGTACGCTGGGAATGGCCGGTACTGATTGATAGTCGTGAAATCGCATCGCTTTCCTTTGAGATTGAACGGATACTGACCGGGCATCCGGACATATCACTACCTGAGCTCGAATCAGCAATATATAATCTGAAAGAATGGACGTTCCGGCTGGTTACTGATAAAGCAGTCTTCCGGTCCCGGAGATTTTTCTATTACGAAGGAATTCATTCTCTGGGCGGCAATAGCTACTGGCTTGGTATTTATGAGCGCCTGAATCAATATCCGGTAGAGTTTATGGAAGCTGTAGCCATGCTATGCAGTCAGACAGATATCGGTAGTATATCCATTACACCATACAAATCCATAATCATTAAGAATATCAGGGAAAAAGATCTGCCACTCTGGGAAAATCTGCTGGGAAAATACCGGATTAATACAGCGCATTCTGCTCTTGAAGTGAACTTTTTGTTGCCGGATATGCATCAAGGGGCGTTGAAATTGCGAAAGTCTATTGTCGATTATTTTGATAACCGGGAAGTTCGCTCCGAAGGTCTGGTGTTTGCCCTGCACGCGGAATCCATTCCTTTTTCCGATGCATTGGTTCTGATCGAGGAAGTGTCCGGAATAAGCGTCATGGGTAAAAAGTTCTTCGACATGTACAGGATACGCTATAAAAAGGATTTTAATGCGTATGAAACGGAATACATAACATTCTCAGATTATATAAAAAAACGCGATATACCGGAAGTGCTTATTTATTTGTGCAGTCTGTATTATGAGCGAGTCCGGGTACGGCAGGAAAAAAAAGAGCTTCCGGAGCAGAAAGAGCCGCAATCTCCCGTCAGCTACAGCTGCTCTTTTTGTCTGACAGAGTACAGTGAGGAGTACGGTGATTCGTTCAATGGTATTATCCCCGGAATTCCTTTTGAATTATTGTCAGAAAGCTATGAATGTCCCCTTTGCGGGGCTTCCAAAAATAGTTTTGTAAAGATGCCAGCAGAAGGAGGCGGATATGATCACTGACAGCCTGGGACGTTCATTCAGAAAGCTAAGAATCAGTCTTACCTCAGGGTGCAACCTTGCCTGTACCTATTGTGTGCCTCAGGGAAATCCTGTAATTAAAACACAAAGACAGGAGGGGCTAAGCGCAAAACAATTTGCTGCTCTGGTAGAAAAGATTCACAGGATTAATCCGCTTGATTCGGTTCGTCTGACAGGGGGTGAGCCACTGTTGTACAGAGAATTGCCCTATCTGACAGAAGCTATTGCCGATATGGGTATTGAAGTGGGTATGACTACCAATGCGCTTTTGTTAAAGAAACATATTGCCACGTTATATCAGGCCGGATTGCGCAATGTAAATATATCGCTGGATGCTGCAGACCCGGTTATTTTTTATCGTATGACGGGGAGTCTGAAATATGAGGATGTATGTCAGGGGATAGAGATGGCTCTTCAGACAGGAATATTGGTCAAGCTAAACGCTGTAATCATCCGGGATGTGAATGAGAATCAGATCCTGCCTCTGCTTGAATATGCCGGCAAAAAAGATATTCCGGTCCGTTTTCTGGAGCTTATGGCGATGGGGCATCTTCATTCTGCTTACAGGGATAAGGTGATTGCGGAAGAAGCAATTCTGAAATGTATCACCAAATCATACCGGATTTTTCCTTTCTTAAGAAAAGCCGGGGCAACGGCCCGTTACTGGCAGACAGAAAATCATATCCGCTTCGGGATAATCAGCAATCACAGCCAGCCCTTTTGCAGCGATTGTGATCGGCTGAGACTGGATAGCCGGGGCAATATATACGGATGTATAAGTGCAGGAAAAGGTTATTCCATAGTGGAGTCCACATCGGATGATATATCTGACAAGCTGAAGTCTGCGCTTGAACAGAAACAAAACACCTTTACGGGAAGTACCATGTCTATGCAATATATAGGAGGTTAAATCAATCAATATGCAAGTCAGTGTTTTTGTATTTGCAGGGCTTAAAGCATTTTTTGAGCCGTGTTTTGAACTACAGCTACCGGATAATGCTCCTGTGACGGAAATGATCGGAGCATTGCGGCGACAGAATTCCGGGAGTATGGAGTTGCTTAGCCGGTCCCGTGTAGCGGTAGATGAAGAATTTGTATCCAATGACTATAAATTATCAGACAATGACCGGATATACATACTGCCCCCCTCCAGCGGTGGCTGAGCCCTTATCGGTGCAACCGCTTTATTTACCGGCCTTGCTTGCGGATATTCAGGATCCGAGAGCCGGAGCTGTGGTTTTGTTTAGCGGAGAGGCCCGGAATCACTCAAATGGTTCGACAGTGGTGGCGCTGGAGTATGAAGCATATGAGCCTATGGCGATCAGAATGATTAACAATATTGTCGCAGAGGCGATCGATAAGTTTTCGCTGCATAAGGCTTTGTGCAGACACAGACTGGGAAGGGTGGACGTAGGGGAGAGCGCAGTAGTTGTTATAACTGCTTCATCGCACCGGGCCGAGGCTTATGCTGCCAATCGCTATATCATAGACAGGGTAAAGCATGAAGTCCCCATATGGAAAAAGGAACTATTTATTGACGGCACCAGCAGCTACAGCCATAATTGCAGCTGTCATGCACATAATACAGAAACAGATGATTAATATACTTATTCTTTGCGGAGGTCTTAGTACCAGAATGGGAACGGACAAGGGCACATTAATGGCACAGGGAAAAACATGGGTGCAGCATGCTATTCATTCGGCTCAAATTGCCAAAAGTCCTGTTTTTCTGTCTGTAAATGCTGCACAGGCAGAAAAGTACTCCGGATTATTTCCCAATAATCCGCTTATCATTGATGATTTTGCTTTTGCGGAAGGACCGCTGAAGGGTATTATGACTGCACATAAATATTATCCGGATACTGACTGGCTGGTAATGGCCTGTGATATGCCGGGCGTCTCTTCACGTACGGTTTTAAGTATTCTGAAAGCATATCATACGGACAAACGGGCGGATTTTTATCTTTTCGAAACCGGAGATGGTCTTCAGCCTTTTCCCGGAATTTATACAGCAGGTATTCTGAAATGGATATACAACTACAGTCTGATAGGAAAGTTGCAGAATAACAGCCTTAAAGGAATAACCGAATTTGGAAAAGTATACCGGCAGTCCCTTATACCGGGCAGAGAAAGTGATTTGTATAATTATAACAGGGTAGAAGATTTAAAAAAGCTGGCTAACTGATAATAGAGAGCTTCTGGCAGGCATTTTCGGCTGCTGCCTGTTCAGCTTTCTTTTTACTAAGCCCGTTGCCCTGGCTGACAGGTTCATTTTCGATCAGAACCTCAGAAGTAAACTCTTTATGGTTTTTTCCTGAAATTTCTTTGATCAGGACAAATTTGATGTCTTTATTGGTTTTCTGAGCCCACTCGATAAGTATGCTCTTAAAGTTTTTATTTACGGAAACAATTTCTTTCAGGTCGAAATTGGGACTTATGAGCTTTTTGATAATAAACTTTTTACATCGCTTGAATCCCTTGTCGAGGAATACAGCGCCAATCAGCGCTTCCAGCGCATCGCCATAGAGTGATTTATGAGCATAGCTGGATTTGTAGCTGTGAAAAGTAATGATACGATCCAGGCCGATCTTAAAGCCAAGCTTGTTCATTTCCTCGCGATTGACAATACGCGCTCTGATCTCTGTCAGAAAGCCTTCGCTTTTGAACGGGTATTTCTTAAACAGTAATTCGGCTACTACTGTACCAAGCACCGAATCTCCCAGAAATTCGAGCCGTTCATAGGAGTCTATGTTATCTTTTGCTGCGGAGGAATGCCTCAGCGCAGTTTTATAAAGAACAAGATTGCCTGGCATGTAGCCGGTTATGTTCTTAATGGAATACATTAACTCTTTGTCACGGCCGGAGCTACGCAGCAGAGAATATATTCCTTTGATGGACACTATTCGCTATATTTTCTGAGAATTATAGAACAGTTATGACCGCCAAACCCGAATGTATTGCTCAGAGCGATGTTGATTTCTCTTTTTTGTGCTTTGTTAAACGTCAGATTAAGACGACTGTCAAAGTTCTCATCATCCGTAAAATGGTTGATGGTAGGCGGTACAGTCTGATGCTGTATGGCCAGGATACAAGCCAGCGCTTCAATAGCACCTGCAGCTCCAAGCAAATGTCCGGTCATCGATTTGGTAGAGCTTATATTCATTTTATAGGCATGTTCACCAAATACAGTCTGAATAGCTTTTATTTCACCGAGGTCTCCCAGTGGAGTGGATGTGCCATGAACGTTGATGTAGTCGATTTCCTCAGGACGTATGCTGGCGTCGCGAAGGGCATTAAGCATTACGTTTTTGGCGCCGAGTCCTTCGGGGTGCGGAGCGGTTAGATGATAGGCATCGGCTGACATTCCGCCACCGATGATTTCAGCATAGATTTTTGCTCCCCGGGCTTTTGCGTGCTCAAGTTCTTCCAATACGATTGCGCCGGCACCTTCACCCAGTACAAAACCATCACGGTCTTTGTCAAAAGGTCTGGATGCTGTCTCCGGAGAGTCATTTCTTTCCGAAAGGGCCTTGAGAGCATTAAATCCGCCTATTCCGGATTCGGTAACAGCGGCTTCGGAACCGCCTGATACAATAATATCAGCTATTCCCAGGCGAATATAGTTGAATGAATCAACAATCGCGTTAGTGGAAGAAGCACAGGCGGAGACCGTGACAAAGTTGGGACCGCGGAACCCATTGCGAATGGAGATCCAGCCGGCACTGATGTCAGCGATCATTTTAGGAATGAAGAAAGGATTAAATCGGGGGGTGCCATCTCCCAGGGCGAATTGGGATACTTCGTCCTGGAAGGTGCGTAAACCTCCGATTCCCGATCCCCATATTACACCTATTCTATCGGCATTAAGTTGAGATAAGTCTATTGCGGCATCTTTGATAGCCTGATCGGAACAGACTACGGCAAACTGAGTAAAAGGATCCATTTTTCGTGCTTCCTTCCGCTCGATAAAGTCTTCCGCATTAAAACCTTTTACCTCGCAGGCAAATTTAGTTTTTGATTTCTCAGCATTGAATCTTGTTATAGGAGCGGCACCACTTACTCCTGCCTCCAGGTTTTTCCAATATTCTTCAACATTGTTACCCAGTGGAGTAAGTGCACCTAGTCCTGTAACAACAACTCTTTTTAATGTCATAAAAGATTGTAAAGTGGGGAATAATTTATAAACCTTTCGTGAGCTTATTTCACGTTTGCTTCAAGATAAGAAACAGCCTGGCCTACAGTTGAAATGTTTTCAGCCTGCTCATCAGGGATTGAGATGTTGAATTCTTTCTCAAACTCCATGATCAGCTCTACCGTGTCTAAAGAGTCAGCACCAAGATCATTGGTGAAACTTGCTTCAGGAGTTACTTCAGATTCCTCAACTCCTAGTTTGTCAACGATAATACTTTTTACTTTTTGTGCGATTTCTGACATTGTTTTAAGTTTTTTAGTAAAACAGGTGCAAAGAAATAGGAAAAAGTAATTCCAGTCAAACAAAATTTTTTTATTCTTTTTCTGTTAGGATTTTCTTTTACCTTTGTCAGATACTAAAAAGAGTGGCCAGAAGGCTGTTCTTTAAAGGAAAAAGACAATGAAAATAACCAGGCTCAGGGTTGATTTTGACTATGATTTTCATCTTTTCGGGCTTATATCTCCGGTAAAAGACTATAAACTGGCCTGGCATTTGAATAAATCCTTAAATTTGCATCTGCGCAGAGAACCTGATTTACAATTTGAGTTTCTTGATAAAAGTAAAATTTATATATGCAATTTTATTTTTGGAAAGGAATATAGTAGCTTTAGGCTCTTAAAAAATAAGGCATGCGAGTTTTATAATACAGCAAAGCCCTATATTGTTCCAGAACTAAAGGAATATGATTATCTGTTAGTTTTTAAGGATGAGGCAGATGAGGTTTTATCCGGTGAGATTCTGGAATTATTGAAAGAGGTACCCGTTGTACAATACGTAAAAGAAATAGATTTAATTAATCTTAGATCAAAAGAGAATTTAATTTTTAATTAAGCGATGAACCGTTCAAAGAAAACAAAAATTATTGCTACCGTTGGTCCTGCAAGTAATACTAAGGAAAAGTTATGGGAACTGGTAGAAGCAGGAGTAAACATCTTCAGGCTTAATTTTTCTCATGGTACGCATGACCAGCATCTGCAGGTTATTAAGTATATAAGGGAATTAAACGAAGAGCATAACTGCAATATCGCCATTCTTCAGGATTTACAGGGCCCGAAAATCAGGACGGATGAAGTAGAAAATAACGGTGTCGAGCTTGTTGAAGGTGAAACAATTACTATATGCAGAGATAAGATTCTTGGTAATAGTAAGCGTATCAGTACCTCATATCAGAGTCTTACTTCAGATGTTAAAGTCGGAGATATGATTCTGATCGATGATGGGAACATCGAGCTGAAGGTGCTTGAGACGAGCAATGGGGAAGTTAAGGCTGAGATTGTATACGGCGGTATACTGAAGTCAAGAAAAGGTATTAACCTTCCTAATACACAGGTATCGGAACCTTCTCTTACTGAGAAAGACCGCAGGGATCTCGTATTTGGCCTTGAGCAGAATCTTGACTGGATTGCTTTATCTTTCGTAAGAAAAGCAGAAGATATTATCGAGCTAAAGGAAATAATTAAAAAAGCGAATAGCCGTTCCAAGGTAGTTGCAAAAATTGAGAAGCCGGAAGCTATTCAGAATATTGACGAAGTCATTGAACACTCCGATGCCGTTATGGTGGCCAGAGGAGACCTGGGGGTTGAAATCCTGATGGAAGAAGTGCCGATGCTTCAGAAAATGATTGTTGAAAAATGCAACCATCTTGGCAAGCCTGTGATTATTGCTACCCAGATGATGGAAAGCATGATCAAGAATCCAAGGCCTACCAGAGCGGAAGCCAATGACGTAGCCAATGCAATTCTTGACGGTGCTGATGTGGTGATGCTGAGTGCAGAAACTGCTTCCGGGGATTATCCGGTTCTGACGGTAAAAAGCATGAGCAGAATCTGTCTTGCGGTAGAAAAGCAGGAAAGTGTATACAATAAGCGTCTTGATTTTGCTCCGGCAACTCCGGATGAATATTGTGACAGCCTTATATCAACCGCGTGCAGCCTGGCTGCAAAAGTTGGTGCAAAAGCTGTGATCGGTCTTAGCCAGACAGGATACTCTGCATACAGAATAGCCAGTCATCGTCCAAACTCTGATATCTATGTGGTTACCTCTGATAAGGAGCTTCTGACACAGCTTAACCTGATCTGGGGTGTCAAGGGCATTCAGTTTAATGAATGGTCGTCTACTGACGAGACAATTGACAAAGTGAAAGACCATCTTGTAAAGCTTGGATATCTGCAGCCTGGTGATGTATATGTTGCTACAGCAAATATGCCGATTGCCAAAAAACAGAGAGCAAACATGCTTAAACTGGGTCTTGTTTAAGAGCCTTAATCAGTATATTATAATTTTCAGCAAAAGGGGTAAACATTTACCCCTTTTTTAATTTAATAAACCTATGGATCTTAATATAAAGTTATTATCGAAAATTTGTGAGATTCCGGGAGTGCCCGGCTATGAGCAGAAAATACGGAAATTTGTGTTTGATGCGGTTGATCCTTTGGTTGATGAAATAAGAGTTGATAATCTGGGGAATATTATTGCTTTGAAGAAGGGTAAAAATAATCCGGATCAGAAAAAGATTATGGTATCTGCCCATATGGATGAAATCGGTTTTATTGTTACCCATATAGATGACAATGGTTTTGTCTGGTTTCATCCGTTAGGCGGCTTTGATCCGAAGACGCTTACTGCTCAGAGAGTGATTGTGCATGGTACTTCGGATCTCATTGGAGTTATGGGAAGTAAACCGATCCATGTGATGTCTGCGGATGAGCGCAATAAGCCCGCTAAAATGGAAGATTTTTTCATTGACCTCGGAATGAAAAAGGAGGAAGTCGAGCGTTATGTTTCGGTGGGAGATCCTGTATCCAGAGAGCGCTCTCTGGTTGAAATGGGCGACTGTGTCAATTGTAAGTCACTGGATAATCGTGTTTCTGTATTTATCCTGATCGAAACGCTGAAACAGCTGGAGGATATACCCTATGATTTGTATGCTGTGTTTTCCGTACAGGAAGAAGTAGGGCTTAGAGGTGCGAATGTAGCTACTCACCAGATTAATCCTGATTTTGGCATTGCACTGGATACTACAATTGCCTATGATGTACCAGGAGCCTCAGGAAAGGAAAAAATCACCTCACTGGGTAAAGGTGCCGCTATCAAAATAATGGATTCCTCTGCCATTGCTGATTATCGTATGGTGCAGTACCTGCGTAATCTGGCGGAACAAAAAGAGATCAAATGGCAGACAGAAATTCTTACGGCCGGAGGGACCGATACTGCTTCTATTCAGCGAATGGGTAAAAGCGGCGCTATCGCAGGTGCAATTTCCATTCCTACCAGACATATTCATCAGGTGATCGAAACGTGTCATAAGGAGGATATTCAGAACTGTATCCGTCTTCTGACTGCTGCTCTGGAAGAACCTGATCGTTTTGACTGGAGCTGGAATCGCTAGCATGATAAGAACCAGACATTGTTTGTCTGGTTCTTATTTTTTATCCCAAAATGTCTTTATGGCAGTAATAATGAGTATAACTCCCAGCATCATCTGCAATATATACCCGTTTATTCCGCCAAGAATTTTGCTGCCAGCCAGCGCTCCTGCTATTGATCCTGTTGTCATAAGCAAAATAAAAACCTTGTTGGCCGTAAGAACTGTAAAAGCCTTGTCTTTCCGGTATTTGTACAATCCGATGATAATGGTAGGCAAACTAATACATAGACTAATGCTTCCGGCAAGTTTAATATCCTGGGCATAAAGAAGTATAAGGGTCGGAATAATCAGCTCACCTCCGGCTACTCCCAGCATACTGCTGAATATTCCGATAATGATTCCGGCTATGAATCCGGCAAGAATCCGGACAGGCGTGGATAATATGGGAGGTGTGAAATCAATAAGAGCATGCAGGATCATAAAAGCTCCCAAAGAGAGAAGAAAAATCCATACGAGAATATTGAGAACGCGGGTTGATACTTTGGTGGCTATTTGTACTCCGGCCCAGGCACCGATAGCGGAACCCGCGAATAGATTTAATATTGCTTCATAATGCTGTATAAGCTCACTGAAAGGTATTTCAGTGTTTCTGAAAATCAGTGAAAATATAACAGTAAACATGCTGACCAGCAAATTGATAATGATTGCCTGAATCAATGCGAAACGAAAGTAACCAACAAGCAGCGGAAGCCGGTATTCTGCACCACCAAGTCCCATCAAACCGCCGAGTATACCGATTATGGCTCCGGATAAAAATGCGTAAAGCTTTTTCATAACTTATCCGAAGGTGAAACCGGGGAGGATTGCTTATGTTTATCAGTAAGGTGATATCTATGGAAACGGGGTATAGTTAAAAAGCCCTGTTTCACCGATAAGAATACGGGGCGGCTTCACTTGAAGACCGGTGAGCTGATTCAGATAGTTAATAAAGTAAATGCAAAGCTCCGGTGTGAGGCTTTTGTCCGGTGTATGCATTAGAAAGTATATCTGTTCCGCACCCGATTCGATCCAATGGCTTATACGAACAGCCCAGGCTTCCATTCTGCTGAAATCAGTGGGATGGAGATTGTTTGCCACAAAGCGGATAAAAGCAGTTTTGTTTGTCAGCCGCTGATGTAAAACATCTCTTCGACCTGCTACATCGGTGATATTGAAGGCAAATTCTTTTTTATACAAAAAGTTGCTCAGGTCTTTTAATGCTTCTTTATGGCTAAACCAGCTTTCATGACGTAATTCTATAGCAAGATCCCGGATTGGGCAGTTTTCAAGAAACTCTGTAAGTATGGGAAGATAGCGTATTTCAAAAGCAGGAGGGAGTTGAAGAAAAGTGGTGCCGAGCTTGTTGCCAAAGAGAGAAATTCGCTGGCTGAACAGATGTAACTCATCTTTGCACCGGTTTATGTTTCTGTTATGACTGATGCTTTGGGGAATCTTCGGACAAAACTTAAAATCATCAGGGACAGATTCTTTCCAGTGCAGGACGGTGTGCTCCTGCGGGATCCGGTAATGCGTGGTATTAAGCTCAATACAGTTAAACTGCTGGCCATAATAACGTATAAAATCCCTGTCGCGGGCTTTGGGAGGATAAATCTTTCCGGGAAATCCCGGATGACTCCAAACCGGAGCTCCCACATATACTTTGGGATCGGGGTGCCTTTTTCCGCCTAATATCCTGCTAATTCCGGGATGATCAGGCGGGAGCGAAAAATCAATATGGTCAATATTTGTCAGGCGTCCGAATTCCATGGTTCCGGTATAAGAACAGCTACAAAGAGCAGCAGGGTAAAGGTAAGAAGTTTTACCATTGCATGCTTGTGTATTAAGCGATTTATGCCAGCTTATACCGTTTCCCCGGCATACTTTTCAGAATACCTTTAAATTCCATTTCAAGTAGTATGGAGGCTAATACTGATATTGGCAGATTGCTTCTCCAGCTCAGCTCGTCAATCTGTAGCGTCGCATTGTTGGAAAGGAGCGTATATATTGGCAATTCTTTTTCTGTGAGATCGATAATGGTAACAGCAGGCTGAGCCGTCTCTTTTTTGCTGCTCAGTGACCAGCGCATCAGATCAGCAAGCGTGTCGATATCTGTGAATATGTGTGCTTTATGCTGTTGTATCAGACGATTACATCCCTCTGAATATTTTTCTCCTACATTGCCGGGCAGAGCAAATACTTCACGGTTGTAATCATTTGCCATCTCTGCGGTAATGAGTGCGCCGCCTTTCTTCGCAGCCTCTATTACAATCAGTACATCACAGAGCCCGGCTATAATTCTGTTTCTGGCAGGAAAGCCGGAAGGAAGTATTTTTTTACCAAAAGGGCATTCGGTAAGTATGCCGCCGTTTTCTTCCATAGTTCTCGCTATGTTTTTATGGACAGCAGGATAGACAATGTCAGGTCCCGTTGCCATGCAGCCGATTGTTGGCAAATGATTACGAATGGCAGCCTTATGCGCCGCAATATCAATTCCATATGCCAGTCCGCTGACAATTGTTGGTCTGTATGGGCTTAGTTGCTCAATAATCCGGTCTACAGATTGTTTGCCATATTCAGAAGCATTGCGGGTACCGACAATGGCTATTGATTTTGGAGGATTCAGCTGGATATTGCCCCGGTAATAGATAATTGCAGGGGCATCATTGATGTTTTTCAGCCGTGCGGGATATTCCTGGTCGGTATAAAAGCAGATTTTCGTTCCGGTTTTTTCGGCCAGTAT
Organism: Bacteroidota bacterium; assembly: GCA_023392125.1. Taxonomy (GTDB): domain Bacteria; phylum Bacteroidota; class Bacteroidia; order Cytophagales; family Cytophagaceae; genus SpSt-227. Next base: position 19,405 of record JAEVZS010000009.1, read on the forward strand.
CAGCTGCTTTTCAGCGTCCTTCAGCAGATGACGGTTCTGTATGATCGTCTCAGCCAGCTTGTCTCCGATCCCGGGAATTTTTTTTAGTTTTCCTTTGGGAGTAGTAAAGACTTTTTCTGCCGATCCGCAATAGCTGACAAGCATCTTGGTAAGTCCGGCGCCAATGCCCGGAAAAAGGCCTAAGGCGACCTCATATAATTTGCTGGAATTCATAGTGGTTTAAAAAACAGCCAATTTATTCTTTCCTGTGAATAATATCAAATTGGAGCGCTGAACTTTTTGCCGGTAATGAACCACAATAAAAGATGTTTTTTAACTTTGTAGTTCATATCAATTATGAAAAAGCGATATAAAATACTTCTTTCCCTGGCGGCTCTGCTGCTGGTGTTTATAGTTTATTTCATGTATGTGATACATGTTCCCGAACCGGATGTAGATGAGACATTTTATGAAAAAGTAGTAATTGATGAGCCTTCCCGGGGTTTTTACAGGTATGGCAACAACTGGTTCAGGAAAAGCGAATCGGGACTTTATGAGCTGTATGTAGAAGGCAGCCCTTACGAAAGAGGAGTAATCAACGGTAAGCTGAGCAGACAGCTGGTAATTAATCAGGAGCGACACTTTACCGATAAAATCTCGGAAATGATTCCTTCCAGAGTATATGTGAATTTCCTAAAGTATTTTGTCGCCTGGTTTAATCGCGATCTGGACGAAAATATCCCGGAAGAGTACATGCAGGAGATATATGGTGTTTCGCGCTCTGCTTCGGATGAGTTTTCATTTATAGGCCCCGGATATTATCGTATGCTGAACTATCACGCTGCTCATGATATCGGACATTTTCTTCAGGAGCTGCATATGGTAGGCTGTACGTCATTTGCAAGCTGGGACGGAGACAAAGCCGATTCCTCACTGATTGTCGGAAGAAATTTTGATTTTTTTGTGGGAGATAAATTTGCAGAGGAAAAAATTATTGCATTTATAAATCCTGATCAGGGGCATAAGTTTATGATGGTTACCTGGGGCGGAATGATCGGAGCGGTTTCGGGCATGAACGAAACCGGACTTACTGTGACCATCAATGCTGCCAGCGGGCCCATGCCTTTCAATACTGCCACACCTATTTCAATCGTAGCAAGAGAGGTATTGCAGTATGCGTCAACAATTGATGAGGCCTATGCCATTATTGATAAGCGCAGGACATTTGTAGGTCAGTCCTTTCTGATTGCATCGGCTGCTGATAACAAGGCTGTAGTGATTGAGAAGACAGTCAGTGAAACAGTCCTGTTTGATCCGGATACTACTATGGTATATTGTGCCAATCACTACCAGAGTGATCGTCTGAAAAATGCGGAATCCAATATTATTCATCAGGATGAAACGAGTACGCTCTACCGATACAAAAGAATAGAGCATCTTGTCACGGAAGCAGAAAAACTGACACCTGCAAAAGTAGCTGAAATTCTTAGAGACAGGAAAGGGCCGGCCGGAGAGGAAATCGGTTTGGGCAATGAACGTGCGCTTAATCAATTGCAGGGACATCACAGCATTATCTTTAAGCCGGAAGAGCGTCTTGTCTGGGTTTCAACTGCTCCCTGGCAGCTCGGTGAATATGTGTGTTATGACCTGAATGCTGTATTCGCAGGAGCCGCGAGCATGGCGACAGATAGTGAAATAAACGTAGATTCACTGACGATACCTGAAGATCCGTTTATGAATACGGAAGCCTTTCGCCGGTATCTCATATTTCGTGGGCTGAGACCTGAACTGGAACGCAGCATACGCAAGGGAATTAAAAATGACACGCTGCCTGTTGCAATTGTCGGATCTAATCCTGAATATTATCTCGCATATGAACTGGCCGGTGATTACTATAACACCCAGAAACGTTATTCCCAAGCCAGGGATTATTATGACAAGGCTTTGCTAAAATCCATTCCGTGGAAGGCAGATTCGGTGAGCATTGTTAAAAAAAGAGAAAAAGTAAGTTCCCATTTAAATTAGACGCATTGATTTTTGGAATAGGAACAGATATTATCGAAGTAGAGCGCATTGACCGGCTTATTGGCAAGGGAGACGCTTTTCGCAACAAGGTATTTACCGAGAGCGAAATCGAGTATTGTGAACGCAGCAAGAATAAAACGGAACGGTATGCAGCGCGTTTTGCGGCTAAAGAAGCGCTCTTCAAGGCAATGGGAACAGGATGTAGGGGAGAAATGAATTTCAGAAATATTGAAGTGTTCAGTGATGAGCTGGGCAAGCCCATGATCCGGACTTCCGGAGCTGTGGATGAGTTTTTGAAGCAGCATAAAATTGAGTCGATACATTTGTCCATGAGTCATTTGAAGGCCATGGCCATGGCTACCGTACTTTTGGAAAAATAAGAATATGGCCTTGAATGAAGGGGAACAGGGAGTGTATATGGATATTGAATATGCCTCGCAGACTGAAATAAAAGCATTTCAGGAAAAGAAGCTTGCCGGTCTTTTACTTTTTTTAAAAGAAAAATCACCTTATTATCAGCAGCTTTTTCGGGAGCATGCCATTGATATTGCTTCAATAACCAGGCTAGAGGATCTGGTGCGTATTCCGGTCACGACAAAAGATATGATTCAGCAGGCCAACGACCGGTTTATATGCGTTGAGCGGGAAAAAATTATTGATTATGTAACAACTTCCGGTACCCTTGGTGATCCGGTTATTTTTCCGCTTACTGATCCTGACCTGGATCGACTTGCGCGCAATGAATATCTTTCGCTGAAATGTACGCAGCAACCGGGACAGCATGAGCTATATCAGCTAACCACTACGCTGGATCGGAGATTCATGGCTGGTATGGCGTATTTTCTGGGAGCCAGAAAGCTGGGCTCTGGTATCGTTCGGGTAGGTCCGGGCATACCCGAGCTGCAATGGGATACAATTTTTAAGGTTAAGCCTACAGCCTTGATAGCAGTACCTTCTTTTCTGCTGGCTATGATTGATTATGCCGAAAAGAATGGTATCAATTACCGGAATTCTCCGGTAAAAAAGGCTATTTGTATCGGAGAGGCAATACGGAATCCGGATTTTTCACTGAATACCCTGGGTAAAAAAATCACGGATCGCTGGCCTGTTACTTTGTACTCAACATATGCTTCTACGGAAATGGTGTCTGCCTTTACAGAATGCAGCGCCGGAATGGGTGGACATCATCAGCCGGAACTTATTATTACGGAGTTTCTGGATGATAATGATATGCCTGTGGCCCCCGGTATGTCAGGTGAGCTGACTATATCAACACTTGGTCTGGAAGGAATGCCGCTGCTTCGTTTTAAGACGGGTGATATATGTACTCCGCATTATGAGCCTTGCAGCTGCGGCAGGCAAACCATGCGGCTCGGGCCGATTATCGGCCGCAAAAGGCAGATGATCAAATACCGTGGAACTACACTCTATCCTCCTGCGCTTTATGATATTCTGGACAATACTCCGGAAATTATAAATTATGTGGTGGAGGTTTTTTCTAATGCAATCGGTACCGATGAAATACTGATAAAGGTAGGAGCAAAAGAAGGCTCTGAAAAATTTGAAAAGCATATCAAGGATCATTTCAGAGCTAAATTAAGGGTAGCGCCCGGAGTGCAGTTTTGTACACCGGAAGAAATCCGGCGTCAGCAATTTCCTGAAATGAGCCGCAAAGCCATAAAGTTCTTTGACCGCAGAGTATAAGGAATGTGCGATCTCGCGGACAGTTTTTATAAATTATTACAATCTTTGTGGTAAATTGACTTTGATAATAAAATACCTGTTATAAAAATCGAATGTTTATGAGAAAGTTTTGGCTGATTGTTTCATCGATAATCATGGCTGCCAATATAATGGCACAGTCTGCGAATGAGGCTTTGCTTGCAGATGAGATTACCTGGTATGGTATCGATTATTCCCGCGTAAAACTGATAGGGGAGTTTAGCCAGTTTGGAGAGGCGGGAGTCAAATCCGAATCCGAAATCCGTGACAAGTATTTCCCTGCATGGAATGAGCTTGTACTTAAAGAGGCCAGTAAGTATAATATAAAATCTGCTTTCAGAAAGGATAATGTAATTTATGATCTTGATGTAGTAAACCTTCGAAACAGTAAGGTAAATCCGGGGCATTTGATTTCATTGTCTGATAATGATCAGAATCACCTGAATGAAGATGCTATTCAGGCGGTTGTATCGGAATATCCAGCCTCCGGCAAAGGTTATGGATTGGTGTTTATCGCCGAAAGCCTTGATAAACGCAGAGAAACAGGTAGCTATTATGTGGTTTTGTTTGATAGAGCTACCGGAAAGGTAGTCCTGAATAAACGATTTGAGGGTAAAGCAGCAGGCTTTGGGATTAGGAATTACTGGGCAAGATCGTATTATGAAGTACTGGAGCAAAGTAAGGCGAGCTATAAAAAGTGGCTGAAAGAAAGTACCGTTAAAAATTAATATGAAGGCTGCCCATGATCCGGAAGCGATCAATATCTGTATGATTGAGGTAGCTGAGTCTCCATAAAAAATCAATACGGAGAACCTTAAAGATATTATCAATCCCAAACCCTGCCTCTGCGTAGGGTTTGTTGTTTAGGCTGTACAGATTTTCCGGAAAGAGCAGAACACCCTGATGGGTGCTTTTCAGACTTCCGGCAAGTATCCGGCCCGAAACAACTTCTCGCCATTTTAATGCTCTCAGCAAAGGGATTTTGTTAAAAAAATAGCCGTCAAAAAAGTGGGTGACAAAAAGACTGGCATATTGGTCACTTGCAAACTCAAGGAAGTTCATTGTATTGTACGAAAGATCATCGTAAAAAATAGTTTGGTTACCATTGTGCAATTCAAGAAGCGGGTAGGGAACATCACCCCATATTTTACCCGTTTCCAGCCGATAGCGTGTATAGCCGAGATAGCCTGTTTTTAATCGCTGCCGTATGCTGAAAAGTCCCCGGTAATAACCATATTCTCCACCCAGAAAATCAGAAAAGCCTTTGCAGAGAATCAGGTCAAAGATGGGAAACGGAGAGCCAAGGCTTAATCGTTTGTAGTCACCCACAAGATATTTTTCTCCGATACCCCAATGAGTAATAAGAGCAAGCTCGGATGATATAACAGAAGGAACGGTTGTCAGATGATCATCAGTAACTTTTTCGAAACGCAGATCGCTCAGAGGATGCATTTCATTGCGTCTGAACTGTATGGTTTGCATAAGCCCCTCTTTCCACTCTTTGCCGTACTGCATACGAACCTCGTGGTTCATAATCAGCTTGTTGCTCGCACTGATCTTAAAGAGGGTTGAAAGAATGGTTTCCTGAGTTCGATAAAAGTTTTGTGACCAGGTCAGCTGCTGCAAGTCATACCGGATCAGCAGGCTTATAAGATGTCTGGGCATTTTTTTGAAAAAATACTGGGCCCCGACCTGATACTTGATTTTATGATCTCCCGTACCGTAAGCCGCATAGGATGTAATCAGAAGATTCGGATTCCATGCCGGTGTCGAGCGCAAGCCTAGGCGAAAACGATGCCGTTCGACAGGGTTGTATGAATACAGATTGAAATAAGGTCCCACCTGCCAGTTCCTGATTCTTTTGTAGCCGGTAAACAGAATCAGCATATTTTTGAAAAGCGGATGCTGCTTCACAGAATCTGTATTGTGGTATAGATTACGGTCATTGTCGCGAAGCGGAAAATGCCGTATCTGCTGCCAGTATAAAGTATCAATATTGTCCGGTTTACGGCTAAAATCATAGGTTTCCGTTTGGGAATAAAATTCTGTGCTTTGTGGAGTATTACAAACGATGTCTCTGTAGGTGACCTCTTTGGTACCAAAGAAATTTCTCTGTCCGAGCAAAGGCATTGTGATGGTACCATGAATGGCAAAACGTTCGTCTGTTTTCAACAGGGCTGTTTCGCTAATCAGCTGATACTGCTGCGTAAAGCTCAGGCCGCTTATAAAATTGATGTTGACATTATCTGATATTTTTCCGGAAATATTATCAACAACATAAAGAGAATCAATGATTATCATACTGCCTGTCAGTGTCATTTCCTGTTTGTGACGGGGCCGGAAAGAAAGATGAATCAGCCTGTTTTCTCCGGAATAGGTAGTATCATCTATCTGATAATGGTAATAGTTCAGACAGTTGTCCGAAAGCGGACTGATAAAGTTTTTGTTGAATATATTGAGATAATTGTCATAAATGTTTACCGATAAAGTCCTGTCGCTGAAAACCCTGGTGAGGCTGGGGTTCTCGATACCAGATACGCGGGAGGCAATTGTTTCCTCTTTTTCAGCCCTGGGTTTTTTCCGGTACCAGTACTTTTTTACATTCTCGATTATAAACAGAGGCAGATAGGTGGCTTCTGCCAGTGTATCGGGATTTTTAAAAAAGAAACCAAAAGCTTTAGGTATATACCACTGTTCGACAATCTTTTCATAATCTTTATCTCCGATTTTAATCTTTTCATATTGTTCGTATTCGAAAGCCTCCAGCTGTTCAGGTTTATACAATGACTTTCTTTTTAAGACTCTTTTTACCAGACGGATTTCGGGCTCATCCTGATAAATGACTACTGCATCAGTCCGGATAACATCGGGCTCGAGCAACACGATCATTTCCTTTACCGAATCATTTAAAGCGAGCGTTTGTTCGCGGTATCCGAAACTGTAGAATGTAATGGAATCGTATCGTTCGGGGAGGTGCAAACTGAAATTTCCTGCCTGATCAGCAGTCGTGAAAACCGGGGTTTGCCTTATCCCGGCCTGAGCATATGGAATAGGTTGACCGGAATCAGCATCCAGCACTTTCCCTTTGATGATTGTCTGACTATAACACTGACATATGCCGGACAGACATACGATGAACAGGATATTTTTAAGCGCTGCCATGCCCGTAAAAAAACACCAGCCTGATTCATTTCTATGCTTCAGGCTGGCGGATACAAGGAAAAAAAAGCATTGAAAACTTTCAGGCTGTGCCATAATCAAACAATGCGCTATTCCACTCCTTTGTAACAATCGTACAGGAGCGAAGCTATGATTACTTTTTACAGATAAACAGTGTATGACTGATACCGATATTGTCAATATCCTCTTCCAGCGTCAGTCCTGCTTTGTTCAGGCATTCGATCATATCACCCGAATGATACATCTGGCTGTTTCCGTTGGCCATACAGGTAAAATAAAGTGATATCTGCTGCAGGCAGAAAGCAGAAGCTTCGTATTTTTGTCTGTTCCAGTAGGTTTCCAGAATACAGATTCTTCCATCCGGCGCCAGCGCGTTGGCAGCGCGTTTCAGGATAGATACGATTTCTTCTTTGGAAAAGCAGTCAAGAAACTGGCTCATCCATATGATATTCTGTCCTTCAGGAAACTGTTCTTCTTTATTGAGGATATTGAGAGGGTGGAAAGTCACCCGGTCAGGAAAACCTGCTTTTTCAATATTAGTTCTGGCCATTTTCAGCTGATTGGGCAGGTCAAGCATGGTAATGTTGACAGTACTATTGTATTCCAGACATTTCAATGTCCATTTACCCGTATTGGCGCCGATATCCATAAGCTTTGCCGGCTTAAACCTGAATATCTGCGGCAGCACTTCGTCAAAGGCATTGTCAGAATAATAATGATCAAAGTCAAACCAGCTTTTTTTAGCCTGGTCAGGCAGGGTTGACAATGCTTCATATATAGTATTCCATTCTCCGAATACATCAAGTCCGACGGGTTTCCCCTGCTTTATTGACTTGTCCAGATCAAACGCTCCTTTGTAGCACACATCATGCATGAAGTCCATATTTACGCGGGTCATTTCATCGGCAAGAAGAAAATAACCGGTTTTAGTCAGCGTGTATCTGCTGTCGTTCAGTAAAAAGAGCCCCATGCCAAGTCCGGCTTCGATCAGCACTTTTACCCCGTACAGAGATACGTCGGTTTTATCTTTAATCTCCTGAAGGGTCAGGCCTTCGTTTTTACTTTCCAGAACAGCTTTCAGTATACCAAAATCCCTCAGACATTTTGCTGCCTGAAAAACAAAAGGGCCAAAGGCAATTTTTTGGGCATCCAGTTTTGCTTCAACAGCCTTTTTGTTGTCCTCCTTATAATTTTGCATCGTAAAAATGGAATATTATTTTATTTTAATGTGTTGTAATTAACTACCGGACAATCAAGGACCGGCATTCGCAGAAGGATTTTCTGTGCAGACCGGGACATTGGTTCAGAATTGCCCGAAACAGCTTTAAATCGGATGGTAAAGCTAAAGAATAAAAGATATTTATTCAAAGAATTGATATATTTGTCCCCTTTAAAAAAACGCCGGTATATTACCGGAGGAATAAAATACAGAATAAGCAGAAAGTAATGATAATCATTGGAAGTAAAGCCTTGGAGGTAAGTGATTTTAACAGGATTGTATATCATGGGGAGAACGTAAGGCTTGATTTGTCGGCGCTTGAAAAGTCACAGAACAGCTATGATTATCTTCGGGAGTTTTCGAAAAAAAGTATTATTTACGGAGTCAATACCGGTTTAGGGCCTATGGCTCAGTATCGCATATCCCCTGAGGAGCAGGAGCAGCTTCAGTATAATCTGATCCGCAGTCATTCATCCGGCGCTGGTGCCATGCTTCCCCTGCATTGTATCAAAGCCATGATGGTAGCGCGTATCAATTCGCTGATGCAGGGATATTCCGGTATTCATCAGGAAATGCTGGTGCTTATGTCTGAGTTTATCAACAATGACATCTATCCGGAAATCCCTGAGCACGGTGGAGTTGGCGCTTCCGGTGATCTGGTGCAGCTTGCACATCTTGCATTATCCCTGATCGGGGAAGGTAATGCCTGGTATAAAGGAGCGGTCAGACCGGTGGAGGAGATACTGAAGGAGCTTGGTCTTGCTCCGGCCCGCATCCATATGAGAGAAGGGCTTGCCATTATGAACGGTACGTCGGCAATGACGGGTATCGGTATCTGCAACCTTCTTCTGGCTCGCAAGCTTGTCAACTGGTCATTGATTGCTTCGGCTATGATTAATGAGCTGGTCGAGTCGTATGACGACCATTTTTCTTCGGAGCTGAACAGGGTAAAAAAACACGCGGGGCAGCAGACAATAGCTTCGGCTATGCGCACAGTGCTTGACAGCAGCCGGCTTATCCGTAAGCGCTCGGAGCATTTGTATCACAAGGAAATTACAGAAGACTTTTTTGTTGACAAGGTGCAGGAATATTATTCGCTCCGTTGTATTCCCCAGATATTGGGACCGGTTCTGGATACGCTCAATGTGTCGGAAAAAGTGCTTGAGGATGAAGTAAACTCGGCCAATGACAATCCGATCATAGATGTTGCCGGCAGCAATATATTTCATGGAGGAAACTTTCACGGCGATTATATCTCACTGGAAATGGATAAGATGAAAATCGCTGTAACCAAGCTCTCCATGCTTGCCGAGCGTCAGATAAACTTTCTGATGAATAAAAATCTCAACGGTAAATTTCCGCCTTTCTTGAATTTGGGTAAACTAGGCTTTAATTTTGGCATGCAGGGGGTTCAGTTTACAGCAACATCAACAGTGGCTGAAAATCAGTCATTGTGCTTCCCCAATTACGTACATAGTATTCCTAATAACAATGATAATCAGGATATTGTGAGCATGGGGGCAAACTCGGCGCTGATTGCCAGAAAAGTAATTCTCAGTACATATCAGGTACTGGCTATTGAGTTTATGAGCATTATGCAGGCTGTACGTTATGTAAATCAGCCGGAGCGCATGGCCCCTGAGACCAGAGGTATATTTGAAAGATTTCAGGAAGTTTTTCCGGTTTTTGTAGAAGATGCTGTTAAAAGTCAGGATATTAAGAAAGTAGAGAACTATCTGCTGGAAAATGCTCCCGAACTGGTGTGAGGGGATGGTTTGTCGAGTTTCAGTTAAACGTTAATATTAAAATAAATATTTTTTGGAAATGAAATATGCGTTGGTTACCGGTGGGTCCAGAGGTATAGGCAGAGCTGTTTGTGTAAAACTTGCCGGGGATGGCTATAATATTCTGATTAACTATTCTTCCAATCATGTCGAAGCTGAAAAAACCAGGGAGCTGGTAGAAACAGGATTTGGTGTAAAGGCTGAATTGCTTCAGTTTAATGTCGATGACCGGCAAAGTGTAGATCAGGTGCTTGGCAGCTGGATAGATGCTAATCCGGATAAGAAAATTGATGTGCTTGTAAATAACGCAGGTATTCGTAAAGATGCCCTTATGATCTTTATGAAAGATGAGGAGTGGAGTGATGTGCTGAATATCTCATTGAACGGTTTTTTTCATGTTACGAGAACTGTTTTGAAAGCGATGCTTGTTAACAGATCGGGGAGGATTGTCAACATCGTTTCATTATCCGGTCTGAAAGGAATGCCCGGACAGACAAATTACAGCGCTGCCAAGGCAGCTGTAATAGGAGCTACGAAAGCGCTGGCTCAGGAAGTTGGCAAAAGAGGAGTACGTGTAAATGCAGTGGCGCCGGGTTTTATCAGTACAGATATGACTGCAGATATTAATGAAGCAGATCATAAAGCCCTGATCCCTCTTAATCGTTTTGGCAAGGCGGAAGAAGTCGCAAAAGTCGTTTCTTTCCTTGCCGGAGATAACTCATCCTATATTACGGGAGAAGTGATCTCTGTTAATGGCGGAATGTATTCTTAGTTAGATTTTAATCGATGAACAGAGTTGTAATCACCGGAATGGGCATATACTCCTGTATAGGAAAAAATCTCGCAGAAGTGCGGGAATCCCTATACAAAGGTGTATCAGGTATAGTGTTTGACCAGGAACGAAAAGACATGGGATTCCGTTCTGGTCTTACCGGTATGGTCGATAAGCCGGTCCTAAAAGGTATGCTGGACAGAAGAATGCGTATAGGGCTTGCCGAACAGGGAGAATATGCTTATCTGTCTACTCTGGAAGCGCTTAGTAATGCTGGTATAGACGAAGATTTTCTTGAAAAGAATGAGGTCGGGTTGTTGTTTGGTAACGATAGTTCTTCGCTGGCTGTTATCAATGCAGTGGATATGCTCCGGGAAAAAAAAGATACCACCTTATTGGGGTCGGGTTCGGTATTTCAGTCGATGAACTCGACTGTTACGATGAATCTTGCGACAATCTTTAAGCTCAAAGGAGTGAATTTTACGATCAGCGGAGCCTGTGCCAGCGGGTCGCATTCCATCGGAATGGGGTATTTTCTGATCAAGCACGGGCTGCAGGAAGCAATTGTCTGTGGAGGAGCTCAGGAAATAAATCCCTATAGTATGGGGAGCTTTGATGCGCTCGGCACTTTTTCAGTAAATGAAAAGGAGCCTAAAAAAGCATCCCGCCCATTTGATAAAAACAGAGACGGGCTGATTCCGAGTGGTGGTTCCGCTACTGTCATAATTGAAAGCTATGATCATGCGGTACGAAGAGGAGCTCCTATTCTGGGAGAAATCATAGGATATGGCTTTTCATCCAATGGCGGGCATATATCCCAGCCTAATGTGGACGGACCGTCCCGTTCTATTCAGATGTCATTGAAAGACGCAGGAATAGCGCCCGGAGAGGTTGATTATATCAATGCACATGCAACTTCCACACCTGTAGGAGATATGTATGAAGCAAGAGCTCTGGATCAGGTGTTTGGAGCATCCAGACCGTTGATAAGCTCAACCAAAGGCATGACCGGTCACGAATGCTGGATGGCCGGCGCCAGCGAAATCGTATATTCGATGCTGATGATGCAAAATTCCTTTGTTGCACCGAATATTAACTTTGAGGCTCCGGATGAAGATTCGGCGAGACTCAATATTGCAGCAGAAACGATTGAAGAGAATATTGACGTTTTCCTTTCCAATTCATTTGGTTTCGGAGGGACAAATTCTTCTTTAATTGTAAAAAAGATTCGATAAAACTAATAAATATAAACAAACAGAGATGAACAGAGACGAAATTATAAACAAGGTCAATGCGTTCCTGATTGAAGAATTTGAAGTTGAGGAAGAGCAAATCGTTCCCGAAGGTATCCTCAAAGATACACTGGGACTTGACAGTCTTGACTATGTTGATCTTGTAGTAGTGATTGAAAGCAACTTTGGATTTAAAGTAAAAGGAGAGGATTTCGTTTCAATTGTCACATTACAGGACTTTTACAATTACATTCTGGATAAAGTAGCCGAAAAAGAACTGAAATGACCTGGAAAGGAAAGACTAAAGGAGGGGTTCTCGGGCACAGGATCTTCATCTTTGTGATAAGATTTATGGGACTGAAACCCGCCTACTTTCTCCTTCGTTTTGTCTTGCTTTATTACATTTTTTTTACCCCGGAACCAACACGTGCTTCGTATAGATATTTTCGCCGGATTCTGAAATTCGGTTTTTGGCAAAGTCTTCTGAATGTCTGCAGAAACTATTATCTCTTCGGGCAGACGCTTATAGACAAAGTCGCTGTTATGGGGGGGTTGGCTGAGAAATTTACCTATGATCACGACGGTATAGATTATCTTCAGGATCTCGTGAAGCAGCAGACAGGGGCTATTCTTATCAGCGCGCATATCGGCAATTATGAAATGGCCGGGCATTTGCTCGATCGTTTTGATGTACCGGTTAATATAATAATGTATGATGCTGAGCATCAGAAAATAAAAGATCTGCTGGATGAGCTGTACGGCGACAGGCCTGTACGTATCATTCCTGTCAGAGACAATGATTTCTCTCATATCTTTGAGATAAAGAATGCACTTGACCGGAACGAATTCATATGTTTGCATGGTGATCGGTATGTAGAGGGAAATCAGACTATCGCCGCTGATTTTTTAGGATATAAAGCACTGTTTCCATACGGGCCTTTTATGCTGATTAACAAATTCAGGGTACCGTATTCTGTCGTTTTTGCCGTCAAGGAGCATTCTTCCCATTATCATTTTACAGCATCGGAACCTCGTATATCAAACGGAAATATTCAGGAAATACTCGGGCACTATATTGCTGAGCTCGAATTAACTATCAAAAGATATCCTGAGCAATGGTTCAATTTTTATAATTTTTGGAAACTCAAATGACAGAGATCACTAAAAAGCGTATTCTGGTACTACATTATACGCAGACCGGCCAGCTGGCAAAGCTTTTGGATTCAGTTCTGGAACCGCTTCATCCGGATGATTCCCTTGAAATTGACCGTGTGGAAATAAAGGTTAAAAATCCTTTTCCTTTTCCATGGTCGAAGCGTGCTTTTTTCAACGTTTTTCCGGAAACGTATCTTGGAGTACCGGTTGAAATTGAAACCCCCGGCCTGGATCCCGATAAAAAATATGATCTGATCCTGCTAGGGTGGCAGGCCTGGTATTTGTCTCCGTCGTTACCCGTTACTTCATTTCTTAAATCAGGTGAAGCAGCAGATTTGTTCCGCAATACTCCGGTTGTAACGATATCTGCATGCAGAAATATGTGGATCATGGCATACGAAAAGCTGAGAACTCAGCTTTTGCAGTACAACTCTGTTGTATATGGCAATATTGCTCTGGTCGATCCGTACCCCAATCTGGTCAGTGTATTGACTGTCGTAGGATGGATGATTCACGGAAAAAAAGAAAATTATAAGTCCTGGCTGCCGCCTGCCGGAGTGTCAGACGAAGAAATCCGTAAGGCTTCACGTTTTGGAGATATTATTCGCAGAGAAGTAAAAAAGGATCAGGTTGCCATGCTTAATCAGAGCCTGCTCAAAGCCGGATCTGTGAAAATAAAACCGGATCTGATGATTCTGGAAGCGAGAGGAAATAAGTTGTTTGGATTCTGGGCCAGATATATCAGGGGAAAAGAAGGTAAATTGAATGAGGAAAAGACACGCCTGAGCCGTTTAAAAGCATTTTCATATTACTTGCCGATAGGTATTTTTATTCTTTCGCCGATAGCTTCACTTCTTACCAGGCTGGTTTTACTATTTAATAGAAAGCGTGTTGAACGACTGGTCAGATATTATACAGAGATCAGGGTAAAATAAACAGTTTTGCTCTCATCTCAAAAGTATCTTATCGTCCGGATTGCCAAGTCAACTGTCTTTACGTGAGTATTTTTTCGAAAAATCACCAAGGTGTGTGTGTGTACAAAGGCCGATACGGGAATAGGAAAGATGTAATTTAGTTTTATTTTTGCACTTGATTCAGTAATTCAGAACCTGTTCATTTCGCAGAATGAGATGGTTATAAATCACCGGATTGGAGGAGGGCTGATTTATTTAAATCACTGATCGCTAAAATAAACGTATTTTAACAGATAAGGAGTTTTCGGGTGAGGCAAGTTTATATAACCAGATTATCAAAGTTTTTACCAAATAATCCGGTAGGTTCCGAAGAAATTGAAGATGTTCTCGGCAAAATTTCAGGAATACCATCCAGAACCAGGAGAATCGTACTAAGAAGCAATGGCATCAAAACCCGCTATTATGCGTTGAATCGCAACTTTGAGATAACGCATAGCAATGCGGAAATGGTAAGTGAAGCAGTAAGAGGATTGCTTGATGGCAATTTTACACAGGATGATATCCAGTTATTATGTTGTGGTACCAGTACACCTGATCAGCTGCTTCCGTCACATGCAGCGATGGTGCATGGCTGCCTTGGCGGAAAACCTGTAGAGATTGCCTCTCTTTCCGGGATATGCTGTTCTGGTATGCATGCGCTCAAGTATGGCTATATGTCTGTTTTGTCCGGTATGAGTTCCAATGCTGTCTGTACCGGATCGGAATTGGCTTCTCCGTACATGCTTGCCAGAAACTTTGAGAAAGAAGCCCGCTCGCTGGAAGAGCTGGAAGAACGCCCGATTCTGGCTTTTGAAAAAGACTTTTTACGGTGGATGCTGAGTGACGGAGCAGGAGCAGTATTGATTCAGGATAAGCCGGAAGGGGAAATATCGCTTCGTATTGACTGGATGGAGTCTGTATCATATGCCAATGAGGCGGAGGCATGTATGTATGCAGGTGGTGAAAAAACGGAAGATGGCAAACTCAGGGGATGGCTGAATTATTCGCAGGAAGAATGGACAGCCAGATCGCTGTTTTCCATTAAGCAGGATGTACGTCTGCTTGAAAAAAACATCGTCGTGTTTGGCGGCAGGAAGCTTTCAGAGGTTATAGAAAAGCACTCTGTCAATACGGAAGAAATTGATTATTTTCTTCCTCATCTTTCTTCTGAGTTTTTCAGGCAAAAAATTCAGGATGAGCTACAGGAAATCGGAATTAGTATTCCTGCCGAAAAGTGGTATACCAACTTGTCTGCTGTTGGTAATCTGGGTGCAGGATCTATCTATGTTATATTGGAAGAGCTGGTGAGAACCGGTAATCTGAAAAAAGGAAATAAGTTGCTTATAATGGTTCCTGAAAGCGGACGTTTTACGTACGTTTATGCTCAGCTAACCGTTGTTTAAAATCACTGATGAAATGGAATTAAATACAGATGTTCTGGTAGCGGAAAACGAGATTATTCATCTGATTCCTCACAGAAATCCGTTTATAATGGTTGATAAGCTTGTTTTCAGTGATGAAAAGAAAGCAATCAGTACATTTAAGGTTCTGGAAGATAATATTTTTATTGAAAATGAGGTTCTGACGGAGCCTGCCCTGATTGAAAATATAGCTCAGACAGCTGCTTTAAAGATTGGTTACCCTGTTTATCTGGCAAGCCGTGAGGGACAGCCGGCAAAGGCGCATCTCGGCTTTATAGGAGCGATTACCGGCCTTCGTGTACATCAGCTTCCGCCGATCGGAGCCGAGCTGAGGACAGAGGTGATTTTTGAAAACGAGGTGCTGGATGTGTTTTTATTCGGAGGTGCTGTATATTATAAAAATGAATGCCTTGCAGAGTGCAAGATGAAAATTTTTGTAAAGAGGAAATAATTATATCCGAATCTGATGAAAAAAGATAATGTGCCTCAGGACGGGAGCAATATGCTTGACGGAACAATAAAAGTGGTCTATGCTGTTGATCAGGAAGGAAAGTACCAGAAAGTGTCTTCTGCCGGCTGGGAGCCGGAAAATATAGCATTGAGCCAGGCCTGGGAAGTGATTAATGAAAAGGTTGAGGAAGCCAGGAGAGAGGTGCAGGCTGGCAAACTGAGCCCGCTGGCATACCATATGGAGAAAAATATCATGAGTCCCGGTCTTGTGGCCGACTATATGGGATTTTCGTCCAAGAAAGTTAAGAAACACCTCGAACCGCAGGCATTCGGGAAGCTTGATGAAGCAACCCTGCAAAAATATGCGGATGTGTTTCAGGTGACAATAGAAGAATTATTAAAAACAGATTGAGTGAGTCCGACATTTGAGCATAATCAGTCTGCCCATTGTGAGAATGGTGCTGTCCTGAATCTGTTACGTTTTCATAATCTGACGCTGAGCGAGCCCATGATTTTTGGGATAGGATCGGGGCTTTTTTTTACCTTCCTTCCTTTTGTAAAAGTCAATGGTCTGCCAGGCTCCTCTTACCGGATTTTGCCTGGCTGGATATTTAAGCGCGTGACCAGACGCCTTGGAATATCCATGCATTCTCAGACTTTCAGAGATCAGGATAAGGCAATGGCCGAGCTCGACCGGATTTTAGCCAAAGGTCTGCCGGTAGGTGTATTGACCAGCGTATTTTATCTGCCTTATTTGCCCAAAGCGTTGCGGTTTCACTTCAACGCGCACAATATTGTTGTTTACGGCAAAGTTGAAAACCGGTATCTCGTCAGTGATCCTGTTTTGGATGGCGTGACTGAAATAGCATACGATGATCTGAAAAGAGCCCGTTTTGCAAAAGGAACGCTTGCGCCGAAAGGGAAAATGTATTACCCGGTAAATGTCCCGGAAAATATTGATATACGACCGGCTATCGTAAAAGGAATCCGCAAAACAGCCAGCGATATGCTGGGTGTGCCCTTACCCTTTTTCGGGATAAAAGGAATCCGTTATATGAGTTCAACTCTTAGAAAATGGCCACGTAAGGTTGATCAGAAAGAGCTCGTTTTAAGGCTTGGACAGCTTATTCGTATGCAAGAGGAAATAGGTACGGGCGGGGCCGGATTCCGGTTCATTTTTGCTGCATTTCTTCAGGAATCATCTGAAGTACTGGGACAAAGCTGGCTGAAGGAAGTATCTGCCGAAATGACGCAGACGGGTGACCGGTGGAGGGATTTTGCATTTGAGGCCGGGCGTATCTGCAAAGGCAGAGAAGCTGAGCATTCTTCCGTGAATCTGCTGGCTGATATATTAATGGATTGTGCGGAAAGGGAAGAACGGATATTCAAAAAACTCAAAAAGATCAAGCTTTGATAGCTGCTGTTGAAATTTCCGGAGTTGTCAAAAAATACCCGAAGACGGTTATGCCTGTTCTTAAGGGAATATCACTCGAGATCGAAAAAGGGGAGTGTCTCGGGTTATTGGGGCCAAACGGTGCGGGAAAGACTACGCTGATTTCAATTATTGCCGGTTTGTTAAAACCAGATGAAGGCTCCGTACATATTTTCGGGAAAAAACCGGAAAGCATGGGGCGAAAGATCGGACTTGTTCCGCAGGAGATTGCCCTGTATCCGTCGCTGACTGCCAGAGAAAATCTTAATTACTTCGGGAGGATGTATGGCCTGGGGAAAAAAGAGCTTGCATCCGGAATTAATTTCTGGCTGGAGGAGCTGGGACTGGAAGCACATGCCGGCAAACGCGTGGAGGATTATTCCGGTGGCATGAAAAGAAGGCTTAACCTGATTGTTGCGCTGATGCACAGTCCGGATCTGCTGATACTTGATGAGCCTACGGTGGGAATCGATATCCATTCAAAAATGGTGATTCTGGAACAGCTCCAACGACTCAATAAAGCGGGAATGACCATGCTGTATACCAGTCATCAGTTTGATGAGGCCGAAAAAATATGTAACCGGATTGTAATACTGGACAGAGGGCAGGTCTGCTGGAACGGCGAGTGTAGTTATTTCAATAAGCTGTATGGTAAAGCCGATCTGGAACAATTGTTTGTAGAAATTACCGGACGGGAGCTGAGAGACTAAATGAACATTCTGAGCGCTATATATAAAGAATTACTTGTACTTACCCGTGACAGGGCCGGTCTTGCCGTGCTTTATATAATGCCTTTGACGCTTATTATCCTTATGGCGCTCATTCAGGATGCCCCGTTCAGAGATTACAAGGATACGCATATTCCCGTCCTGTTTGTAGATCAGGATAATGGACAATTGTCCGCGCTTATATCGGAAAAGCTGTCTGAAACAGGGATGTTTTCTCTGGTACGGGCAGATAGTAGTCATGTTGCAAATGATAAATATATTCAGCTTGTAGCCGATGGCTCTTATAAAGCAGCAATTGTGGTAAAAGAGAAAGCCAGCTCGCAATTTGACAGAAAACTCCGCATCCGCATAGAAAAATCATTTAATTCGTTTGCTGCGGTAAAATCAGCGTATCCTGATCCTCTGCCGGCAGATGACGATATTCAGATCGTCTGGGACCCGGTTATAAAAAAATCGTTTAAGGATGGACTGACCACAGCACTGAATAGCATCCTTATCGGATATCAGGCAGATAAGACCCTGGCAATGGTCGAAGACCGCTTACGCCGTATGTCGGGTGATGATAAGCTTACCATGAGCAATATTCCGCTGATAGAGGTTAAGCAAAGAGAAACATCCGAACCGGATCACGCACTGTATGCACTGAATTCTGTCCAGCATAATGTGCCTGCCTGGGCAATATTCGGAATATTTTTCATGGTGATTCCTCTGGCCGGGAATATTATCAAGGAAAGAGAACAAAAAACCATGCTTCGCCTGCATCTTATTCCGGGGAGTATTCAGGTCGTTCTGCTGGGAAAAATTTTAACCTATCTGTTCGTAGCCGTTACGCAGTTTGTACTGGTAGTGCTTGCCGGGAAATATCTTATGCCTCTGTTGGGCCTTCCTGCGCTGTATACCGGAGATAACTGGGCTGCGATAAGCCTGGTGGTAATGGCGCTGGGGCTGGCAGCCGCGGGATATGGAGTATTTGTAGGTACATTGTTCAATACGACCTATCAGGCGTCAACTTTCGGAGCTGTTTCCATTGTTATACTGGCTGCGATAGGAGGGATATGGATTCCCATATTTATTATGCCGGAGATTGTTCAGAAATTAAGTCTGCTGTCCCCGCTTTCATGGGGCATGAAAGCGTTTAATACAATCTTCTTGAGAGGGAGCGGTATAGAAACCGTGTATTGGGAAATACTGCTTCTCAGTGGATTTGCAATAGTGATGTTTGCGGGTTCTTTTCTTTGGGAAAAAAATAAAAACTGACAATTTTATTCATGCGATTAAGATCCGATGATAAATTTGACAATGGGCTGATTGCTTCCAGAGACATCAATGTGCGTTTCTCGGAGGTCGATGCGATGGGAATCGTATGGCATGGCAATTATCTGAAATATTTTGAAGACGGACGGGAGGAATTTGGTGATTGTTTTGACCTGGATTTTGTTAAGTTGTATCACCGGGAAGGTTATCTTACGCCATTAGTCAAGGTGGATATAGACTATAAACGTATGCTGAAACTTGGGGAAAAAGCGATTATTCAGACGCGCTTTGTTCCGACGGAAGCAGCGAAGATCGTTTTTGATTACAGGATTCTTCACAAAGAATCAAAGCAACTGCTGACTGTTGGGCGCACGATTCAGGTTTTTGTTAAAGATGATGAGCTTGCCATAACCATACCTGATTTTTTTCAGGAATGGAAAACCCGGTGGCTGAATGAAAGTAATGCGTAACGTATATATATCGGCAACAAATGTGCTGACTGCCCTGGGTAACAATCCGGAGGCGGTCATGAGCGCTATGCTTACCGGAGAGTGTGGCATACATCTGTGCGAGGATCCGGCTCCGTTCTGGGCATCCCGAATAGATATGTCTTCCCTTCCTGTTGACTTGTCTGAGGAGTATACGCGCTTTGAACGCCTGATTATTAATTCGGTTTCTCTGGCAGCCCGGAATTCGGCTGTTGACCTGGCTTCGGATTCAACCCTTTTTCTGTTCTCAACAACCAAAGGAAATATTGATGAATTGCCTCAGGGAAGACGTCTGAAGCTGCATGAATCAGGGGCTTTTCTAGCTAGGTACTTTGGTAATAGTCAGTGGCCGGTTGTAGTCTCTAATGCCTGTATATCCGGTACAGCCGCAATTCTGACAGGCAAGCGGCTCATACAAAGCGGACAGTATAAAAATGTGGTAGTGACCGGAGCCGATCTGGTATCATCATTTGTTCTGTCAGGATTTCAGTCCTTCAAAGCCTTGAGTGAAGGACCGTGCAAACCATTTGACAGCGAACGGACAGGGTTGTCACTTGGTGAAGGAGCAGGTACAATTATTCTATCGGCAGAAAATGCCAGCAGCGCATATGCAGACTGGATAATAGCCGGTGGTGGCATAAGTAATGATGCCAATCATATTTCCGGGCCTTCCCGTACCGGAGAAGGGTTGCAGCTTGCTATTGAGGCAGCAATCGCTGACGCGGGAACCAAAGGATTTACAAGAGAAATGATTGGCTATATATCCGCACATGGTACGGCTACATTGTACAATGATGAAATGGAGGCTAAAGCAATTAATGCCGTGCGGTTGCAGGATGTTCCGCTAAGCAGCTATAAAGGCTACTGGGGACATACACTGGGCGCTGCCGGACTGGTTGAAACAGCCATGGCGCTTGAATCGGTATCGGCTGGTAAGCTCTTACCTTCGCTGAACTATAGCAGCCATGGTGTGTCGTTGCCCTTACATGTGCTGATTGAAAAAACAGCAACTTCATCCCGATGCTTTCTGAAGACCTCATCAGGTTTCGGTGGTTGCAACGCGGCTCTGTTGGTTGGAAAAATTTGATAGGATGTATTATATAAAAAGTCATATTCGGATTACCAACGGCACGTTCTTTAAAGACGGTAAAAAAGTAAATTCGTATTCTGATAACTCAGAAGATTTTGCGCAGGTGATACGGGCATTCTATAAAGAAATGGATATCAGCTATCCGGCTTTTTATAAAATGGATAATCTGTCAAAGCTTGGTTTCTGTGCGGCAGAGCTACTGCTTAAAGATATCAGCTGGCAGGAAACAATGAATGAAAATGAGTTGGGAGTTATTCTTGCCAATAGTTCCTCCTGTCTGGATACAGATGAGGCTTATTTTGACACTATTTGTAATAAAGAGGAGTATTTTCCCAGTCCGGCTGTGTTTGTTTATACGCTGCCTAATATCGTTATCGGCGAGATTTGTATCCGGCATAAGATTAAAGGAGAGAATATGTTCTTTATCCAGCCAGAGTTTGATTCGGAATTTATGGTTTCATATATTGACAATCTATTGAATTCCTGTACACTGAAAGGATGCATAGGGGGCTGGGTCGAATTTTATAGGGATAATTATGATGCTTTTATGTATTTTGCATCCCGGGAAAATGCAAAAGGTGACTATCCTGTACATAATCTGGAAAATATAAAAAAACTATATACTACTCATGGAGCAATTAATTGAGGATTTAAAGGGACAAATTATCAAGGCCCTTAAGCTGGAAGATGTTAAGCCTGAAGATATAAATACAGATGCGCCGTTGTTTGGAGAGGGACTTGGTCTGGATTCTATCGATGCCCTGGAGCTGATCGTATTGATGGAAAAAGAATACGGAATCCGGGTAGAAAATGCTTCGGCAGCCAAATCAATTTTTACCTCTGTCAGAACAATGGCAGATTATATTGCAAAGAATAAGAAATAGGTATGACAAACAGGGTGCTGATTACAGGTATGGGTATGATATCTTCCATCGGGATGAATGTGGAAGAATGTTATGCATCCCTGTTGAGCAGGCAGTCAGGCACAGACAAGGCCCGTATTCTGACTACCGTGCACCGGGATACTTATCCGGTTTCGGAGGTAAAGCTTACGGATGATGAGCTGAGTAAGCAGGCTGGCTTGTCGCAGGACAGACCATATACAAGAACCACCCTGTTGGGCATGATTGCTGCAAAAGAGGCTTTTGAGCATGCCGGGCTGCATCAGCTCGAACGATTGCGGACTGGTATGGTATCGGGTACTTCGGTGGGAGGAATGGGTAAGACAGAATTGAATTATCTGGATTATCTCCAAATTGAGAACCCGGAACTGCTTTCAATGTATATCGATACACATGACTGTGGTGACAGCACTCAGACTATTGCAGACACGCTCGGATGCAATGATTATGTAACAACGATCAGTACAGCCTGCTCATCGGCTGCCAATGCGATTATGCTGGGTGCCAGGCTTATCAAAAATGGCTTGTTGGACAGAGTGCTGGTAGGAGGAGTTGACTCGCTTACCAGGTTTACGCTGAATGGCTTCAATACACTGATGATTCTTGATAAAGAGCATTGTAAACCTTTTGACGGAGAACGCTGCGGCCTTAATCTCGGCGAAGCAGCCGGTTTTATTGTGCTTGAATCCGAAGCAGCCGCCCGTGAAGGAAACCGTAAAATTTACGGGCAGCTTACGGGATATGCTAATACCAACGATGCCTATCATCAGACGGCTTCCAGCCCAGAAGGAAACGGCGCCTTTCTGGCAATGAAAAAGGCGCTGGAAAAAGCCGGAATACAACCAGATGATGTTGATTATATAAATGTACATGGAACAGGCACTCCTAATAATGATTTATCGGAAGGACGTGCCATGGAACGCCTGTTTGCCGGAAAAATTCCCCCATTCAGCTCTACCAAGTCATATACCGGCCATACACTGGGAGCAGCGGGGGGAATCGAGGCGGTAATCTCTCTCTTATCAATTAATCATCAGGTTATATTTCCCAATCTGAATTTCAAGAATAAAATGCCCGAGCTTAATTGCGAGCCTGTAACGGAGACTGATACCTCAGTAGCTGTAAAAACAGTGCTTTCCAATTCATTCGGGTTTGGAGGTAACAATACGTCGCTGGTTTTCTCAGCTTCATAGTATCATGAAAATTTATATTCGCTCATCCAGTTGTCTGTCAGCTCAGGATACCTTGTATTCTGAAGGAATGCCGGATACTTTTGTTAATACCAGCGGCCATAAACTTAAGGCTTTCGATCCTGATTATAAGAAATATATTGCTCCTGCCGCAGCCAGACGGATGGGGCGTATCATAAAAATCGGCGTCGCATCGGCTGCTGTTTGTATGGAGCGGGCACAGGAAAAAAATCCCGATGCGATTATTGTCGGTACTGCCATGGGCTGTGTAGAGGATACCGAAGAGTTTCTTATCAAGATGATTGATAATAAAGAAACGCTGCTCACTCCTACGTCATTTATTCAGTCTACGCATAATACAGTAGCCGGGCAAATTGCACTTCTTCTTGGCTGCAATAATTATAACTTTACCTACGTACATCGCGGGTTTTCCTTTGAAAGCGCGCTGCTTGATGCCATGCTGCTGCTGAAGGAAAAAGAGGCGTCTTCTGTTCTGGTAGGCGGCCTTGATGAGTTGACAAACAATCACTTTGAAATATATAACAAGCTGGGCTATTGGAAAGTCAGTACTTCCTGTATCGATAGTATCAGGGATAAATCTGACGGTGTATTACCTGGAGAAGGTGCAGCATTTTTTATTCTTCGCACTGAAAAAGACGATCATACGCTTGCAGAGCTGTCCGGTCTGGAGATGATTTACAAGCCGGATGATGCATTATTGCAAAAACGGGTTCTTGAGTTATTGCAAAAACATGCACTTGCGCCTGCCGGCATCGATGCGTTGGTGCTCGGCATCAACGGACATGGTGAAGAAGACCGTTTTTTACTTTCATTAGCAGAAACGCTGTTTCCGGAAACACCCATAGCAGCTTTTAAGCATTATTGCGGAGAATATCCGACTGCTTCAGCTGCAGGACTTTATCAGGCTGCTTATCTTATAAAAAATCAGGAAGTTTCCGAAGCTGCCTGGCAAACCGGAAACCGGCCCAAACAGATCAGCAACGTGCTTTTCTGTAATGGTTTCAGGAAAGATTACCAATCAGTTACTCTGTTGTCTAAATGCTGAATTTCAGGTTAACCTGTATTCTGACCGTTTCAGCTTTGCTGCTTGTGCTTATTTTCAGTATTTCAGGCCTTATTTCAATGTATTGGCTGGGACTCCCTTTGCTTTTTTTTCTGGTACTTACGGCTTCGGGCTCCGCGATAGTACAGATGGGCTTCTACCTGCCGGTATACACCTCCAACAGGCAGCTTCCGGATACGATTGCCATTACATTTGACGATGGCCCCCATGAAGAAGTAACCATGGCGCTTATGCAGGTGCTCAGAAAGCACAGGGTTGAAGCAACCTTCTTCTGTATTGGCCGGAATCTTCAAAATCGCGGAAAAATTGTCCGGCAATTATACGATGAAGGCCATTGTATAGCCAACCATACCTATAGCCACCATGGGTTTTTGCCTTTTTATACAAGCCGGAGACTTGCTGCAGATATAGAAAAAACGTCTGATTTGCTGAATACGATTATCGGGGTACGTCCCTTGTTGTTCAGACCACCTTTTGGAGTTACAAGTCCGCCGTACGGCAATGCAGTAAAAAAGCTGGGATTAAAAACGATAGGCTGGAGCATCCGCTCACTCGATACGATAATCAGAAATCCGGAGAGGCTGATGCAGCGGGTTGACAGAAAGAGATATTATGGGGATGTACTGTTGTTTCATGATACCAATATGGCTGTTGTTGCGTTTATCGATGAGTTTCTTGAACGGGTAAAAGCAAATGGTATTAATGTTGTACGGGTTGACAGGTTATTTAAAATACAGGCTTATGAAGAATAAAATTATAGCGCTTTTTTGTCTGCTTCCTATAGCCGGCTGGGCACAATATCCGGGATTTACCGAGATAAAGGAACCGAAGACAATAACATCGAAGATCTCCGGACATGCCCGTACGATTTTTGCCATTGAAAGTGATTTTGTCCAGGAAAAAGATATTTCGGTATTATCAGAAAAAATTGTGTCAAAGGGACGGCTGATATACAAAAAAGAAAACAAGCTTCGCTGGGAATACAAGTCTCCGTTCAATTATCTGGTTATTCTCAACAACGGGAAAATATTCATCAGGGATGATACCAGAGAAAATAAGTTTGATATGCAGTCAAACAAAATGTTTCAGGAGATAAATGCCCTGATTGTCAATAGTGTTCAGGGTAATATAAGTGAATCCAGAAACTACAGGGTAAAAGTCTATCAGGGAGAGGAATTTTATCTGGTGGATATGATTCCGTTGTCAGGTGCAGCCAGAGAGTTTTTCAGCTCGATTCAGATCTATTTTAAAAAATCGGATCTCAATGTAAGTAAAATAAACATGGTTGAGATTGCCGGAGATTACACATTAATATCGTTCACAGAGAGTGTTTACAACAGAGAAATTTCCGATGAGAAATTTAGTTTCAGG
Organism: Bacteroidota bacterium; assembly: GCA_023392125.1. GTDB lineage: Bacteria > Bacteroidota > Bacteroidia > Cytophagales > Cytophagaceae > SpSt-227. Next base: position 44,836 of record JAEVZS010000009.1, read on the forward strand.
TAGTCTTTGTCTGCTTGTTCTGCTGACCGCTGCCTGTTCCCAAAGGCTATATCCGGAAATCCAGGGACAGGAAATAATTCTTTCTGCTGATGAATTCAGCAAACCGGTTCCTGCAGATACCACACTTATTTACAAAACCGGAGTTGATGCGTACGGAAGGTATCTGTCAGGTCTTCTGATTATAAAATCATACAATGGAGATGACTATCGTCTGGTTTTTACCACAGAAATGGGAATGAAGCTGTTTGATTTTGAGTTTAAGGATAATAAGTTTCATGTTCATTATTGTTTCGACAAGCTGAATAAAAAACCGGTAATCAGGCTTTTGGAAAAGGATTTTTCCATGATGCTTTGCCGGAATACCTATGAATCAAAAGCCAGAATCGTTGATACCAATAGTTATTTGCTGGAGCAGCCCCGGGCTAAAGAGCTTTGGAAGATTGTGTCTCGTGCAGACTCCCGGCTTGCCGAAAGCATTTATAGTCTCAATCCGGAAGGAAAAACCAAATGTTTCATAAAATATGTTTATCAGGAAGGGCAATGCCCTGATATGATTCATATCGGGCATGAAAATCTGGATTTGAAAATGCAGCTTGAGTTGCTGAAACGGTAGAAGTTTTGCTAAAATCATCAGACTGTTTTTGAAACCAGTTTCAGTATTGCTACCTTTATGTGCTGATAGATTGTAGTTGTTGTTCAGAATTAAAAGATTACTTATGGTTTTGTTGGATGATTTTTATACGCTGAATGCATTGACTGAAACTGAAAACGGAATTTCGGCAGAAGTGACTCTTAATCCAAAGCACAGGATATTTAATGGACATTTTCCAGAAAACCCTGTTGTACCCGGCGTTTGTATGATGCAAATGATAAAAGAGGTTTTACAGTTGTCCAGAAAAAGGACCTTTATTCTTTCCGAAGGCAGTAATGTCAAATTTATGAATATTCTTAATCCGGACGAAAATCAGAAGGTAGAGCTGGTACATGAGATTGTCAGGGACAACGGGGAAGAAGTTAAGCTAAAAAGTACCATCCGGAACAATGAAACCGTCTTTATAAAATTTGCCGGATCCTTCAGAGAGTATAATAGGACGAAATAAAAGCTTTGATCGTTAATTCAGAAATATTTGACCTGGTTTCCTAACTATGAGTGAGCAAGACTCCCGTAATCGTTTCAGGCAGTTAAATACCTGCGTAATTATTCCGACCTATAACAATGCTGCTACTATCCGTTCGGTTATTGATGGAGTCTCTGCGTATACGGACAACATTATCGTAGTAAATGACGGATGTACAGACGACACAGACGCTATTCTCGGACAGATAGAAGGCATTAAGATTGTGCGTCATGAGATCAACAGGGGGAAAGGAGTTGCCTTGCAGACAGGATTCAGGGCCGCAGTCAGTTTCGGGTATCGTTATGCCATCACAATAGACAGCGATGGACAGCATTTTCCGGAAGACCTTCATACATTTCTGGATAAGATCGAGCAAAATCCGGATGCACTGATAGTAGGTGCCAGAAATATGGATCAGGAATCCGTACCTGGTAAAAGCAGCTTTGGCAATAAGTTCAGCAATTTCTGGTTTCGGTTTGAGACAGGCATTACCTTGCCGGATACCCAGTCCGGATACAGGCTTTATCCGGTTCAAAAACTAAAAGATTTCCGCTGGTTTACCAACAAATATGAATTTGAGATAGAAGTTCTTGTCCGGGCAGCCTGGCACGATATTACTGTCTTATCGGTCCCAGTCAGTGTGTATTATGCCCCCAGAGAGAGCCGTATTTCTCATTTCAGACCTTTCAGAGATTTCTCGAGAGTGAGTGTGCTCAATACGGTCCTTGTTCTGATAACCCTCTTGTACATCAAGCCAAGAAACTTTCTCCGTCTGTTTCAAAAAAAAAACCTTAGGAATACGCTGAACACCTATCTGATCAAACCTCAGGAATCCGATCTGAACAAGGTAGCAGCACTCTCTTTCGGTGTTTTTATGGGTATTGTGCCTATATGGGGATTTCAGCTTATTGTAGGTATTACACTATGCCATCTTCTTAAGCTGAATAAAGCATTGTTTGTTATGGCTGCCCATATCAGTATTCCTCCGATGATTCCCCTTATTTTGTTTCTGAGCCATTATACCGGCGGCATAGTGCTTCAAAGAAACACAGATATGGAATTTACCAGAGAGCTTACACTCCAGAGCTTCCATAATGAAATGATCCAGTATATCATCGGAGCAGTCATCTTTGCGATGCTGGCAGCATTGCTTACAGGTATGCTTAGTTTTCTTGTTCTTAAATCCTTTTCGTCCGGAAAAATATCAAAATCTACCATTTAGAATTCTTGCAGTAAAATATGAGTAACCTGTTGATCAGGCTTTTTGAGGCCGCTTCCGGAAAGCGCAGCACTTTTTTTGTGATTATCGGCCTCGTGCTGGCGATTGCTCTTTTTTTTGCCTCACGTCTGAGGCTGAAAGAAGATATTTCTGCCATGATGCCGCGCGATCCTAAAATTGAGAAGATGAATCAGATCATTCAGCATTCACGATTCTCTGACAAGCTGGTAGTAAATATTTTTCTTAAAGATTCACTTGCCCAATCCGACCCGGATCTGCTGATTGCATTTGCTGACAGTCTGTCTGATGCGCTTCAGCCGCTGGTGCCGGGTTATCTGGAACAAGTCAGAGACAAGGTTTCTGATCATGCCATCACGGATATTTTTGCTTCAGTCAATGATAATCTGCCGGTGTTTCTGACAGAAGAAGACTATGAAAGGCTGGATACCATTCTGCAGCCTGATAATCTTCGCAGACAGCTGGAAAATAACTACAAGCTTCTGATCTCACCGGCCAGTCTGGTGATGAAAAAGATTGTCATTCAGGATCCGCTGGGTATGAGCGGCAATGTGCTGAAAAAGCTCCGTAATCTTGAAGTCGAGGATAATTTTGAGCTTTACGACAATCATATCCTTACAAAGGACAGAAAAAACCTGCTTCTTTTCATAGTCCCGGCCAACCCGCCCAACGAAACTGGTATAAACTCAATAATGCTGCAAAAGATGGATAGTGTGTTTGCAGCGGTAGGGCAGAGCTTTGATCATACAATAGAGGCGCAATATTTCGGGGCTGCAGCAATGGCGGCTGGTAATGCCGAACGGATAAAATCCGATCTGATGATCACCATTACGCTTGCTGTTACAGTGCTGGTGGTATTTATGGGGCTGTTTTTCAGACGGGCCGGGATTGTGCTGATTATCTTTTTACCGGTAATAATCGGCGGTATCATATCACTTGCCGTCATGTATTTTCTTAAGCATGAGGTTTCCGCAATAGCCCTGGGAATGGGATCTGTTCTGCTTGGTATTACCGTTGATTATTCCTTACATATTTTTACCCATTTCCGGAATACGGGATCGGTCAAAGCGGTACTCAGGGATTTACCCATGCCTCTTATGCTTAGTGGTGTCATTACGGCAAGCTCTTTTCTGTGTCTTATGTTTGTCAAATCCGATGCGCTGAAAGATCTTGGACTCTTTGCCGCCATCAGTGTCATCAATGCCCTGCTGGCAGGTTTGATTGTCTTGCCGCATTTTCTCAAAAAGACCCGGAAAAAGGAGGACGACCCGGGTTCCGGCATCAGCTTTATCGACCGTTTTACCTCCTATAGGTACGACCGCAACAAAGGGCTGCTTGCTGCTATTGCCATTATTACCCTTGTATCGTTTTTTACCGCCGGTAATTTCAGGTTCGAAACGGACATGATGAAGATGAATTATGTATCCGATAAACTGTATGAGGCGGAAAAGAATTTGTACAGGATCAGCAATATTGCCCATAAGTCATTATATGTTGTTGCATCCGGAAATTCTCTGGAAGAAGCGCTTGAGGCCAATGAAGGAGTATCTGCGGCGCTTGTCAGGCTGAAAGAGGAAGGAGTGGTGCGCAGTATTGCCGGAGTCAATGATTTTCTTATCAGCCAGCGTACCCAGCAGCAGCGGATAGACCGGTGGAATCAGTTCTGGACTGCCGAACGGAAAGACAGTGTGCGCAGGCATCTGCTGGATATCGGGAGCAGCTACAAGTTTTCCGGACAGGCCTTTGCCCCGTTCTTTAAAAGTCTCGGGCATGAATATAAACCTGTTGCGATTACAGATCTCAGCGAAATGAAGAGGCTGTTTTTTGATGAATATCTTTCCGAGCGCTCCTCAATGGTTACACTTGCCTCCCTGCTCAAGGTCGATCCGGACAAGAAAGAGCTTGTACAGGAATATATCAGCGAAGATGATCATATTACGATTCTGGACCGTCAGTATATGACCTCGCGTTTTGTGGAGCTGATGAGTGAAGATTTCAATACACTCGAAGTTCTGTCGCTTGGCCTTGTGTTTCTGGTGCTGGTGCTTTCCTATGGTCGTCTGGAGCTTGGGATCATCGCTTTTGTTCCGATGATTCTGAGCTGGCTCTGGACATTAGGCCTTATGGGACTGCTCGGCATCAAGTTTAATATTATCAACATTATCATATCCACCTTTATTCTGGGACTCGGCATTGACTACAGTATATTCATCATGAGCGGTCTGATGGATGAATATACCAGGGGCATCAGGCATCTGGCTACTTTCAAAACCTCTATATTTCTTTCAGCTTTTACTTCCATAACAGGTATCGGGGCGCTTATTTTTGCCGAGCATCCGGCCCTGCGCTCAGTAGCGGTATTGTCAATCATCGGGATGTGCTCCGTGATCACAATCAGCTTTGTGCTGCAGCCTCTGCTCTTCCGGCTGCTCATATCCGACAGAGTACAGAAAGGCTACAATCCGGCAACAGCTGCCGCTTTACTGGTTTCTGTCTGGGTATATAGCATTTTCATCATCGGATGTGTAATACTGACAATACTTGCCACGCTGGTTTTTCCTGTTCTGCCTTTGCAGCGGTCCTCAAAGAAAAAAGCTTATCACCGTCTACTGACGGGGTTTGCTCGTTTGCTGATCCGTATTGCTCCCGGAAAACGTCTGACTATTCTGGATCAGGGAAATGAAAACTTCGGAAAGCCAGCTATTGTGATCAGTAATCATCAGTCCTTTCTTGATATTTTGATAATGCTGGCCGTATCACCCAGGCTGATTCTGATGACGAATCAATGGGTATGGAACTCACCGATTGTAGGGCCTCTTGTACGGTACGCGGATTCGGTACCGGCTTTTGAGGGAATTGAATCCAATACGGATCTGGTGCTCGATAAACTCAGAGAAGGATTTTCCATCGTTATCTTCCCGGAGGGAACACGGTCTGCTGACGGAAAGGTCCACCGTTTTCATAAAGGTGCTTTTTATCTTGCCGAAAAATATGGGATAGACATCCTGCCGGTTGTCATGCATGGTGCGGGAGAAACAATAGCCAAAGGTGATCTTATGATCAATAATACGGGAGTAACACTCCGGTTTCTTCCGAGAATTACCCCTGATGATCCGGGATTCGGAACAACATATCAGGAAAGAGCGAAAGCTGTTCGCCGGTACTTCTCGTCGGAATATGAAAAACTAAGGGAACACGTAGAAACTCCCGGTTATCTGAAAAAAAGGCTTGTACAAAACTATATTTACAAAGGTCCGGTGCTGGAATGGTACTGTCGCATAAAGCTGCGGTTGGAAAAAAACTATGAGCTGTATAACCGTTTGCTGCCGGATTCAGGAACGATTGTGGACATAGGCTGCGGATATGGGTTTATGCCCCAGATGCTTGCAATGCTTAAAGGCAAGCGTGAGATAATCGGACTGGACTATGACCGGGAAAAAATCGAAGTAGCATCGCATTGTTACCGGAAGCCGGCCAATGTACAGTTTGAAGTAGCCGATATTACCCGTTATCAGCTGCCGGCAGCCGATGCTTTTGTGTTAAGTGATGTGTTGCATTATCTTCCTGCTCCTGAGCAGAAAGAAGTGCTGGGACAGTGTGCCGCAAAATTAAATGCAGGAGGTGTGCTTCTGATCCGGGAGGGAGACTCCGATCATCCGGAGCGTCACCGGCGTACACGCCTGACAGAGTTTTTTAGTACCAGAATAATGAGTTTTAACAAAGCAAAGAACAGACTTGCTTTTTTGTCAGGAAAAGATCTGGAAGCGCTATGTATAGATCTGGGGCTTGATTTTGAAGTAGCGGCCAAAGGAAGTTCTACGTCAAATAGTTTGTTTGTTGCACGTAAAATAATCAGAGCAGAGGATGAGATATGATGTAGTGATTATCGGAAGTGGTCTGGGAGGATTAGCCTGCGCTACGATGCTGGCAAAAGAAGGCATGAAGGTGTGCGTGCTGGAACAAAACAGGCAGTTTGGAGGAAATCTGCAGATTTTTTCGAGAGATAAGACAGTTTTCGATACAGGAGTTCATTACCTGGGGGGGCTGGGTGAAGGAGAAAACCTCAACCGCATTTTTCGCTATTTTGGTATAATGGACAAGCTGGATCTGGAACCGCTGGATCCGGATGGGTTTGACCGTATATGCTTTGACGGTGATCCTAATGAATATCCTCAGGCTATAGGTCATCAGAACTTTGTGGAGCGCTTGTCGGCGTTTTTTCCTGCTGAGCGGGCAAATATTCAGAAATATGTGGATCATATTCAGGTTATTTGTGAGACCTTTCCTTTGTATAACCTCAGGCTTCATGAAAGCAACTTTCTGGAAAATACTTCCAGGTATTATGGCACAAGTCTGGAAGACTATATAAACTCCCTGACAACTAATGAGCTGCTACGGGCAGTATTGCTGGGCAATGCGCCATTGTACGCAGGACAGGCCGGAAAAACTCCTTTGTATCTGCATGCCCTGATTGTAAACTCTTATATAACCAGCAGCTGGAGATGCAAAAAAGGCGGGGCACAGATCGCTTCTGAAATAATCAAAGTGATCAGATCACATGGCGGTGAACTGAAAAATTATGCGGAAGTCGTGAAGCTTCACCTCAGAAATGATCAGGTATATGCTGCGGAACTGAAAAACGGAGAGATGATAGAGGCCAAGCTTTTTATCAGCAATGCACATCCTGTCAATACCTTCGACTGGCTGCCGTCCGGAGCGATGAGACGCTCTTATATAAACCGGATTACCGGCCTGGACAATACTATTTCAACATTTATGTTAAACATCGTGTTGAAAAAACAGACTTTACCTTCTTTTAATTATAATCTCTATTATTACAAAAACCGGGATGTGCTCATCCGGGGAGACAACTATAAGAATAACTGGCCGGGGCATTTCTGCATTTTTCCCGGAGCTCACGGTGCTGCCGGCGGTTATCTTGAAAATCTGAGTGTAATGTCCTATATGGAATTTAATGAAGTACGGTCCTGGGAGGATACATTCAGAGTAATACCGGCCGACAGTGATTCGAGAGGAGAGGCTTATGAGTGCTTTAAAGCAGAAAGAGCGGAGCAGCTGATCAGTGAAGTTCAAAAAAGATATCCGGATATCCGGAATATGATTCAGTCATATACTTCATCAACCCCGCTGACATACAGAGATTATCTTGGTTGCAGAGAAGGTGCATTATACGGATTGCTCAAGGATTATAAAGAGCCGATGAAAACATTCATCAATTCCAAAACCAGAATACCTAATTTATATCTTACCGGGCAGAATATTCATGTGCACGGGATTTTGGGAGTGACTATCGGGGCGATTCTGACGATTGGGGAAATACTGGGTCACGGATACATAGTCAGCAAAATCCGGGAGGCTGGCTGATATCAGTCAGGAATATCCATCCGTCTGCATTCTTCCAGCTTACCTTTTTCCATTTGGGAAATCAGACTGAAGTACAATATTTTTAAAGAAGGATAGGTTTGCATCAGCTCCTGATTAATAAAATAATTATGATGGCGCTGAGCAATGCTCCCAAGGTTGATATACCTTATTTCTCCTTCGTTTTTGCTTTGTCTGGATCTGCCGAGCTGTTTGCGCAGGGTCAGCCAGAATACACCATATAGTGTGGGATCTTTGTGGTTCGACAGTACGACTATCTGATCCGACAGATCTATTCTGCTTATCCATTTGCGATGTCCGGTTTTCTTTACGGCAGGTGCATTCATAAGTACAACATCAAAAAGCGGCTGACTGGCTGAGCATGCCTTATCCTGCCTGAACATTTTTTCCAGAAAGGCATTGCCCATACTATGCAGCAGAAGCACTGATTTCTCAGATCCGAATTCCGGGAAGCCGGATTTGTATTGATCATATTCCTTCAGAAATGCCGTGAATTGCGGAAGACTGCGGTTTACATTCTGTTTTGCATACAGATAGCTTCTCAATTCAAAAACACCCGGATATTTGCTGGGCCAGTCAAAAACAATCAGCGATACATTGTAAAAGCGGCGGATCAGCTCACTCTCGTTAAGCGTATTGGTAAATGTGCGCCCGTATCCATGTACGTACAGCAGTGTTTCCCGTGTATCCGGCAACAGATGTACTGCTTCCTGCAATCCGGCAAGCTTTGTCAGCCTGTATTCATTTCCTGTCCGGTATACTGCAATGTAGGACAAGTCGCCGGCCCGGCAATTGTTAGAGTATTCCAGCTGTTTTTTCCCCCGTATCAGCTCCCGGTTAGTAACTACAATAAACAGGGGTGGCTGATTTTCCTGTCCGGAAGGCTCTGCAAAGAAAAAACGGACATTGTCGCTGCATATAGTGCGTACATCAGGAAAATCAGGCAACGAACGTAGCAGTGAGCTGCATAGAGAATCCGGCGGCTCAGCACCTGCACACATAAGAGGTATAAGCGAAGTACACCAAAAAATAATGATCCGCATCCAGCTTCGCATATAAAAAACAGGTGGTTTGGTACAATAGGCTAACCTGAAAAGTATTTAAATAGTTACTGTTTGAAATGTTTATGCGGATTGATATATTGGTGTGTAATTAAGCTGTTATGCGCAAGAAGTTAATTATCTTAGGATTTATAGGTTTGTGTCTCAATGCCTGTACAGAAGATCAGAAGCGTCCGGATGAGACAGATCATGTGCATTTTGAAAGGCCGGATACCGCAGAAGAGAAAAAAGACATGGCTGTTGATGAGAAAGTACAGCGCCTGATGTCGCCCGATATTCCGGCTGATACTTCACTTATTGCCTATATATCGGCTCCGGCTGCGGTCTTTACCATGCCTGATACGACCATTATAAAAGACATCATAGAGGAAAAAGGAGAGGAGGGCTTTTACACGGATTCAGACCGCAACTTTTATCTGCAGGAAAAAGCAGCCGGATATATTGAAAGCAAGGGAGTGAACGTGTTTTTCCCGAGGAAACGGTATATTGCATTCAGTGATGGAACAAGAACCTACTATCTGGATACCCAGCTGGATGAAGACCGCCCCTGGATTGGAATGTTTTTCCGGGCAAACCATCCTCCGGTAATTTTCAACCCCGAGAAAGTAGAGAAAGAATTTAAAAAATATATGGAAAAATAGATTTGACCGGGCTGGCTGGGCTGAAAAGCTAAAGATTTTTTTTCAGCTCTGTCAGGAAACCTTTTACTTTTTCCAGACTTTTTATAGCTTCCATCTTATCCCGGGTATTTTTTTTATCCAGGCGTATTTTCTCTTTGGCACCGGGTATGGTAAAACCTCTTTCCTTGACCAGATGGTAAATAAGCTTTAGCTCTTCAATATCATCAGGACTATACTGGCGGTTACCTTTATGATTTTTTTTGGGTCGTAGTGTTTCAAATTCAGTTTCCCAGAAGCGAATGAGCGAAGGAGCTACTTCAAACATATTCGCCACTTCTCCAATCGAATAGTATAATTTTTTGATATGGTGTTCTTTAAAAGGCACGCAGCTTTACTGAGTCAATTTTGTAAAAACAGAACATGAAACCCCGTTCGGTGGCAAATATACAAGTATCATCAGGGATTTGCCATAGAAGAAAACCTGTATTTTATCAATGATTATGAAATATTTCCATAAGCACAGGCCAGACAGAGACTCTTAACCAAGAGACTGATTTTCGATGGTGGCCAGTTCAAGAATTTTTTCATATTCTTCCGGATTCAGGTCATTGAAGAAGTAGTGCACCGGATTGACTTTTTTGTCGTTGTGGATGACCTCATAATGAAGATGCGGAGCTGTTGACGAGCCGGTATTACCGACATAGCCGATGACTTCACCCCGTTTTATCTTTTTACCGGGATTTACTATAAATTTTTCAAGATGGGCATATTTGGTAATGTAGCCATATCCGTGATCTATTTCGACTTCATTGCCATAACCTCCGAGGTTTTTGCGGGTCAGCCTTACAGTTCCGTCACCTGTAGCGTAGACAGGAGTACCTTTGGGTGCAGCAAAATCACAGCCGGTATGCAGTCTTTTTACCTTATAAATGGGATGTATCCGCATCCCGAATCCGGATACCAGTTTGGTAAGTTCCCGGTTTGTGAGCGGCTGAATGGCAGGAATGCTGGCGAGCATCTGGGATTTGTTGTTGGCCAGCAACAGGATTTCATCGTACGATTTTGTCTGAATATACATTCTCTTCTGAAGCATGTATATTCTGGACATTGTCTGCGTAATCAGCTCATTCGTATTCAGCCCTCTTTCAAGCTCCCTTTTATACTTGATTTCCGCATTTTCTGCATTTCGTATCGAAGTCGGAATAGGCTCGGCTTCGAACACAACTCTGTAAATATTTTCATCCCGCGTTTGTAAAGACTGGAGCATCTGCTGACTTTGCCTGAGCTCTTTGGCCAGCAGATCATAGTAAAATGCCAGCTGCTCGTTTTCTTTTTCAAGATACACTTCTTTGGGAGATTTGAAATAACTGTTGAAAATCCATAGTATAAGCCCGGAAAATAACAGTGTTGTAAAGATAAATCCCAGGGAGTTGAGTGTCATATCCCAGGCACTGAGTTTGATTCGCTCATATTTACATGTTTCTGTATCGTAGTAATATTTTATCTTAGCCATTGCTCAACTTCTGATAAATCTTCTAAATTTGCGCTTTACGCCTAAGTATAGTAAAAAATCCCAAATTCGGGCTAATGTTTTAACGCAAAAGTTTTCCAAAGATTGGATACTATAACAGGTAATTTGATTGTTAGTCATATAGAATTATTATAATATACGGATGAATTCCAGCGAAATACGCCAAAAGTTTCTTGACTTTTTTCAATCAAAAGGTCATCAGATAGTCCCTTCCGCCCCGATCGTCAATAAGAACGACCCGACCCTCATGTTTACCAATGCCGGGATGAATCAGTTCAAGGATTTGTTTCTTGGCAATCAGACTCCGAAGTTCTCCAGAGTGGCCGATACGCAGAAATGTCTGCGTGTATCCGGCAAGCATAATGATCTCGAGGAGGTGGGAATTGATACATACCACCATACAATGTTTGAAATGCTGGGCAATTGGTCGTTTGGTGATTATTTTAAGAAAGAAGCGATTGAATGGGCCTGGGAGCTGTTGACTGAAGTATACAGCCTGCCCAAAGACAGACTGTATGTTACAATTTTTGGCGGTGATCCTGCCGAAGGTCTGGAAAGAGACGAAGAAGCTTTTGGCTTCTGGGAAAAATGGATAGACAGCAGCCGTATCCTTGACGGCAGTAAGAAAGATAATTTCTGGGAAATGGGCGATCAGGGACCGTGCGGACCTTGTTCCGAAATCCATATAGATCTGAGACCGGAAGAAGAAGTGAAAAGAATTCCGGGAAAAGATCTGGTTAATAGCGATCATCCTCTGGTAGTTGAGATATGGAATCTGGTTTTTATCCAGTTTAACCGCAAGTCCGATGGAAGTCTGGAATTGCTTCCTGATAAGCATGTGGATACAGGTATGGGCTTTGAGCGTTTATGTATGGCTATTCAGGCAAAAACTTCCAACTATGACACGGATGTTTTCAGCCCGATGATCAATTTCATTGCTGAATATAGCGGCAGAGTATATGGTCAGAATGAGCAGACGGATATTGCCATGCGCGTGCTGGCTGATCATATCCGGGCAATCGCATTTACTATTGCAGACGGACAGCTGCCTTCCAATAATAAGGCCGGATATGTAATCAGGCGAATACTGCGCAGAGCAGTCCGGTATGCCTATACATACCTGGATATCAAAGAGCCGTTTTTTCACAAGCTTGTGCCTATTCTTGCCAGTCAGTTCGCCAATGTATTTCCGGAGCTGATAGCTCAGCAGGATTTTGTTTCCCGGGTTATTCTGGAAGAGGAAAACTCTTTCCTTCGGACCCTCGAAACCGGTCTGAAAAAGCTGGAGCAGATCAATCAGGATCCTTCAGTGCGTACCATTGACGGCAAAACTGTTTTCGAGCTGTATGATACCTTTGGTTTCCCGGTAGACCTGACAGCGCTTATTGCCCGTGAGAATGGCAAAGAAATCGATGAGGCCGGCTTTAATAATGAAATGGCCATACAGAAGGAAAGGTCAAGAAAAGCGGCAGAAGTAACGCTTAGCGACTGGACTGAGATCGCTTCTCCTGATGGTATCGAGTTTTTAGGATACGATGTGCTGGATAGCAAGGCATCTATTGTCAAATACAGAAAAGTAAAAGAGAAAAATAAGGACCTTTATCAGATTGTTCTTGACAGAACACCTTTTTATGCGGAGAGCGGGGGACAAATCGGAGATACAGGTGTATTTCTTTCCGGCAATGAATCCATCCGTGTGCTTGATACCAGGAAGGAAAACGAGCTGATTATTCATATTACGGACAAGATGCCATCCAATCCGGAAGAAGAAGTATACGCAAAAGTAGATGCTGAAAAGCGTATGCTTACCGAAAACAATCACAGCGCTACGCACCTGTTACATTCTGCTTTGAGACAGGTTCTTGGTGCTCACGTTGCACAAAAAGGCTCTCTGGTGAATGATCAGCTTCTGCGTTTTGACTTTAGCCATTTTTCGAAGGTGACGGATGAAGAAATCGCTGAAATTGAGCGTATCGTAAATCGCAAGATCAGAGAAAACATAGTACTGGATGAGAAGAGAAATGTGCCGATTGAAGATGCAAAGCAGCTGGGAGCTATGGCCTTGTTTGGAGAGAAATACGGTGATTTTGTAAGAGTTATTACATTTGATCCGGCATATTCTGTGGAGCTTTGCGGAGGAACCCATGTGCGTACCACCGGTCAGATCGGTTTGTTCAGGATTGTATCGGAATCTTCTGTGGCTGCAGGAGTCAGACGAATCGAGGCATTAACCGCTGATAAGGCAGAAAGCTATCTGAATGACCAATTGTCAGCCTTGTCTAAAGTCAAAGCACTGCTCAAAAATCCAAAGGATGTCTGCAAATCGCTGGAGGATCTGCTCGAAGAAAAAAATGAGCTGCTGAAACAGATTGAAGGTTTGCAGGCCCAGAAAGGACAGGAGCTGAAAAGCAAGCTGTTGTTTAATACAGAACGTGCGGACAATGTAAATTATATTATTGAAAAAGTCGAGATCGGATCTGCGGATGTTCTGAAAAACGTGGTTTTTGAAATCAAGGCGAAAGTAGACAATCTGTTTATGGTACTGGCTGCCGATATAAACGGAAAGCCTAATATTACAGTTATGATCTCCGAAAATCTGGTTGAAGAGAAAAAGCTGGATGCCTCTGCCATTGTTAAGGAGCTGGCGAAAGAAATTAAAGGCGGCGGTGGCGGTCAGAATTTCTATGCTACTGCAGGTGGCAAGGAGCTGGAAGGACTGGACAAGGTCATGGCAAAAGCCAAAAGTTTGATAAACGAAGTTGTATTATAAGAAAAACTATTGATGAATTCCGAAATTCTTGCAAAATATCAGCCTGTAATCGGTTTGGAAATACATGCCCAGCTTTCTACCAAAAGCAAAGTATTTGCATCCGATCAGAATGAATATGGCAATTTACCCAATACCAATGTAAGCGCGATTACCCTGGCTCATCCCGGTACGTTGCCCAGAATCAATAAAAAAGCAGTAGAATATGCGGTTAAAATGGGGCTGGCCTGCGGATGTGAAATCAACCGGTTCAATTTCTTTGATCGTAAAAATTACTTTTATCCGGATCTTCCCAAAGGTTACCAGGTGACTCAGGATCGCGCACCTGTTTGTAAGGGCGGAACCATCGTGATCAAAACAAAGGAAGGAGGAGAGAAAACCATTCGTCTCAACCGGATTCACATGGAAGAAGATGCAGGTAAAAATATGCATCTTGAGGGAGAAGTCGATACACTGGTAGATTATAACAGAGCCGGAGTACCCCTCATTGAGATTGTAACAGAGCCGGATATACGTTCTTCGGATGAGGCTTTCGCGCTTTTGACAGAAATCCGCAAACTTGTTCGCTATCTGGACATCTGTGACGGTAACATGGAGGAAGGCTCCCTGCGTTGCGATGCGAATATCTCCGTTATGCTGAAAGGGGCATCGCAGTACGGAAAAAAGGTTGAGGTCAAGAATATGAACTCCATTCGGAATGTTCAGCGTGCTATAGATTTTGAAATTTCGAGACAGATTGAGTTAATTGAGAAGGGAGAAACGATCTATTCCGAAACGAGACAGTTTGATGCAGTAAATGGCGATACACACGGGATGCGTACCAAGGAAGAGCTGAATGATTATCGTTATTTCCCTGAACCTGATCTGCAGCCATTGCGTCTGAGTGAAGAGTGGCTGGCTGATATCAAAAACAGCCTGCCGAGCCTGCCGCATGAGCTGTACAAACGGTTTGTAAATGAATTTGGTCTTCCAGAATACGATGCGGGAGTACTTACTGACAGCAAAGAAATTGCGCTGTATTTTGAAATATTGTGTGAGAAGACAGCCAACTATAAGGCTGCTTCCAACTGGGTTATGGGACCTGTAAAATCCTATCTGAATGAGCTTACGTTGCACGTAAAGGATTTTCCGGTTACTCCGGAACGTCTTGCCGAGCTGATTGCTTTGGTGGATTCCAGCAAAGTAAGCTATTCTGTTGCCGCCCAAAAGATTTTCCCTGTATTGATTGAAGGTCAGGGGCACGAGTCTGTATTAAAAATTGCTGAGCGGCTTAATCTTATACAGGAAAGCGATGCCGGATCTCTGAAACCGGTGGTTGATGAAGTTATAGCCCGGTTCCCGGCCAAAGTTGCAGAATACAAAGCAGGAAAAAAAGGCCTGCTCGGCATGTTTATGGGTGAAGTAATGAAAGCATCCAAAGGAAAGGCTGATCCTAAAGTAGCTACCGAATTGTTAAAAGAAGCTCTTGATAACTAATGAAGAATCGATTTTTTATATACCCACTGCTGGGAGCGTTACTGTGTCTTGCCGCTGCCTGTGACAAGCAAAAGAAAGAAAAGCAAAAGGACGGTTTTTCCGTGACCGGGAAAATAAAAGGCATTCAGTCTGACACGGTTTATCTGATGAAAATGGATAAAAACTCCATGAATCTTGTAGATAAAACGGTAGTAGACAAGGATGGAACTTTTACTTTTTCCGGGAATGTAGAAACCCCAACCTATTATAACATACGTTTTGACGGAGAAAAATCGGTTAGCCTGATTCTGGATAATGAAACATTCAGCTTTGAGGCAGATGCTACACAGGAGGAGCTGCCGGTAACGGTGACCAACTCTAAGACCAATGAGGATATTCTTATCTATTCAGATTTTTTCCGTGAGCTGATGAAAGAAAGGAAAGAGCTTGAGATGGCGTATATGCGTTTTCAGATGGATCAGGAAAAAAATCAGGACAGCATACAGCTTGTTTTTGACAAGCTCGCAGGGATGGAAGAGCGAAGAGACCGCTATACCGTTCATTTTATCGATAGTATCTTCCCTTCCAAGGCCATTTTCTTTATTGTTCCGGTATTAAACAAAGAGCCTTATATTGACTACCAGATTGATCTGAGCAGGAAACTTTATGATGAGTATCCTGATTTGGCCATTGCTAAAGAGTATAAGGAAAATATGGCTCAGGTCGAGCAACAACGGAAGGATTTTGAAGAGCAGGAAAAAAATAATCCGACGGCAATAGGGAAAGAAGCACCTGAAATTACGCTGTCTGATCCGGATGGGAAAATCATTAAGCTCTCTGATCTCAGAGGCAATTATGTCTTATTGGATTTCTGGGCTTCCTGGTGTGGGCCTTGCAGAAGAGAAAATCCTAATCTTGTAAAAACCTTTGAGCAGTATAAGAAAAAGAGCTTCAACGTATACAGTGTATCGCTGGATAAGGATCGGGCAGCCTGGCTGAAGGCCATAGAGAAGGACAATCTGGAGCATAAAGGCTGGTATCATGTATCTGATCTGAAGCACTGGCAGTCAGAAGTTGTGCCATTATACGGTATTCAGGGAATACCTTTCGCACTTTTGCTTGACAAGGAAGGCAAAATACTGGCTCGAAATCTGAGAGGACCGGCTCTGGAAGCAGAGCTGAAGAAATTGTTTGATTAGAAGTTGCCGACAGGACATGCTAATGGTCTGTTGAAAGAAAATAAAAAAGTCTTTTTCTGTACGGAAAAAGACTTTTTTATTTTGGAAGAGGGCTCATAACCCCCAAATGCCGCACAACGGAATTTACAGAGCTTTTATAAGTGCCCGGACGATTTAATCTGCGAATATCAGCGCAGGTCTTTGTGTGATTTCATGATAGCAGATGCTATTGGAAGCAAAATAGTGATAGACCATACTCTTTCGCGTTTTTTGCTTATTGGTATGCGGTTCTCCTCCATGCAGAAGATTGGCATGCCAGATGAGCAGATCGCCTTTTCTGGCTGTAAAGATCCGTTTCTGAATATTATGTTCTTTTACTTTTCTGTCCAGCATTCGCTCATATTCTTTGTAATCCTTGTCTCCGATCAACAGCCAGTTGCCTTCATTATCGTAATCCGAGTTTAGATAATACGGAAGCGTATGACTGCCGGGATAGTAATGCAGGGGGCCATTGTCCGTATCAATATCCTCAAGCGCTATCCATACTCCCAGGAGGCCACCGAGAGGAAAAGTGGTCATGTGTATACTGTCAGAATGTGTTCTCTGCTCACTTCCTGTAAGGAAATTTATACTCTGAAACAGCGTTACTTCATCCTTCATCAGTGAGGATAGCAGCTCTAAAAGCGCCGGATCCGTCCCGATCTCCTTCAATAAAGGGGATTTGTGTATTGCAAACATTATTTTGTTGCGGTACCTGAACGCTACTTTCTTATCATTTATAAGCTTTTCAATTTCTGCATTTATCGCATCCACAGTATCGCTTTTCAAGTACTGATGGAGTATGGCAAACCCTTCGGAAGCGTAATTACGAAGGCTTGCTTGTGACTGCTCACTTAGCTCTTTATAGAGACTTGTGGACTCCAGAGGAGAAATATGCTTTTCGGGAGCTAATAAAGAAGTATCAATATTTCTGAAATCTTTACTGGAAACAGGGGAAAAATAGTTTTTCCCGAGGCCCAGTTTTTTATAAAGCCTGACATTATGCCGTAGTTTCTTTTTTTGGAAAAGATTATACAGCATATAGGTCGCCTTCATTCTTTTAATGGTTTCGAGCATTTTAATGATGTAAAAGAATTAAAAAGATCGGTTCTTTTTCAAATATACATAATCTTTCATGTACTAGTTTTTAAACGAATCTATACAATGAATCTTTTTAGTCAGGTCTAAATTGACAGGATGAGGTATCCATAGGAATTTTACCAGGTATCTTTTATTTGATAAAGCGGACAGTTCCGTTTTTATCAATCTGAATAGTACGGTGCTGCGGCTGACCATATATTTCCAGACTTCCGCTATCGAACAGGCGAACGGTCAGAGCAGAGTCTGCCTGTACATAGGAGAGACCCTGTCCATGATCGTGAATCAGCAATTCCCTGCATTGCTGCATGGGGCGCATATCAACAATACCCACGTTATGACGGAATGCATATACGGTACTAGCCTGTCCTTTTAATACAGTATTACCGTACTTGAATGTTTCAAGCCAGAGAAAATCCAGGTCAATGTCAAGTTCCATATTTTCATTGCTCCAGCTTTTGACAAAAAACGTTGTACCGGTCACTTTTCCGCTTACTGTTCCGTAGCCATTGTTATAAAGACGAAAGCCCGGGTTTCCATAAATATATACTTTTACCTGCTTGTCATAGCTCCTTACCCAGTCACAGTAATTTCTGTTTTCCAGAATAAGACTGTCTCCGATGACTCGCGTAAGTATTTTGGGCAAAAGATTTGTACCCGCTTCAATCATTATTTTTTGCTCATCACCCGCAACAAAAATCAGATTAATATTGTCATTGAGGTTAATTTTTGAAAAGAGAGGAAGCGCTCTTTCTTCTTTCCTGATACTGCCTGTACTTTTCAGGCAGTCAAAGTCTTTTTCTTTGTTACAGGACAAAAAAATGAGGCTGGTTACTATATAGCAGAAGCACTGAAATATCCTTTTTACACTAGTCATTTGTTGATGATTCGATATGTTAGACCCCATTCCACAAAATCAGCTTTTCCCAGGTGTGCACGCATGGCTGCATTTACTGCCAGGCCGGGCAGCAAGTAGTATCGGATGCCATATCTCTGATAGATTCGCGGATTTATACTGACCGGCTGATAAAAGCTATAGCCCAGGTGAGTTATTATTGCCA
This sequence comes from Bacteroidota bacterium, assembly GCA_023392125.1. Classification (GTDB taxonomy): domain Bacteria; phylum Bacteroidota; class Bacteroidia; order Cytophagales; family Cytophagaceae; genus SpSt-227. The sequence continues at coordinate 63,404 of JAEVZS010000009.1, forward strand.
GCTTATGGATACTGAGCTCATGCCCTGCTACAAAACCACCCTGAAGCAGCTGAAATACATTTACTGTTGTTTCATCATCAACCCAGTAACGTTTGGTACCATCGTAAAACAAGTCTGCTCCGGCAATGAGTATGCTTTTATTGTTAAGCTGTCTGCCACCGTATGCTGATAATGTTCCTACGGGGTGATTGCGGCTGTTTACAGGATATTCGTTTTTAGAGCCTGCTGCTGCTGCAAGCAGCAATAGCCAGCGCTTTTCTTTGGGAGCTTTTTTCGCCTGAACCGGTGCTGATGGTTGTGAAAGTGTATATTGTAATCCGGCAAAAATATTGGGGATGTTGATTCCTCCGTTGGGCATCCTGACACTGCCATTGCTGAAATGGAGCAAATCTATGCCTATCTGGGTACTGAATCCGGAGCTGAACTTCTGCTCATAGGCCACTCGTCCGTTGAGAACAAAATTAAGTCTGGAGCTGAGCAGATTGTTTTGTGTATTGGTGTGCAGGTCAAAACGTTTACCAACCAGGCCACCGCCGCCGGCAATACGATAGGTTATGGCAAAATCAGATCGCTGAAGGAGCTTTCCTTTAAAAAACATTACAATACCCAACTGATTGCCCAGGCGCTTATCCGGGTCAAATTGCCAATACTGAAGGGAAAGGCCATAAGAAGGCTTATTGTATTCTCTCTGCCAGCTTTTTCTTCCGGTAGTCTGTATGAGATACTCCAATTCTGCTCCCCACGGATGCTGATTGGAAAGATGAGCAGTCTCCAGTTTGTTTTTCAGGACAAAACCATAATGTGGCAGCAGAGCAATTTTTTTGATTTCATTGCTCTGTGAATAGGCTCCGGATGACAGAATAAGGACATGAAACAAAAAGAGAATAGTAAACCTTGGCAAATACATGGAATATTATTAGCTTCCAAAGTTAAAATAGTAATATTATATTTTTAATTATTTTTTTTTGAAAAAAGATGAATATAAAGGACAGGATTGCAGAGCATAGAGAAAATCTGGAAAAAATCGGATTTGTGCTGATATTCCTTTTTGCATTGCTGCTGATATTCTCACCGGGAGGTGTTTTGCTCTTTGCCAGCCTCAATACTGCCGGCCTGATATTGCTTTTACTGGTATATATGCTCTCTGGCAGGAACAATCTGATCACAGCCCTGCTGCTTCTGATGCTGTCTTATCCTGTTGCCCGCTTTGGAGCGTTGACAGACCTGTATCCAACCTTATATGCAGAATATGTGTTGTACGGAACACTGATTCTTTACGGTTTATATATTCTGGGTGATTCAATCCGAAGATCTGTTGCCAATGGCAACTTTGAGCTATTGGCGTTCTTGATGGGAATCTTCATACTGATTGCGCCACTGGCTATATTGTTTGGCAACAAAATCATGGAGAATGCGGGACAGTATTATTTCTACGCGCTTGCTTTTGTTCTGGCAACCATTATGTATAATGACAATCTGTGGCTTCGCTATGAAGCTACTAACAGATCAATGATAAAATATTTGTTTGTTATTGCTCTGCTGGCAATTATGGATTCATCACTCTCAAATATTATGTAAGCATGGAAATTTCTGATAAGCTTGCTGTTGTTACCGGTGTAAGTAAAGGGATAGGTCTCCAAACTGCCCGTCGTCTTTTGGACAATGGTGCTAAAGTGGCAGGCTGGAGCCGTTCGGCACCTGACCTTAGACATGAAAATTTTGTTTTCTTTGAAACTGATGTAAGTGATCCCGGTTCAGTGCAAAAGTCCTATGAACAGACTATCGACCGTTTTGATCGCCAGGTAAGCATTTTAATTAATAATGCGGGCTTGGGCTATGACGGACTTTTGGAGGATATGTCCATCGAAAAATGGAAAAAGATGTTCGATGTCAATGTGCATGGCGTTTTTTATTGCAGCCGTCTGGTCATTCCCGGGATGAAAGAAATGGAAGAGGGGCATATTGTAAATATTGCTTCGATCGCCGGAACCACGGGTTCTGAACGCATATCAGGCTATTGCGGTACAAAATTTGCTTTGAGAGGCATTTCACAAGCTCTGTTTAAGGAAGTAAGAGACTACGGTATAAAAGTATCAGTGATCAATCCGGGATCTGTCAAAACAGGCTTCTTCGATGCTATGGACAGTATGCAGGTGCATGATCAGATGATGCGTCCCGAATGGATAGCCGAATCTGTTTTGCAGCTATTGCAAACCCCGGCCAATTATCTTCCTGTAGAGCTTGAAGTCAGGCCGTTGATGCCTAAGGGAAAATTGAAAAAGAACGAATAGTAAATACAGGGAGAAGAAGTTCAAAGGATAAGTACGATGGGCGTTGTAGTTGAGAATCTTACCAAAAATTACGGATCACAAAAAGCGGTTAATTCCATTTCCTTTTCTGCCGGAAAAGGTGAAATACTTGGATTTTTAGGTCCGAATGGTGCCGGAAAATCCACTACCATGAAAATAGCCACAGGATATATCCCTCCCAGCTCCGGAACAGTCTTTATTGAAAACTATGATGTGGTGAAAGATCCGGTTGCTGTTCAGCGAAGTGTAGGGTATCTGCCCGAGCACAATCCGCTCTATCTGGACATGTATGTGCACGAATATCTTTATTTTATAGGGTCACTGCATAGTCTTAAGGGAAATACGCTCAACAGTCGGGTAAAGGAAATGGTGGAGCTGGTCGGCCTTACAAGAGAGCAGAATAAAAAGATCGGTATGCTCAGCAAAGGATATCGCCAACGGGTCGGGCTCGCTCAGGCTTTGATTCATAATCCGCCGGTGCTTATTCTGGATGAACCGACTACAGGACTTGATCCCAACCAGATCATGGAGATAAGAAATCTGATCAGGATGATCAGCCGGGAAAAAACGGTTATTTTCTCCACACATATCATGCAGGAAGTGCAGGCCTTGTGTGACAGAGTAGTAATAATTAATCTCGGAAACATCGTAGCAGATAGTAGTATCGGAGCGTTGCAACAGCTGAATAAAGGACAGATTGTGCTGCTGGCAGAATTTGATAAGCCTATTCTTACTGATGCTTTTACTTCTATAGCGGGAATCCTGAGTGTTGAAAAGCAGGATGGGTATGTATATAAATTTGTTTGTGATCGGGAAGAGGTGCGAGGTGAGCTGTTTCGGATATGCTCCGCAAATGACTGGATAATAATGGGGCTGAGGCAGGAGGAAAACTCTCTGGAATCCGTATTTCGCCAACTCACCCGTCAGGCTCCCGATCAGCAGTAAAAAATTTCAGACTATTCGTAAGTTATTTAACTAGTTAATTTGAATGTTTGCCATATACAGGAAAGAAATAAACGCTTTCTTTAATTCATTAACCGGCTATCTGGTTATTATTGTTTTCCTGACCTTTATAGGATTGTATACCTGGGTTTTTCCGGATACCAACGTGCTGGATCTCGGTTTTGCAGACATGGAAACACTTTTTTCATTTGGCCCCGTAGCCTTTCTGTTTTTGATTCCAGCCATAACGATGCGAAGTTTTGCAGAGGAAAAAAAGGATGGAACCATTGAGCTCCTGCTTACCAGACCTGTAACTGACCGTCAGATAATTCTCGGAAAATATCTTGCCTGCACAAGCCTTGTCGTGTTTTCTCTTCTTCCTACAATTGTTTATTATCTGTCTCTGTCATATCTGGGTAATCCTCAGGGGAATATTGATTCAGCGGGGGTATTTAGTTCCTATATCGGATTGATTCTGCTGGGCGCTGTTTTTACCGCTGTTGGTATTTTTTCCTCGGTAATCAGTGGAAACCAGATTGTCGCCTTTATTGTTGCAGTGATTTTGTGCTATTTCCTGTATGACGGCATTGCACGAATTGCCTCATTAAGCATGCAGACGGGATTTATTGGTGCGCTGGGGCTGGATTATCATTACAATGCCCTTGGAAAAGGGCTTATCGATTCGAGAAACATACTGTATTTTATAAGTCTGATCTTTATAATGTTGATGTCGACCGGTCTGGTAATGGGAAGCAGAAAATGGGAATAGAGCGTATGAAGAAGAAATGGATAGATATTGCCGAGTTCGGACTGGTTATAGGGATTATTGCCTGTCTGAATATACTTTTGTCTTCAATTTTTTTTCGTCTGGATCTTACCGAGGACAAACGATACTCCGTTGCTCCTGTTACCAAAAAGATGCTGGAAAATTTATCAGAGAAAGTCTATGTGGAGGTATACCTGGACGGAACAATGGAGCCGGATTATGAGCGCCTCAAAAAAGCAATCAGAGAAAAGCTGCAGGAGTTCTCCGTTTATGCGGACAAAGGACTGGAATATCGTTTTTTCGATCCCAACTCTATAGAAGATAAACGCATAAGGGAAAACTATTTTTCCCAGCTTGTGCAAAAAGGCATACAATATCGGTATTATCTCCATGAGGAGGGAGGTAAAAAGGAAGAGAAAATAATATTTCCCGGAGCAATTATCGCCTACAAAGGTCGTGAAGTTCCGGTTATGTTTGTAAAAGGAAGGAAAGTGGCCTCTCAGCAGGACGAGCTTAATCAGGCGGTAGAGGGAGTAGAGTTTGAGCTGATTTCCGGTCTGAGAAAGCTAAGTTCCGGAGACGTGCCCGCCATTGCCTTTATTGAGGGACATGGAGAGCTGAGCAGGGAACAGGTGGAAGATATCAGCAAAGATCTTTCCGACTTTTATAATGTGAATCGCATAAAGCTGAATGACTCTGTCAGTCTGAATCAGTATGCGACCCTTATTGTTGCTGCTCCGGAAAAACCATATACAGAGCGTGAGAAGCTAAAGCTTGACCAGTATATCATGAATGGCGGGAGCCTGCTTATGCTGATTGATCCGCTGAACGTATATAAAGACAGCCTTGTCAATGGAGTCACTTATGCGCTGCCTTATCAGCTAAACCTGGAAGATCTGCTTTTCAGATACGGCGTCCGTATAAACCAGTCGCTGGTTCAGGATAAATATTCCGGTGTTATGCGAGTGCAGACAGCAAATGAGCAAAGTCAGGTATTAAGCTATCCGTTTTATCCCGTCATCTATAATTTCGGCAAGCATCCGGTAGTCCGTAATCTGGATGCCGTACTTACCAGATTTGTGAGCACCATCGATACAGTCAAGGCTGAAAAGGTGGTTAAAATCCCATTGCTGTATACATCTGCCAATACAAAAATCACCGGAGCTCCGATACAAATTGACCTGAACAGTCTCCGGAGAGAGTCTGTACCTGAATCTTTTCAGGGCGGCAGCCAGAATGTGGGGTATCTGCTGGAAGGCGAATTTACCAGCTTGTACAAAAACAAACCGCTTCCGGGTCCTGTATCAGAATTTAAGGAAAGCTCGGTGCCAGCCAGGATCATTGTAATATCCGATGGTGATCTGATCCGCAATGAATATGATCCGGTGCGAAAGCAAAGCCTTGCTCTTGGCTATGATCTGAACATGCGTTATCAGTTTTCGAATAAAGAGCTGCTGATTAACGCGATAGACTATCTTGCCGGACAGGAAATTGTAAATGTGCGGGGGAAGGAAATCAGGCTGAGGCCTCTTGACAAGGAAAAGATTATCACCGGGCGCTTTGCCATGCAGGTGATAAACATTGTGATGCCCGTCTTCCTGCTCATTCTGTTTGGAATAGTGCGTTTTTACATTAGAAAGAGAAAATATAGCCGTTTCTGATATGCCCTTGCGATTAAAGATATTAGCTGTTGTTTTTGTTGTACTTTTGGGCCTTGTGCTTTTTCAGAATCTGTTTATTCCGGAACAGCATCAGCAGGCGTCCCGTGAAGTTGCCATTGCTGATACGTCAGCAGTATTTTCCGTACGGTTTGTAAAACCGGCAGGAGAAGAAATCATTATAAGACGTGAAAACGGAAGCTGGGTGCTGAATGATACCTACGAAGCGCGTAACTATCTGAAAAACCTTTTGCTCACGGGGTTTGCCGGAATGAAGGTCAAAAGGGAAGTATCAGAGTCAGCAAGAAAAGAAACCATAGAGCAAATGCTGAATGCCGGTTACAAGATAACGGTCAACGGGGGAAGAGGAGCAGAAGGCTATGTCTTTTATCTTGCACCCAATCCGGGCGATCCCAACAGCACACTGTATTATAATTCCGATCTGGATACTACTCCATACATAGTCCAGGTTCCCGGATTTGAGGGGTCTATTTCCAATTTGTTTGCCTTGCCGGCAAGTGAATGGAGAGAAAAAGAATTTTTTGTCTCTTCACCTGAGAATCTGCAGTCTGTCAAGGTAGATTATCCTGCTTTTCCGCAGCAAAGTTTTTCGATCTCCTATGGAAAAAGCGGATTTTCGGTCGCAGGTGTTGAGTCGCTTGATACACTCAGGCTGGCCCGGTATCTGAATGCATTTAAATATCTTACTGTGAATACCTATATTGAAGGCGGCAGAGATTCGTTGGCGAAGATAACCGGTCAGTCATCTCCGCTTGCTGTTGTAGAAATGGAGAATCTGCGTCAGAAAAGAGTGCTGGAAATATATGAGAAGAACGGAAAGTTATGGGGCATAATACCCGAACAGAATCAACTGGTCGGATTAAGGCCGGAAGTATATAACCCACTTATGGTCAAAAGGGAATATTTCATAGTCACTGCTAAATAGGTGATAGTTTCCGGGCAGAAAAAAGCCATATTTTTGGCCCGTGGATAAATTTATACTTGTTTCTCCGTAATTCTTATTAAATTTACGCCTTATTGACTAAAAACAAGTTTAATTAAAGTCGCTTGCCGGATAACCATTAAAAATAATCACAAATGAAATTTGTTGTTTCTTCAACAGCCCTTTTAAAACAACTTGCAGCTATTAACGGAGTTATCACAACAAATCCTGTTGTTCCTATCCTTGAAAACTTTCTGTTTGAAGTTACGGAAGGTAAACTGACTATTTCCGCATCAGACCTTCAGACTTCCATGATTACTGAAATCAGTGTGGAAGCCAAAGACAAAGGTAGCATAGCCGTGCCTGCCAAGATTCTGATGGATACAATGAAAAATCTTCCGGAGCAACCGGTTGCTTTTACCATTGATGAAGAAACCTATACAATTGAAATCAGCTCAGACAACGGACGTTATAAGCTTTCCGGAGAAAATGCCACTGATTTCCCGAAATTACCGCAGGTCAAAGACGGTTATTCTGTTGATATTCCCTCAGATGTTCTGGAAAGAGCCATATCAAGTACCATCTTTGCGGCAAGCAACGATGATTTAAAGCTGGCTATGAATGGTGTTTTTCTTTCGCTGAACGAAACCAACGCAACTTTTGTAGCAACGGATGGTCACAGGCTTATCCGGTACAGAAGAGTAGATGTGGCTTCTGATATCAGCCATACGCTCATTCTGCCCAAAAAGGCGCTTAACTTATTGAGATCTTCGCTTCCGTCGGATAATACCAATGTCAAGGTGGATTTTAATACATCCAATGCGTTCTTCAGCTTCAACCATATACGGATGATATGCCGGGTTATTGATGAGCGTTTCCCGGATTATGAAAATGTAATACCGGTCAGCAATCCTAACAAGCTGACCATTGATCGTGTTGAGCTGCTGAATTCCCTCAAAAGGATTTCCATATACGCCAACAAAACCACGCACCAGGTTCGATTAAAGATTGCTGGCAGTGAATTACAGATTTCTGCCGAAGATCTGGATTTTAGCAATGAAGCCAATGAGCGTCTTTCCTGCGAGTACGAAGGAGAAGATATGGAAATCGGTTTCAATGCCAGGTTATTGATAGAGATGTTGAATAACCTTGACTCCGAGCTGATTACTTTCCATTTGTCAATTCCGAGCCGTGCCGGTCTGATAGCCCCGTCACGACATAAGGATCCGAATGAAGATGTTCTGATGCTTGTGATGCCGGTTATGCTAAACAATTATGTCTGATTGGTTAATTAGTTTTTCTTATATCGAAAAAGCCTTCTGTAAAGAAGGCTTTTTTATTTGTTAATCGCTCCCCCGAAGCTTTGCATTGAAAAAAGCAGAGGGGCGAAAATAATTCGAAAAGGGATTGGTTTATCCGATTGAGTCAAATGCCTGTTGCAGGTCTGCTTTGATATCGTCAATATGCTCAATACCGACACTAAGCCTTAATTGTCCAGGTATAACTCCGGCCGAACGCTGCTCATCTTCGTTCAGTTGCTGATGAGTAGTAGAAGCAGGATGAATAATCAGCGTCTTTGCATCGCCTACGTTTGCCAGATGGCTTATTAATTTTAATGAATCAACAAACTTATCAGCTTTGGGCTTACTACCTTTTACAATAAAGGAAAGTACGCCGCCAAATCCGTTTTTGAGGTATTTTTTTGCCAGCGAATGATATGGGCTGGAGGCCAGACCAGGATAGTTCACTGATTCCACCTGAGGGTGTTTTTCAAGCCACTCTGCAATAGCCAGCGCATTGTCTACATGTCTCTGAACTCTTAAAGACAATGTCTCAAGCCCCTGAATCAGCAGGAATGAGTTGAACGGGCTTATGGCAGGGCCCCAGTCTCTCAGTCCCTCCACTCTTGCCCGGATAATGAAAGCAATGTTGCCAAACGGTCCGTTGGCTCCAAAAACTTCCCAGAAGTTTAATCCGTGGTATCCTTCCGCAGGTTCGCTAAACTGCGGATATTTACCATTGCCCCAGTTGTAGTTCCCGCCATCTACAATTACTCCGCCGATACTTGTGCCATGACCACCAATCCATTTCGTTGCAGACTCAACCACTACATTGGCACCGTGTTCCAATGGCTTGAAAAGATAGCCGCCTGCTCCGAATGTATTATCTACTATCAGGGGAAGATCATGCTTTTGGGCAAGCTTTGCCAATGCCTCAAAATCAGGAATGTTAAACCTTGGATTGCCGATTGTTTCCAGATACAGGGCTTTCGTTTTGTCATCTATCAGCTTTTCATATGCCTCTGTATTGTCTCCTTCGGCAAAGCGTACTTCCACACCAATACGTTTAAAGGCAACTTTAAACTGATTGTATGTACCTCCGTAAAGCATGGAGCTGGAAACAAAATTATCCCCTGGCTGGAGAATATTGTTAAGCGCTATGAACTGTGCAGCCTGCCCGGATGCCACTGCCAGCGCAGCTACTCCGCCTTCAAGCGCGGCAACACGCTTTTCGAATACATCTGTAGTAGGATTCATGATCCTTGTATAGATATTTCCAAACTCTTTCAGAGCAAAAAGATTGGCGCCGTGCTCAGAGTTTTTGAACTGATAGGAGGTTGTCTGATACAGGGGAACTGCTCTCGACAGTGTGGTTGAGTCAATCTCCTGGCCTGCGTGAAGCTGAAGGGTCTCGAAATGAAGTTTATTTTCTGACATACTATACGATAATTAATATGATATAACTTTATAACTCTACTTGATTTGTAGATTAATATCTCTGTATTCTTTATAAAAAGCAATGAAGTACATGCTATTTTTTTAATAAAGAAAGATATGCGGCTTATATTGTGTGCTTTATTGTTTGTCTTTTTATTCCGGACACTGATGGCCACCTGTTTTGTGGAAACAAAAGCGCATTCATGTACACAAGCATTCTTTAAAGTTATCGGTTTTTTATTAGTTTTGGTAATTAATCGAGTTACTCATGTCTAAAACATTAATTATTCCAAAGGATTATACATCACAGCTGACAGTACATCAAACTGAGATTGCCATAAAACAGGTCAAGGATTTTTTTCAGGAAGGACTGGCTGCTGCTCTGAATCTTCGCAGAGTAACGGCTCCGCTGTTTGTAATGCGCGGAACAGGCCTGAATGATGATCTGGGAGGCTGGGAGAGACCTGTTTCTTTTCCTGTAAAAGACATGGGAGAAGCGGTAGCAGAGGTAGTGCATTCCCTCGCAAAATGGAAGCGGATGAAACTGAAGGATCTGAGACTTGAGCCGGGATTTGGTGTCTATACCGATATGAATGCAATTCGTGCGGATGAGACCCTGACGAATATTCATTCGCTCTATGTTGATCAATGGGATTGGGAGCTTGTAGTTCGGGATCAGGACAGAACGATTGCCTTTCTTAAAGAGATTGTCCGTTCTATATATTCAGTCATATACCGGACCGAAAAGTTTATAGAAGAAAAATATCCGGAAATCAGGACCACACTGCCTGAAAATATAATGTTTATCCACTCGGAGGAATTATTGAAACTGTATCCGGAGCTGACTCCTAAAGAAAGAGAAGATAAAATCACGGAGAAGTATGGTGCTGTATTTATTATGGGTATTGGCGCAAAACTGTCCCACGGCGAGAAGCATGATGACAGAGCCCCGGATTATGATGACTGGGTTACCAGTAACGAAGAGGGATATCAGGGATTGAATGGTGATATAATGCTGTGGAATCCGGTTTTGGGAAGAGCATTTGAGGTTTCATCAATGGGAATCAGGGTAAATCCGGAAAGCTTGGAGAAGCAGCTGGAAATATGTGGAAAGGAGGAACGCAGGCAGTTTACTTTCCACCGGATGCTGCTTAACAATGAGCTCCCTCTTTCAATCGGCGGCGGCCTTGGACAATCCAGACTTTGTATGTTCTTTCTGAAAAAAGCGCATATCGGAGAAGTTCAGGCGTCAGTATGGCCCGAAGAGATGAGGAAAAAATGCTATGAGAATAACATCTGGCTGATGTAGCGGCAGAAAACCGATTCTGTTGGCCATGAAGCTGATTAATCCCTCAATTGCCCCAGTGATTGGGGGATTAATGTTTTCATATGCAGCGAATGTTACTATCATACAGACAATAGATAACTATACTTCTTAATATGTCATTGCTTCATAGCCTTGTAGCGCTTATGCCTATACTTTCCCTGTTATTCCTCAGCCTTTGGAAAGGGGTGAAGACAGGCATATACGCGAGCGCTCTTATAACGATAGCATTATTCTTCTTCTGGGGAGGAGAATGGCAGTCATTTATCGCATCAGTTTTCAGCGCGCTACTCGGAACCATTAATATCCTGATGATTATTTTCGGAGCTGTTTTTTTGTACCATGTTATGGAGCAGAAAAAGTTTATAGCCGGGATTCAGGAATCGCTGACAGAAACCCACCCGGATAATCTGTTCCGGTTTTATTTTCTCACATTCTTTCTGACCGGCTTCTTTGAAAGTGTTGCAGGATTTGGTACTCCCGGGGCTATAGTTCCCTTGTTGCTGATATCCATGGGATTTTCTCCGGTTCTTTCCGTATCAGTGGTCTTGCTGTTTGACGGATTACTGTCTTTTGCCGGGGCTGTTGGTACGCCGGTTACAGCCGGACTTGCCATTCCCCTGGGCTTGTCCGATGATTTAATAAAGCTGGTATATACCAACTCCGGTATGCTTATTTCTATTGCAGGTACAGTTTTGCTTTATTTTATCTACCGGATGACTGCAGCGGAACATACCGGAGGCAAGTGGTGGTGGCTATACGTTGTAATTATGCTGCCTGTAGCGATCTTCAGCGGATTTCTGCAGGAGCTGACGGGGCTTATTGCTTCTGTTTTTCTTGCGTTCTTCGGATATGCCTTTTTGTTTACACATAAGAGAATTACGATGCGTCCCTGGCTGCCTTACTGGCTGCTCGTTGTCGTATTACTTTTACCTAAAATATTCCCTTTTTTTTCCGAATGGCTTTCGTATAAAGTCGAGTTTACTTCCATATATGGTACGGATATTAATGCAGCCTTACAGCCATTTCGCTCACCCCTTATTCCATTTCTGATTGCTGCTTTCTTTGCTCTCTTTCTGGCCAACGATTATACCGTGGATTTAAAGCCGGTTATTTCCAAAACCATGGCTGTATTTCTGATTCTGTTCCCTTCACTGGGGCTTACTCAGCTGATGCTCAATAGCGGGGGAGAGCAGACGTCCATGATTGATGCGCTCAGCAGTCTTTTTTCAGAATCGGGCAATGCATTTCCGCTGATCAGCCCGTTTGTGGGTGTTGTAGGTACATTTATTTCCGGGAGCACTACAGTTTCCAACGTGATCTTTGGGGGAGTACAATACTCTTCATCCATGACTCTTGGAATGAATGAGGAAATAATACTTAGCCTGCAGCTGTGTGGTGCTTCCCTGGGGAATGCAATTTGTTTTTTCAATATTATTGCGGCCGGGGCTGTAGCAGGTCTTACCGACTATAAAGAAGTTTTGCTTAAAAATCTGTATCCGGTACTGGGCGCTGCAGGAATATGCTCATTGCTGGGATATCTTTGCGTTCATTATTAGAAGAAAGCTGTTTTTTTAATGCCGGAAATTCAGGGTTACCACTATTCCCGGCATCAGATTCCTAACGTTCAGTGACTAAAGAGCTGCAAAGAAATTCAATTGCCTGTATTCCGGGAAGGAAGAAATAATCTCCGCCTCTGACTGTTACAAAGCTTGGAATATTTTTGTAACGTTTTCTGAAGGGACAGGCCTGTACTTCAAATTGGGTAGTATTCATCATGTTCTCGTTGTAATCGCCCTGTACTCCCATGATGGGGTCTACGTCATTATAGAGTCCGTCAAATTTCCGATTATTTGACCATGTATGCTGTACAAACTCAAATTGTCTGGATATGTCCGTATTGAAGCAAATGAACACCAGTCCTCTTTCCTCACGATCGCTTTCTGCTTTGAGGATATTGGCAATATTCATTTCGGGACAAATGGGAGGTCCATAAGGCCGTCCCCGCCTGAGAATCCGGTGTTTGTTGGATGTTTCGAGGGAGTCCTGAGGGTTGTCGTCGAAACTGTCTCTCGGGTTTGTTCTGCGGATATGAGATCCGACAGGACACTTGTATCCGTGCTTGTCTTCCTCATAATACATAAAGTCAAAAATGCCTTTATCCTCAACAGGAGTATCCTGGCTTTCAGCCAATACCAGTGGCTTGCCGTTGGGCCATCTTCCTACCATCTTTGAGGCCAGAAGGATGGCCTGATCCAGATCCTGATTTTCGAGCTGCATAATAGTATCCCAGAATTGTCTGACGTGCTGTTCGAGTTGCCGGACAACCATATAAGAGCCATTTTTACCAAAGTCGAATGAGTCAATCACAGGACTGAGGGGCAATACATTGTATGAATTGGGATAGCCTAATATAAATTCTCCGGGGTTAAGCGTATTTTCGGTTACACCGCGATCCTTTATCCCTTTAATATCCGGCTGGCTCAGACCATCCTGAAAACCAAAATGTTCTTTTCCCTGAGGAAGCGAAGCACTATATACGTGGGATACCAGCTCCATGCCATTCTGACTGACACTGCTCCTGAATAAATCAAGCTGATTGAGCGACTCATTTTCATTGGTGCAAAATTGCATCAGAAGTACGTGTACGGGTTGTTGCCTGCTTCCCCATTTCCATTTTTCAGTGGCATTATGCCCAAAGTCACCGAGTGTCCGGTTTTTATGCGGAGTGTCCATGCCCTGAATAAAATCAATGGAAAATCCGTTATGCTCTGATACATTAATGCCAAGCTGAGCAAGCCCTTCGGACGTAAAGGCGATATTCTGACAATTGGCAGAAGGCTTGATTGAGGCATCCTGAAAATGCTGCTGTTTAAGCCAATGCAAGAAAATATCCCGGTTAATTACCCGGAGAAAAAGATAATTGCAATGAGGTAGTCTGGTATATCCGTGTACCAGTATGCCTTGTATGGCGGAGAGTTCTGAAGGGGTAATCATAGCACAAATTAATAGCGTCTGAGAAAGTCCATAAGCTCATTATCGGTCATTTTCCGGAACAGAGCTTCATTGATTTCAGTATTGTTGTTGATGTTTTTAACAGTAAGCGTTTTATAGGCGCTGTACCAGACATCCGTATAGATCTGATGTCTTCGGGTCCATGCCTTGAATCGTTGTTCGTCCTTAGCCCCGTCATAGATCAGAAAGCGCGACCTGGGAAACCCTTTCGTATTGCTCCAGACGGCAGTCAGTCCTGCGGATGCCCGGTCGGTAAAATCACTGAGGTAACTTTCCCAGCTTCCGTCATAATTGCTGAAAAATAATAACCTTTTTCCTTTGTCTATAATTACCCAGCGTGCAAAGTGTATGGTTTCTATATTGCCGAGCTTTCCTTTGTTGTAATAAAATCGTGCAAGAAAATAGATGGATTCCAGGACGAGCCGGAGGGTGAGATAACGAAACAGGCCCGGCTTTAGCTCTACCAGATGCGTCAGCTGATTCTGTATGATCCGGTCCTCTTGCTGCTGCAATATTTTAGTATCCCTGAGCTCGCTGTACTTTTCTTCCTGATAAATATCCTGCTTTTCATGCCAGCGCAGCATAATCAGGGCAATACCTGATACCAGAATCAATAGAGGTACAAAGGGAAGAAGTAACAGGATTAATATGGCTATGATGAGTATTTTGCCCGGGCTGTACAAATTGGGCCGTTTTATTTCCGGGTATTTTTTCATCATGCCGAGATCAGAAAGATGTTTGGCAATGTGATGCCTGATTTCATTGGGAGAAAACTGATGCAATTCAGGATGAGCGTCCAGGTAATTTTCTGCTGCTTTGCGTGCTTCTTCTTCATCTTTTATCTGTTGCACACTTCTGCCCCAGGTTCCCCGGTAGAAATAAGCTTTATAATCGGATTTGGATTTCAGAAAGCTGATACGGGCATAAAGACTGGAGTCATCTCCGGGATAGTCAATACAGGCACTGAATAAATGCCTGAAATCACAGGCATTTAGCACCTCTGACAAATGATGATCCAGATGACCGTCATAATTGGTTGAGAGCACCAGATAGGCCGGATATAGTTGCTTATTATCGCGTACTACTTCGTCAATAATCAGAAATCTTGCAAAGTGAATGGTTGAAATGCGGTTAAAGTCCATCAGTGAATTGCTTTCCAGATGGCTGTTGATCCGGAAAAGATGCTGCCGGAGTTTTTCTTTTTCCTCAGTTCGTATTTCAGCAATAAAATTAAAGGGGTGTTGAGGGATCATCGGATGAAAGACTGTATAATGATTTTTTGAATAAAAATAGGTTATCGTAGTATAAAAGTATAAAAGAAATAATTTTTTATCATTATATATTTAGCATATGCTTTTCATGAAAATAATAAAACAAATATAATATTTTAAAATTAAGTGATTTAAATTATTATTCGTGTATATAAAATTACATACTTCTTGGTTGTTGGTTTACTGATTGTTTTTAAACCATGTCATATTGTGTTTGTCGGGTTTTTATTTGCACTTTTGCTATGACAATTGCCGCAAAACGATTACATTTTGTGGGCCAGAAGTATTAAATTTGAAAACTCTGCGGGCAGCATTCCGGTTGCCATTGTTGGTTTTCGCAATCTCTTGTATTCATTATTCCTTAGGTATGAATAATTCGTTTATGTCCGGACACCAGAAGAAAATATGGAGTATATGCCTGAGTATCTTTTTTCTTGGAGCTGCTTATGCTCAGGTACCAGTCCATATCAACTCCGGCAATCCTGCGTTTCCGTTTCCTCAGTTTTCAGAATATCAGTATGGTAAATCTCTTGCCAAATACAACGCGCAGGGAGTCACCCATGCCGATATGGAGAAGTCGATCCGGGAAGCCTGGCAGATCATGGCCAACCGTTTTTATTATACCGGTCAGGAAGCCGGAGGAGTACAATATATTCGTGGAAATGATGGTTGTCCGTATGATTGTGCAGAGGGAGAAGGTTATGCCATGCTTGCTGCTGCCTATATGGCTGATCAGGTTACGTTCAACGGGCTGTGGATGCGGGTGCATGATGATATGGTTACCAATGCCCCAAGATATAATGACGGAGTAATTACGCACCCCAACTATCGGTATGGAAAATACATTATAAAAGAAGAGAGTGGTGATGCTGCTGCTGACGGAGACTGGGATATCGGCCTTGCTTTGCTGATGGCCACCAAGCAATGGGGAAGCCGTTCCGGGGTGATGGTGAATGATGGCAATGGAGGCACCAAAGAAATGAACTATCTGGAAGAAGCCTATCATATCATTGCTGATTTTGCCGATACAACCCGGATCGAACCGCTTGGTAGCCCCGGAGTCATTGAAGGCTACGTTACTGGGCATATTGGTGTTGATGGCTATCCCAAAGGAGGAAATACATTCGGAGAGACGACCGGCTGGGGCTATACCCAGAACCGCTGGCCGGATATATGGCCTTCCAGAGAGGTTTTCTCCAATGATGATAATCAGAGCGGATTTGCCAGCTATACAGCTACGGCGTATTATCATTCGTTCGCGAAGTTTATGGAAGAAGAGGGCGCTACTCCCTGGGTTATCGAACAGTTCAAAAGAGTTGAAGCGTCTTCCAACTGGCTGATGGAGAAATCCTATGAACAGGGGAGGCTGCCGTTTGCCGGGAGTTTTAATGTAGATGGTACTTCCGTAGTGTTTACCGACGTCGATCCGACCCAGGGAAAATGTGATGGCGAGTCATTCAGAATGCCCTGGAGAACCATCCTTGATTATATATGGAGAGGAAATCAGCAGCTGGTATGGGATCCTGCTACACATTCCTATTCGGCGGGATCAAGCGATGCCATGAAAAAAAATGCGGACAGACTTGCTGAGTTTCTGAAAGTAGTAGGGCCTTTGGATGCCAGCGGTAATCCTACTACACCGGATTGCGAGCAGCTGGGGATGTCTCCGGATGTCGGATCTCCATTCTGGAAAGGACTGCCTACATTAAAGCAGGGATATGGAGGCAATGGTACCATGTGCACCGGAAGACACTGGACAAATTATACCCTTGGAACTTCTGCTCCGGCAGCGGTTGCGCATGGCGATGAGGAACTGATCGCGTTGCTCTATCGTCAGCTGGAATTGAAATGGGACGATGAAGACCCCGGAGTAGGAGATAATCCGGACGAGCGCTATATAAATAGTGTCCCCAAATACTTTCACGGATGGTTCAGGCTCCTTGGTATGCTTACCTTATCCGGCAACCTGCATGCTCCGGAAGATATGGTGGCAGGAGCCAATATGAAAGTGTATATGGAAGCAAAAAATAAGACGTTTGCTTTTGCCGGAGATGAAATTACGTATGAAGTTTCATACAGAAACTATGGCTCTCTGGCTGCTTCCGGAGTACGTATAACTATTCCTATTTCAGGTCAATATACGGTCACTAATACAGGCGGTGGTACCTTGTCAGGTAATAATCTGGTTTTTGACGTCGGAACAGTCTCAGGTTTTACTACAGCGACCGGGATTGATCCCACCAGGGGAAGCTATACATTTTCTGTCAGAGTAAAGAATCCGGCTGTCGAGGAAAGAATATGTATTCAGGCAACTATTACAGCTGCCAATGGCTCCGGTTGGGAGAGCAATGAGTATCCGAACAATGCGACTTATACATATCAGCTAAACTGTGTGGACATATTGGAAACCCGGTCGCTTTCCATTGAAAAAACGGCCGGCGCTGCAGAAATAAACCCTGGTGATACGCTGGATTTTTATGTCGATTTTGAAAACTCTACCAGCGCCGGATACCTGAATGGAGGAAGACCCGGAGTTAACTTCTCCTTTACCTATTCCATGTATGCCGGAGACTATTCGTTGTTTTCCCGATTCCGTAACTGGCACGATGCACAGGAAGCCTACATTGATCTGGGTAGCTATCGGGCTTCATACTATATGTGGGATAATGCCAACAATGGGGTGTATGATGCCGCGACCAATCCGAGTGGCTGGAAGCTGATTGGTAAAAACATGCGAACCGGTGAAGCCGGGGTGCTGAGATTCCAAGGTGAGCCAATTCCGGAAGGACAGGATGCCAATGGTAAATGGAATCAGCGGATTATCATGTATTTCCCCAATGATATTTCAGCGCCTACTCATACGCTGTATTCTCATTTGGGCAATGAGTTTCAGCTCCACAAAGGTCAGGTTGAGCCTATCTGGTACGAAGTGCAAATGGAATCAACTCCGTCTTCGCAGTTGCCTGTGAGACTTCAGGATGACTGGTCATATGCGGCCAGTGTCTCAACCAATAATGACAAAGATCTGTATCACGTTATTACACCCAACTATGCCTATGGATCTGAAAACGGAACACCGGTTACAACCTATGGAAGATTTGTGTGTGAACCCCTTCCGCCCGGTAGCTTTGATGGCGTGCTTATTGAAGAATGGGATGGAACAACCTGGCGAAGAGTGGCCGGGAACGGGCCATTGCCGGGTAGGGAAATGTTAAATGTAACAGTGGTGGATACTATTCCGGCCGGCTTCGAATTTGTAGAATTTATCAATCAGACGGTTGAAGGAATTAATGCCACCATTACCACTTCAAACGGCTACGAAATCATCACCTGGACTATGCCGGTAGTACTGGTCGGAATGAAAGGTCAGATTTCATATAAAGTAAAAGCAAAAGGAGCCTGTCCCCAAACAGATAAGTTTTATACCAATTCTGCCTGGATCTGGTCTGATACGGATTCGCCTGTTGCCGCTTCTGTAGAAATCAGAGTGACCTGTGACTCAATTATTCCGGTAGCTAAACCGACTACGATGACAAAGGTCGCAGATAAGCAGCAGGTGGATGCAGGCGATGAAGTCACTTTTTCTATTGAGTATGTACAAACTCATGGAACAATAAGTACTCCGCCATTGTCGGACAATTCCGGATGGACTACGACCTATGGAAATTCTCCGGCTTTTAGTAGTGGGAAAATGGTTTTTCCCGGGAGTTCTTCGCTTACCGTTTATGATTATGCCTATGGACGTGACGGATATGCCATTTTTGATATAGATCGTCAAGGAGATAAAGGCTTTTTACTGGCATTGAGGCATAGGGCAGGCAACCCTTATGATCCTGATGGTGTCTATCTTGAAGTATATGAAGTTTCTGGATTTGTTCGAATAAGAGTTTATAATGGAACAACACAGATTTTTGAACAAAGTAATATTGGATTAGGAACTTCGAGTTCAAAAATCAAGATGAAAGCCGCTATTCATGGAGATACGTTGGAAGTTTATTTTACTAATACGACCGGATTACCTACAGTGACCATTACTGGTGTAAGGGACGTACAGCAGGGATACTTTGGTATATATAATCAAGGTCCGTACGCTGCCAATGCGCATGAAATTTCCAATATAACCATGGCATTTGACGCGGCCTTTAATGTAAAGGTTGTCGATCCGCTTCCCGCAGGACTTCGTTTCTTTGCTTCGGCTGATGGCTCTATGGTCGATGCCGGTAATGGTATTGTTGAGTCTGCGGTCATGCTTCCCGGTCCCGTTGACTATGGTACTGTCCTGAATTATCAGTTTACGGCTGTTGTGGACGAATGCAATAGCGGGGGATCTTTTAAAAATACTGCCTGGATGCGGTTGCTGACCCATGGTGAAAATGCCATCGGAGCGACAACAGATCTGATACATTGCGGGGAGGCTGTGTGCACCAAACCTGCTGCTCTTTCGATAGCTCCAGCGGATACCATAATTTGCGAAGATGGTTCTGTTGTTCTTCGTGCTACCGGTGATATAAAGAGCGGAGATATTTTTGCCTGGTACAAAGAGGGACCTGAAGCAGAAACGCTGATTCAGCAGGCGCCCAATCTGACCAGCCTTGAAGTAGCAGAAGAAGGATCGTATTATGTGATAATCAATCCGGCGGAGCCACTGTGCTCACTACAGTCCGAAACTGTCGAAGTGGTAGTAAATAGCTTTGTAGTTCCGGGAGAAATAGGAGTGGATCAGTTGATATGCGAAAACGGCACTCCGGATGAAATCATCAGTCTGGAAGATGCAGCCGGCGGTGATCAGACTTCCTACACATATAGCTGGCAGCAAAGTGAGGACGGAAGCTTATGGAGCGACATAGCCGGAGCTGCTCAGGTATCCTATACACCATCTGCATTAACACAGAAAACCATTTTCAGGCGGGTAGCAGCGTCCGGTGTCTGCCCTGCGGTTTATTCCAATGAAGTTACCATTGAGCTGACGGAACCTCTGGAGGCAGCGGTAAGTATTGAAGGACTTCCTGAAATTTGTCCCGGAGCCGAAGCTTCATTCGAAGCTCAACCAGTCAATGGCGGCTCAACCCCTGTATATACGTGGTACATAAATGGTACGGAAATAGAAGGGGAAACGGATTCCTTGCTGACGATTTCCACACTCAATGACGGAGATGTGCTGACCGTTGAGCTACATTCCTCCATCGCGTGTTTGCTTGCCAATTCCGTCATTTCTGATGGTCTGACATTGGTAGTAGATGAAATCATTCCGCAGCTTGTGATAGCTCAGCTGACAGCAACATCACTATGCGAAGGGGACGATATCGCATTCGAAGTGACGGATGTGCTTGGAACAGGCGCTCCGGATGATATTCGCTGGTATATCAACGGGCAGTTTACTGGTACCACCGGAATGACATTTAATTCAACAGAGCTTGCAGATCAGGATGCCGTTTATGCTGAGATTATATCATCGCTTGACTGTGCCTCACCTGACCCGGTACAGAGTAATCAGGTTATTGTTGAGGTGGGGACACTGTCGATACCTGAGGTAAGTATATCAGCTACTTCGGAAGAGATTTGTACCGGTGATCCGGTTACGTTCTCAGTCAGCTCCCAAAGTAACGAAGGAACCTCACCGGATTATCAGTGGTATATTAATGACGCTGTGGTTAATGGAGCTGCTTCCGGTCAGTTTACGACTTCTGCATTGTCGGATGGGGATGTAGTGAAAGTAAGTATGATGTCGGATGCAGCGTGCCTTACAATGGCAACTGCCGAGTCCAATGAAATCCGGGTAACTGTATCATCTCTGCTGGATCCCAAGGTATTTATAGCTATTGCTTCTGCCAATGCCGGTGACCTGTGTGAAGGGGAGATTGTAGAATTCAGCATAACCGGTACGGTAGCGAAAGGCACTGATCCCGAATACCAGTGGTATGTTAATGACCTTGAGGTTGTCGGAGCCAATGATACAACATTCTCTTCAAGAATTTCTCAGGGAGACAGAATATATGTTACGATGGCAACAAATTCTTCCTGCGCCTCTGTACCGGAAGCAATGTCTGATGAAATAACAATTAATGCGCTCCCGGTGGAGATTCCATCTGTCACCATTACCAGCTCATCATCCGGAACACTTTGTCCCGATGCAACGGCCACACTTGCGATTTTAAGTGAAACAGCTGCAGGAAGTTCGCCGGCATATCAGTGGCTGCGTAACGGAGTTCCGATTGCCGGAGCAGTTTCTTCATCATATATCGCAGAAGAACCGGGAGATTACTCATTGCTGATAACTAGCTCTCTTCGGTGTGTTGAAGATCCGGAAGAAGAAAGTAATAGTGTTTCCATCCAGTACAGTCCGGAGTTTGAGGTGACTATTGTGGCTGATAAGAATGAAATCTGTTCGTATGAAACCCTTATCCTTGAAGCAGGAGTACAGCCTGCTGTTGCCATTGCAGGCTATGAGTGGAAAGCCGGAAATAATACAGTAGCTAATTCAGCGAATAATACCTATGAGACAAGTATAGCGGTCGCTTATACCGTAATTGCGGTAGATGAAAATGGCTGTTCCGCGACCTCGGATATATTTGTAGTATCTTCTGCAGTCCAAGATGCAGTGACAATTAGTCCCGCAGAAGAAGAAGTATGTGAAGGCGGAAGTGTTGACCTGGTATCATCGGTTACGAATGTGTCCTACACTTATACCTGGCTTGACAACTCTGCAAGTCCGATACAGGGAGCAAACGGATCAACATACAGAGCATCCGCCGGAACGTATTCGCTCGTGGTAAACAATGGCGCCTGCCTTGATACATCCAATGTTGCTGAGATTACAGAAAGAGTGTTGGGCAGACCGGTTATTACAGGAGAAAATGAGCCTCTTTGCCGGTCTGAAGGAATAAGGTATTATGTACAGCAGCCGGGCACTGGTTCTGTATATACCTGGACTGTTCCTGCCGGAGCCACAATTGCCAGTGGCGCAGGCAGCTCTGAGATTACAGTGGATTTTGGAGAGCAGAGTGGTTTAGTTACCGTTGTGGAAACCATTGGTGGAAATTGTAGCAGTGAAAGGGGAGAGCTGGCAATTACATTAGATAAATGCAATCTGAGAGCGGATTTTACTGTTGATAACAGCTCACTGTGTGAAGGCGGTAAAGTGATATTTACCAATGCATCTGTCGGTGTATCATCCAATACCCAGTATTCCTGGAATTTTGGTAGCGGTGCTTCCCCGGCCACAGCCAGCGGCGCCGGTCCGCATGAAGTGATATATTCCGCTGGCGGAGTCTATTCCCCGACACTGACTATTACAGACGGTATTGAGGATTCCGAAGTTAAGACAAACTCAATCATCGTTAACCGTACTCCGGAACGACCTGTTATCAATGGCCCGGCGATTGTCTGTGCATATTCCAATACTGAATATGCAGTGGATCTTGCCGGACAGTTTGAATGGACACTGGTCGGTGGCGGAACAATCACCGGTGGAATAAATACACGTTCGATAACTGCCCGATTTGAATCTGCCGGTGCAGCATCTATCGAGCTGACTTATACAGATCCGAACGGATGTGTTGCCGAAAAGGCTATTCAGCATATAACTGTTGAAGATGCAGCCCCGGTAGAGCTTACCGCTTCTGCTACTACGCTATGTACGGGCGCCAGCAGTAATATTATGCTTCAGGGCGCAGCAGGAAGTATTTCCTGGTATCGCAACGGAAGTCTTATATCAGGTCAGCATAGCTCGGTGCTTACTGTTTCAGAAGGCGGAGAATATAGTGCCAGAATCAGCGGAGCTTGTGAGCAGAATACAGATGTTATCCAAATCAGTCTGATAGAGTTTTCTATCTCGGCCGGAGATGACATGCTTGTTGATGAAGGTCACTCTGTACAGATTCACACAGAAACAAGTCATCCGGCGGTTGAGTATACCTGGATACCGATGCTTCCTAAGGTAGCCAATCCTGTATTTACTCCGACCGAAACTACCGTGTATTCCGTAACAGCTACAGATGCCAATGGGTGTGAGGCCAGAGATGAGATTAAAATTACGGTGGTACGACCGCTTTTCATTCCTAATGCCTTTACACCAAATGGCGATGGCGTACATGACGTTTGGGAAATAACAGGGCTTGAACGTTATGGTAATGATGTAATCGTTCGAATATTCAACAGATGGGGTAACATTGTTTATGAAGATAAAGGATATGCGTTTCGCTGGGACGGTACAAAAAATGGCACAGCTATGCCTGTTGCTACCTATTACTATGTAGTCGAGCTGCCGGGAGATGCAAAGCCACTGACTGGCTACATTCTGTTATCAAAATAGAAAAGCCTGTTCATAGCAACGCTTAAATAAAAAAGGATAGCAATAAAAATTACTATCCTTTTTTTATTTTACCCTCACGGGGCTTATTTGTCTTTCTTTTTTATTCGCTCTTTCTGACAATCTTTGCACCCAGCGCATTTAAGCGCTTATCAATAAACTGATAGCCACGGTCAATCTGATCAATATTGTATATGGTACTTTTACCATTGGCAGACATTGCTGCAATCAACAAGGCGACTCCTGCGCGAATATCAGGTGAAACCATGGATATACCCCGCAACGGAACCTCTTTGTTTAAGCCAATGACAGTTGCTCTGTGCGGATCGCAAAGAATAATCTGAGCGCCCATATCAATAAGCTTATCGACAAAGAACAGCCTGCTTTCAAACATTTTCTGATGAATAAGAACAGAGCCTTTTGCCTGAGTTGCCACTACCAGCACGATGCTCATAAGATCAGGTGTAAAGCCTGGCCAGGGGGCATCTGCTACGGTAAGAATTGACCCATCGATAAAGGTATCTATTGTATAGTTCTCATGAGTCGGAATGTAAATATCATCCCCTCGTATTTCCAGATTAATTCCAAGCCTGCCAAAAATAGTAGGAATATTGCCGAGCATATCCACGCGGCAGTTTTTGATCGTGATTTCTGAAGAAGTCATGGCGGCGAGCCCGATAAAGCTTCCGATCTCAATCATATCAGGCAGGATTGTATGCTCTGTTCCCCCAAGAGACGATACACCTTCTATAGTCAGGAGATTGGAGCCCACACCACTTATTTTGGCGCCCATTCTGTTCAGCATGCTGCACAGCTGCTGAAGATATGGTTCACAGGCTGCATTATAGATTACTGTTTTGCCTTTGGCAAGAACAGCAGCCATAACAACATTGGCTGTACCTGTTACCGATGCTTCATCAAGAAGCATATAGGTACCCTGGAGGTTTGTCGCGTCTATTTCATAAAAAGAGTCAGAGGCATCATAATTGAATTTGGCTCCCAGGTTCTGAAGTCCGATAAAGTGTGTATCAAGCCGTCGTCTTCCTATTTTATCCCCTCCCGGCTTAGGCATTTTGGCTTTGCCGAACCGCGCCAGCAAAGGACCGAGAATCATAATGGAACCCCGGAGGGATGCGGCTTTCTTTTTAAAATCGGCTGTTTCAAGGAAATCAACCTGTACATTTTTAGCCTGAAATGAATACGTGTCCTCAGACAGTTTTTCTACTTCTACACCAAAATCTCTTAGAAGATCAATCAGTTTAAGTACATCAATGATACCCGGAATATTCCGTACAGTTACCTTTTCTTCAGTCAGCAAAACCGCACATAGTATCTGAAGACATTCATTCTTCGCCCCCTGAGGAGTAATTTCACCTTTGAGCCTGTGGCCGCCGGTTACTTCAAAAAAACTATTCATTAACCTCTTCTTCTGTTGTTGTTATGTTGATTGTTCTTTTTATTCTTTTTGAAGTTTCCGTTGCGCTGGGAAGAACCTGAGTTTGTATTGCCATTTACATGACTGTTTCCCGGCTGACTGCTGGCTCTTACATACTCTTTCTGACTGTCAAACAATCCGTTTGCCTTTACTTTTTCCAAATCTACTGTAAGTTGCTGATTTGAAATATACTCTAATTGCTGAGCAATAAGCTGATCTTCTATATTCTCCTTGTTCCAGGCAGCATAAAAACGCTTCATCAGCTTACCGATGAACAGAATAGCAACTTCCTTTTCCTCAGGGTCATCTAACTCAATTGCCTGTTTGATCAGAAGCTCCACATTTTTTCCGTAATGCTTAAATTTGAGATTGTGGGTATTATAATCAACCGTCATTGGTTTTTTCCCGAGAATTGATTTTTCAGGCATTGGATATTCGGAATCAACATCGAGCTTGAAATCGGACATGATATATAAATGATCCCAGATTTTCTGCGCAGATTCAATAGCAGCCTCTTTTATATTGGGATTGATTTGTTTCATTAATTCAATGAGGGTATATGCATACCGGCTGCGTTTTTCCCGGTCTTCAACAGTTAAGAGATATTCGACAATTTTTTGAATATTTCTACCGTACTCTTTTAATATAATGCCTCGTGATTGATCAGTTGATTCCATATTTTTCGTGATTATTCAGTGGGGTTTAGGATTCTCAGTTTAGCAAAGCTAAGAATTAAGGTTTTTTCTCCAAAATGATTAAACTCTATCCGGGCTTTTCGGTCTGTGCCGGAGATATCCATCGACTTTACAGTACCAAAGCCAAATTTGGGGTGCTCGACTTTCATTCCGACATCCAGTTTGCTTGTGTCACTGGGACGAAATCCTGCAGTTGGCACATGGGCCGTTACTTTGGTTTTCGCCATTACCGGCGACTGACTTACTTTATTGTACCGGATAGAAGGAGCGCTCCGGACGGGCGGTGTATTTTCCTGCTTCACTGTTTTCTGTGATAGTAAAAGATAGCCGGGATCTATATCATTCAGAAAGCGGCTCGGTTCGCACGTTTTTAGTCTGCCAAACCGGTAACGGCTCGTTGCGAAGCTGAGTGTCAGTTTTTTCTCGGCTCTTGTTATGGCAACATAAAACAGACGACGTTCTTCCTCCAGATCAGCCCGGCTGCTCAGCATCATCTGACTGGGAAAAAGATCTTCCTCCATGCCGACAAGAAAAACATTTTTAAATTCAAGTCCTTTGGATGAATGTATTGTCATCAGAGTGACCTTGTCATTGTCTTCATCCTTTTCATTGTCAGCATCAGTCAGAAGAGATATTTCCTGGAGAAAAGCAGCAAGTCCCTTTTCTTGTGTATTCGGATTATCAACAAATTCCTTGATACCGTTGAGAAGCTCCTGTACGTTTTCATAACGGTTAAGCCCTTCGACTGTTTTATCCTCATACAGTTCCTTAAGCAGGCCTGACTGCTGCGCAATTTCCACAGCAGCCTCATACGCATCTTTACTCTGAATCGTGAGCTGGAAAGATTTAATCAGCGCATAAAATTCCGAAAGGGTAGGAATGGCTCTTCCTGCCAGAAACTTGTCCGAGTTGGCCACTGCTTCCCAAAGACTTATTCCCTGTTCATCGGCAAACACGATAATCTTGGCAATCGTTCCGTCGCCGATACCCCGTTTAGGAAGATTTATGATACGTCTGAAAGATTGCTCTTCGCTGGTGTTTACACAGAAACGGAGATACGCTACGAGATCTTTTATTTCTTTACGCTGGTAAAAAGAGAGACCTCCTACTACTTTGTATTTTATATTTCTCCTTCTCAGGGCTTCTTCAATCGCTCTTGACTGGGAGTTGGTACGATACAGAATGGCAAAATCCTGATTACGCAGCTTCTGATTCATCTTCTCTTCGAAAATGGCAGTAGCTACCAGCGTACCCTCTTCATTATCCGAGTTGGCCTTCAGTACTTCAATCAGACTTCCGTTTTCATTGGATGTCCATACGTTTTTCGGCAGCTGAGCCTTGTTTTTCTGTATGACTGAATTGGCAGCGTTAACAATTGTCTGGGTTGAACGATAGTTCTGTTCCAGCTTGAATACCTTGAGCTCAGGATAATCTTTCTCGAAATTTAGGATATTCTGAATATCAGCTCCCCGGAAGGCATAGATACTTTGTGCATCATCACCTACCACGACAATATTCCGGTTACGGGCAGAAAGCCTTCTTGTAATATAATACTGAGACAGGTTCGTATCCTGAAACTCATCGACCATTATATGACGAAATCGGTCCTGGTATTTATTCAGAACATCAGCATGCTCCTTAAACAGCCGGTTGGTATTGAACAGCAGATCATCAAAATCCATAGCGCCGGCCTTGAAGCACCGGTCCTGATAGATTTTGTATATACGCCCTATTTCAGGACGCAGGCCTGCAGCATCGTCAGACTGAATGACCGGATTGTTCAGGTATTCATTTGCTGATATAAGCCGGTTTTTGGCGCTCGAAATTCGGCCCAGCACCAGATTGGGCTTATATATTTTTTCGTCAAGATATTGCTCCTTGATGATTTGCTTCAACAGTGATTTTGAATCCTCCGTATCGTAAATAGTAAAGTTGCTGGTATACCCGATCCGGTCTGCTTCCGCACGTAATATACGGGCAAAAACGGAGTGAAAAGTCCCCATCCAGAGATTACGGGCTTCAGAGCCGACAATCTTCTCAATCCGGTTTCGCATTTCCTTTGCCGCTTTATTGGTAAAAGTAAGTGCCATAATATTAAACGGCTCCACACCGTTGGCAATAAGATGTGCGATGCGGTATGTTAAAACTCTTGTTTTACCGGAGCCGGCGCCTGCTATAATCATTGCAGGTCCGTTGATATGCTCGGCTGCCGCCCTTTGTGAAGGATTTAATTCGTCAAGATAGTTCATGATTCTCTGGTTCCCCGAACGTGCAATATACAATTTCAAAACAGAAATTGCATGCAGAAATTTGGCTAAAAGAATATAACTTTGAAAATGATAAATTGTGCGGAAGTTTTCCGGGAAAAAATCTTTCTTTA
Source organism: Bacteroidota bacterium (assembly GCA_023392125.1). Taxonomy (GTDB): domain Bacteria; phylum Bacteroidota; class Bacteroidia; order Cytophagales; family Cytophagaceae; genus SpSt-227. Next base: position 91,167 of record JAEVZS010000009.1, read on the forward strand.
ATCATGATTGTAATTGATAAAACAGTAATCAGCGATGATATTGCTGATAATTTCTTCGTGTGCGATCTGCAGAAGTGCAAGGGAGCCTGCTGCATTGAAGGTGATCTTGGCGCTCCTCTGGAAGAGTCAGAAATGGCTGAGCTCGAAAAAATATATGACAGAGTAGTTCCTTATATGTCAGAAGAAGGGAAAAAAGCCATAGAAGAGCAGGGTTTGTATATTGAGGATTGGGAGGGAGACTTTTCTACTCCGACAATAAAAGGAAAAGAGTGTGCTTACGCCATCTGGGAAAAAGGATTTCTGAAATGTGCTATTGAGCTGGCATGGAAAGATAAAAAGATTGATTTTAAGAAACCGATCAGCTGTCATTTATATCCGATTCGTATCACCAGTTATGAGCATTACGATGCGCTGAACTATGACCGCTGGCATATCTGCAATGATGCCTGTCACCATGGAAAAGAGCTGGGAGTTCCCTTGTACAGATTTCTCAGGGATCCTTTGATTCGGAAATATGGTGAGCAATGGTATGAAGAGCTGGTGCATAAGATAGAGCATAAAGACATTGACTGACACATAGTCAAGTAAAAAACCATTCTGATCTGTTCAGAATGGTTTTTTGAGTTCCGGCTACATACTATTTATTCAGCCAGGCATTAAGCATCCATACTTCTTTCTCATGGTTCTTTATGTACTCGCTTATCAGAGCAATGGTTCCTTCATCTGAAGCTTCAGATGCTACCGTCAGTATTTCCCGTTCCATGGTAATAAGACTGGTCAGATTGCTCACCGTTGCTTTTACGGTAGCCTGAGAATCAGAAACATCTTTTACTTCTTTTATAGCGGCAGTTTCCAGAAATGAGCTGAATGCATGTCTGGGTTTTCCGCCAAGAGTAAGAATACGTTCTGCAATTTCGTCAATGCTTACCAGAGCATCCGTATACAGTTGCTCAAATTTCGGATGCAGCTGAAAAAAATCGGCTCCCTTGATATTCCAGTGAAATCCTCTGATATTCTGATAATAAATATGAAAATTTGCCAAAAGATCATTGAGTTTGTCCGTCAGCGCCAAAGCTTTCTTGTTTTCCAGACCGATTTGATTTGTCGCACTCATTGTAGTTCTGTTTGTTAAGTGAAAAATTAATTTGTTTGCTCAGACTCCTGTTTGGGCAGTCATTTTAGCTGGAATGCAATTATTGATCCACTTTGGTAATTGCCTCAAGCAAATTTTTGATTTTTTCTTCGGTCAGCGGTTTGTTCAGAAAATGCCGTATTCCATATTGTCTGCATTGCTCGATATCTTCCGGACGATTGGAATTGGTAAGCATGACAATCTGTACTTTTTCTTTATTCAGAAATGTCAATTCATCAAAACTTTCCAGAAAACTGAACCCGTCCATGACAGGCATGTCAATATCCAAAAAAATCAGCTCCGGACATGTGTTAAAATCAGGATCATAATTGACGATAAACTTCAAAGCCTCTTCACCATTGGAGACAATAAAGATACCATTTGTGATCAGGAATTTTTCCAACAGTCTTTTACTCAACAATGCGTTGACAGTATCATCTTCTATTAACATGGTTGAATTAAAACTTTTCATATGACTCTTTACAAAAAAAATATGCTACCTGGTTAAAATGTTTAGAACAGGCAAGTTAAGCATCTTTAATAAAAACAATAGGGTTTCGGAAATAAAAAATACCGGAATAACCTTACAAAGTTATTCCGGTAAAAACTCAGGCCTCCATGAGATAAGCTTTGATATAATCATCAATATCTCCATCCAGAACATTTTGCACATCCGTTCGCTCAATACCGGTTCGTAAATCTTTCACCAGTTTGTACGGGTGCAATACATAGTTGCGGATCTGTGATCCAAAGTCAATTTTCTTCTTGGAGCTTTCGATTTCAGCTCTTGCCTCATTTCTTTTTTCAATCTCAAGCTGATAAAGCCTTGATTTCAGCATTTTGAGAGCTTTTTCCTTATTCTGAAGCTGAGATCGTTCCTGCTGACACTCGATGATTATTCCGGAGGGCTTATGACGCAGACGAACGGCGGTTTCCACTTTGTTTACATTTTGACCGCCGGCGCCACCGGACCGGAATGTATCCCAGTCTATATCGGCCGGATTGATCTCAATACTTATAGAATCATCTACCACAGGATAGGCGAAAACAGAAGCAAAAGAAGTATGCCGTCTGCCACCGGAATCAAAAGGGGATACCCGTACCAGCCGGTGCACTCCGATTTCTGATTTGAGGTAGCCATAGGCAAAATCTCCGTCAATCTCAAGGGTTACTGACTTTATACCTGCCACTTCGCCTGCCTGATAGTTAAGTTCACGTACGGTAAATTTATGTGCTTCTCCCCACATGATATACATACGCATCAGCATTGAGGCCCAGTCATTACTTTCTGTTCCTCCGGCGCCCGGATTGATTTCAATTATTGCGCTAAGCTGATCTTCTTCATTACTTAGCATTTTCTTGAATTCCAGCTCTTCTACTTTTTTTTCAACCTTCCGGAATTCACTCTCAATTTCCGCCTCACTGACGTCTCCTCCTTCATAAAACTCAAAAAGTGTTTCCAGATCATTCATCAGACCTTCTGCTACCTCATAGCTGTCTGTCCAGATCTTTTGGTTTTTTATGTCTTTCAGGATCTTCTCTGCTTCTTTCGGATCGTCCCAGAAATCAGGAGTGGTGGTCTGAGTTTCTTTTTCTACAATTGTTTTTTTCTTGTTATCATAGTCAAAGATACCTCCTCAAAGCCGTTACACGGACTTTCAAATCTTTTATCTGATCAATATTCATACTTTTTATGTGGTTTAATTTTTGGCAGGAAGCCATGTCACTTCCTCAATCTGATTTTCCTGAGCGATTTTTCTGCACCATACAAACAGATAATCTGACAGGCGGTTCAGATACATGATAATCAGCGCGTGCTGCGGACCCGCCGGAGCAAGACCGACAACTGCTCTTTCTGCTCTGCGGCAAACTGTTCTCGCTATATGTCCGTATGCAATAACTTGATTTCCCGCCGGTAATATAAATGCGGTAAGCGGTGCCAGAAATTTTGTCATTTCATCTATTTCATTTTCAAGCCTGATTACTTCCTGTTGGGTGAATACGGGAAGTTTTAAACCAGGCTTGTCCGCATCAGCTGCAAGTAGCGCTCCGATTACAAACAGGTTGTTCTGAATTGCGGACAGGACAGCCTTACGTTCTTCTGCAGCTTCAAATGCTGAAAGGAGACCAATGTACGCGTTTAGCTCGTCTACATGGCCAAACGAATCGATACGGGCATCATTTTTATCTACTCTTTTACCTCCCCACAGGCTTGTTTTTCCCTCGTCTCCGGTCTTTGTGTATATTTTCATTTAAATTGCCTTTTTCCCTTTACTTATTTCAATGTTGCTGCAAAGGCATTATAGTCGCCGGCTGGTAAGAGTTTTCGCAGCTCGTCCAGAGCATCATGAGCGAATGCATCGAGATTCAGCCGGGTTGCCATTTGAATGTATGCCTTCAGCAGAGGAACATTTGCAGGATTCAGTTCCAGACCTGTAACAAGAACATCGTATGCTTTTTCGCTGTCTCCGTTTTGTGCATAAAAATCCGAAGCATAAATATTGGACGCAGCATTAAACGGATTAAGAATCAGCCCCCGGTCATACAGTTTCTCAGCTTTTCCTGCATCACCAAGCTGAGACAGGGCTCTTGCTTCAAACAGGATCGCATTGTCTCTGGCATAGTCATTCAGCTTTAGCTCTCTGGAAGCGATAGCCAGTTCCTGCCATTTATTTTCCTCTGCCAGTAACCGCATATACTGCAGATTAAATTCAGCAACATAATAGCTATTGTCTCCGGTTGGCGTTGTCTGCATCGATGCGATGCGTCTGGCTTTCGTTGTTTCTCCCAGGTCCAGATAGTCTCTGAGCAATTCTGCAGCTGCCAGTGTTCTTATATTTTCGTCCCTGATTTCTTCAAAAACCTGAAAACGCCCATTTTCATTTAATCTGTAAAGGTTAAAATGAAGATACTGGTACTTAAGTGCATCATCCCAGTTCTTAATAACATGAATCTCTTTGGTACTGAGAATACGAAGAAGATTATCGGCAACAATCCGTATATCATCGAGTTCGGATGATTGCAGCTTTGCAAGCCATTCTGAACCTGTCTGATAATCTCCTGTTTCGATCAGTGATATGGCATAATAGAGCATGGCTTCCTGATCTGCCCCCTGATGCGCTTCTTTTAAGAACTCTACTGCATTGTGATAAGAGCGCTGCCGGAATAGAAGCATGCCTGCAAGCTTGTTGTAATAAGGCGCAGTTTCCGAATTGGAGGAGCGTAGAATATCCAGCTGGCGTATGGCATCAAATTTACTCCCGGTATACCACTTATGCAGTGCAACAACTGTTTCCAGATGTTTTTTATAACCATGATTTTCTGCAACATTTGACAGTTTTTCCAGATGGGAAAACACAGTATCATCCGGAATATGTATTTTAGCAAGGCCATAATTATACCAGAAAGCGAAATCAGCCCCGCTGAGCACTGAATCCTTGAGCGGATGCTCCGGCACCTGCTTTTCTGTATGATTGTGGTTTAAAAGACCGCTTAACAGCTGATTGCTCAGAAATCCGCTTCCGGATACATTTGTGATACTATGGCTGAGACTGTCTGCCTCACGGATAAGTTTCCTGTCAATGAGCAGTGCAAGTATATTGGCCGAAGCAATTGATTTAAGATTATCCTCTTTTGCCGCACGGTTTAAATAGATAAAGGCTGAATCAACCGATCCTGCTTTTTCAGAAAGCAATCCCAGATTGTTGGCTATATGAGGGTTGTCGGGAAATTCGTTTATCCCGTCCTGAAGCATAAACAGGGATGGAAAAAACATATTGGCATCCCTGTATATATTAGAAAGCTGGATATACGCATAGGGACTCGGATTTCTGGTAAGCGCCTGAGTAAATCGTTCCTGTGCAGTTTTTTGGTCATCCTTTGCGAGAGCCAGTGCTCCAAGTGAGTAATTGCTACGGTGATTCTGAAAAGCATACAGATAGCCGTTTTTGTAGTACTCTGCTGCGATTGCATCATTCTGGGTATAGGAGTACACATCACCGCACAAATTATAATATCCGGCCATACCAAGGAAATACGGGAACCGGTTGGCCTGCAGAAAAAGGGCCAGAATAATTACCGCACTAATTCCCTGCATGATAAAATAGGGAGATCGTCGGGGTTGATAGACAACCTTATAGATCTGAACATTTTTACTGAAAAGATCGCCAAAATTGATCAGAATATAAAAGAAGTAAATCAGTCCGAAAGCGCTGTAGGTATATATGATCACATACTCAAACATCTCAACCAGCGGGTCATTGGCCGTGACAAAAGCCAGGCCTATTATGGCATTGCTTATCAGCATGCTGCCTATATAATAAAAGGCGCCGCCGGAAGAAAATGACATGGCTGTACCCTGTAGTTTTCTTCTGAACAACCATAAGCCGGCAACGGAACTACACAGATAAATGATAAAAGGGCTGATATAAAGCATGCCTTCGCCCAGATACCCCAGCCTGTCTGCCAGCGCCATAAACAGGTTGATCAGATACAGTACGGATACAAAAACGAAATTTAGTAATCTGCCGGAAGGATTAGTACTTTTGCCATTCGTGACCAGATAAAGAAACAATTGGATAAGATCATATCCGGTAACAGCCATAAACAGGATGGCAATGATAACAGGTACAAGTATGCTGAAATTAGCTATGTGAAAATATGGATAGGCAATCGTTGAAGTAAAGGCAGGAACAATTCCCAGCAAGATCGTAACGCCAAGAAATGCCAGAAAGCGTTTAAAATAACCGAAGGTTTTGTTAATGGCTTGGAAATAATATCCCAACAGGAGATATGGAAATATGGCCAGGATAAGAAACCCACGGTTTGCCTGTCCGAAAATACCTAAAAGTTCTGTTTGTAAGGTAACAAGAAAAACAATAAAGAGAGCTATGCCAAAGGCAAACTGGAAAAAGTCCAGAAATGTAATGCTGGCAAGTATAAACAGAAAACCAATAACAACCAGAAAAAGATACAGGTAGCTGCTGATCGGATGGATGTCGGGAGGAGATACCGAAAAGGCTTCCCGAACCAGGAAGCTGTTGACATCGATTGTATAATGAATAAGATGCTGGGCAAAATTGTCAATTGGAGTATAAACCGCATTAAATTCAGGAATGGTTGTCCATGAAAGAATGGCCTGGTTGCCCAGAATCCAGCCGCTTACCAGAAAAACAATAGAGCAGAGTGCCAGAAATAATAGAAAAAACAAAATAGCCTGCCGGTTTTTATTCCAGCTTTTCCAAAAAAACAAATCTTCCATATGTTACGTTGCCACAAACAGTGCAAAGTAAAGAAGAAATGTCTAATTGAAAAAACGATGAACAGGCTGTTTAGCCCAATGCAGTCTTTATATAACGGATAATTGCAGGATTAACCAAGAAATTTGGGCACTCTGAAATAATCAGAATCTTTTTTGGGTGCATTTTTCAGAGCCTCTTCATGAGACAGCGCATTCACCGAAATATCTTCTCTGAGTACATTTACCTCTTCTGACATATGAATTAACGGTTCCACATGCTCTGTATTTACTTCATTTAGTTTATCCATCCAGTTCAGAATCTTATTGAAGTCCTTATGCATATTTTTCTCCGCCTCCTCATTCAGCTCAAGCCTGGCCAGATGCGCAATTTTTTTTATAACCTCTTTATCAATATTCATATCTGCTAGATTTTCTTTTCAAAATGGGGATCAAAGTTATTAATGTTCTCCGTTTTGTTCAATTGTTGATTGTGTTTTTTTAGCTCATCATTAATTACCACATACGTCATTTCCCTGAGCCTTTCAATATCGTCAAAAGTCATCCCCTTCGTGCTTATTGGCTTGTGATAGATAATTTTCATCAGATGACGCCGTATGGCCACCTTCTTGCCATTGTCCGGAAGAATAATCCAGTTGTATGGAATGGTAACCGGTACAACAGGTATCTGCTTTTGGATAGCGATCCTGAAAGGACCTTCCTTGAAAGATATCAGCTCGGGATTATTTTCTCTTGGAATGGTTCCTTCCGGAAATATAGCGATTGAACGTCCCTGATCTATATGTTTGCAGGCCTCATCAATTACCTTGTATTTACTTATTCCGTTATGTCTGTTGACTGATATGTAAAGCTTGCGGAACATATAGCCAAACAAGGGAACCTTGGCCAGAGAGCTCTTTCCTACAAATACAAAGTAAAAAGGAGTAGCCAGGCAGAGACTCGGAATATCGAGATAACTGGAATGATTGGGGGCATATATTACCGGACTGTTCTTATCGGGCTTATATTCCCATACAATTTTCCACCGGACCGTAGTTATGAAAAAAACAGCATACGCCCATAGCTTATTGAGAAAATGAGCCTGAGGATACGTTTTCTTATTGCTCAGAAATAAAAGAAAAAAAGGATATAAAAGAAGGAAAACAATTAAAAACCAGAAGATACACCATCCGGTATAAAATTTCTTCAAAAACTTCATTGGATACAATTAGCTATAAAATAGTTGATTGTTTTATGTTGCTCCGTAAGTCGCAATTCATTTATCACAACAAATTATGAGCAAATAATGTGCAATATAATGGCTTTTTATTCATATTTATTAAAAATTAGCACTTTTAAACGTAGTCCGGCTTTATGCATTTTCTGTATAGTATTGCCTTCTTAATGTTTCTGAGCATCATGACCGGGGAAGCACAAAAATTGCGTCCGGTCAGGAAACCAGCCGATGACGGGATAAGTCAGAAATGGGGCTTTGTTAATACCCGTGACCGGTTTGTTATTTCTCCGGTGTATGATACGGTTTTTTTTGCTTTTCATAACGGGATTGCAGGCGTCGGAAAATATGTAGGAGATACCTTATATGCTGACATAATTGACCGGAAAGGTGATCGTATTTCTGAAACAGCGTTCAGAAGCCTGGAACTAAGGGAAGATTATATTTTAGTTGAAAGTCAGGAATTTGCTTACGGGATAGCTGATCTGGCCGGCAATATTTTGGAGAAACCGATATACAAATCGATTGAAACCATTCATAAAGATGTTCATCTCGAATATTTTTATCAATGGGATATATACACATTTAAGGGGCGATTAGCTGATACATTTGCTGCTGACAGTATCAGCCAGGAAAACAAACACCTGATTTTATACCGGAATGGACATTCTTTCCGGGAGATGGTTCCGGATACGCTCATCACCGCCGGAAGTCCGCTGTATGTAAACGACAAATCCATACCGGATACAAGATGTGCGCTGGCTGACTCACTGGCGGATAGTCTGTCAGTATTGTATACTATGGTGCTGCCCTGTCAGGATGGTCTGATAGCAGTAGAGCAAAACAAACTCTATGGTTTCATAGATACTGCCGGAAAAATCAGAATTTCGATTCAATACGAAGATATTAAGCAATTTTCCGAAGGCCTCGCACCTGTCAGAATTTTGGGAAAATGGGGATATATTGATATTAGTGAGGATATCGTTATACAACCATTCTACGACGATGCCTGGTCTTTCTCCAATGCCTCAGCCAAAGTGCGAAAAGATGAAAAATTCAATTTTGTCGATAAAAAAGGAACGCTTCGGAACGCATATGGATTTGATTCAGTTGAAGAAAATGAGTTTGGTAACTGGTATCTTCGGTTAAATGGAAAAACCGGACTTGCCAATCGTCAGGGTGCAGAAATCATTATTCCCAGGTATCAGAGTCTGGAAGACTGGGGCAATGGTTATGTCCGCATATTCAGGCACAATGCATTTGGTGTCATTGATTATGACCAGAATATCATAGTTCCTGATAAGTATCAGCTGATTGAGTATGTAAACTCCGGTATTCTGGCCGGTAATCCGATTGTAAGAAAAAAAATAAACTATCCTTTGGAAAAGATAAGCAATGCCGGGAAAAAGAATTAATAATCTGATAGGGATCATGCTTTTTTTGACAGCTCAGTCATTTTGTCAGAATATAACCACGCTGGCATATAGTGAAGGTTTGGCTCCTGCCAGAGCTGCGAGCAAAAAGACAGACCTGCCTTCTTTATTCGGTTTTGTTAATGAAGCCGGACATTTTGTGATCAAGCCACAGTTTGATACGGTTATTTCTGGGTTTAAGAACGGCTATGCAATTGTCGTCCGCGATACGTATCACGGTGCTATCGATCAGAAGGGAAACACCGTGGTACCGTACACATATACTGCAATCGAACCGGTACAGCACAAAATTTTTCCTGTCAGGGATGAAAGCGGCTTATGGGGATTTTATGATGCCAGCGGAAAAATGCGGCTGGACTGTGTATACAATAATTTCAGGATTGACAAAGACCTTATAGTAGCTCAGAAAAATGGAATGTGGGGAGCATTGTCTTTGAAAGGAGAGGAACGTATTCCTTTTAAGTACAGAGAGCTGGAGCGCATGCCGCAACAGAAAAAATACAATGCATTCCTGTATAATCACTGGGAACTAAGCGATACGAATCATACGAAACAGGGCTCATTCTCATTTGATAGTCTTGCCCAGGCAGGAAAAGGTGTTCTGAAGTACTACATGATCGGAAAATACGGCCTGGTTGATCTGGACAACAATATAATCACAAGCTACAGATTTGATTCGATCGGACTTGAAAAGAATGAGCGTTTTGTTGTCAAGGTATGGGACAAATACGGAGTAATCGATAAAAAAGGCAAGGAAGTACTAAAGCCCGAATTTGAGAAGATCCTGCTTGATAGCCTCAGTATCCGGGCAGCAATCAGAACAAAAGAGGGTAAAATATGGTGGGGGTTGTATAGTTCGGACGGCAATGAATTACTGCCTGCGATATATCCTTATATCGGAGAAACAGGGGAGGGGCTGGTGCCTGTACGAGCTGAAAATGGTATCTGGAGATACCTCAATCTGAAAGGAGAAACCATAATACCATTTCGTTTTTCGCAGGCAGGCCCGTTTTATAATGGATTGGCCCAGGTCACAGATTACCAGTCCGGAAAGCAGTATTTTATAAATGGGGCAGGTAAAGAGATTATTTCTTCGGATGAGATTCCCTTTTACCATGCCGATCTTTTCTGGCTTGACAGAAATGATCATAAGATATGGCGTATAACACGAACCAGCTATGATGAATTTACACTGCTGAATCCCAAGCTGATTCAGGTAAGTCAGAAAGGTAAAGTAGGGCTTTTGTCATCAGATGATCAGCTTATTGTACCCTGCCGGTATGATTATGTGACGGAGCCGTCGGCGGAAGGGTATTCCGCAGTGCAGCTGGGAAATAAATGGGGGGTTATTGATCGTAACGGACGCTATTCTATGCCGTTGACGGATAAATTCGAACGTATCTTTCCTTTCTATGAAAATTATGCCCGGGTATTGATGAAAGGCCGTTACGGATTTATTGATATCAAAGGCAATATTTATATCTCCCCGCAGTATCCTGATGCCGGAAATGCTTCCGAAGGTATGATTGCTGTAAAAATAAATAATAAATGGGGTTTTGTTAATACAGACGAAGTGCTTAAAGTTCAGCCCTATTATGATCAGGTATGGGCATTTGTAAACGGATGTGCCATTGTATACGGCAGCGGCAAATACAATCTTGTCAATAAAGAAGGAAAAGAGCTTCACGCTCCCTGCGAAAGGCTAAAGGTGACTTCTACCGGAAAGTATCTCATGGAACGGGACGGGCGCTTTGGACTTGCTGATGAATGGGGAAATGAGTTTTTGCCTGTTCGCTATGAAAAAATACGCGAAGTAAAAGACGGATATTTTATCGTTAATTTAAGAGGTCTGTATGGAGTTCTTGATAGAAACGGCACCATAGTGATTCCTATTACATACAGCCATATTCAGTATGATACGTTTAACCGGCTTTTTATCTGTGGCTCAGACAATGGCCATAAAGCAATCCGTATCGATCAGAACGGAAGAGCGCAGTAAGCAGTAATTTTTCTGGTATTTTAATTTGCTAAAAATTTTAGTATTTTTAGCAAATGAGCGAACATATTCATGGGCGGGGAGCGCAGTACAATTCTGTAAACCGGTTTAGCCGATTGCAGCCGGCTATGGATTTTCCCGAAGGTATAGACGAAGCTCCGTCCGGGCCGGGGAAAACGGAAGTTTATCTGGAAAATCCCAAAAAAATTCTCAATTCAATAGATAGTCCGGATATCGGTTCTGCCCGCTCCCTGAATCCATATCAGGGGTGTGAGCATGGCTGTATTTATTGCTATGCGCGCAACTCTCATGAGTATTGGGGCTGGAGCGCAGGCATTGATTTCGAACAAAAAATTATTGTAAAGCCCAATGCTCCGGAGCTGCTGAGAAAAGAGTTTAAACGCAAAAACTATGTAGTGCAGCCGGTAATGCTTTCCGGCAATACAGACTGCTATCAGCCTCTCGAACGAAAATACAAGATAACACGAAGCCTGCTCGAAGTCTTTCTCGAGCACCGGCACCCGGTCAGCATTATTACCAAAAACAGCCTGATTCTCAGAGATACGGACATCTTAACCCGGCTCAGCAATGAAAATCTGGTTCGTGTTACTATTTCTCTGACTACGCTGGATGAAACGCTCAGACAGAAGCTCGAACCCAGGACTGCATCAGCCAAAAAGCGCCTGGAAATAGTACGAACACTTTCTGAAGCCGGTATTTCTGTTGGTATTCTTATCGGCCCCGTCATCCCCGGATTAAATAATCAGGAGATTCCAGCCATCTTGAAAGCTGCATCCGAAAACGGAGCAACTTCGGCCGGCTATATAATGGTGCGTCTGAACGGACAGATAGGAGCATTATTTACTGATTGGGTCCATAAGCATTTCCCGGACAGAGCAGACAAAGTACTTAATCATATCCGCCAGGTACACGGCGGGCAGCTGAATGATTCACGCTTTGGTGTACGGATGAAAGGAGAGGGGGTACTGGCAGAGTCTATAGCCTCGTTATTTAAATTACATCACAAAAAGTACTTTTCAGACAGAAAAAGTATGCCCCTGGATACTCATCGTTTTATACCGGACCCGCAAAATCGTCAGCTGAGTTTGTTTTAATTAAATAGAATCAGGTTTAAGTGCCAAGTAATTGATTTTGAGAAAAATGTTTGGAGTTCCTTATGCTGAAGACATAAGAAACGAGAGCAGGCTCCACTAATCGCCACGTGACAAACATTCATCCTGTCGTTCCAACAGTGCCTTCCGGACTTCGATAAACTCAGCGGCGCTGTGATCTTTGAGCCTTAGCTTTAACTTTTCCTTTTAGCGAGCTATAAAATCAATACATAGCGAAGTAAGCACCGAATCCTGTAATTAAAACATCTGTCGTTTTGATAACAATTTCTGTGGATATAGAGGTTATCTATAGAGACGACTAGTAAACGACCATTAACTATACTCGGGGGCAGCTATGTGGAGGCGAAAAGTGTTAATTCTTTTTATTTGTTCATTACCCTGGCTGGGGCAGGCGCAGTCAGGGAGACTTACCGAAAAGCAACTCAGGGATTTCAGACATGGCACCTATCTGTATAAGAATGGCTATTACAAGGGTGGTAAAGTAATACGGTCAAAAAAGTGGCAGATTGAAGAATATCCGGGACTCCGGATCAAATTTCGTATAGACTGGATCAGTGATTTTGAATACCATCTTACCTTTGTCCGTATATCCGATCCTATTTCTCAGTGCCTGATAGGCAAAGTGATTAAAGTAAAGGTGCTGGAACTTGATGAAGAAAATGAAACATATACCGTCATTATTCAAAATGACACTTATTTTGAATCAGTCAGGCTTGAACGAATAGAAGATGAGCGTAGTGAAGGACGGATTTTTTCTTTTATGAAGTGATAATGCTTTCAGAGAATTTTTTGTCCTCCGATAGCGCTCATAAAATGAAAATAGAGGCCACCATACCCCATTCGGTTAAATGAATACTCAGCTCTGATGACTATATCATAAAATGTAACCAGATCCAGCCCGATACCTGTCCCCGTAAGTAGCTGGTTGCTGAGTCTGGTATTTCCGGGCAGGGAAACGGGAGCATATACATATCCAAGATCAATGTTGCCGGTCAGAAAAAGCGAAACAGGAATCGTCGAAAATTGCGCTATTCCAAGTCCGTACGTTTGTCTGGTTTTACTAAACAGCTTTAGCTTAACAGAGTTTCTCCATAGCACAGAGTGCTGGCCATTGATCACATAAAGCTCATATCCCCGGACAAAAGTATTTTCATAGCCTAGCCCCCTCAGGTCATAAAATGCCTGCATTTCCGGAAAAGATATTTTGCCCGAGAGCCCGCCGGCATAAAATACATGATTACGATATAAAGGTCTGAAAAAGCCAATATCCGGCCTGAAGGACAGAATATTTACTTCTTTATGGCCAAACAGACCTCTTTTTTCAATTTCAAGACTAAGATAATATCCTCTGAGGGCATAGTATTGTACATCTCTGCGGTCTCTCAGAAACGTATAGCTTAACACCCCATAACTTCTCGAAGTTCTGCCATGAAGAAAGTACTCAGGGTTGAGCTGTGCGATCGTATCCGATATTTTTTGATAGTTAAAACCGGCTTTTAGCCTGTGCCAGGAATAAAACCGGTCTCTGTACACATATTCAGTGAAGCCGGCATACCGTGTCACCTGGGTACCGGTCCCTTCATGGTATACCAGACGGTGATCATCAAGGCTATAGGCAAGCGCCCGGCTGTATATATAGGATAATCCGACGTTTAATCCGGACTTCTGTTTTTTATGGAGATAGGGGATATTGTAGAAAAGTTCGGCCTTGCCGGTAAATCCTCCCTGAAGCTTAAGCTTTAGCGTCTCATTCCGGCCGCGCATATTTTTCTGAACGAAATAAAACCCGTAATTGATCCTGCTAAGATCTCTGTTGCGCTGCTGCCACCATTCGTTGAAATTTCTGTCAGCCAGGTCTATAAGAGGAATTACATACGTATACCAACGTTCCCTGACTGCAATAGTCAGAGTTCCTCTGTTAGCTGATACGGAGTCTATATGACATTTAACAGTTACAAACAAGCCCGTATTGAAGACTCTGAATTCGGTGTTGGCAATAAGCTGATTAAGCGCTGTTTTGTACAGCGTATCACCTGCATGTAGTGAAAGTTCGCGCAGTATGATCTCCGGTTTGGTTTTTACATTTCCTGCAAGGATAATCTTCTCTATGATTATCAGGCTACTATCCTGAGAAAACATTGGAAAAGAATAAAAAAACAAAAATAAAATACCAACGTATTTGAGAAAATGCTTGATAGTTTTAAGATTTATTCGTTACTACGATACGCAAAGATAACAGTTCTATAAATTTTTTAAGTATGTCGGAAATCATCAGATCATTTGGGGAATATCAGAAAGAATATCAAAAAAGTGTTGATAATCCTGAAAGTTTTTGGGCAGAGAAAGCATCATCGTTTGTATGGAGAAAGAAATGGGACAAGGTATTACAGTGGAATTTTGAAGATCCCGATATAAAATGGTTTCAGGGAGGTAAGCTTAACATTACAGAAAACTGCCTTGACAGGCACATTCCTTTACGCAAGAATAAAAATGCCATTCTTTGGGAACCTAATAATCCGAATGAAAAAGCGCGATCCTTGACATATGGAGAATTGCTTGAAGCTGTTTGCCGTTTTGCCAATGTGCTGAGGAAAAATGGTGTCGGGAAAGGTGATCGCGTCTGTATTTATATGCCTATGGTACCTGAGCTGGCTATCGCTGTTTTAGCCTGCGCACGGATCGGAGCCATACACTCCGTAGTTTTTGCCGGATTTTCTGCGTCATCGCTGGCTGATCGTATTAATGATGCTAAAGCCAGACTGATTATTACCTCTGACGGTGCCTACCGCGGTACGAAAGACATTGCCGTAAAGTCGATTGTGGATGAAGCTTTGGAAAAAGCTCCTTCAATTGAAACAGCTATTGTATACAGGCGTACGGGAGCTGATGTGACCATGAAAGACGGACGTGATAAATGGTGGCATGAAGAAATTGCTCTTGCCGAAGCTGACTGTCAGCCGGAAGAGATGGATGCGGAAGATATGCTGTTTATTCTGTACACCTCCGGCTCTACCGGTCAGCCCAAAGGCGTGGTACATACCATAGGAGGATATATGGTCTTTACTCAGTATACGTTTGCCAACATATTCCAGTATGAAGAAAATGATGTGTACTGGTGTACGGCCGATATCGGCTGGATTACCGGACATAGCTACATCGTATACGGACCTTTGCTGAGCGGAGCTACCTCTCTGATGTTTGAAGGAATCCCCACGTTCCCTGATGCAGGCAGATTCTGGCAGATCATTGATAAATACAGGGTAAACCAGTTTTATACAGCTCCGACCGCCATCAGATCTTTGATGGTGTACGGAGATAAGTATACAGAGCCCTATGATTTGTCTTCTCTGAAAACCCTCGGATCAGTAGGCGAGCCGATCAATGAAGAAGCCTGGCATTGGCTGGATGAGAAAATCGGTAAAAAGAAGTGCCCTATTGTGGACACCTGGTGGCAGACCGAAACCGGAGGAATTCTGATTTCACCGTTATCAGGAATAACGAAAACGAAACCTTCCTATGCGACATTGCCACTACCTGGAATACAGCCTGTCATAGTAGATCCTGAAGGAAAAATTCTGGAGGGTAACAATGTGGAAGGAAATCTTTGTATACGTTTTCCATGGCCGGCGATATTGCGGACTACATACGGTGATCACGAACGATGCCGTCAGACTTATTTTTCAACGTATAAAGGGTTGTATTTTACCGGTGATGGCTGCAAACGCGATGCAGATGGCTATTATAGAATACTGGGAAGAGTAGATGATGTAATGAATATATCCGGACACCGTATCGGTACAGCAGAGGTTGAAAATGCTATTAACGAACATCCGGCTGTAATTGAATCAGCTGTAGTAGGTTTTCCGCATCCTGTCAAGGGACAGGGAATATATGCTTTTGTCATACAGAATAATCCTGAGGAGGATATTGCCAGGCTGAAAACCGGCATTCTGGAAGTGGTAACTAAAATAATCGGCCCGATAGCCAAACCTGATGAAATACTGGTCGTATCCGGGCTTCCCAAGACCCGGTCAGGAAAGATTATGCGGAGGATTCTGAGAAAAATAGCCGAAGGAGATGTCTCCAATCTGGGAGATACGAGCACCTTGCTGGATCCTGGTGTTGTAGATGAAATAAAGAAGGCAGCAGGACTGTGAAAAAAGCATGCCGGTACTACGGGAAAGTGACAGTATTTTCTCGTAGTACCCTTTTGTCATTGAGGAAGCTCAAATAACGGCAATGGTTTGAACGAAGCATATGGCTCTCCTAATCTTTTCAGAATTCCCGCGTGTTCATTCAGATAGCTGTTAAATTCCCTTGCTTCACTATCATACCGGATGCGGTACAGGACAACTTCACTGTCTGCTTTAATAATGTCATCTTTAAGCTCTCCGCTAAGCGCATTCTTTTCAAGCTCGGGAGTGTTTTCCGCAAATTCAAGCACTGAACGTATAAGCGCAGTTGTGGCATTGTCATATTCGTCAATTGCTTCACTCGTCATTTCATATTGCTCATACCGTTGTGACAACAGTTCTCCGGTCCGGTCCTTAAGAGCCCGGAGCTCGGCTTCGTCATGATTTTCTGTATAGGATATCTCAAGCAGCAGGCGGTTAATATCAGCAATTTTCTGATTGTCTGACTGAATCATTGCTGTCCAGGCTTCATTGACTCTGGTGAGCATTCTGTCCACATTCTCAATACTCTTTTTCTTACGGGAAGACTGAAAACCATATTTTGAACAGGAGGTACTCCACAAAAGAATAAAAAGCGAGAGGACAAGCAGATTTAATTTCATAGTTCTAATGAAAAGACGGGTTTGCTTTTAAATGAACTATATGGTTCACCCATTTGTTGCAGCTGCTCCCGATAACTGACAACAAGATGATTAAACTCCTTCGTCCAGCGGTCGTATTTTACCCTGAAATAAATAACTTCGTTGTCAGCATCCTGAATAGAAGTAACCAGCTGATTTGTTATGCTGTGGTGCTGCAAATCCGGAGTTTGCTGAACAAAAGAAAATACTGCTTTCAGCAATTCCTCACTTAACTGATCGTACGTATCGATTTGCTCGGAAGTCATAGACTCCTGCTCGTACCGGGAAGCCTGTACTTCATCGGTTCTTTTTTGCAGATCTTCCAGCGCAATGGGGTTATAGGACTGTGTATAGGAGGCTTCAAGCAGCAAACGTCTTATATCATCAAATTTTTGATTATCTGAAACAATCATTTCCTGCCAGATTGTATTCAGACTATCATTGGTAACTGTCAGTTTACCGGCCAGGCTTTCATCAGAAAGCTCTTCCTTTTGCTCCTCAACAATCGTTTCTTTCTGAGCCTGTTCTGTGCATGCGGTAATCAGAGCAGCTAAAAACAGAATAAGTATATATGACTTTTTCATGATATTTTTTCCTGAATATAGAAATTATCCCTTAAATGCGGAAATACCGGTCACATCTGCTCCGGTTACCAGCAGGTGGATATCATGAGTTCCTTCATAAGTTACTACAGATTCGAGATTCATCAGATGCCGCATAATACTGTATTCACCGGTGATTCCCATGGCGCCATGGATCTGCCTGGCTTCTCTGGCAACGGAAAGCGCCATAGCCACATTGTTTCTTTTGGCCATTGATATCTGGGCAGAAGTAGCTTTTCCCTCATTTTTCAGCAGACCCAGACGCCAGACGAGCAACTGTGCTTTGGTAATCTCGGTAATCATTTCGGCCAGTTTTTTCTGGATCAGCTGAAAAGAAGCAATGGGCTTATCAAACTGGATTCGTTCTCCTGCATACCGAAGGGCAGAATCATAGCAATCCATTGCCGCTCCCAGCGCTCCCCAGGCAATACCATACCGGGCACTGTCCAGACAGGCCAGCGGTCCGCGCAGGCCATCGGCGAGCGGAAGCAGGTTTTCTTTTGGTACTTTAACATCCTGAAAGACCAGCTCACCGGTAATACTTGCTCTGAGCGACCATTTATTTTTGATTTCCGGTGCAGAAAAGCCTTCCATACCTTTCTCTACAATCATCCCCTTGATCCGCCCTTCTTCATTTTTTGCCCAGACCACGGCAATATCGGCAATCGGAGAATTGGTAATCCACATTTTCGAACCGTTAAGCAATACATAATCCCCCATATCTTTGAAGTGCGTAAGCATGCCGGAAGGATTGGAGCCATGATCAGGTTCTGTCAGTCCGAAGCAGCCAATCATATCACCCGATGCCAGAGCCGGAAGATACTTGCGTTTTTGTTCCTCGCTTCCAAAAGTATAAATAGGAAACATAACCAGACTGCCCTGTACGGAAGCGGTTGAGCGCATACCTGAATCTCCGCGTTCGATCTCCTGCATCATGAGGCCATAGCTGATATAATCAAGGCCTCCACCACCGTATTCCGGTGGGATAGTCGGACCGAAAACACCGGCTTCTCCGAAACGTTTAACGAGAAATTCAGGAAACTCTGCCTTTTGTGCATAGTCCTCTATGATTGGTGTGATTTCTTTTTTGACGAAGTCTCTTACACTATTCCGCACAAGTTTTTGTTCCTCAGTAAGCAAATCGTCAAGATTATAGTAATCAGGACTCTCAAAAGTATCAGTATGCATAAAAGTTGTTGTTTAAAAAAAATTAATTATACAAATTTACAACATCATATACGTAACAAAAGTTCTTCGAGATGCAATCCACTGAAATTGATGAAAAGCTTCTTCAGCTTATAGACAGGCTAAAGGAAAAATACGAGGCAGACGGCCAGGATCTTAGTATTCATCTTGAGGGAGTATATTCGAAGGATTACCTGAAATATTGGGAATATATTCATCTGGATACCCTGCTTAGTCTGCAGAATCCGGTTACAAGTTTTCCTGATGAGTTCATTTTTATTACCTATCATCAGATTTCGGAGCTGTACTTCCGTATGGTACGACATGAGCTTTCGCAACTGAGAGAGACAGCCTCTGTTGATGCTGACTATTTCAAAGTCCGGTTAAAACGGATTAACTGGTATTTCGGGCAGCTTATTCAGTCTTTTGATCTGATTTCGGTGGGACTGGATCAGCAGCAGTTTTTAAAATTCAGAACAGCATTGTACCCGGCCAGCGGATTTCAGTCGGTTCAATACCGTATGATTGAGATTGCCTCTACCGATCTTATCAACCTGGTTGACAAGAAAACCCGGGACTTTTTTGAAGATTACAGTGCGCTGGAAGAGCTTTTCAAAAATATTTACTGGAAACAGGGAGCTATAGATCTTGATACAGGTAAAAAGAGTCTTACACTCCGGCAATTTGAGGAAAAATATGAACAATTGCTGTTAAAGCAGGCACATGAGTTTCAGAATAAGAATCTCTATGCGATATATAAGCGTCTGCCCTTTGATATTCAGAAAAATCCTGAAATAGTCGCATTGCTAAGAAGCTTTGATACGAATGTAAATATTAACTGGCCACTTGCCCATTACAAATATGCCGTAAAATATCTGCACAAGGAATCGGTCAATTCAACCGGCGGTACTAACTGGCAAAAATACCTGCCGCCCAGATTTCAGAAACGGATATTTTTTCCTGATGTATGGAGCGAACAGGAAATTAATGAGTGGGGTAAAACCTGGGTAGAAGCGGAAGTGCTGCAACAAAAGTAATTTTCTGTTTCTTTTGTCGTTATTACTCAAATTAATCAGAAGTGAATCTTCGGATCTTTTTATTGGTATGTCTTAATTTCGCTTGTTTCTTATCGACTTACGCGCAGCTGACAAAAGTACAAACCTGGTATGACAGCAATAAAAAACTGCTGAAGGAAGAGTATTTTGTCTTATCCTCAACCCCAACTGTTCTGGACAGTCTGTATACGGCCTATTTCCAGAATGGCAATATTCGTATCCGGGGGCATTATAAATCAAACAAAGCTACAGGTGTCTGGGAATATTTTTACCAGAGTGGTTCGCTGAAAATGAAAGGTACCTTGAGGAATAACCTTAACGAAGGTCATTGGGTCTTTTATTATGAAAATGGCAACCTCACGATGGAAGGGCCTATGCAAGCCGGCAAGAAAACCGGAAAATGGTTTTTTTACTATGAAAACGGTGGAAAAAAATCTGCCGGAGAATATGCGGAAGACCTGAAATCCGGCTTGTGGAACTATTATTATGAAGATGGCAAATTCAAAGCGCAGGGAAATTTTTTAAAAGACAAAGGAAAATATACAGAGTACTATACATCCGGGAAAGTAAAAAGTGAAGGAACCATAGAATATGGTCAAAGCAATGGTCTGTGGAAATATTATTATGAAAATGGCCGGTTAAAAGCGGAAGGCTATGAAAAAAACGGACAGAAATCCGGAATGTGGAAATACTACCATGAAAACGGGGCTCTTGCCAGTCAGGGAGCATATGAAAACGGACAGTCTGTCGGACAGTGGAAATATTTCTATGACAATGGCATTATCAGCTCGGAAGGAGAAGAAAATAACGGACAAAAGGATGGTTACTGGAAATCGTACTACAGAAGCGGGTCCTTTAAGGGAGAGGGGAATTTTGAACAGGGAGAAGGTCTCTACAAAGAATACCATGAAAATGGAAAGCTGAAGATTGAAGGGTATATCAAAAATAATCAGAATCAGGGGCGCTGGCGCTACTATTATGAAACAGGAGAGCTTGAAGGAGAGTGCTATTTCAATACGGGTGATGGTAACTATACCGGTTACTACCCGGATGGAAAACTGAAAATGGTAGGAAGAATTGAGGACGGGAAAAAAGTAGGGATATGGGAACTATATAAAGAAGACGGGGCCCTGTCAGGATACTATAAAACATATTATGAAGATGAAGTACCGGTATTTGCACCTGTTGAGGAGAATATAAAGGATACTGTACGAACCGATTCATTGCTGCCCTATAAAAAGCCGGAAATCAAAATTCCCAAGAAGAAATCGCGATATTTTGCACGTAAAATAAATGAGTTCAGAGGGTTCATTCCAAGTACCAATCCCTTGTCTCCTTTATTCGGGTCGCTTCCTTTTAGCCTGGAGTATTATCTGCAGGAACGACTTGGATATGAGATTAATGCTAGCTGGATAAGAAACCCGTTTTTTCGGCAACCATACATAAATGAAGATTTACGCAAAGGCTTTTCTGTCCACCTTCGACAGAAGTTTTATCAGCCTGATCAGGATAAAGGTATGTATTACTTTGGTCATGAAATACGATACTCCAATGTAAATCATAAGGTTGTATATATAGACAGCGTGACAGCCAACCATGAAATGAAGAAAATAGGGGCATCGGAGCAATTGTACGAGTACAGCATTTTAATCGGTAACCGGCTGATGCGTGATGCGCATAGCTATGGCTATACATTTGATATCTTTGTAGGAGTTGGTATCGGCTACAGATCCGTTAAACGTCATTATGATGACAGGATACTTGATAAGAAGTTTGACCGCCTGAACTTCTCTAATGTATCCGTACCGGTTAGAATCGGTGTGCACTTCGGTTATGCGCTGGACAAAAAGAAAGTATACAAGAAACTGGGAATCTGGTAAAGCCATAATAACTTTACTTTGTCCACTCTTTTTTTATAGAATACCCGGTTGTGAAATAGTGGCAGAATCGGCCGGATAACTTATCCGGCCTTTTTGTGTTTAAGGATAGATTATCAAGTATTCTGTCGGGATGTCTCATGTTTTTCATAACAAAGCTGCGGTCAGGGCATTAATTCGATATGGAAAAGCATTTTGTCTGATCGGAATTATTATCCCCCTTATCAACCTCATAATACGGATATACAGTCCAACGCTTTTAGAGAAAATAATAGCAACAGGTATTGTTGTTATCAATCCGTTATCTGCCATACTTTTTTTCCTGCTGGGTATTGCCCTATGGCTTGTACGGCATGAGCATACCAAAGGAATAAGCCGTACCGTCTCAATATGTCTGGTCGCAGTTGTACTGTCTGTAACGGCTCTGAAAGCTGTAAGCTATATTGTAAACTGGAATTTTTCCATTGATGCCTTTCTTTTTGGCGATTATGCCTGGATACGATATGGTGAAGTATCAGACAGCTTATGGAGTCAGCATTTTCCATATATTCTGATCAGCTTTATTCTGGTTTCTCTTTCCATTCTGTTTATAGATACAACCAACTCTTATCTGATAAGCTACTCACAGCTATTGAGCTATGTCATGATCTTGCTTGCAATGGTCAATGTCTATGGATATGTGTTCCAGATTGAAATACTATACGGACGAAGCGGAGAAGCGCTTCCGATGTCTCTTCTTGCTGCCATTACATCATTTTTTTTGTCAGCGGCAGTTTTGTTTCTGCGTCCGTATAAAGGTTCAATGCGCTTATTAATCGGAGCAAATCCCACAAAAGTTATTTTAATACGCTTCTTTGCTCTTTTAGCCCCGTTGATACTGGGTTGGTTTGAAACGATAGGAGAAAGAAGAGGATATTATTCCCAGGAATTTGGGAAAGCTATCCTTACGACATTCTCATTTGCCCTGACTATGGCTTTGCTTGGTGTAAAAGCTGAAATTCAGTATACATACAGGGTGCATAAAAAAAGGGTTCTGCATCATATAAAACAGGAAAGAAAACGCTTGCGGCGGATTCTGAAACACTCGCCTACATACATCAATATTGTGGATGTAGAAAAAGACAGGCTGGTTTATTCAAATGTAGAAAAGGGAAAGTTACTAAGAGGAGAGAAGGAGTCAGCATCAGATAATGGTTTTATGAAAAGGCTGGAGAAAGCTGCGAATCGGGATGATCGGGAAAAGCTGGAAAAGGCAAGACAGAAAATAAAAACCATGGGAGTAAATGATTATGAAGAGATCGAGTACAGAATCATTGATTCGGAAAGTAAAACACGCTGGCTTTTCTCAAGGAGAATAGTGTTTAAGCAAACGAAGGGCAAGGTACGTCAGATTCTTATGAATACCGTTGATATTACAAAGCAAAAGGAACAGGTTGAAAAGGTAGAAAGCCAGGAGAGAAAGATTGAACGAGTTAATAATGAATTAAAAACAACCAGAAAAGAGCTCGAAAAAGCAAACGAGACTCTAAAAAGCAAAACGGATATTTTGACAGCCGGAGATCTATTCTACCAGGCATACATGAACGAAAGTTTTTTGCCTATTGTCCGAATCGTATTCAGGGATATTGACAATCTTGATACCATTGCTACAAAAGAATACATTTCTGATCAGATTCTTAACCATGCAACAATATCAAAAGCCAATAACAGCCTGCTGAAGGTGTGCTCGTTAAATGAAAGCGGCAGGCTGGAAAACGTAAAACTGAATCAGTTCTGGCAAGCTCCTGAAACTGAAAAGAGAAAAATCCTATATTCATTCATTGAGAACGGTTTCCGGCTCCGTGCTATCCGCTTTAAAGCGGGATTTTCCCATCATGAATTTATGGATGTTTCTGCATCTATAACAGGTGTAGTAAAAGACAAAAAACTTTACGGATTCTGGATTACCATAAATAGCGGATAATGTTTTAACATTGTATACTCTTTAGTATACATCAATTTCAAGTTAAATACTGTATGGCAGAATTAATCAAAGAATTATTAAACGGAAACGTACGCTGGGTCGAAGGAACCCTTCAGCGCTCTCCGGATTTTTTCGAAAAACTCTCTCAGGGACAGACTCCTGACTATTTATGGATCGGATGCTCAGATAGTCGTGTTCCGGCAACGGAAATCACCAATTCTTTGCCAGGGTCTATTTTTGTGCAAAGGAATATTGCCAATCTGGTTGTACATACTGATTCCAATCTTTTAAGCGTAGTCAACTATGCTGTTAAAATCTTAAAAGTAAAACATATCATCGTGTGCGGACATTATGGCTGTGGTGGAATAAACGCCGCGATGAGCAATAAAAACTTCGGATTTCTGGACAACTGGCTAATGCACATCAAAGATGTGTACCGGCTCCATGAAAAAGAACTGGATAGCATTGCTGATATCAGCAAACGTTCTGACAGGCTGGTTGAATTGAATGTAATAGAGCAGGTAAACAACCTTGCAAAAGTTTCCTTTATCCAGGAGGAGTGGGCTGAAGGCGAATATCCGTATATACATGGCTGGGTATATGGTCTGAAGGATGGCCTGATCAGAGATCTGAAAGTAACGAGAAACTCTCCGGCTCATTTGCAATCAGTTTATCGGTACGGAGTAGAGTAGAATAAAAAACAATGTAAATAAAAAACCTGAAGCTTGCTGTACAAAGCTTCAGGTTTGATATGGAATTAAGTCCTACTGATAACAGCTGGCTTTAGTTCTTTTTAAGAGAATCGAAATCAAAGGTTTCCAGAAAGGAGGTATTAAAGTTGCCGGAACGAAAGCTGGAATCGTCCATTAATTTTAAATGGAAAGGAATAGTCGTTTTGATTCCTTCAATTACAAACTCTTCCAATGCCCTTTTCATTCTCTCAATAGCTTCAATACGGGTTGGTGCGCTTACAATCACCTTGGCTATCATCGAATCATAATTAGGTGGAATGGTATATCCGTTGTAACAATGAGTATCAATACGTACTCCGTTGCCGCCGGGCAAATGGAAATTGGTTATCTTACCCGGATTCGGTCTGAATCCGTGGCCAGGATCTTCTGCGTTAATTCTGCACTCGATAGAATGTTTTCCGGGAAGGAAACTCTTGTTTATGAAAGGCTGACCGGCAGCTATCCTGATTTGTTCCTTGAGCAAATCAACTCCGGTAACCTCCTCCGTAACAGGATGCTCAACCTGAATACGGGTATTCATCTCCATAAAATAGAAATCACCGTGTTTATCCACAAGAAACTCAATTGTACCGGCTCCCTCGTATTTAATAGCTTTAGCTCCTTTTATAGCAGCTTCTCCCATTTTATTACGAAGTCTCTCTGTTATAACAGGAGAAGGTGTTTCTTCGACGAGCTTCTGGTGTCTCCGTTGAATAGAGCAGTCTCTTTCTGAAAGATGAACAACCTTGCCTTTACCATCTCCAAGAATCTGTATTTCAATATGTCTTGGTTCTTCGATGTATTTTTCAAGATAAAGACCATCATTGCCAAAAGCCGCACCAGCTTCCGTTTTGGCATCCTTCCAGGCTTTTTCGAATTCAGCGTTATTACGCACAATCCGCATTCCTCTACCGCCGCCGCCTGCTGTTGCCTTAAGAATCACGGGATACTTAATTTTAGCAGCACACTTAAGCCCTTCTTCAAGAGAGGTAACAATGCCATCGGAACCGGGAATTGTGGGAACTCCTGCTTTTTTCATGGTCGCCTTTGCAGAAGCTTTATCTCCCATGGCATTGATCATATCAGGACTGGCGCCGATAAATTTTATGCCATAGTTCTCACATATTTTTGAAAAATCTGCATTTTCAGACAGAAATCCGTATCCTGGATGGATTGCATCAGCATTGGTAATTTCCGCAGCCGCAATTATGTTAGGAATATTTAAATATGATTTATTGCTTGGAGCAGCCCCTATACAGACTGCTTCATCAGCAAAGCGTACATGAAGACTATCTTTGTCAGCCACAGAGTATACAGCAACTGTTTTTACTCCTAGCTCTTTGCATGCACGTATTACTCGAAGGGCTATTTCCCCCCGGTTTGCAATTAGTATTTTATTAAACATGGTGTATCAGTTCCGGGACGTACCTCGATTATTTAGGTTCGATCAGGAAAAGAGGCTGATCATATTCTACAGGTGAAGCGTTTTCTACGAGAATTTTAACAACAGTACCGCTTACTTCGGATTCTATCTCGTTAAACAGCTTCATCGCTTCAATAATACATACAGTCTGTCCGGCTTTGATTTCATCACCCACGTTTACAAAGAAAGGTGATTCCGGATTCGGCGAACGGTAGAATGTACCAATCATCGGAGACTTAATAGTGATAAGCTTTGATTCATCCTTAGAAGAAGGAGCAGATGGGGTAGAAGCCGGAGCAGCTATTTCAGCAGCCGGAGCCTGAGCGCTAACCTGTGGAATCTGTACCTGAGCCGGTACAGCTGCCTGATAGACACTGGTTACTGGTGATACAGTTGCTTCCTGATATTTTTTTACTGCCAATTTGAACTGTTCAGTTTCAATGTTTACTTCAGCCAAACCTGACTGGGCAATAAAATCTAACAACTCCTGAATTTCTTTAACTTTCATCTTTGTTTTTTCGTTACGCCTCAAAAAAAACTTTGAGGTTGGCAATTTTAAAAAAGTATTACTTTATCCAAAAAAGATTTAACAATTATTTTGGATCATATCCCCATTTTAGGAAAACAGAACCCCATGTAAAACCGCCGCCGAAAGCTGCCATTACCAGATTGTCACCTTTTTTCAGGCTTTTCTCATAATCCCAGAGTAACAATGGAATCGTCCCGTTTGTTGTATTGCCATAACGATCAATATTGATCATCACCTTTTCCTGAGTAATTCCCATTCTGCTGGCTGTAGCGTCAATAATGCGTCTGTTGGCCTGATGCGGTACCAGCCAGCTTATATCATCTGCGGACAATTTGTTTCGCTCCATTATCTCGGCTGCTACATTTGCCATATTCGTTACAGCAAATTTGAAAACAGTAGCGCCTTCCTGATAAGCAAAATGCTCATTCCGATCCACGGTTTCATGGGAAGCAGGATAACGGCTTCCGCCGGCTTTCTGATATAAAAACTCAGATCCGGAACCATCTACTTTGCACACACTGTCTATAAGTCCGTAGCCTTCCTCACTGGGCTCCAGCAACACACAACCAGCTCCGTCTCCGAAAATGATGCATGTTGTCCGGTCTTTATAATTGATTATAGAAGACATTTTATCACCGCCAACAACGATTACTTTCTTAAACTTGCCGGATTCTATAAACTGTGCCCCGGTCGTAAGACCATATATGAAACCGGAACAGGCTGCATTCAGGTCATAACTAAATGCATTCTTTGCCCCAACCATATCACATATGAGATTTCCGGTTGCCGGAAAAACATAATCAGGGGTAGTAGTGCAGCAGATGATCAGATCAATATCCGAAGGATTGGTATTTGTCTTTTCAAGAAGTTCGAGTACGGCTTTGGAGGCCATGTGAGAGGTTCCTTTATGTTCCCCTTTCAGAATTCTTCTTTCTTTAATTCCGGTTCTGGTAGTAATCCATTCGTCACTGGTTTCGACCAATGTTTCAAGTTCCTGATTGGTTAATACGTAATCAGGAACATAACCACCTACTCCGGTGATTGAAGCTCTCACTTTATTCATATTAAAAAGTAAGGATTAAACTTTTGCTGTAAAGGCATTTTTAATTTTTGCTGAAATGTCAGCTTTTACAAGTTTCGCAGCCTGTCCAAGCATATTTTTTATCGCGGTTGCTGATGAAACTCCATGTCCGATCATGACATTTCCATTTACTCCCAGAATAGGTGAACAACCTACAGTTTCGTAATTGAAAAGATCAAGGAAAGGATGATTAAGGTTTCTTTTAGAGGTTAATTCGTAAAAAGTTTCAGCGAGCTTTAAAATGACATTTCCGGTAAATCCGTCACAAACAATCACATCGGCTTTATTATTGAAGACATCGCGTCCTTCTATATTACCGATAAAGTTAAGTTTGCTGTTGGCTTTAAGAAGCTGATGTGTAGATTGAAGAGTAGGAGTTCCCTTTTGCTCTTCTTCGCCCAGGTTCATCAGACCTACTGTCGGATTTGCCTTATCAAATATGTATTTTGAATAGAGGCTTCCAAGAATAGCGAATTGTTCCAGAACTTCCGGCTTGCATTCAGCATTAGCTCCAACATCCAGAATTATACCATATTCATTACTTTCTTTAGGCACAAAACCAGCAATGGCCGGTCGAAGCACTCCTTCTACCGGTTTGATGGTAAACATAGAACCTACCATCATAGCTCCGGTGTTCCCGGCACTGGCAAAGGCATGTACCTTTCCGGCTGCTAACATACCAAAACCCTTGGCAATACTGGAATCTGGCTTATGTGTGAAAGCTTTAGTGGGGTGTTCTCCCATTTCAATTACCTGTTCGGCATGAACAACAGGAAAACTATCTTCCGGAGCTCCCAGGCTTTGCAGCGCTTGTCGAATTTCTGGTTCTTTACCGACCAGGATAATCTCAATGCCAGAGGAGCCGTTTTCATGCATGAACCTTAATGCTCCCTCAAGCATTGCTTGAGGAGCATAATCGCCTCCCATGGCATCCAGTGCAATTTTAATCATACTATGCCAGGACTTCTTTTTCCATCACAACTTTACCCCTGTAATACAGTTTTCCATCTTGCCAGAAAGCTCTGTGAGGTGGGTGATGTTCGCCGGTTGTTGGACAAACCGTTAATGCCTTGGCTTCAGCTTTATAATGGGTTCTTCTTTTATCCCTTCTTGTCTTCGAATGTCTGCGTTTAGGATGAGCCATTGTTTGTTCTAATTATATTAGTTATTGTTACTTTTGAATTTTTTTAATTTTTCCCAAACATCATCGGCAATATTCCCTTCTCCTTCTTCCTGCTCCCTTTCCTCGTTGGGATGTGTACTGAATATTAGTACCGATTCCGTTTCCTCATCTTCCATTTCATCGAATTCTTCATCGCAGAAGCGGGGATGAAGCTTTTTCATTGGAATGGATAAGCCTATGAACTCGTAAATATACTGTGATACGTCAAGTTGTTGCGTATTTTTTGGAATAATTACAATCTCATCACTGACTTCTTCAAATTCTTCCCCAAATTTAAAAATGAGATTGCGTTCTGCAAATACCTCCTGATTAAATTCATCAAGACTCCTGTCGCATACAAGCTCCACGTTGCCTCTGATGATGAAATCCGCAATAATCATTGTTTCGGACTTGTCTAGTTCTAATGATACATGAAGCTTTCCTTTTGAAAGGAAGCTATCTTCGAACATATCAAAGAACTGATCATCAATGTCAAACTCGTAACTATGCTTTCTATTACTGAGCTTGTATATATCCAGTTCAAATTGTCTTCTTATGTCCATATACAGTATGAAGTCGCAAATTTACTATAAATATTTGAATAAATAAAAACTACCTTCATTGATAACCATTAATCTTGCGACAAGGTTGTTCATAAGGTCTGGTTTTATACAAATATCGTCTGTGTTTTAGCCTTTGCCAGTCTGACGGCCAGATAAAGGGCATGTCTGAATGAGGATTCATCCGCCTTATCTTTACCTGCTATCTCATATGCCGTACCATGATCGGGAGATGTTCGGATCACAGGTAAACCTGCTGTAAAATTGACACCGCTCTCAAAAGCTATTGTCTTAAAAGGAATGAGTCCCTGATCGTGATACATGGCAAGTATGCCGTCAAACTTTTTATGTGTCTGACTGGCGAAAAAACCATCGGCAGGGTAGGGCCCGAAGATCAGCAGACCTTTTGCCCTAAGATCATTGATCAAAGGAATGATTATTTCCTGTTCCTCTTTTCCCAGCAGACCTTCTTCGCCGGCATGAGGATTCAGACCAAGTACTGCGATTTTAGGTTTTATGATATGGAAGTCATTTTTTAATGATTTGTACAGAAGATTCAGTTTTTTGGCAATAACATCTGTGGTCAGTGCAGAAGGAACATTTACGAGTGGTATATGGCCGGTAACTACGGCTACTCTGAGAGCAGCTTCTTCACTGACCATAGTCATCAGTACGTCAGACTTAAACTTACTGGCAAAATATTCAGTATGGCCTGCAAATCTGAAACCTTCCTGCTGCATATTGTTTTTATTGACCGGTGCTGTAACAACAGCGTCAATCCGTCCCTGACGAAGATCTTCCGTTGCTTTCTCAAGAGAAAGAAATGCTGCCTTTCCGCCGGCTGCGGTTTCTTTGCCTGCTTCTGGTTCCAGCTCTTCTTCCCAGCCCGCGACCAGGTTGATTTTTTTTGCATTGCAATCCGAAGCATTTTTTATCTGAAAAAAATGAATATCCTCACTGAGCGTTGAAGTTTTTTTATAAAAATTCAAAACCCTGGCAGAGCCATATACTATCGGGGTGCACAACTTGAGAATTCTCTGATCCTGGAGTGTTTTCAGGATTACCTCCGGACCTATGCCGTTAATATCTCCAATAGTTATTCCGACAATCGGTTTTTCTTTCGGTGGATTTTGGTTTGTCATGTTTATCCTGCCAGCTTTTTAACAAATTTATATAACATTCGAACTCCGGTTCCCGACGCATTTTTAGTCCGGTAATGGTCTTTGTTGTTTAAATACGCAACCCCGGCTATGTCAAGGTGTTTCCATGGATAGTCTGTAAAGAACTCCAGAAACTTGCCGGCTGTGATAAGGCCGGCACTGGATGACCCTATATTTTTTATATCTGCAATGTCTGATTCCAGATAGCTTCCATATTCTTCCCACAAAGGAAATTCAATAGTACGCTCGTGAGTTTCTGTTCCTGCATCAGCCAGTTGCTGCTTTCGGTCTTTTCCGGCTGTGCCCATCATGGCCATTGCTTCTTTGCCGATGGCCCTTGCGGCTGCTCCGGTTAATGTAGCCAGATCCACAACAAGTTCCGGATCATACCGGGCAGCATAACACAGAGCGTCAGCAAGGATAAGACGCCCTTCAGCGTCTGTATTCAAAACTTCTACCGTTCTTCCATTCATCATCGTAATGACATCTCCGGGAGCCAGAGCATTACTGCCCGGCATATTATCCGTAGCGGGAATCAATCCGATTACGTGCAAAGGTAATTTATTTTTTGCTACTGCAAACAACAAAGAATTAACAACAGCAGCGCCGGCCATATCTGCTTTCATTGTTTCCATACCTTCTGCAGTCTTGATACTCAGGCCACCGGAGTCAAATACCACTCCTTTGCCGACAAAAATCAAGGGTTGTCTGTTCAGCGACTTGTCCGGCTTATATTCAAGCACAGTAAATGTAGGCTGGGCCACGCTACCGGCACTGACAGCCATAAGCCCGCCCATTCGTAATGCCTCAATTTTTTTCTTTTCAAAGACTTCTACGGAAAATCCGGCTTCTTTGCCGGTATCCAGGATAATTTCCGAAAGTTTTTCTGCATTTAGTCCGCAATAGGGTTCATTAACAAGGTCTCTGCATAAAAACACTGCCTCAATAAGCGTACGTAGCTCATCGATCTGCTCTTTCTCAATATTATCATGCACTACAGCTACTTTCTGGAGCTTTGAGCTCTGAGATGTTGATTTATATTTCTTAAATTCGTAAGCGCTGAGACATAACCCTTCGGTCAGAGCAAGCAGATATTCATGGTTTTCGAGAAGTGAGCTTACCTGAATTTCGGAAATTCTTTCTTCCTGAATTTCTTTCCAGAGCCTGGCTCCATGTCTTCTGATATGCTCGAGTATATTGAAATAAGGCTGATTTTCATCAGGAGCAATTACCAGGTACAGGGGTGTAGCCGGGTTATCACTCAATTTAAGAAATCCGGGCTGCTCTTCCAGTAATTTCTTTCTGACATAATCCATTGTTTCTGTGCGTGAAACAATGGAGGCTATATCTGATTTTGAAGAAACCAGATATACAGTGCACTGGTCAGCCACAAGATGATCTTTATATTCCAACTGAATTTTCATGGCGCAAATTTAAACATTCACCCTAATTGAACCAGAGACCAGAGCAATAGTTCGTTTATATATCTTTGCCGATCGTTTTAATTACAGAAATCAATCCCTTAACTTGCGTTGTATAGATCGTGATATGAAAGTAGTAAAAGCAAAGAAGCATCTCGGACAGCACTTCTTAAAGGACTTGTCCATAGCCAGTCGGATAGCGGACGCTCTGACCGGTTATGGTCAGTATGATAAGGTCCTGGAAATCGGACCGGGAATGGGGGTGCTGACACAATTTCTGATTCCGAAAGATTTTGACCTGACTGTAGTTGAGCTGGACAAGGAATCCGTTGAGTACCTGCAGGTGCATTACCCTGACCTGGAAATAATAGATGGCGATTTTTTACAACTTGATCTTATCGGGCTTCTGGGAAGCAGGTTTGCAATTGTTGGCAATTTCCCATACAACATTTCTTCCCAGATTTTTTTCAAAGTTCTGGAGTACAGAAACAATATTCCAGAGGTAGCCGGAATGGTTCAGCGGGAAGTAGGCGTACGTATTGCAAGCGGTCCGGGTAATAAGGATTATGGAATATTAAGTGTGCTTTTACAGGCATTTTATAAAGTTGAATATCTTTTTACCGTAAGCGAAAAAGTGTTTAAACCGGAACCAAGAGTAAAATCAGGAGTTGTACGACTGACCAGAAATAACAGAGAATCCCTGGGATGTGATGAAAAACTGTTTTTCAAGGTTGTAAAACAGGCTTTCCAAACCCGAAGAAAAACCTTGCGGAATGCCCTGAAACCACTTAATCTGCCTCTCGATTTTATGAGCCAGTCACTCTTTGATAAAAGAGCCGAGCAGCTTTCGGTCGAAGAGTTTATTCAATTAACGACAGATATAGAGTCCCTGAGCTAGAAGATGCCATTTGAATTAACATATGAACTGATTCAAACGCTGAAAGATGCTATTCAGACCAATGATGCAGCTCTTATAAAAAGGGAATCTGGCGATTTGCATGCAGCGGACCTATCCGAGATATTTCACAGGCTGGAACCTGAAGAATCAATTGTGGTTCTGAAGCTTCTTACAACAGAACAGGGTGCCGAAGTCCTGATGCATCTTGATCAGGATTACAGAAAACGGTTTCTGAAAGAACTGAGTACGGAAGAAATAGCGTGTTATCTTAATATTATTGATTCTGATGACGGAGTGGATATCCTCAATCAGCTCGGTGTAAAGAGACGGGAAGAAGTGCTGCTGCTGATTACCAATCAGGAAAAAGCCTCATATATAGTTGATCTTTTGCACTATGAGCCGGATTGTGCCGGCGGACTCATGGCAAAAGAGCTTGTAAAAGCAAATATTAACTGGACTATCAACCAGTGTATTGATGAGGTTCGGCGCCAATCCAGGATAGTTGAAAAAATTTACTCCATATATGTAGTAGATAATAATGATCGTTTGCTGGGAGTTGTGGCATTGCCCAGTCTCCTGCTTTCGGATGGCAATATGCTTGTTGCGGATGTCTATAATCCGGATATTATTCTTGTGGAAACTTACAGAGAAGCGGATGAAGTTGCACGAATTATGCAAAAGTATGATCTTGAAAGTATTCCGGTAGTGAATGTACAAGGAAAGCTGGCCGGCAGAATTACAATTGATGACGTAATCGATGTAATTACTGAAATGGCAGAGCTTGAACGCCAGATGATGGCTGGTATATCCGAAAGTATAGAAGAAGATGCCAGTATCTGGGCTCTTTCCAAGTCAAGGTTGCCATGGCTTATAGTCGGTATGACCGGGGGAATGCTGGGGGCGTGGTTTATGGGGCTGTTTGAAGAAAATATCAAAATGATACCGGCCATGGCCTTTTTTATACCGCTGATTACGGCAACCGGCGGCAACGTTGGTATTCAGTCATCTTCGATCGTAGTACAGTCACTGGCGGGAAGAGAAGATCTTGATGCCTTCAATCTTGGCAGAATGCTCAAGGGGCTTCTGGTCGCATTACTTAACGGACTGGCTATATCTCTTTTGGTATTTACCTTCAATGCCATTGTCGGACAGGATATGCGGCTGGCCTTTGTTGTGTCACTTGCCTTATTAAGTGTAGTGCTTATTGCTTCTTTTTTCGGGACTGTAACTCCGCTGGTACTGGACCGGATCGGGATAAATCCGGCTCTGGCCTCAGGTCCTTTTATTACCACAACCAATGATTTGATTGGTCTGGCAATATATTTTATAGTAGCTCATTCTTTACTGAATTTCTGATATGCTGAATAAGTGTCTGATTGTTGATGAGATGCATCCGTCTATTATCTCTCTTCTTGCTTCCTGTGGTCTTGAAGCAGATTACCAACCTGGTATTCAACGAAGTGAAGTTCTGGAAATTATTCACAAATATGCAGGGTTACTGGTTCGCAGTAAGCTGAAAATCGATCGTGAATTGCTGGAAAATGCCTCAAGGCTTGTTTTTATCGGAAGAGCAGGGGCCGGTGTAGATCTTATCGATGTTGAGGAAGTTGAAAAAAGAAACATACGCCTTTTCAACGCTCCGGAAGGCAATAGGGATGCTTTGGCCGAACATGCAGTTGGAATGCTTTTTGCTTTGCTGAATAAAATAATTTCAGCAGACAAAGAGGTGCGCAGCGGTCTGTGGCAAAGGGAAGCAAACAGAGGGGCGGAACTATATAAGAAAACAATCGCGCTGATCGGGTATGGTTATATGGGAAGAGCATTTGCAAGGCGTCTTTCTGCATTTGGCTGTACCATATTGGTGTATGACAAGGAACCTGTTCAAACTGAACCCGGAATCGTGCTGACAGACATGGAGACGATCTGTAAAGAGGCTGATGTGGTTAGTTTTCACGTACCTCTGACTGACGAAACGCGCTTCATGGCTGATTTTGCTTATTTTGACCGGTTTAAGAAAAATATCTGGGTGGTAAATACAGCCAGAGGCGAAATTTTGAAGTTAAGGGATCTGATCAGTCATCTTAAATCGGGAAAAATACGGGGAGCAGCTCTGGATGTTCTGGAAAATGAAAAATTTAATACATTCACTCCGGAACAGCATAAAGATTTTAACGAGCTGATTCGTTTTGAGAATGTGATTCTGACCCCTCATGTAGGAGGATGGTCTTATGAATCTTATGTAAGAATTAATGAAGTTTTGATAGAAAAAATTCGAAATTCCGGCCTTTTTTAGAAGAGTAAGCGATCTTCTGATTTTGTTTTTTGGAATAAATTGTCGTAATTTTGATAAAATTAAAACGGTCAAAATGAGCCGTTTTTTTTATTGTTTATATGTTAAAATTGGGTAAAGTATGAGTAAGGTAACTTATTACACCGAAGAAGGGTTGAGAAAACTGAAAGATGAATTAACCTTTCTCAAAACCAAAGGAAGATCTGATATAGCCAGGCAGATTGCCGAGGCAAGGGACAAAGGCGACTTAAGTGAAAATGCCGAATACGATGCAGCTAAAGATGCTCAGGGGCTTCTTGAGCTAAAGATATCCAAGCTCGAGGAAGTTGTTTCTAATGCCCGTGTAATTGATGAAAGCACAATTGATACAAATAAGGTATCCATTCTTACTACTGTTAAAATCAAAAACAAAAAGAATGGAGCGGTATTGAAATATACCCTTGTTGCAGAAGAAGAAGCCGATCTTAAAGCAGGAAAAATTTCTGTGAAATCGCCAATAGGAGCCGGGCTGCTGGGTAAGCAGAAAGGAGACGTCGTTGAAATCACCGTACCTGCCGGGAAAATGGAATTTCAGATCGAAGATATAACCCTGGAATAATAATCAGTTATACATCAATGGCATCCGTTTTTACAAAGATCATTAACCGGGAAATACCAGGATACATAGTTGCAGAGGACGATGAATATATTGCGTTTCTGGATATAAGCCCTATTGCTCCCGGCCATACCCTTGTTATTCCTAAAAAAGAAGTTGATTATATCTTTTCTCTGGAGGATAACCATTTGTCAGGGCTTATGACTTTTGCAAAGAAAGTAGCGCTGGCGCTCGAAAAAGCTGTTCCGTGCAAACGTATAGGAATTGCGGTGATTGGCCTTGAGGTTCCTCATGCACACGTACATCTGGTGCCTTTAAATTCTGTGGGAGATATAAACTTTAGTAAGCAGAAGTTGTCAATACCTGCGGAAGTCATGGAAAAACTGACTCAAAGCATAAAAGAAAAATTTACTAATTAATTTCAGTATCGCCTGATTTGATAATCCGGAACTTTCTACTAAAGCAGGTTTCGGATTTTTTATTTTTTATGCAGACGAACAACCTTCATTTTACCGGCATAGGTTATCTGCATCAGATATATGCCGCTTGATAAACTGCCACCTACAGTCTGATTCGGGGAGTTTATTTCTGAAGATTCATAAACAACCCCTTGTTCATCCATAATTTCATACGCTAAGGGATACATGTCTTTTTCAGCCGGCAGATTAAGAGCCGTCTGATCATAAAAGGGATTGGGAGCAATTAGCTGACTACTGACTTCAGACTCTGATGGAGCCTCTGAACGATGCTTTGAAGGTGCTACAGGCTGTCTGAAAAGCCCGGTTAGCAAAAACAGGCTAAGCGTCTTTACAGACTGGCTATAGAAAGAATGATCGTCCTCTGTTGCGATAAGATCCGAATATATCGCATCAAGGTACATGGGATTATAGCCTGTCATTGCAGCGCAGGCAAATGGCCCGACAAATGAGCTGTTGTGATAGCTGCCTGTTGCCGTGCCCTCCTGAGTATAACCGTCAACGATATTTTCAGCTCCGCCAAGACGTGTAAGTACAAAATCATTACAGCGGTTCAGATAGTTTCTAGCCTGCAGGTTACCGGTCCATAAGTAGTCAAGGGCAACCTTAAACGGCACTCTGGCAGCATCATAATAATATGTTCTGCCATCGAAAAAAGCATTATTGCCAGCGGCAATATTTTGTCCGGCGGCATCTGTCCGGTCAGATATCAGTCCGCCGCAGGCATTGTTGCGTGTCAGATTTTCATTGATAATATGATAGCAATTGTCCGCGACGCGATTCCAGAAATCAGAATCTTCGCTAAATTCCCCGAATACTCTGAAATGAGCAGGCGAGAAATACGCTGTATTCATTCCAGCCTCTGAAGCAGGCTGATCAGTACCTCTTACAGTATAGTTTGTACTATCTATTTCAAATTTCCTGATTGCGTTCAAAAGACGCATAGCTGCAGTATGATATTCAGAAGCTTTGTCCGGCCATTGTTTTATGGCAGCTATCAGCGCCAGGCAAGCATCAAAATCAGCACCGGACAATGCATTGTAAGAAACGATACCACCACTGGCATCCGTTTTGGCATGCATCAGACCATGCGCATTGCTATGAGCATGGTAGTAGTTCCATAAACCGTCAAAAACCTGCTGGTCGCTTGCATAAACAGCCAGAAGCATACCCCAGCCGATTCCTTCAGAGGTTGTTTGTTCCGGATTGACCCACTTCACACGGGCAAATGTTCCCGCCTGAACTATAAAATTCTTTTTCCAGAGATCATAATTTGCGAGTGCTTCCTCAGGAGCAGCGATAGCTGGCATTGCGCCGTAGAAATAAGAAGTCGTATTGTCTGAGCTTTCTTTAGCATCACCATAACTCCGATAGGAGAATGTGAAGCAAATGCTGATCAACAAAAGTGCTCGTATCATAAAGCTAAAAATTTCTTATACGTTCAACCGGCCTGTTTTGCCAATGTTATTAAAATAGGAAAAAAGAAATAATTAGTTTGACTTTACGAAGTAAGTAAATAAAGGTTGCAAAACGGATAAAACTTATCTATGGTGAATGATATGAAAGCACCTCACACAATCACATTCTCAGATTAAAATGCTGTTTGGGTGCATTCTTTCTGAAAAAAACAATACCAAAATGAAACAAGTCAATTGAAATGGTAATCTCTTCTCTGGCAATAATGGTATCCCAGGCATTTTTCATATCCGGTGACCAATAGATATCATCAAAAATCATGATACTGTTTTCATGCATATAGGGCAACAGCATATCAAAATATTCCAGGGTTGGCTTGTATTGGTGATTGGCATCGAGAAAAGCCAGATCTATTTTTGAGATCGTTGGGATCACGGAAGGAAGAGTTTCTGCAATGTCACCAACATATACCTTGGTATTGTTAATATTTAGTCTTTTATGCATGCGTGAGGCATAAGCAGCAAGATTCGGACACCCCTCCAGACTGAATACAGCGCTTTGTGTATTGGCAGAGGCCAGATAAGCAGTCGTAAAACCCAGGGAAGTTCCCAGCTCCAAAATAGTTTTTGCTTTTATAAACCAGGCCAGTCGAAACAGAATCTGTGCTTTTGAAGCATCTGTTACACTCCGGGAAACGATGTCAGCGATATGGCGTTGCCGGTCTTTTCCGGTGCCAAAATCGGTTACAGTTATGGTTGTTTTATCTTTTAGCGCCCTGTTTCGGAATGATTCAATTTTGGAAAATGCATAAAACTGTTTATCCGTATGGATCGCCGAGGTATACAGATAAAACAAAAACGGTGAGTGAACAGAGTGTTCATCACCGGATATAAGAAAATGTCTGATGTATTGACAGAATCGAAAAAGGGAATTCACAAAGTTTAGTTCAGCTTATAAGGTACAATCATTACAAACTCTGGTATGGTAACCCTGAATTTGCTGCCGTCCACAACTCTTTCCATCAGATAAGTGCCTTTCATTTTTCCCATTTCGGTTTTGAGGTTACAACCGGATACGTATTCATGAAATTCTCCCGGCTCAAGTGTAGGTTGCTGCCCGACGACACCTTCACCTTCTACTTCTCTGACAGCTGCCTGAGCGTCGTGTATTTTCCAGTGTCTTCTCAAAAGCTGGACGGTATAGTTACTGTTGTTTTCGATCCGGATACGGTAGGTGAAAACAAAATGAGACTGTACCGGGCTTGAATAGTCGGGTTGATAAGTTGTCTCTACAGAAACTTTAACTCCGTCGGTGACTTGTGTAATCATGACTGGAAATTTTTGGTTGTGTACTAAAATTACAATTAAAATTTGATTTTTTAAATTTATGTTCGAATAATTGCCTTCTCAAAAGTCCTCGAACAATGAACTTTTATAATTTATGACGGTAACTATTAATCCGACCTGGCAACCATACTTGCAGGAGGAATTTGACAAGCAGTATTTTTCCAATCTGGTTCATTTCGTAAAAAAAGAAGTCGCTACCCATACGATATACCCACCGGGGAAGTTAATCTTCAATGCCTTTGACAAGTGCCCTTTTGATAAGGTAAGAGTCGTAATAATAGGGCAGGACCCTTATCATGGCCCGGGACAAGCAAACGGTTTATGTTTTTCCGTAAATGATGGTATTCCTTTTCCACCCTCGCTTAAGAATATATTTAAAGAGATAAAAGATGATCTGGGAAAAGAAATTCCCAGGAGTGGAAATCTGGAACGCTGGGCGGTGCAGGGAGTATTGTTGCTCAATGCTACACTGACTGTCAGGGCAGGGCAGGCAGGTAGCCATCAGAATAAAGGCTGGGAGGAGTTTACCGATGCTGTTATCCGGAAAGTATCAGATGAAAAATCAGATCTTGTGTTTCT
The DNA here is from genome assembly GCA_023392125.1 of Bacteroidota bacterium. Taxonomy (GTDB): domain Bacteria; phylum Bacteroidota; class Bacteroidia; order Cytophagales; family Cytophagaceae; genus SpSt-227. The sequence goes on from JAEVZS010000009.1 coordinate 130,493, forward strand.
GCTATGGGGAGCATATGCCCAAAAGAAAGAATTGCTGATCGATACACACAAACATCATGTTCTGAAATCCGCTCACCCTTCTCCGTTTTCAGCAGACCGGGGATTTTTTGGTAACAGGCATTTTAGCAAAACCAATGAATTTCTTGTGAAAAAAGGGCTGGAACCGATCAATTGGTAAAGTCTTCCACCTTTGATCTGATAATCAAAAAAAATAAAAAGAGAGGTTATCTGTCGGACAACCTCTCTTTCTTATCATAATCAAAAGGAAGAATTATTCCTTACCTTTTTGTTTCTGCTGTTTCAGCATCTCCTCACGGGTCTTCATAGCCTCCTGCACACGATCCATAAACTTGCTTCCTTTTTTTCCGCCACCTGTCGCATGTTTTTTGCGATTTTCTTCCATTGCCACACGCAGCTTGTCTTCATCCACAAAGCGTTTGATGATGAATTGCTGGCCTATAGTAAGAATATTGGATACAAAGTAGTAGAAACTAAGACCTGCAGGAAAGCTGTTAAGAACAAACAGAAGTACTACAGGCATTATGTACGTAATTGATTTCATAGGTCCGGTTTGCGTGCTCATCTGATTATTGAAATGCGTATAAGCAAGAGTAGACAATGTCATCAAAAGTGTAAATATACTCACGTGGGCTCCATAGAAAGGAATAGTAAACGGGAGCTTAATCAGAGCATCGTACGTGGACAAATCGGGAGCCCATAAGAAAGCTTCCTGACGCAGCTCAATGGAGTTAGGGAAAAAGCTGAACATGGCTAACAGCACCGGCATGGATAATAAAACCGGAATACAGCCGCTAAGCGGATTAATACCTACTTTGGAGTACAAGGCCATCTGCTCGGTCTGTATTTTTTGCATATCATCTCCGTATTTCTCCTTGATTACATCAAGCTCCGGCTTTAAGACCTTCATTTTGGCCATAGCGATATATGACTTGAATGAAAGAGGAAGGAGAATAAGCTTGATCAGAATACCAAGGATTACAATGATAAATCCATATTTCCATTCCATATGACCAAACATGTAGTCAAGGAAATTGAATGTCGGAATAACAATAAAGCGGTTAAAAGCATTGATTACAGGCCAGCCGAGGTTAACGTTTTTATGAAAGCCGTCAGCAACGGGCTTCATTGTCTGAAAGTGGTTAGGGCCAAAGAAGTACTTAAACTCGGCTTTGCCTGTTTTAATATCGCCTATAGGAATCAGCAAATCTGTTTTAAGAACCTTTACGACAGAATCATTTTCCGGCACACTTGATTCTACATAGCCATTTTCGAAGCTTCTTTGCGCAATGATCGCAGAAGTAAAGAATTTTTGTTTGAGCCCGACCCATTTTACAGGTGTACTGATTGTTTCAGCTTCTTTGCTGCTTGAAGCTTCCGTCAGATTATCAAAACCATCTTCGGAAGTATAGAAATTAACGGTAGTTCTTTCCCTGTTCATTTTAAGATCAGGCTCGACATTCGGCTGGTTGGTAGTCCAGGAAAATTTTACTGCTTCATTTTCAATAATACGATCTGTTCCTTCCATTGCGAGGTCATAACCGATGGTATACCCCCTGGGCGGAAAAACATAGCGCTGCGTGATATGCTGGTTTTCACCCAGAGCAATACGGTACAGAACAATGGTGGAATCACCTTTCTTTTCAACGACCGGTGTATAAAAAAGAGTTTTCAGATCAACAATGCCCCGCTCTGTGTTTACTTTTAACGTTGTTACAGAATTTTCAGGGGTGATCAGGTAAAGCGGTTTCTTGTCCGGTGTAAAGTATTTTTTCAGTAAAACTTTACTGATATTGCCGCCTTTGCTGCTGAAAGTAACCTGTACGTCATCGTTTTCAAGAACTGTTAATTCTTCATTGCCTTCTGCAGCTATAGCAAATGCTCCCATGCGTAGCTGAAGAGCGGCTTTTCTGGCAGAGTCCAGCTCATAGGTGCTATGCGTGTCAGGAGCTTTTTCAGGAGCAGCCACTATTGCAGAGTCTTGAATTCTAGAATCCGAAACAGGTGCCTCCGGTTTAAAAAAATACATGTAGGCAACGAACATTACGGTTATTAATGCCATGCCTATTAACTGATTTCTATCCATTTTTACTTACAGTGATTTGCGTAGTTTTTATTTGGTAAATAGTGTTTTACTTGTTTTTTGAATAATCAATGGCCGCTTTGACAAACTTTACGAATAATGGATGAGGGTTCAATACAGTACTCCTCAGTTCCGGATGAAACTGTACACCAATAAAGAATGGATGATCTTTAATTTCAACAATTTCAACCAGATTATTATCAGGGTTCAGTCCGGAAGCAATCATACCCGCATTCTCAAACTTCTTAAGGTATTTATTGTTAAACTCGTATCTGTGTCTGTGCCTTTCATTTATTCTGCCTTTACCGTACACAGAGTATGCTTTGCTGCCCTTGGTAATTTCACAGGTATACGCTCCCAGACGCATGGTGCCTCCCTTTTGTGTAATGGTTTTCTGGTCTTCCATCATGTCTATGACAGGGTAGGGAGTAGCGGGATTTACTTCATAGCTGTGGGCATCTTTCATTTTAAGCACATTCCGTGCGAATTCAACAACAGCCATTTGCATTCCCAGGCAGATGCCTACAAACGGAATGTTATTTTCGCGGGCATATTTTACGGCAGTGATTTTTCCTTCCAGTCCGCGCTCTCCAAAACCGGGAGCTACCAGAATGGCATCCAGAAACCGGAAGGTGGATTCTGCATTTTCTTCCGTAAGATTTTCAGACTGGATCCAGCGAATATTGACTTTGCATTCATTTTCAGCTCCGGAGTGCACAAAGGCCTCTACAATAGATTTGTAAGCATCCGGAAGTTCAATATACTTTCCGACAAGTCCTATCTCCACTTCACTGGTCGGATTTTTTAGCTTTCCTAAAAACTCTTTCCATTTATCGATATCGCCTTCACTTTTATGCGGAAGTTTGAGCTTGGTAAGCACCCGTTCATCCAGCTTTTCTTTTTTCATAAGAAGAGGCACATCATAAATAGTGTCTGCATCAATAGATTCGATGACAGAGTTTATATTGACGTTACAGAAAAGTGCAATTTTTTTCCGTATATCGATCGGAAGATGATGTTCGGTACGGCAAACCAGAATATCCGGCTGAATTCCAGCTTCAGACAACTGCTTCACAGAGTGCTGTGTCGGCTTGGTTTTTAATTCTCCGCTCGTTTTAAGGAAGGGAATAAGTGTAAGGTGAATAACCAGTGTATTGTTTGGCCCTTCTTCCCAACGAAACTGTCTTACGGCTTCCAGAAACGGAAGAGACTCGATATCTCCGACACAACCGCCGATTTCTGTAATAACGATATCATACTGCCCGGTTTCGCCCAAAAGACGAACACTTCTTTTGATTTCATCTGTAATATGAGGAACAACCTGGACTGTTTTTCCGAGAAAATCTCCCTGGCGTTCTTTAGATATAACGTTATGATAGATTTTTCCGGTAGTAATATTATTGGCTCTGCTAGTCGGGATATTCAGATAACGTTCATAATGACCGAGATCAAGGTCCGTTTCTGCGCCATCTTCCGTTACATAGCACTCACCATGCTCATACGGATTTAATGTACCCGGATCAATGTTTAAATAGGGATCAAACTTTTGAATTGTTACAGAAAAACCACGGGCTTGGAGAAGCTTACCCAGTGATGCGGAAATTATACCTTTTCCTAAAGATGATGTTACCCCACCGGTAACAAAAATATATTTTACAGAACCCATAAGAGATTTTTGAATACAACCTATGGAGAACAAAGGTACAGTTAAAAACTTATATTTCGCCTGAAAAAAGATTTTTCTTTGTATTCATTTTTGTTATTATATTTTTCAAATCAATGGACGGGTAAACATTATACGAATACAATCTTTTAATATTATTTATTTTATATTTCTTATAATTTTTTCAAGTAAAAGCACATTCGCTATTATAATAATACAATGATATATTGTAAATATTAAAATACTATGTAACCAATGAGTGACTTTTTGCGATAAAAGAAACATCGGAAAAAGTACTATGGAGAGAATAGTGTCGGGAAATATTGTATTAACAGGTCTGACAATGATCCTTTTGGGGGTGTTTTCGGATCTCCTTGGACAGTGTCCTTCTCCAAGACTATATGATCTTAACTATATTAATGCCTCTGCAAATCCTGTCTGGGAAAACTGTATAGATAATACCAGCGATCCTGATCAGTTTACGCTTACACTGTTTTCTCCTGAAGATATTTATAACTATACATTGGATTTTGGTGATGGCTCTGCACCTGTCAGCGGAGCATTCTGGGAAGCCAATACTCCGATCTCCCATGTATATAATCTTGGCATATACACACTGACTTTAAGTGAAACAAGAAACGGCTGTACAGTTTCTATTACAGGCAGAATTATTAATGACCGAAAAGCAGGGGCGACTGCAATCCCGCCAACGGAAGGTACCAGTGGATGTGTGCCTCATTCGCTTACGTTTATAAATCAGTCAACCAATGTATCGCCTCATACTGTATTTGAATGGGACTGGGGAGATGGTACGAGGGATCGGGTGGGACCTGAAACCGTTGGCCAGCCTATTACGCACGTTTACGAAAGAGGCCGGGCCGGCTGTAACATGGTGGTGTCTCTTACTGCTTTCAGCTTGTGTGATACCACTTTTTCCAGCTACGGTCCATACGATTTCTGGGATATAGATACAGCAGTCGTTACAGCTTCTGTTACCCGGATTTGCGTAGGCCAGGAAATTACCTTTACAGATCAGTCTTTATACAATTGTAATGTTCGCCAGCCAAGAAGAATCCGTTGGAATTTTACAGAAGTAGGAGGGGGAATAACGGACTGGCTGCCTGCCACACCGCAAAATCGCTCTCAGACCTATTTTGTCAGCGGAAATATAGGGGACCGTTTTACGGTTTTTATGGAGGATTCCAATTACTGTGGGGTAGACCCTGCTGCGGTAACCGTTGAGATAATCGGTCCGCCCCAGGCATCCATTCATTTGCCCAATCCGGTTATTTGTGCCGGGCAGGAAGGTGTCTTTCAGAATACCAGTACCGGAGGTGCTAATTTTTATGTCTGGGACTTTGGCGATGGCAGCCCGCTTTATACGACAGCCTCCTCAGGACAGAGCAGGCACGTGTACAATGAGCCGGGAACTTATACTGTTAAGCTGCTTGCCGGCATCGATGGAACGGATATGTGCAGGGATAGCACAACCATTAGCATTCAGGTTCTACCTTCATCGATTTCGGATTTCACATCAGATAACCATTTTGGCTGCGCTCCTGTAAACGTTAATGTAACTGACCTGTCCCAAAATGCAACTTCCTGGCAGTGGACTGTTGACGGTATCGGAGTATTCACGTCTCAGACACCTCCGGAGCTTGTATTTACTGATCCAGGTACCTATGTAATAGAATTGACAACAAGTAACAGTCTGGGTTGCGGAAGTAAAAAAACCGCCACTATTTCCGTATACCCGACTGTTTCTTCTATTCCGGAAGGAGATTCTGCATGTCTCGGAGTTCCGGTTCACTTTACTGATAAATCACAATTGAGCGGAGCTTCTGCCTGTGCTACCGGAAATATATTGTATGAAAAATGGGACGATATCACCGGTTCATCAGTATCAGATCTTACCTCCGGAAGCATGTATCCGGATCATCCTTCATCATCTGCGCTGCTTACTACATTTGAAGCTCCGGGTAACAGTGGCAATAATTACGGTGCCCGTATTCATGGCTTTATATGCCCGCCCCAGACAGGTAATTATGTATTCTGGCTTGCCAGTGACGATGCATCTGAATTATGGCTGAGCACGGATGCTTCTCCCGACAATGCCGTTCTGATAGCCTCGGTATCTTCGTATACTTCCAGCAGAGAATGGACTAAGTTTTCTTCTCAGCAATCTGCCTCTGTATATCTGGAATCCGGAAGAAGGTATTATATTCGTGCCCTTCACAAAGAAGGCAACGGGGACGATCATCTGGCAGTTGGCTGGCAATTGCCTTCCGGAACCAGAGAACGTCCGATTCCGGGTACTCGTCTGGCTCCGTTTTCCGAAGGAAGCGCTATTACAAGCTGGAGCTGGGATTTTGGCAATGGGACAGTCTCCTCCGTCAGAAATCCTGTATATACTTACCCTGATGCAGGAAGCTATCTGGTGCAGCTCACTGTTTCTACAGGCCAATGCAGCTCTTCGGCAATTATCCCTGTCGAAATTTTCCCGGGTGTAAACACAAGAATATGGCAAAGTGACACAGCAGCCTGCTCACCACTGGAGCTTGCATTAACTGACGAGTCAGTTAATGCAGCTACATACACCTGGGACTTTGGAGATGGCACACCGGTTTATCACTACGCTGCCGGAGATATAGATACAATACAGCATGTTTATACAAATTACTCAGGCAATGACCGGATCTATTATCTTTCCCTTATCGCGGCAAGTCAGGATGGCTGTGCAGATACGGCATATACATCAGTCAGGGTATATCCGGCACCTAAAGCAGACTTTTCATATTCTCCGACTGTGCCGCAATGTAGTCCGGTTGAACTGAACTTTACTAATATATCAGAGGCTGCGGACAGCTATAGATGGTATTTCGGTCCGGAAGATAGCTCATCAACCTTACCCGCTGCATTTTCAAAGATTTTTGAAAACAAAACCACTTCCGTAATTAATGACACTATCACATTAAAGGCATTTTCCAATACCGGTTGTTACGGGGAGATGTCCAGAGTAATTACATTATATCCCGAAGCTGATTTTCAGATTCTCGCTGATCCGGATACTTCCTGCCACCCTGCATCAGTCCGGCTGTCTGCAAGTGGCGGTCCTGTTTCTTTCTTATGGGAGCTGGGTAACGGTAGTATAAGCACATCGCCTTCACCTCTTGCGGAATATCATTATACAGGTACTGCTGATACTTCGTATCGGATTCGGTTTATCGGAACATCTCCTTTTAATTGTAAAGACACAGCTGAATATAATATAGTAGTTTTTCCAACTCCTGAGGCAGAATTTGTTGCTGATATAAATTCCGGATGTAGTCCGCTTTCAGTCAGTTTTCAGCGTTTGTCACAAGGGACGGAAACCATCATTGCAGATTATGGCGACGGTCAAATCGATACACTGGCTGACGGAGCGATAAATTTTCAGCACCTGTTTTCAAACACGAGCGGACAACCTTATATTTATAATGTACGCTTAAAAGTGTTAACATCAGCAGGCTGTTTCGATGAAAGCACTATTCAGATAACAGTTTTCCCTGAAGTTGAAGCTGCTTTTGCACATACCAGTATTTCCGGATGCAGCCCTCTTGCTGTTTCTTTTGAAAATCTGTCGGTGGGAGCAACTAATTTTGTCTGGAGCCTGGGTGGAGGATTTTCTACTACCACAAGAAACCCGGCTCATGAGTTTCAGAATAACTCTTCGAATGACACAACCTTTAAAATAATACTAACGGCAATATCTCCTTATGGATGCAGGGATCAGGATAGCAGCGAAGTTGTGGTGTGGGCCAACCCTTTTGCTGACTTCATTACTGATATAACTGCCGGATGTAGCCCTCTTGAGATCAATATTACCAATATGGCCCGTGATTATGAACGTATAAGCTGGTCATACGGTGACGGAATCACAGAAGACTGGAACGAGCCAGCAAACATCTATACATATACCAATACAGATTATATACCCAAGTCTGTGGAGCTGACACAAACTGTACTGACAGATAAGGGATGCGGTGCGGTAAAGAAACAGCTAATAACATTGTATCCGGAAGTGGTGGCATTATTCGAAAGCAGTGATACGGCCGGTTGCTCTCCGTTAAATGTCCGATATACCAATTACTCCATCGGTGCAGATTTTTACGATTGGAATTTCGGAGATGGCAATACCAGTAATGGCCGTCATCCGGTTCATAGCTTTTATACAGAGGCCAATGCAGATACCATCTATCTGGTTACACTTACAGCACGCTCTCAGTACAATTGCTCCGCTACATATTCTGACAGCATCAATGTATATTCAACTCCTCAGGCTGCTATAAACGTATTGCCGGACGAAGGTTGTGCTCCCTTGCATGTCAGCATTGAGAATCATTCGACCGGAGCCACTGAGTATGTATGGAGTTTCGGCGACGGAATTTCGGGTTCCGGATCTATGACTATACCGGAGCATACATATCAGAATCAGCAGGCAAGCGAACAAGCTTATACATTTGCACTTACCGCAACGAGTTCTAAAGGTTGCATGGCATCAGTAAGCCGGCAGATTACCGTGTTTCCTGAAGTAAAAGCTGCATTTACTTCAACAGATACTGCGGGATGCACACCATGGCCTGTCAGTTTTTATAATTTGTCACATAATGCAACGATATACTCCTGGAATTTTGATGGAATAAATCAAAGTACAGCGACATCTCCCGTACACTCGTTCATCAACCAGTCAAATACAGAAGAGTATACTTATAACGTCAGATTAATCGCATCCAACGGCTGGAGATGTCAGGATACATCCACACGTCAGATAGTGGTCTATCCGGCTCCGGAGGCATCTTTTGTTATCGATAACCCTGCCGGTTGTACACCTCATACCTCTGTTATAAGAAATAACTCAACCGGAGCAACAAGGTATTTCTGGGAGTATGGAAACGGGCAAAGTGACAGCATCGGGGCAATGAACTTTTTCAAAACTTTTGATAATGAATTGCTTTCAACTAAAGAATATACCATCCGGTTGACAGCTGTCAGTGAGCATCAGTGCCAAAGTCAGACTTCACGCAGTCTCAATGTATACCCGGCGGTAAAGGCAGGATTTGAATCTGTGGAAGCCGGATGCGCTCCTTTAAAAGCTGAGTTCAGAAATACAAGTACAGGCGCTTCTCAATATACCTGGTTTCTGGACAATAACCGGGTATCATCCGATTTGCATCCTGACTATATGTACTACAATGAGAGCGACAAAGATACAGCCTATCTGGTGCGCCTGGTTGCCGGCTCACTATATGGATGCTCGGATACCCTTGAGCGTACAGTAACAGTGTATCCGCGTCCACAGGCAAGGTTTTCAGTAACACCGGCCATTCTTCAGTTGCCGGATTCCGTAGTGTCTTTTGAGAATAGCAGCAGCACCGGCAACTGGTGGTATAGCTGGGATTTTGGGGACAATTCCGGCTCTCAGGTCAGAAATCCACAGCAACATTATTATACCTTTTATGGTGATTATACTATTCGACTGATTGTTGGTGGTGATCATTGTTCAGATACGGCATTCAGCTCCATTATAGTCTTACCTACCAAGCCAATAGCTTCTTTTACAGGAGGAGATAAAGATTGCGGTCCATTGGGAATTCAGTTTAAAAATACGTCAAAATATGCTGAGCGTTATGAGTGGGATTTTGGTGACGGGAATAAATCTCCGTTAAAAGATCCCTATCATGAATACGGAATACCCGGTTCATACACCGTTACGCTAACTGTCTGGGGAGCTGGTGGTGAAGATCAGGTGAGTATACGGGATGTGGTAGAAGTCTATCCGATACCTACGGCATTCTTTAAGGTAAGACCGGAAGGTGTTGCTGTCAAGATTCCGGGAAACTCTCATTATTTCTCCAATATGTCGGAAAACGCCAGCATCTTTCACTGGGATTTTGGCGACGGCAATACATCTGAGGAACGAAATCCTTTTTATGAATTCAAAGAACCTGGTATATATGATGTGACGTTGCTGGTTTCCAATGAGCACGGTTGTGAAAACTCATATAAAGCCTTAAGCGCAGCCATAGCAGAAGCGGGTGGAAAAATACTTGTTCCGAATGCCTTTACTCCGGCAGGAGGTGGCAATCTGCTGAGCACAGGTAAAAACGATTATTTTAACCCTGTCTCGGAAGGTGTAGTTGAATTTCATATGCAGATTTTTAACCGCTGGGGAGAATTGCTGTTCGAAACCTGGACAACTGAACCCGGATGGGATGGAACATACCGAGGCAGCCTTTGTAAGCAGGATGTATACGTTTATAAGATTAAGGCACGCTTCTTTGACGGAGAAATAGTTGAAAAAATAGGGGACGTTACACTAATACGATAATGAGGTTTGCAGGATTTTACATATGGCTGCTTATAGCTGTCTGCACAACGGATGCAGGTGCTCAGACTGTTTTGAGTAAAAAGAAAGCAGATGCTTATTTTGCCAATGAGATATATCAGATGGCATTGCCTGCCTACCTTCATTATCTGGATAAAGATCCTCATAGTGAAGAATTGAATTTTAAAGCGGGCGTATGCCTCGTACATCTCCGAAAAGCTGACGAAGCTATTAACTATCTGGAAAAAGCCTTGTCCCGAAAGTATGCTCCGGCATATTTTTACCGTGGCCTGGCCAGGCACTATCAGGCAAAGCCTGCAGAAGCCATTGATGACTACCTGAAATTTAAACATTATGCTTCCAGAGAAGACTATATGCTCTATAATGTGGACAGGCACATTACTATTGCTCTCCGGGCTCAGCATATGATGAGGAATCCTGTTGATGCGACTATCAAAAATCTAGGTCCTGGCATAAACTCTCCTTATTCAGACTATGTACCTGTAGTCAGTGCGGATGAATCTACCCTGATCTTTACTTCCAGAAGACCCAATACTCCGGAAAACATAGCTGATACGGACAGCAATTATTATGAAGACATCTATATAAGCGAGAATCACGGAAACGGATGGAGTAAAGCTCATAGCATTGGAACTAATATCAATACCGATAAACATGAAGCATCCGTAGGACTTTCTGCCGATGGGCAAAAGCTTATTTTGTACCGGATGGGGGAGAAGTACTATGGTGGTGATTTGTACATATCAATGCTGACGGGTAAAGAATGGGGCAAACCGGAAAAAATAGCGGGTGACATCAATAGTGCTTTCTGGGAACCGAGCGCCTGTCTTTCCGCGGATGAGAAGATGATTATTTTTTCCAGCAATCGCCCCGGGGGCTATGGTGGAAGAGACCTTTATTCTGCCCGAAAGCTGCCTGACGGAACATGGAGCAAGGCAAGCAACCTCGGACCTATTATCAACACTCCGTACGATGAAGATGCTCCATTCCTTCATCCGGACGGAAGAACACTGTTTTTCAGCTCAACCGGTCATACCACCATGGGCGGCTTTGATATTTTCAGAACATATCTCCAGGCTGACTCTATCTGGAAATTGCCGGAAAATATGGGATATCCCATTAATACAGTAGACGATGATATTTACTTTGTTTTGTCAACCGATGGCCAGCGGGGATATTACTCATCTGACAGATCAGGCGGGTCAGGGGAAAAAGATATATATGTTATTCATCTTTCTGATGACAAGCTTCCTTTGACAGTCATAAAAGGCAAGGTGCAGGATAATGTAAGCGGTATGCCCGTAAAAGTTGCGATTACTGTTATCGATCTTGATTCCAGAGAAATTCAGGGAGTGTATACATCCAACAGCGAAACCGGAAAATATCTGATTGTACTGCCACCCGGAAAACGTTTTAAGGCTGTAATAGAAGCTGATAATTACTATTCGGTTTCCGATTACCTTGACCTGAGCGCATACGCAGATTATGCAGAAATCAGTAAAGATATTGAGCTCAAACCAGTAAAGTAAACACTGAACATGAAAAGAGTATGGTACATATTAATTTTGCTCTTGCTTCATGCAGGCCATACACTGGCCCAGGATCCGCAGTTTACTCAGTTTTACGCGGCTCCTTTATACCTGAATCCTGCATTTGCCGGTGCAACACTTGAGTCCCGTGCAATTGCTAATGCAAGACTGCAATGGGCAGGCTTGCCAAAGCCATTTGTGACCTATGCTTTTTCTCTGGATCATAACCTGGAAAAATACCGTAGCGGTCTCGGACTTATGGTTTTTCATGATAAAGCAGGGACTGGCGCTTTATCTGCAACCAGTGTAAGCGGAATTTACAGCTATAAAATTCAATTGTATGAAAAGCTGATCATAAGACCTGCCGTACAGTTCAGCTTTGGTTCAAGATCGCTGGATTATTCACGGCTTGTTTTTGGAGACCAGCTCGATCTGCAAAACAATACGACCGGAATTATAACCGGGGAAGCTATCGGAAGTGGTACCAGAACCAATTTTTTTGACTTTTCTTCCGGAGTACTTGTGCATAACGAGCAGGGCTGGCTGGGTTTATCTGCGCATCACCTGAATCAGCCCAACGAAGCACTAAATGGAGGCAACAGTCCTATTCCTGTTAAATTAAGCCTACATGGCGGTTTTAAAATTAACCTGAATAATTCAGTATATAAGACTCATGGCAAGAGCCGGGAAAAAACTCTGACTCCGGCATTTGTATATAAATCTCAGGGGAAATATGATCAGCTGGATCTTGGTATGTACTACTATCTGGAGCCCCTGGTCATAGGAATGTGGTACAGAGGAATACCAATTTTTAAACAATATAAGCCCGGTTACGGTAATAATGATGCATTGGCTGTTTTAATCGGAATGAGACAGGAAAATTTCTCCATTGGATATAGTTACGATCTGACTATATCGCAGCTGGGGCCTTCCGGCACTAATGGGTCTCATGAAATATCTTTAAGTCTTACGTTTGGAGACAATGGTAAAAAATCCAATAAAAAACCCAAAATGCGAAAAAGAGATATGGTGATACCCTGTCCCAAGTTTTAGAAGTGAATAATTATGATATAATCTATTGACTACTTTATATTTAACTTCTATAATTCTTTTGTTGTCAGAAAATGGATTGTATATTTAATATAAATTGATTTTTATGCCATCTAGTACTTTTTTAAACCTCGACAAGAAAAAACAGGACCTGTTTTTAAAAGTTGCTTTTCAGGAGTTCTCTGCTCATGACTACAACTCAGCTTCCATTTCAGAAATGGTACGAACCCTTAATATTGCCAAAGGGAGTGTCTACCAATATTTTGAGAATAAGGAAGATTTATTCTTTTATCTGGTTGACAGGTCTTTTCATGAAAAGATGAATTTTATATCTGACGAAATGGGAGCTAATAAAACCTTTGCATCCTGGTTTAGAAACCGTCAGCTGATTCTGCTTGATTTCGAAAAGAAAAAAGCCATGTACAGTAAGCTGTTGGCTAACTTTTATCTTCAAAAAAACAATCCGGATCTACGCAAAAAATACCTGGATTTGAAAAACAGGGAAATGAGCTTTGTTCAGGAAAGCCTGGATAAGCTGTCTTCCTCTCTGCGAAAAAAAGATGATTTGCCTTTGCTTTCCTATCTGATTCTGGAATGGGAAAATGCATTGGGTGACTATCCTGAAATTACAGAGGGGAAAAAGCTTTCGAATAAAGCTAAATCCGCATATGATTCCGAACAGATTATTGATAATTTTGCCGAAATGCTCAGCAAGGGAATTACCAAAGGAAAATAATCCTTATCCTACACAGGATTAGCATACAGCGGGTATAACCGGGCTTTGCAATTATAGTTTTTAACCAAGACACAATTGCATACCAATTATTATTATCTCCGGTTTTTATCATCAAAGCTTGATCTACTGCTGAATGAATACTTTCTCATTGAATGCTTTTCCCAGCAAAAGGAGGAAGTAATTTTTGTATTTCAGAATCAGGACGGGGCAACTTTTATTATTCAGGCTCATTTGACCTCCCGTTTCGCCTGCTTATATTTTCCTGAGCAGTTTAACAGGGCAAAAAGAAACAGCAGCAATCTTTTTCCCGAGCTTATCGGTAAAAAAGTACGACAGGTCAGACAAACTGAGAATGACCGTTCGTTTGTTATTGCTTTTGAAGATGATTATCAGCTATTATTCAAGCTGTATGGCAATCGTTCGAATCTGATACTTTTTCAGGCAGATCAGTTACTAAGAGTTTTCAGCAGAAAGCTTAAAAATGATTTTTCAATAACGCTGTCCGAACTGGACAAAACAGCGGATCATTCATTTGAATATTTTCAAAAGCATGGTTACAGAAAGACTTTTTATACATTTGCCCGGATTGCCGAGAGGGTGTTAGGGCTTAACGATCATACTGTCTGCGACCATGATGTATACAATAAAATAGGTGCATTGATTGCTGAATTTGAAAAAGGAATTTTTTATATAGTCAAGGATGAAGGAATAATTCATTTGTCTCTTTGTCCGACGGGGCAAATACTTGAACAATACTCCGATCCGGTCAAAGCCGGCAACGTTCTTTTTCATTATTACTATAAACAAAACTTTATTGCAGAACAGCGTCAGACACTGATAAGCCGGATTGACCATCTGATATCCGGGTATAAGCATTATCTGGAGCAGGCTGAGGAAAGATTACGGATACTAAAGAGCTCAGACGGGCCTGAAAAACTGGCAGATATCATCATGGCCAATCTGCATGCCATTCCCAAAGGAAGCCTCAGGGTAAATCTGTATGACTTTTATAATGAACGTCCTATCGAAGTATCGCTGAAAAAGGACCTCACACCGCAAAAATATGCCGAATTGCTTTATAAAAAAGCGCGAAACAGACCGTTGGAAATCCAGAAACTGGAAGAGATATGCCTATCCAGAAAACAACTGATCAGTCAGTGTATAAACGACAAAGAACTGATTGCCGGTCTGGAAACGCATAAAGAACTAGCTGTCTACCAGACCAGATATCTGCAAACCGGACCGGAGTCAAAAAATACTGAAAATGAGCTTTTCAGGCAATTTGAGTATATGGGTTACACCATATTAGTTGGCCGCAACGCTGCCAATAATGACCTGCTGACCATGAAATACGCGCATAAAAACGATTTATGGCTGCATGCCAGGGATGTAACGGGTGCACATGTTGTAATCAGGCATAAGGCGGGGCAGGGGGTCCCCAGGCCGGTAATAGAAAGAGCTGCTTCTGTTGCAGCTTTTCATTCAACAAGAAAAAATGAAAAACTGTGCCCTGTAATTGTCACCGAGAAGAAGTTTGTACGCAAACCCAAAGGAGCTCCCAAAGGGGCTGTTAAAGTTGAAAAGGAGAAAGTTATAATGGCAGAGCCTGCCGATATTTAGTATCCGGCTTTTATTCGTGATGGTATTTTTCTCCTCGCAATATTGTAAATGCACGATATACTTGCTCAGTAAAAAAAAGCCGGATCATCTGATGTGAAAAGGTCATTTTGGATAAAGACAGCTTTTCGTTTGCTATGGCATAAACACTTTGGCTAAATCCAAAAGGTCCTCCGATGATAAAAGCCACAGAAGAAATACTCCTGTTCATTTTATTCTGCAATGATTCAGCAAAATCAACAGAAGTAAGCAGCTTGCCATTTTCATCCAGAAGAATTACATAGTCATTCCGGTCAATTTTGGAAAGGAAGATTTTACCTTCTTCTTCCTTAACCGCCTCCGGAGTCTTCGATTTGCCTTTTACTTCGGGCAATTCAATCAGTTCGAAGCTTACGTAGTGTTTAAGTCGCTTACAATAGCGGTCAATTCCTTCGATAAGGTACTGATCAGTCGTTTTTCCGGCACAAATTAATCGTATTTTCATCAACTGTTCCTGATTAGAAATGGTAATCCTGTTTATTTTAGCTGCTTGCCGGATGCAATAAAGCTGCTGACTTTATCCAGCATCAGAACCGTGTCATCCGGAAGTTGTGGTAAATGGTAAGGATGAGATCCACCGAAAGTATGATCTGCCCCTTCTATGAAAAAGACTTTTGCATGATCATTTTTTTCGAGCAATTGTCTGGCATTCTCAACGCTCACTGTCTGATCACCTGTTCCCTGTACGATGAGCCAGGGCACGGACACTTTTGAAGCAGCATAGGGAATATACAGTCTGTTTCTGTTTTCTATCGTATTCTGATACAGCTGATAGTAAAGAGGATATTGTTGTCCTGTCCGGCTGTTTTCGACATAGATTACTCCGTTTTTTTCCCATTCTCTGAGTATATCCGGTGAGTAACGTGTTTCAAAATCAGCAACAGCTGAAAGGGTAATCAGCAAAAAAACTCTGGGATCCTCTGCGGCTTTCAGAATTGCAGTGCTTCCCCCGCGACTGTGGCCCATGAGAATAAATCTGCCAGGTTCAATCAGGTTGCGAGGAATACTATGGGGGCCATTTTGTATCTGATCCATTACCATTGCCAGATCATCCAGCTCTATGGTAAAATTATTGAGACCAAAAGCTTCCGAATCGGATATTTCGGTCGGATTTTCAGGAGTGGCGCCGTTATGCGAAAAATTAACCCTGACAACAATCAGATCTTGCAAAGCAAGATGGTCACATATTCGGTCAAAAGTTCCCCAGTCTTTAAAACCTTTAAAGCCATGCAAGAAAATCAAAACTGGTTTTGTTCCCGGCAAGTCAGGCCAGCGTGCATCCCAGACAATGGTTTTGGAATTATAATTTGAAGAAAGATATTGATCATGACTTCTGATTATGGAAGCTTGCATGTATCGTCCGTTTAAAAATTGAGTGTATTCAAAGGTAATTAAGATTTCCCATATATAATATCCGGATGGAAGGAGAGATTCAGTGAGTATGAGCTCTTCATTTTCATACGTATTTCCATAGACCAATTAAAAACACTTCAGAAACAGAAGCCGGATCCAACTGACACAGCGACCTTCCTGAAGTGTTGATACATTTCAATTAATAAATCCGGTAGCCGGTCTAAGTCAACTTAACCGGCCTCCTCTTACTGATTATCTTTTTTCTTATCCGAACTAAATACATCTCCCACTGATTTTCCTGCATCTTTAGCGCCTTCTCCTACCTCTTCAGCACCTTTACTAACTCCTTTTCCAATACTTTTACCGGCATCTTTGCCACCTTCATAAGTGGCTTTACCTGCCTCTTTAGCACCTTTTCCGGCTTTCTCAGCTCCGTGTTCTACAGATTCGCCGGCATCTTTACCCGCTTTACCTACACCTTTACCTGCGTCCTTAGCTCCTTTTTCAGCCTTTTCAGTTCCTTTTTTAAACTCGGATCGCTCTTTATCAGTATCATTTTCGTCATCATACTGATACTCTTTCTTTTTAGTGCTATCCTCAGGCAGTACAAAGTATTCTTCAGCTTCCGGATCGATATTGGTATACAGTTCAGGATCAGCCTCAATACCTGCTTCACTGAATACTACCTCCCGGTTCGGACCGAAATCTTCTTCCAGATTTGGCTTGTACTCAAATCGTGTATCTGTGCTGTTGCTGACATCGTAGACACAGTTTGCAGACGACGACGCTGAAACAGGTTCTGTTGTTTCAACAAGCGTCCCGTTGGCGACATCTGTCAGTGTGCTTGTACCTCTTTCACTGCTTTCATATTCGCTGATAAAGCCCTCCGGGCAATCTGCTACCGCAAAATAGGTGAAAATACACAATATTGCTGCTACCCCTAATCGTTTCATACTCTTCCCTCGTTTTAATTGTCTATTTTTCTAATAAATAAACAATGTCATTTTTTTAATCGTTCGTACTTATTTTATTTGCCATTGTTGCCTATTTTTAAAAGGCTGATTAATTGTTCAATTTTTATAGTAATATTGTGCGTAATGACACGTACGTTGGAGGAAATACAAAGACCAATTACCAGAGAGCTCGAAGAGTTTGAAGTAAAGTTCAGGTCCTCAATGAAAAGTAATGTAATGTTGCTTGACAGGATAATGACCTATATTGTCAAACGGAAGGGTAAGCAACTGAGGCCGATGTTTGTATTTCTGTCTGCCCATTTATTCGGAGATGTCAGGGAAGCAACCTATAGAGGGGCTGCTCTGATTGAACTGCTGCATACGGCTACGCTGGTGCATGACGACGTAGTAGATGATGCAAACCTGCGTCGTGGTTTTTTTTCGGTAAATGCCCTATGGAAAAATAAGATTGCAGTCTTGGTAGGGGATTATTTACTTTCAAGAGGCCTGCTGCTCTCTATCAACAATGGAGACTTTGAGCTGCTGCGCATTGTTTCAGATGCAGTACGAGAGATGAGCGAGGGAGAGCTTCTGCAAATTGAAAAAGCAAGAAATCTTGATATTACCGAGGAGACGTATTTCACCATTATTCGTCAGAAAACTGCTTCACTGATCAGTTCCTGCTGCGGGGTGGGAGCCGCATCTGTCGGTGCAGATCAGGATACTATCCGCAAGCTGAGTACCTTTGGAGAAAAAGTAGGAATCGCCTTTCAAATCAAAGATGATCTTTTTGATTACAATACTTCTAAAGTTATCGGGAAGCCGGTAGGTATCGATATCAAAGAAAAGAAGATGACGCTGCCATTGATTCATTCCCTTAATAAAGCTTCATGGAGCGAGAAACGAAGAATTGTTTCTATAGTCAAGAATGAAAGCCATAAGCCGGCGAAGGTGCAGGAGGTGATTGATTTTGTACGAAACTCCGGCGGTATAGAGCACGCCTCTGTGGTTATGCAGCAATATGTACAGGAAGCAGAAGCAATCCTTGAAACCTTCCCTGATTCGGTCTATAAACATTCGCTACGCGAGCTGGTTAAATATACAATAGAGAGAACTAAATAATGTTTTAGGCCCAGTTTTTAATTAAAAGCAGTTGAATAAGAGGAGGGAGAGAATAAGATGAAAATTTCAATTCGAAGCAAAAAGAATGATCCTGTCCGGGATCTGGAAAAATACTATAACAATATTCGAAAAGGTTTTACGAGGCAGTTGTCTAATTTGCATGTTGACGAGTATTTTCAGTCAAGCCGTAAGCGTTTTTATGCCTTTCTGAAATCTACCGGTAAAAAGATACGAAAAGAGGAGAAGCGTTTTTACAGGCTTGCATGGGTAAAAGATATACGCAAAGGCAAGTTTATCAGTAAACGCTCAAACGAACTAAAAACCTGGTACAACAAACAGTCTCCGGATGTGTACAAATGGGCAGATAAAGGCCTGAACAGGTTCGAAAATACGGTGGAGTATTCATATAATCAGACAAAAAACTGGGTATCTGAAAAAACTCCTGAACTTGCGGACAATGTTGTGAAAGGATATCGCCAGCTGGGCAAAAAGGCCTCAAGAGCAATTTCTGATTATAAGTCTGCCAGAAGAAGACGGAAAATCAGAACAAAAATTCAGTCAAGTCTGGGGCTTGCTTAGATATGGCTCAGAAAGGGACACAAAAAAAGCCACAGTTTGTGGCTTTTTCTTTTATAGATGTGCATCAATTTTTTGTGCCAGTACAGATTTAGGTACTGCCCCTACTTGCTTCTCAACAATTTTACCATTTTTGATAACCAAAAGAGTTGGGATACTTCTGATGCCAAACTTGGCAGAAGTGTTTGGATTAGAATCTACATCCACTTTACCAATGACTGCTTTTCCTTCATAGTCAGAAGCCAGCTCTTCTACAACCGGGCCAATCATTTTACAAGGACCGCACCATTCTGCCCAGAAATCAACCAGTACAGGCTGATCAGTATTGATTATATCATCAAAATTAGCATCTGTAATTTCAATTGCTTTTCCCATAAAATCGTAATTAAAAAAGTTATTGATTCTTTTAAATGTAAAGATAATGGTTTTTTTTCCAAAAAAGTTCCCGGTTACGAGTTAAATTTAAACTTTAACTCATCCATGAGCCTTAACTCATTCAGTAAATCATTGTTCGGCTCTACCTTGTATTTTCTGCAAAACATTTCTACCGAAATATTTTCCATAGTGTCATAAAACATAAAGCGTACATTACAGGATCCATTATAAGTGCCAAACAGATCTTCCAGTTTTGCCACTGTATTTGTCTTCAGATTATTTATATCAACATTTATAATCAGATCCTTACAAAGTCTGCTGCGAATATCGGAAAGCAACTGTATATTAACAGGCTTAAGCTCCCACTGATCTTCCGAATTGTATCGCTGCTGCACTTTTCCTTTAATATAAAGAAACTCTCCCGGTCGTATATAATGAGCCAGCTTAAGATAATCCTCTCCAAACAAAGCCATGTCAATGCTTCCCGAATAATCTTCTATGGAAAACAATGCGAATGTTTTACCGGTTTTGGTCTGCCTCACCGTAGTTTTTGACACAATTCCTGCTACGTTAATATCTTTACCTTTATAGTCGAGATACTGATCTACCTGACACGTACAAAAGTTTTCAAGTTCCAGCTTATATTGATCCAGCGGGTGACCGGAGATGTAAAAGCCCACAACTTCTTTCTCATATTTTAGCTTTTCTATATCACTCCAGGGCTCGCAGGGGGGGATCTTAGGCAAAGGAATTTCTACTGCCGCACCTCCGCCAAACAGGGATGCCTGCGAGGTATCTTGCTCGGCTTTGTAATTATTGCCGTATTTGATGGCTTTTTCAATCAGGTTAATATTTTCATTCTCGGGACTGAAAAAATACTGGGCTCTGTGCAAATCACTAAAAGAATCAAATGCACCGGCATAAGCCAGGGCTTCAAAAGTCTTCTTGTTTACAGCTCTCAGATTAATTCTTTTAGCAAACTCAAAGATATTGCTGAATGCTCCGTTGTCCTCTCTTTCCTGAATAATAGAATCTACTGCTGCATCACCGGTACCCTTGATCGCTCCCAGACCAAACCGGATTTTTCCGCTGCTGTTTACATCAAAGAAAGTGTTACTTTCATTGATATCCGGCCCCAGTACATCAATACCCATTTTTTTGCACTCTTCCATGAAAAATGAGATCTTATCAATATTGCTCATATTGTGGGTAAGCACAGAAGCCATATACTCAGCAGGATAATTGGCTTTCAAATAGGCAGTCTGATAGGCAACAACGGAATAGGCTGCAGAATGCGAACGGTTAAAGCCGTACTCGGCAAACTTTTCCATTATGGAGAAGACATCTTCTGCTTTATCCTTATTGATATTGTGCTTTTCTTTAGCTCCGGCAACAAATTTGACTCTCTCCTGAGCCATTTTGTCCTTATCCTTCTTACCCATGGCACGGCGGAGCAAATCGGCGCCTCCCAGCGTATAACCTGCCAGCAGCTGGGCAGTCTGCATAATCTGCTCCTGATAAACCATGATTCCGTAGGTATCTTTCAGAATCGGCTCCAGCAGCTCATGCGGATATTCTACCGTTTCTTTGCCGTGTTTCCGGTTCACGAAATTGGGAATGAACTGCATCGGCCCCGGACGGTAAAGCGCGTTCATCGCAATAAGGTCTTCAATATTGGTAGGCTTGAGATCCCGAAGATACATACGCATACCTTCTGACTCGAACTGAAATGTACCGATGGTATCTCCGTTTTGGTACAGCTCAAAAGTTTTCGGATCATCCAGCGGTATATCATCAATATCGATTTGTATGCCATGGTTCTTTTTTACCAGCTCAATGGCTTTTTTTATAATGGACAAGGTCTTCAGTCCGAGAAAGTCCATTTTCAGCATCCCTGCCGATTCGATTACTTTCCCGTCAAACTGAGTAACGAGAAGTTCCGCATCTTTGGCTGTACAGACCGGTATGTAATTGGTAAGGTCATCCGGAGCAATAATAACCCCGGCAGCGTGTATACCGGTATTTCGCACCGAACCTTCCAGCGTTTCGGCCAGTTGCAGAGTTTTTCCCTGAAGATCACTTCGCTTGCGTATTTCAGCCAGTTCCGGAACTTCAGAGAAAGCTTTGTTCAGAGATGTGCCGGGTGCATCCGGAACCAGCTTGGCCAGATAGTTTGCTTCCGGAAGCGGCAGGTCAAGTGTTCTGGCAACATCCTTAATGGAGGATTTGGCTGCCATGGTACCAAAAGTTATAATCTGGGCAACCTGATTTTTTCCATACTTATCTACCACATAGTCAATAACACTCTGACGGCCTTCATCATCGAAATCAATATCGATATCAGGCATGGATACCCTCTCAGGATTAAGAAAACGCTCAAAAAGGAGGCTGTATTTGATCGGGTCAATATTAGTAATTCCGATACAGTAAGCAACAGCGGAGCCGGCAGCTGAACCCCGACCCGGCCCGACAGCTACCCCCAGATTTTTTCCGGCGGCGATAAAGTCCTGCACAATGAGAAAGTAGCCGGCAAATCCCATTGTTTTAATAATATTCAGCTCATGCTTCAGACGATCCTCAATCTCAGAGGAGATTTCTTTATACCGCTTTTTTGCCCCCTCAAAAGTCAGGTATTCCAGGTATTGATCTGCGTTGCTGAATTCCGGAGGGAGCGGAAAGTTTGGAAGTAAAATATCCCTCTGCAATTTCGGAGGGTTGATTTTATCAACGATTTCGTTCGTATTGTCTATCGCTTCGGGAAGGTCGCTGAACAGATTGTTCATTTCAGCCTGACTCTTGAAATAGAACTGATCATTCGGGAAGCCGAAACGGAATCCTTTACCGTCTCCGACAGGGGTACTTTGCAGCTCGCCTGTATTGACGCACAAAAGGATATCATGTGCATTATAATCATCCTGATCCACGTAGTGCGAATCATTGGATGCTATCATTTTGATATTATGCTTGCGGGCAAATTTTATCAGTGTCTTATTGATAATTTCCTGCTCCTCCATATTATGCCGCTGAAGCTCTATATAATAATCCTCTCCAAAAAGATCGAGCCACCACTTGAGGGCTTTCTCAGCTTCTTCCTCGCCCTTATTAAGAATCAGCTGCGGTACTTCAGCTCCGATACAACAGGACGTTGCAATAAGTCCCTTATGATGCTTTTCAATCAGGGATTTGTCAATACGAGGCCATTTGCTGTACAATCCTTCTATATATCCCAGCGAACAGAGCTTGGCCAGGTTTACATAGCCTTCCTGATCCTTGGCCAGCAGAAGCTGGTGATACCGGTTATCTTTGTTTTCTTTATTGAATGTTTTTTTGAAACGGTCCTCTACCAGATAAAATTCACAGCCGACAATCGGTTTAATATTAAATTTGTTGGCCTCTGCCACAAAGTTAAATGCACCGAACATGTTACCGTGATCCGTAAGCGCAACAGCTCTCATATTGTCTGCCTGAGCTTTTTTCATCAGATTCTTTATGCTTGCAGCCCCATCCAGCAAAGAAAATTGTGTGTGAACGTGTAAGTGTGAAAACTCCGGCATGAATTCTTAAAGTAACGATTGTTGAAACGATAAATTTACAAAAGATACAGATATCATGCTGATCTTTTCATCAGCTGACAAATGCATTTTCCTCAAATAAATTCTATACTTTTGAAAATAAATGAACAGTATTTATATAATTTAGTATGGCTAACTTAAAAATTAATTATTTTATATGAACAAACCAGATTATTCATTAATCGGTCTCCTGGCAATTATCGCTTTATTCATTTGCTCATGCAAAAAAGACGATGATAAAGATCCCTCCAAAAATGGGAACCCCCAAACCAAAGAAGCTATTCTCTATTTCAGAGCCACATTGGACGATGTAAAATATGATTATTCCATGTACGACGGAAGCGAGCCATATGACATATCGTCTAATAGTAGTGCAAGTATCGGAAGCGGAGGATCTCAGTCAACTTTTATCTACGGCAGTGGCAGTTCTGACACGGAGACAGGAGAAAGTTTTAATATAGCTTTGGGAACGTTAGTCATAGAGGAAGGCGGAAGACCGGATTACGAAACTTTCAAACATTTTGTGATAAATGCAAACTACCGGTATTCCGATGATGCTAAAAATGGTATAGAAATAGTTTTTTGGGACAAGGATGGAAAAGAATGGTCAACTTCTAACGGAGATCAGACAAAATCAGATTTTAAAGTTGTTTCTATTACAGAACGTACAGTTTTTGGGGAGTCATACATAGAGATTGTAGCTGCATTTAACTGCACATTATACGATGAGGAAGGTAATTTCATCACACTAAAAGACGGCAGCTCATTGTACTCTGTCGAAAATATTTGAGTAAAAAGAGGCTGTCTCCACAATGAGCAGCCTCTTTTGTAACCATAATTTCCAGCAATAAAACCTTTTGATGTACTTCTTTTATTCAAACTTTCTCAGATGTGCCAGTCGCTGGTACAACGGCGGATGTGAATAATGCATAAACACATAAGCCGGATGAGGATTGAGATTGGATAAATTTTTAACTGACAGCTTCTTTAACGCATCCATCAATGGCCGGGCTCCATACGTTTCAGCAGCATACCCGTCCGCTTCGTATTCGTTTTTCCGACTCAGTAAATTCATTACCAATCCGATGATTTCAGATATAGGTGAAAACAGAATGCCGAAAGCAATCAAATTAAGATGTACCGCCCAGGCGCTGCTCCCCAAAGCCATTGAAATATCCGGATTAAACACAAACCAGCTGAGAATATATAAGATAATACCAGTCTGGAAAATGGAAAGAGCCAAACCGGAAAGAATATGCTTTTTCTTAAAGTGGCCGACTTCGTGTGCCAGAACTGCAACAAGCTCTTCTGTAGAATGATTGGCAATCAGGGTATCATACAGAACAATTTTCTTCTTTTTTCCTATTCCTGAAAAATAGGCATTGGCTTTAGTGGATCTTTTGGAGCCATCGATTATGAAAATATTATCGAGTGCGAATCCTGTCTTTTTGCTGTAAGATTCAATAGCACCCCGCAGTTCTCCGCTTTCAAGCGGAGTAAGCTTATTAAACATGGGCACTATAAGCGATGTATAGAACATGTTGACCAAGACCATCAGGACGCTTATAAAAATCCAGAAATAAATCCAGAAGGATTGTCCGATTGTCAGAATCAGATATAAAAGTGTCCCGGCAACAATGCCACCTATAATCACAGTCAGAAACAATCCTTTGATTTTGTCTCCGATAAAAATGCCGGGCGTGGTTTTATTAAATCCGAATTTTTGCTCGATAACAAAAGTCTTGTAAATGCTAAAGGGCAGATTGATAACATCAGAAATTATAAATATCAAGCCAAAAAAAGCGAGAGAAACCCAAAGCGGGCTGCTTATATTGCTTTCCAGCCATGTATTGATGGTACCAAAGAAACCCGAAGAAAGCACAGTCAGGATTATGACAAGATTAAATATGGAAGAGAAGAAGCCAAGATTCATATTGGCTTTCTGATATTCAACTGACTTTTGGTATTCAGCCTGATCATAAAGACCAGTCAATTCCTGAGGAATTCCTTTTTTTGAATGTTGCAGATTAAGAATATCCAGGGCTTTTTCAAGTGCGAAGTCAGCAACCAGAATAATGAGTATTATATGTAAAATAGTTTCGGGAGTCATAACTAGATAATTAATTTGATAAAAGGCGATAAAAACCGGATGGCCTAGAAATAAAGACCTTTGCCAAGATAGTTTGTGACATAATCACGGATCCCTTCTTCGAGCGATCTGAATCCCTTATCATATCCCAGATGTATCAGCTTATTCATGGGCGCTTCGGTAAAATACTGATAGGTATCCCGAATATCTTCCGGAATATCGATATAAGCGATTTTCTCTTCCTTACCCATAGCCTTAAAAACATTGCTGACAAGATCATAAAATGAACGGGCCTGCCCGCATCCGAGATTGTACAGGCCTGAATCTTTACGACGGTGCATCAGAAAGCTAATGACCTCGCATACATCTTTTACATAAACAAAATCTCTCATTTGCTGACCATCTTTATACTCTTCCTTATGGGAGCGGAACAGCTTCATAGCTCCAGTCTGATTAATCTGATGATAGGCATGGAATATGACAGACGCCATTCTGCCTTTGTGATACTCATTGGGGCCATATACATTAAAAAACTTTAAGCCAGCCCAGAAAAAAGGCTTTTTTTCCTGTTGCAAAGCCCAGATATCAAAATCATTCTTGGATTCACCATACGGGTTGAGGGGTTTTAGACGGGTAATAACAGCCTCATCATCCTTGTATCCCAACTCACCGTTACCATAGGTCGCAGCAGAAGAAGCATAAATAAGCGGAATCTGATAGTTTACGCAGGCATTCCAGATATTTTTGCTGTAGTTAAGATTCAGTTCATCAAAAATTGCTTTGTTGAACTCCGTGGTATCCGTACGGGCTCCAAGGTGAAAAATAAACTCTACCAGATGGTGATTCCGGTCAAGCCAGCTGAAAAAATCCTTTCGGTCCACTTTTTCCTGGATCTTTTTTCCCTCCAGGTTTAAATTCTTATCTGCTCTCGAAAAGTCATCTACAGCAATAATGTAATTGAAGTTTTCCTGATTAAGTTTTTCAATCAGACAACTGCCAATAAATCCGGCCGCCCCCGTCACTACCATCATGGTCGTTAAAGTTTAATTTTTTGTTGGTTTCAGAAAATAAGGCCTAAATTTACGAAAAAATATGAATGAAGCAGGAACGCTTTACTTGTTTAATCATATGGTTGCTGATTTATATCGGATTTTCCTGTACCAGAACCATTGAGCGAAAAGCTGAAAATTCGTTTACTGATGATCTTGGCAGAGAAATCACTATTCACAGTACGTCCCGGATATTGTCGCTTACTCCTTCCGTTACAGAGCTTATAGCAACTTTCATCGGGCAGGATCGCATTATTGCCCGCACTCCCTATGACAGTCTGCCTGAGTGGCTGCTGGATAAGCCGTTAATCAGCAATTATCCTGTAGACTTTGAAAAAATTATAGCAATGGCTCCGGATCTGGTTTTGGCCAAAGAAGGTATGGTCTCCATAGAAGATGTCCAAAAAATCAGTGATCTTGGTATTCCGGTATATATGCAGCGCATTGATTCACTCAGTGATATTACCAGAAGTATCAGACGTCTCGGACTGTTGCTTGACAGAGAAGCAGAAGCCAACCGGGCTGCAGACTCCCTCGAAAAGGTAATAAGCAGTGTTTCGTATCCGGATAAGCCGGGAGAACGCCCTTCTGTGCTATTGTTGATCTCCGAAGAGCCTGTTTTCGCTTACGGATTAAACAGCTATGCCAGTGATATGATCGTGGCTGCCGGCGGTAAAAATGCTATTCCGACATTGTACGACAATCCGTTTCCCGCGCTTCAGCGGGAATATATTCTGAAAATCAACCCGGACATCATTATAGGGGTTGATTCTTCAGCCATGCTACGCCTTTACCCTGAGTTATCCGTCCTGAAAGCTTTTAGTTCAGGCAGCGTGCACAAAATGAATATGGAACTGATTTCCAAACCAGGGCCAAGAGTGGCAGAAGGTATCAAAGAATTAAACCGTCTGATCTATGCGCACTAGCTTTCGGCTGCTTTTCTGGCCTGTTGTACTCATATTGACATGCTGGCTGGGAGCTGGCGCCGGGTCCGTAGATACCACGGCCGGAGATATCTGGAGGACTCTGATCAGCTTTTCTTCTGACCGGACAATTGATTATATTATCTTCAATATACGCATCCCGCGAATTTTACTTGCCTTCCTTACAGGATCATCGCTTGCGTTAAGTGGTTTCCTTATGCAGGCCATGGTCAATAACCCGCTTGCAGATCCTTATATCCTTGGTACTGCCTCCGGCGCATCTCTCGGGGTAAATATAAGCTACCTTGGGGTGATACCATTTTTTTCTGCATCCGTATATTCTTCGTCTGTTGCGGCTTTTGCCGGAGCATTGCTTATAACCCTGACCGGCATAGCCGTAGCATACGACAAAGGCGGTTTACAACCCGCCAGATTATTGCTTGCAGGGGTAGCCTTATCCTCTCTTTCGCTCGCAATCACGACAATGCTGATTTATGTATATTCATCAGATAATAAGCTTAAAAAAGTTATTTTCTGGAGTATGGGAAGCCTCGAAAGCGCATCCTGGGAAAAGCTTCCGCTTCTGGCTTTCTGTTTAGCTTTTTCAACCATTCTTTTTACTTTTTTTACTCCGCAGCTAACCATGCTGTTGCTGGGAGACTCCAGAGCGGCCAGCCTTGGAGTCAACGTAAACCGGCTTCGGTGGTTTATTCTGCTCGGAGCTACACTTCTTACTGCGCTTGCCGTAGCTGTAGCAGGTCCGGTCGGATTTATCGGGCTGATGGTTCCTCATTTTGTGAGAGGCTTGTGGGGAGTACACAACAAATACATCATTCTTGATTGTATATTATCCGGTGGTGTTTTTTTATCTGTTTGTGATTCAGTTGGTAAAATCGTTTTCAGAGATATTTCTCTGCCTATTGGTATTATTACTTCCTTTTTAGGAATACCATTCTTCGTATATTTGTTGACAAAAAAGAATTTTCGCTTTAGCTAGATGATATATATATCCAGAAAAGAGCATTTTAACGCAGCGCACAAGCTGTACAATCCCAAGTGGTCAAAAGAAAAAAATCAGGAGGTGTTTGGACCGTGTGCCAATGAAAACTGGCATGGCCACAATTTTGAGCTTATAGTAACAGTGAAAGGTACTCCTGACCCCGATACCGGTTTTGTTATTGATCTGAAAAAGCTTAGCAAGCTGATCAGAAGCAGTGTAATTGAGAAACTTGATCATAAAAACCTGAATCTGGATGTGGATTTTATGAAAGATAAAATGGCCAGCACGGAAAATCTTGCCATCGAAATCTGGAAAATACTTCAGCCCCGGATTCAGGAAATTTCTGATGCCGGACTTCATAGCATAAAACTCTATGAAACTCCAAGAAATTACGTAGAGTATTTTGGTTAAATCACAATGAAGTACTATATCATAGCAGGAGAGCGATCCGGAGATTTACATGCTGGCAATCTCTGTAAGGCGCTGCTAAGGGCAGCCCCGGATGTAAGTCTGAGAGGAGTGGGAGGTGAGCAAATGTCAGCTGCCGGAGTGGGCCTGTTTATGCACTATAAGGCAATATCTTTCATGGGCTTTGCCGAAGTGTTTCTGAATCTTCACAAGATATCCAGAGCCTTGGCGGATGTAAAAAAAGATCTGGATACCTATCGGCCTGATGCGGTGATATTAGTGGATTTTGCGGGATTTAACATGAAAATAGCCCGATATGCACGAGAGAAGGGGATTAAGGTTTTTTATTATATATCACCCAAGGTATGGGCCTGGAATCAGAAACGCGCCTACAAGATCAAGGAGCTGGTAGACCGTTTGTTTGTTATTCTTCCCTTTGAAAAACAGTTTTTTGAGCAGTTCGGCTATTACAATGTTGACTACGTTGGAAATCCTCTGCTAGATGCAATCCGGAATTTTCGGCCGGAAGCAGATTTCCGAAGCAGATTTCCCGATGACAAACCCCTGGTTGCCGTACTTGCCGGTAGCCGGAAACAGGAGGTAAGCGCTATGGGAAGCAAGCTGCAGGCAATTGCCGGGCAGCTGCCGGATATGCAGTTTGTAGTTGCAGCCGTCGATAATCTCGATGATGAACTATACGCAGCCTTCCGGGGACCGAATATTCAGCTACTCAAAAACAACACCTACAATTTGCTTTCCGTAGCAGATGCGTCCATCACTACTTCCGGCACCGCCACACTTGAAACTGCACTTTTTCATTGTCCGCAGGTCGTTGTTTATAAGACCAGCACACTTACCTATATGATAGCTAAAAGACTTATCAAAATTCCTTTTATATCGCTTGTTAACCTGATCGCGGGTAAAGAGATAGTCAAAGAATTAATTCAGGATGAATTCAGTACCACCCGCGTAGTTGAGGAACTGTCTGAAATTCTTCCGGGAGGCATAAAAAGAACGAAGATGATGGAAGAGTACAAGGAGCTTGATGGTTTAATGGGATCTCCGGGGGCATCCGAAAAGACTGCCAGGCTTATTCTTGAATATTCCGGGAAATAGTTTACAGCACGCTGACAAATTTCGTCAGCGTTATAATCCCCGTATTTGCTGCCATTTATCGCCAAGAACAGAAAAATAGAGGAGTAATATCAATATATGCCGGGATAAATCCTGCGATTTTTGTGTTATTAGTATAGATAATCGGGAGGACAGGAATGCGGATAGGGAAATACAAAAAACTCGGGGCAGTAGCAACCAAATATAAAGTAGCAGATAAGCAAAACGATGTACGGGGCTGGGTTGTAGTAGGAGCAAATGGTCATAAGGTCGGTTATATCGATGAACTGATTGTAGATATCCGGAAAAAGAAAGTGCAGTTTCTCGACGTATTACTTAATATAGCTTTCAGCCCTTCTGAAGGCAAACATATTCTGGTTCCGATTGAGCTCGCCACCATATACAGTCAGAAAAAAGTGGTATGCGTCAATCATCTCAGCACTTCCCTTGTCAATTCATATCCTTCCTATACCGGAGTGGTAGACAATGAAATTGAAAATAAAATACGAGATTTTCTGGCAGGTAATTTAAATGCCAAAACCATGTTGACCGACCAGCTGAGCCCCAAAAGACTGGAAAATGTGTCTAACGAAATCCGGCTCGAATCGGATTCAGATCTGATCATGCGTTTAAAAAAGGAGCGTGACATGGCGGTAGCCGAAAGAGATTTGCTGCTGGATGAGAATCTGAAATTGCGCAAAACCATAGAAAAATACGAGAATACCTCTGAGCAGGAAACAGAAAAAGAGTACAAATCGGGACTAACGGATTGCGATGATGTAGATACAGGACGAAAGTGTTAAACGATCACATTTTAGATATGTTGTTCACATTCGTTTTTTGTATCCGCTTTAATTGATTACCTTTGCCAGGAATTTAACGTCTGTTTTTCCTGTTTAAGGAAAGCTGATATATATGATATTATTTGAAGAACTAGGACTAAACAATGAGGTCCTAAAAGGAATTGAAGAGCTAGGCTTTCAGTCCCCAACCCCAATCCAGAAGGAAGTTGTAGGTTATTTGTTAGAAGAATCCCGCGATGTTATTGCACTTGCTCAGACCGGTACAGGAAAAACTGCCGCTTTTGGTCTGCCTTTATGCCAACTGACAGACAAAACTACCCAGAAAATTCAGGCCCTGGTACTGGCCCCCACGAGAGAATTATGCGTACAGATTGCTAATGAAATCCGTAATTACGGAAAGTATGTAAAAGGCCTGAAAATTGAGCCTGTGTACGGAGGAGAAAGTATTGAAAAACAAACTAAAAGTATTTCTGTGCCTCCTCAGATTCTGATTGCCACTCCGGGAAGATTAACCGATTTTATCAAACGGAGAAAAGTAAACCTTTCTACAGTTCAATGGCTTGTGCTTGATGAAGCCGACGAAATGCTGGATATGGGTTTTGAAGAAGATATCAAGTTCATACTCGGACAAACTCCCGAAGAACGTCGTACCTTATTGTTTTCTGCTACTATGTCCAGAGAAGTTATGGAAGTAGCGCAGGAATACATGGTCGATCCTGTAGAGATTGCCGTCGGTGGTAAAAATACCGGAAACGCCAATGTTGAGCACCATTATTATCTGATCGAGAACAAAAACCGCTATAATGCTCTGAAAAGGCTTGCGGATTTATATCCGGATATTTACGGTATTGTTTTTTGCCGTACCCGAAGAGAAACCAAGGAAGTTGCTGACCTTCTAACCAGAGACGGTTATAATGCAGACGCTCTGCACGGAGATTTGTCACAGGCTCAGCGTGATTCCGTAATGAAAAAATTCAGGGATAAGAATCTCAACCTGCTTGTTGCAACTGACGTAGCCGCAAGAGGGCTGGATGTCAACAACCTTTCACACGTTATCAATTATAACCTGCCTGACGATACAGAAACCTATACCCATAGAAGCGGACGGACAGGCAGAGCGGGGAAAACAGGAATATCTATTGCGCTCGCCACCCGAAGCGACAGGCAAAAGATCTATCAGATCGAAAAGAAAATACAGCTTGCTTTTGTCCGGATGCAGCTTCCGAATGCAGACGAAGTGCTCCAAAAGCAGATTTTGAATTTCGTTGATAAAGTAGAGAAGACTGAAATTAACCAGGAACAGTTAAAATCGTTAATGGCTGATGTGTATGCCCGCCTGGAACATTTCGATAAAGAAGAACTGATTAATCACTTTATCAGTCATGAAGTCACCAGATTCCTTCAGTATTATCAAAATACTCCTGATCTGGATCTTAATATAAAAGAAGACCGCGGCAGAGACAGAGACAGGGGAGGAGACAGAAGTGGCAGCAGAGAACGAGGCCTTAAAGGTAGAGAAAGAAGCTCCGGAAAAGTGAAGCTCGAAGTAAATCTTGGCTCCAAAGACGGGCTGAATCCTGCCAAATTATTGGGAATTCTTAATGAAACCAGTGGTAATAACGACTTACGTGTCGGAAAAATTGAAATTGGCAAGCGCTCTACCATTTTTGAGGTTAACCCCAAAGATTCTGACGGACTTCTTTCCCAATTCAATAGCAAGTTCAAAAACCAGAGCCTGAATTTACAGATAGCCATCGAACAGCGTTCTTCTCCATCCAGAAGAGACAATGGCTCCTCGCCAGGCGGAAGAAGAAGACGGTTCTAACCGGCAATATTGACTTTATTACTAATACAATCTCCGGATTATTTTGTTACAGTCCTGAATACATAGTACTGACTAACAAAAGAGCCAGAGATTGTATTTTTTTTCACAATGCCGTTTACCTTTACAGGGTATAGTCGTATTCACGTTGAATTTTTGAACGGGGAGCTCCTTAAAATATATGAGAATTTGCAATTTAGGTTGTGTATAATCCTTTAATTATATAATTTATCCTCAAATTTCGTGTTTATTAAGTAAAGGTTCTCATTAACATCGTTAAGTATGCGATTTTTAAAGTTTTTATCGGCAGGGCTTTTTGTTTTTACCAGTTTTGCAGCCTTGGTGTATCTGTTGTGGGTTATTGATGAAAAAAATGAGGACATTGTTGCCAAAAATGAACGTATCCGCAGAGATAGCCTTAATCTCATTGCAAAAGACAATGAGATCGAAAAGTTAAGCCTTGCTGTAAACAGCCTGAAGGGAGCTTATGAAAATATTCAGAAGGCTTTTCATTCATTAAGTGACCGCTTTTCTGCCATGGAACAAAACAATGATTCCCTGAAGACAAGAATCGAGCACCTTACTGTTTCCGTAAATCGTCTCAACAAAGAGAAAAAGCAGCTCAAGGATGAAGTTGTGAAGGAAAAAACCATGCGTGAAAACTTCAATTCTCCGGATATAGCTGCGCTTGCAGCTGATTTAAGCAAGAGAAACGTATCCGTATCAACACACTACAGAACTCTTACCGAACAGGAGAAAGAAGAGAACAAGATGGCGTTGCTTGTTGCAGATAACTTTTATATCTGGTCTCCGGACGGAGCGGATGTAAGTGTAATTAATTCGAATTCCAAAAAACTGAATTTCAGCTTCGAAATTCAGGAAAATTTCTTTGCCCAAAAAGGTAAACGAGACCTGTATATCCAGATTATAAAACCCGATGGAACCATTTTTAATAATTCAAAGGAGGGTGGCTTTTTTATTCTGGGTGGAAAGCATCAGCCTTTTACAACCAAAATTCCTCTGGCCTTCAATCAGGTAAAAGAGAAAGTATCCTTCTCATTCACCACAGAAAAATCGTTTAAGTCCGGGACATACACCTTGTCTGTTTTTGAATCCGGCAATGAAATCGGCAAAACAACATTTGTCATGATGTAAATTAGTTGATATCAGATATAACCGGAAGTATCCACATAGTATATCTGTAAATTTTTATCGCTCTGTCCGGTCTGTTTTGTCGCAAAAGGTTGTAGGTTTGATTGTATTTTCCTTAATTCGGTCCAGCTATTAATTATTTTTCAAACAAAATTTTATTTATGAAAACAGCACGTTTTTTTTCAGTTCTGGCAGTACTGGTATTTTCCGGTTTTCTGCTAAAAGCACAGGATATTCCCAAACCAAGTCCATTAGTTATATTATCGCAGACTGTAGGTCTTACTGAAATAAAAATTGAATACAGCAGTCCTGCTGTGTCCGGAAGAAAGATATGGGATGGTCTTGTTCCATATGGAGAACTTTGGAGAACAGGAGCTAATATGGCAACAAAGATTACTTTTAGTAAAGACGTCACTATCAGCAATCAGCGGATTTCAGCAGGGACTTATTCACTTTTCACTATTCCCGGTAAAACAGAATGGACTGTGATACTGAATAAAGATGCAGAGCTATCAGGCACTTCAGGATATAAAGAAGCAAATGATGCACTTCGTTTCAAAGTAAAGCCACAGGAAGGACAGATGCGTGAACGTTTATTATTTTTGATTGCGGACTTTACCATGGACGAGGCAGTCATTGCTCTTGAATGGGAAAAGATACGGATTCCCTTTACTGTAAAGCTAGATACAGAGAAACAGGCAATGGAAAGTATTCAAAAGACCCTGGCCCAGGAATGGAGACCTTTTGCAAACTCTGCCCGCTATATCCTGGAATACGGTTCTGATCTGGACCTGGCACTGTCTTATATTAATACTTCTATTTCTATCAGCGACGAATGGTTTAATAATTGGATAAAAGCTCAGATACTTGCGAAAAAGGGGGATAAAAAAGAAGCGCTGAAGCTTGCTCAGAGAGCAAAAGAACTGGGAGATAAAAGCCCCGGCTTCTTTTACAAATCTCAGGTCGAAAAAGCACTGGAAGACTGGAAGAAAAAATGATCTGTCCTCCTTAATAGAATAATAAAAAACGGAAGTCTGCAACTTCCGTTTTTTATTTACGTATAATCACCATTCACATTATTACCCGGGAGTCATAAGCCTTTCTGATATCTATATATTCTGATAAAATATTACTTTTTTTCCTCTTGGTGCTATTTAGCTTCATTATAGTATATATACTTTTCTTATTTCCCCTCTGATTGATATCTTTTGTGACCGGATTTATCGATCAAACTTATTGATTATTATATATTATTGTCCTTTCGTCCGGAAAACCATTAATTTCTTCTAATATTTTTGGAAATCTTATAGCCTTTGTAGTATTTTCGAACCG
Source organism: Bacteroidota bacterium (assembly GCA_023392125.1). Taxonomy (GTDB): domain Bacteria; phylum Bacteroidota; class Bacteroidia; order Cytophagales; family Cytophagaceae; genus SpSt-227. The sequence continues at coordinate 165,255 of JAEVZS010000009.1, forward strand.
AAACAAACTTTTAGCTAACAAAAGAATGAAAAGAGTAACAAAAAAAGTCGCAGCAGTAATTTTTGCGCTTGGAATGACAGCTTCATTAAGCAGCTGCATCAAGGATGTTGACAACAGTGTAAGTCCTCAGACAGGTACTGCTACTATCAAAGGGAGAATACAAGCAGAGCTTAATACTGCAAACGCAGATCTTGAGCCGTTGGCTAATCAGACCGTTTATGTGTTTGTTGATTCCAAAGCCTATGCTCAGACTCCCGGAACTGCAACCTATCCTAAAAAACGTTTCCAGACTACAACCAATGCAGAAGGTGATTATTCTGTTGATATAGCAGTGCCATTAAACGGAGTGGCTGTTGAAGTAACCGTACCCGGATTTATCCATAATGTACAAACTCCCGGAGGATTACAAAGAACTACCTTCAATGAAAGAACCCAGGGAGCCGGTCAGGCAAAAGATGGTTCTGTTCTGATCCTTGATATTAATATGTAATACTTCCTTATCTTTATTGACTAATGAGAAAAAAAATAATTATAGCTGCCGCATTGTGTCTGTTGGGTTACAGCAGTACCTATGCTCAGGAAAGTTACGGGGAAGTAAGTAGTAGCTCTGAAAGCCGTGTACAGTCTTTTAAATCCAGAAATGGTTTTGAAGTGCTTCCTCAGGCCGGAGATATCGGTCTTGGTATAAGCGCCACAGCTTCTCTGAACTTTTTAGGTAATGTAATTGGTGGCGGCCCTTCAGCTGCTGGTGCTTTTGCTTTTCCGAATGCTCCATATACTGTAAACAATCCATCAGGAGCTGGTTTAGCTAATCAGCTGTTTCTTAAAAAGTTTATCACAGCCGAAACAGCTTACAGGCTAAGAATACAGGCATCATGGTACTCCAATACCAATGCCTATTCTGTGCTCAAAGATGAACTAACTCCAGACGCTTCTAATCCTCAGTATGTTAACGATTACAGAACAAACAGAGGTATGGGATTGTTAATTGGTGCTGGCCTTGAAAAGCGAAGAGGAGCTGGCCGGGTACAGGGAGTGTATGGTGCTGAAGCTTATGTAGGAGTATTCAACTCTTCGATTAAAAATCAGTATGGAAATCCATTCTCTGCCAATTTCCCTGAGCCAACTATCAACAATATAAATACTTACAACAACGGAGCAAGAGTAACCAAGGAAAATAATGGAACTGGCTTTGGACTAGGTGTCAGACCATTTATAGGCGTTGAGTACTTCTTTGCACCTAAAATGTCGTTGGGTGGCGAGTTTGGTTACAACCTGGGAGCTGCTTTTGGTGGCAACAGACATATCGTATCAGAAAGATGGGATGCAACTTCTGAAAGCGTAGTTGAAGTAAAAACAAGAGATAATGCTACTCATGGCTTCGTTAACTACGGTCTGGGTGTAAACAACCTGACAGGTTCTCTTAACCTTTTATTCTACTTCTAAGAAAAGAGAGTACATGTTATAATACAAAAAAGAGAGGTTTAAAGCCTCTCTTTTTTTGTGTTATCCGTTTTTTTAAAACTTTTTCTTCCGGTGTTTTTTCCCGAACATTTTCAGCTTGTCCTTGTAGCTGTAATTATATTCTTTGGCATTCTTCGCCTTTTTATCATGATAAGCTTTTCCTGCGTTTTCCTCTACCTGCTGACTTTTCTTTGACGCTATTTCATCATCTTCCTCTTCTTCTTTGGAATACGGATCACCTTCAATAATAAGTCCGAATGGTAACTCTTCTTCTCCAAATTTATGCCCTGTTACCACTTCCAGTTTACTTATAGCAGAGAGTTCCAGATCTGTTGCAAACAGGAGAGATACCCGGCTGATCGGATCATTTTCATCGAGGCTTATACGACTGATAAAATCCTCATGCTCCAACGGAATATCGAAATGAAGGAGAAATGGAATGAGTGAGAGTGATTCTGCCTTTAACTTCTCTCCGCTGGCAATCAAAACCCGCCAATGCTCGTTGTGCATAAAATGCTCCGGTGAATCTGTAGACTGGTAATAGGAATCCTTTTTGTTGAAAACGGCTACCTGTCCGGTAATACGACGATTAAGACTTTTATAGAGCTTTTCGGCTGTCTGCTCAGAATTGCAGACAACCAGCACTTTGTCAAACACATCGTAATCCTGCATCAGAAGGTTAAGCAGATTTAGCTTCGTTTTGTAATTAGGCACTTTATACAGCATCTGTTCAATAATCGGCAACTGCTTGTCCGGAATATGTTCGAATTCCATTTGCTCAGAAACAGCCATAAACTGTCCGAGCATATTTTCCAGCTTCTGGTGATATACTCCTGAAAAAATCACCTGCTGACACCTGTTCATGCTGTCTGCAAGCTGGAGCACAGGCGTCTGAAATCCTTGCTTTATCAGCAAATCTGCGTCATCCAGAATAAATAATTGCAATTTATTAATATTAAGCCCCGACTTATAATAGACCGCCTGAACTCTGTCCGGTGTTCCGATTACCACATCAGTGCCTTCTGCCAGCTGATCTTTCTGGCCCTCAATACCTGCTCCCGGAACAAGTACCGTGCAGCGTATTCTGCTTTTTTTACCTACTACATCAAATCGTTCGGCCAGCTGTAGCGCGCTCAGTTTGTCCGGTACCAGAATCAATGCTCTGGGAGGTTCATCCTGTGGATATTTCAGACGATGCAGAACACTAAGAATAAGAGTAGTTGACTTACCCGATCCCTCGGGGCCGGTGACTATAAGATTCTGCCCGCCATTGATTCTCTTTATCGCTTTCTGCTGGGCTTCATACGGTTCATTTATGCCGGCCTCCGCCAGAGAGGTTATTAATTGCTTATTAAACTTCAGGTTTTCAAAAGACATAGAAAAGACTTCTAACGTGATCAATGTCTGCAAAAGTAGGAAGAAACTTCCGGTGTAACGAACATGCAAACATAATTATAACATCATTTTGCGATCAGGCTTCAGAAAAGATCTTTAAGGGCAACCTGCTCTTTTATTTCAAAAGGAACCTTTTTGCTGAATATGAGCCAGCTGCCTTTGACAAAACCGTTAGCGCTCAACGTTACAGAATTGCCAAACAGCATTGCCAGACCATCTTTGACAAGATTAAGCCGGTTTTCGGCTTCTACTACGACCAGTACTGGTAGTTTCTCACTTGAGTTTCGGGGAATGGTTACTTTTTCAAGGAAACGAAACGAGCCGATATATTCGTCATTTTTATACAGCTTTCCTTTTTTGATTGATGCTTTAATGGTTCTGCGGGAAGTGTTTTCAATATCAGCAGTAAAAGCAATGGTAATCTTACGGTTTTTGATTTGCTTTATCTGAAAATCACTGATATTTTTCAGCTGAATACTTTGTCCGTTTGCTTCCTGCCCGATGGTAAACAATATAATGCCAGTTATAACGAATAGCAGGAATCCGTATTTTTTTATCATTTTTTTCATAGTAAAGGATTCAGTATGTCTAAACGCTCCCGAGTTTCAAAACGTACCAATATTGCCTGATCCGGATTATATCAAACGGATACCATCAGCCTCAAGAAGTATTTTTCTTTCTCTATACAAAGCTCCGACTGCTTTTTTAAATGCTTTCTTGCTCATTTGCAGTCTGTCTCTGATCTCATCCGGATGGCTCTGGTCATTTAAATGCAGGTAACCTTCATTTTGCACAAGATAGTCCATAAGTCGCTGAGCATCTGCGTCGATCTGAGTGTACCCGGGAATCTGCAAGCTGACATCAATTTTCTTATCCTCGCGGATCATTTTGATATATCCGGTTGTCCGCTCGCCCGGTTGCAGATTCCGGTATATTTCGTTGTGATACAAAAGCCCTTTAAAACGGTTGTTGATAATTACGTTTACCCCGATTTCTGACGAGTCTCCGATAAGAAGCTCAACCTGCTGCCCTTTTTCAAGCCCGTTGCTGTCTCTTTCGAGAAAATGTTCGATTTGGCATGAAGCCACGAGGCGTTCGCTTTCTTCATCCAGAAACAGGTATACAAGATAATAGCTGCCTTTAGTCATTTTTCTGTTCTGCTCACTAAACGGCACCATCAGATCCTTTTCAAGGCCCCAGTCGAGAAAAACGCCATACTTATTTACATCCACAACTTTCAGGCACGCAAACTCGTTGACCTGCAGTCTGGGAGTGAGGGTGGTCGCAATTGGCAAATCCTCCGAATCTTTATATATAAAAACATCAATTTCCTCACCCGGGCTTAGATTTTCTGGTACATACTTATTGGGAAGAAGCACGGCAGACCTGTCATCCTCGTGACCAAGATACAGGCCATGAGGGCTTGTTCTCAAAACTTTAAGCCTGTTTATTTTTCCGATATCAAACATAATGGCAAAGGTACTTATTTAACAGATATAAATGCAGAATTAAGGGGAATTCCGGCAGGTTCTGTTGTAATCCGGCATCCTGTTATCAACCATAGACAGGACAGATTACGTATAGACTTGTATCACCAAACCATAGTGCTTATGCTTCAGGTTGCATGTGCGGTTATAATGAAAGAAAACAAGATTCTTTGTGCGCAAAGAAGTGAGCTGATGCGCCATCCGTTGAAATGGGAGTTTCCGGGCGGGAAAGTGGAAAAAAACGAGCGCCTGGATATGTGTATTGTAAGAGAGGTAAAAGAAGAGCTGAATCTGGACATTTCGGTTCATAAGCTGCTTACAAAAACTTTCCATGACTATGGAAATGGCAACTCCGTCTGTATTCACCCATTCGTATGTTATATCATTTCCGGCAATATGTCTCTTCTTGAGCATAAAGCCGTACGCTGGCTCCGATCCGATGAATTATATGTACTGGACTGGGTGCAGGGAGATTTGCCGGTAGTTGCTGAAGTAGTCAGCTTCTATCAATAGTTGTTTTTTTGACAGATTGTACTAGATTCGCAGAAAGAACAGACAGATACTATGATAGAAGCAGCATGCGCAGTAATCGTCAGAGAGGACAGGATTTTTTGTGCACAGCGCAGTGAAAAAATGCGCCATCCGTTGAAATGGGAATTTCCGGGCGGAAAAGTAGAAAAGCATGAAAGTCCCCGGGCCTGTATTGTGCGGGAAATAATGGAAGAGCTGCGGGTACCCATTAAAGTGCAGAAATCGCTGACACCAACTGTCTTTGACTATGGCAATGATTACCAGGTACGTCTGTATCCTTTTGTATGCAGACTTGTTTCCGGCGAACCCGTTCTTACAGAGCATAAGCAATATCGCTGGCTCAGGCCAGATCAGCTGTCTGATCTTGTATGGCTTGAAGGAGATATACCTGTGGTACAAGCCCTGTTATCTGCCAGTGCTACCGGTCTTATACTGTCTGAATAGGCCATGGAAAAACTTCATCTGACAACTCCGGCACTGCTGTTTCCGACAATTTCGCTTTTACTGCTTGCATACACCAATCGCTATATAGCTATCAGCAATCGAATCCGGCTGCTGCATTCCACTTATAAAGATGAAAAAAGCTCATTGATACTCCGGCAGATCATCATTTTGAAAAAAAGAATTTTTCTGATAAGAAATATGCAGCAATTCGGAATAGGAGGGATGTTTAGTTCTGCTTTGTCAATGTTTCTGCTATACGCTTCACAAATTATATGGGCCCAGCTGTTTTTCGGAGCAAGTCTTATTACCATCCTTGTTTCACTGGCTCTCTGCAGCTATGAAATTTATCTTTCCAACAAAGCTCTCATGGTGCAGCTGAGTGATATTGAAAAAGAATTGCTGTAATATCAGAAAAGAATAAGTTCCACACGCCTGTTCATATGGCGCAACTCTTCATCATTATTATCTGCAATCGGCCTGGATCCGCCAAATCCGTATATAAAAATTCTTTCAGGTTTGATTCCTCTGTATACAAGATAATTTTTGACCTGTTTTACACGAAGAATTGATAGTTTTTGCAAATTATCCGGATTGCCCAGTGCATCCGTATGTCCTTCAAGCCGTATACGCCTGGATGAATACTGAAGGAGCCAGGCTGCCAGCGAGTCAAGAGCCTCAAAAGACCCGGGACTCAGACAATCGCTTCCCATTTCAAAACGAATAAAAGGAAGATCAAATTTTTCTTCTTTCTCTCCTGCAAGAGTTTTCGTTTCCCCTGATTCAGCTTTATGGTTTTCGATCAGAACAAAAGTGATATCATCAATCGCCAGATAGTGGCGGGTATCGCCTGATACAGCTATTTCGACCAGACCACCCAATGTACCCGACGGCCATTCTACACTGTTTTCGAACCACGCAAGATGATTTTGCGGATCATAAAATACACTGCTCACTTCTTTTTTATTAATCAAAATACGGACTGCAGAAAAACCTTCATGAGTATCGGAATCATTTGTATAAACCGGCAGATGGCAGAAGTGTAATGTGAAACGGTAACGCGAATGAGGAGAAACCTCGACATAGGACCGCCATATTTTTTTATTTTCCGCTTGTCTGCTAAGCAGGTAAAAGCCTTTACCATTGGTATGATCCCCAGGTATCTGATAGTTACAATCAGCTATCTGTAGTTTTCGGGTAAGCGTAAAATACCCAGGAAGAGGATTATCTTCAGAATAATTAAGATCACTGAAAAAACCCTGATGCCCGTTCTCAAAATTACCATTCAGAATCCTGTTAATATGTTCAAGCTTTCGCTGACCGGAAGCATTCAGCACCATCAGATTTATCAGGAGCACAGGTAAAATCAGCATGTACATTGACTCTAAGCTATCCTGCATACTCAGCCGGAAAAACAGTATACCATTAGTATCTGAACGATTCATGACGATAGCTTAAACGATAAATCATCAGCCGAATACTGCTCATCGGAAATATTGCTGTCCGGATGTATATCCGGCAAGAAAACCGTGAAGCAGGTACCTTTGTTAACCTCACTAAGAACGTTAATCTTTCCCCCCATATTTTCAATCTGGGTTTTGCAGGTATACAGGCCCAGGCCTTTTCCGGGCAGATTAATATGGAAACGCTGATATGGCTGAAAGATTTTTTCTTTATACTGGAGCAGGTCTATACCTATACCGTGATCCCTGAATTCGAGACAAATAAACTCTTCGGATCTGTACGAACGAATCTCGATGGTGGGGGGTATACGTTCTCTATGATACTTAAGTCCGTTGCTGATGAGATTAAAAAAAATATTCTTGATATACACCTGAACCACATAACCTGAGGGAGCATGATGAAAATCGGTTGTAATAGTTCCGCCCGATTTTTCAAATTCATGCTTCAGTATTGACAGGACGTTAATGAAAATCGCCTCAAAATACACTTCTTCATAAAGCGAATTTGCATTCTGATGATGATCCAGCAGGGTGCTCAGATCTTTAAGAATGGAGTCAACTTTTACTGCTGATTCCTGGATATTCTGGATAATGGTGACGTTGAGCGGATCATTGTAATCTTCTTTATTGAAAATACTGCATAGTCCGAGCAGGGTAGCTACAGGACCTCTCAGATTATGAGCAGTGACATTGGCAAACTGCTCCAGCCGGAAATTCCGGTCATTTAGCTCTTTATTCGTTCTCAATAGCTCATTCGTCCTTTTTTTTACTTTCTTTTCCAACCGTTCATGCTGATTTTCGAGCAGCTTGTTTTTCTCCTCAATCAGATCATTTTTTCTGGTAAGTTCCAGTGTTCGCTGAAGAACCTTTTTTTCCAGCCTTTTCTTTTGCAATACAAGAATCTCTTCCTGCTTTCTCTTTAGCTTTTTAACCCTGTCTATCAAAGCGAGATTGAAAAAGAAAATCTCGAAAATTGAACCGATCTGGAATACGTTGTCAGTAAACACATTTACTTCTACAAAGCCATTGAGCACCCCCATATAGACAACTACAGAAAGGAAAAAAGCGAAGACACCCGCGAAAAAGTAGGAACTGGTTTTTCGGTCGTTTTTTTTGTAAAGCAGAATCCCCGCGAGGAGCGGAAAAAATGGAAACAAGGTGACAATTCCCAAAAATGGAATTTCCAGCGAAGGATGATTGGTAAGTGACCAGCCGATGACAATAACTCCATATATGACGTAATAGGAGCGGAAAAGCCAATGTAACCCTTTGCTGTGCTGTTTGATATTCAGAAGGCTTTCAATAAAAAACAGATTGAATAACGCGCATAGGAGCGTCAGTGACGCCCATTGGTTTAATTCGGGCAGATCCGGCCATACATATTTAAAAAGGTAACCATAATGTAAAAAGGACACGCAGACTGTACCCAGAATCGAGAGTGCATAAAGAATAAAAAGGGGATTTCGCAGCCACGTATAAATACCAGCAGACAAAAGGCAGGTGATCAGCATAATGCCGAAATATAGAAAATGGAAAGCTGTATTATTCTGAATAAGCTGTATAAACTCCTGAAAGGAATACAGGTGAATCGGTACTTTCATCGAGCCTTTGGTGACTACTTCGATACACACAAGTTCGGTACTGTCCGGAATCTCCAGATTGGCAAAGATATAGTCAAAACTTCGCCGGGAATATGGATAGCGATCACCTGTATACGCAAAAGGGAGAAAGCGGCCGTTTTGCAGAGGGTGGACGACTATATGATCGATAAACGCGTTTTCAAATACAATAACACTCTTATCTTCAAAACCCTTCTTTTCAAGAAGAATCCACAGGCGTCCTTTCATAAGCCCCAGGTTGACCCCTTTATCCGTCTTGTGAAACTCTTCCGGCGTCATGCTGAATTGCCGGACTATCTGCTCTCTCGAATACTTCTCATCCGGATCGGCAAAATAAAATAATTCCGGCTGAGTTCCGGCCCATGCAGGCAGGCGCTGCATGAGAAACAGTATAAGGACAATCAAAATCCTTCGTAATTTCATAGCGGAAATCAGATAAGCGTCTGTCATCAATATATTGGAGTCAACGCTTGCCGGAATATGAGGGGTTTTACTTTAAATCGTTCCATGACAACTGAGTATAGTCGTCTACAAATTTGATAATGTTGGAGTAATCAGAAAACTCTTCTTCATTATGTACTGTTTTTATTACCACACATTGCATACCTGCATTCAATGCAGTTTCAACCCCTTTAGGCGAATCCTCAAATACAATACAATTCTCCGGTGCATAATTTAATGCTTTGGCTGCCAGAAGAAAAGTTTCCGGATGAGGTTTGCTGTGTGTCACATCATCTGCTGTCACTACGGCCTTAAAATATTGTGACAGGTTGAGATTGTCCACGACAAAATGTACATTAAAGGGTATACCAGCCGTACCTATAGCCATGGGGACTGATTTCTGGTGTGCTTCATTCAACAGATTTTCAAGTCCGGCTATTAGTTTCAGATGCGGCCTGTATACTTCCTGGTAGCGTCTTTCTTTTTCAATTGAGAATTCTGCCATTTCTGCCAGTGTATAGCGACCTTTTCCAAAAATTCGCTCAATAACTTCTTCGTTTTTGCCATACAAATGGCTTTTTACCACTTCATACGGAAGGTTGGCGCCCAGATCTTTATTGAGAAAGTCAAACCATACATCCAGATGGAAAGACATATCATCAATCAGGGTTCCATTCATGTCAAATATAAAAGCCTTATTCATATTGTGTTTTGAGAAAGTGTGTTTGTGTACGAATTAACCGGGTTGCCAGTCATCGCAAATGTATTACATTTTTATAATGGTGAACTCAACTCTCCGGTTTTTTCGCCGGTTTTCTTCCGAATCATTGGGAAATAACGGACGGTCTCCTGCATATCCCTTGCCGGAAATTCTTTCGTCAGCAATCCCCTTCGACACCAGATATTTTTTTACTGACTGCCAGCGGTCTTCACTCAACTGCAGATTTTTTTCACTCCACTCCGGATGATCAGTATGCCCTCCCAGCTCTATTTCAATGGCAGGATTTTCTCTGAGCAGGGTTGCCAGACGATTCAGTTCCGGATAAGACTCAGGCTTCAGCTCAGCATTGCCCCGGTAGAAAAAAACATTGTACATTTGAACAGGTGTACCGATCTCAATAGGAGTGAGGAGAAGATCCCGCTCTATTTCCTGATATTCTCTCTGTTCGAGACTGCTGAGATCAAGAAAGCCGCTGACACTGTAAAACCCGTGTTTTAAAGCAAAAAAACTAAACTCGTGTCCGTATGGAAGAACAATCTTGTAATATCCGTCATTCTTGCCGGAACGAGCCGTTCCGGCCTGTTTCTCTCCGTTTATCTGACTATACTGAATATCGGTCTGAACAGGCTCCAGTGTTTTGCTATTGAGCACTTTGCCGTGTACAAGCACCACCGGATTGGGCTTATTGGGTTCCGGCTGCCTGATGCGAAATATATCCTGCCGGCCTATGGACTGGTCACTGGAAACAAAATAGGCATAATCACCGGAGGCCGGAACCGAATAATAGGCATCATACCCAGGTGAATTAACCGGCATCCCGATATTATAAGGCTCCGACCAGTTTTCCCAGGTATCATCCAGCCGTCTCGTTACAAAAATATCATTTTTACCATAGCCAGGATGACCGGTCGAGCTGAAATACAGCGTCCTGCCATCTGATGCCAGAAACGGCGAAAGCTCTATGCCCGGAGTATTTACTGCTTTACCGATGTTTTTTGGCACTGACCAGGTTTGATCATTCATCAGAAAGGAAACATAAATATCTCTGGATCCATATGAATCGTCGCGTTCTACGGCCATGAGTATTACATTGCCATCATTGCTGAGAAAGTATTCGTTGAATGAGCTTTTATTATAAAAACTGCGAATCCTGACATCAACCGGCGCACTCCAGTCATCGCCGTTTTTGTGGCTTACGGATATACCCATGGCTCTTTGAGTACCGTCTTTGCCATAGGTATTCATCAATAGCAATGTATTGCCATCCGGAGTAACCGAGCATACGGCATTCGGATCATCCGTATTGACCGGGCTTCCGATATTCCGGGCTTTTTGCCACTGACCGTTTTTAAGCTCAGAATAATATACATCCTGCAGATCTCCCGCACCACCGGTATTCTGGGGATGCATTCTGCGGGTAAAAAAAAGTCCTTTTCCGTCCGGAGTAACAACAGGGGTCAGCTCATCCGAGTCCGTATTGACAGCCGCTCCCAGATTTACAGCCTTTTCCGGATAATACAGGTCCCGGGCAAGACGTATAGGCAGCTTTTTGCCTTTGATACTAAAGTCCCTTATACTAACCGTACTGTTTCCGGACGCACAAAAACCAAAAGACTTACCCTGCAAATGTTCAATGCTCTCCTTATAAACCGGATGTCCGTTGATCAGATAATGGATTTCTGTTCCTTTCTTATCAATCTGCAATACGTTTTTGTCAAGCTTGATTCTTATGGAAGCAGAAGGGGACTTGATTTCAGAAGCTTTGCCCTTGCGCACGCGCGATATGCTGTATTGAATATTCTGAATATAAAAGTAGTTGGCATTGGCTTCGTCAATACTGCCCCATATCAGCCCGTATTTGCTGCCGGGCTTTTTGGAATTAAATTCTACAGATAGTGAAAAATCCGAATGATGATCCAGCTGGTTAATATACTGGGTTATATAATTATTCAGAGGCCCCTGATGCTGAATCCTGTATTCTCCATTACTGATGGACGTCTGATTGTAGGTGTCATTGGGTAATAACCAGGCATTGCGGTTATCGGAAAAGTCATCATGATACACAATATCCTGTGCACATACAATAAACTGCAGCAGAATAAAAACTAAAGAAAATAACTCTTTCAATATAAACTATTTACAGTATTCTTAACGATTGCTGACTAAATTTAGATATTTCAGCCATCAAAACAGCAATGTGCTCTGATTTATTTAAGGTAAAACAACCTGATTCAAACCTGCAATTACTCTTTTTTACAGGCAGCTCTTCACCGAAAAACTGCATGAAAGCTTCTTTTCAGAAGATAATAAAACCCGAGTATTATACAATTTTAACGACTATTTTGCCTACGGTTCGACCCGACTCGATCTGCCTGTGTGCGTCTTGTACTTCATTTAACGAATAAATTCCGGAAATATGTGTTTTGAGCGACTTTCCCCTTAGTAAAGACGCCAGCTGATCCATATCGTTTCCTGACGATGATACCCGATAATTTATTGCCCGGACAGCAAGCTCATCAGCCAGTTTCCCGATTTCATCTGTTACTCCAGCCACAAGAGACACCAGTATACCACCCTTATTCAGCAGTCTGACTGATTTTGAAGTAGTCGTTCCGCCCAGCGGATCAATGATGATGTCCATTGCTTCCGGCAGATTTTCTATCGGCTGTTTTTTGTAATCCACAGGATGATTTACCCCGAGGGATGCTATAAAATTCAGATTCTTTTCCGAAGAAGTGCCGTATACGCTGGCACCGGAATAGCGGGCTATCTGCACAGCAAAATGTCCGACCCCGCCTGCCGCTGCATGAATCAGCACGGTCTGACCTGATTTAACAGCCGCCTGCCGCACCAGAGCCTGCCACGCGGTAAGAGCGGCAAGACTGGCTCCACAAGCCTCTTCTGCCGAGATATTTTCCGGTTTGATGCTGAGATGTGCTTCCGGAGCCGCCACATATTCAGCATAAGCCTGTCCGTATCCCGGAAAATTGATCATGCCAAAAACGATATCACCTTTTTTCAGCTTCTGACATTCGGGTCCTGTTTCAATCACCTCTCCGCATATATCCCAGCCGGGAATTATGAAACTGTGTCCGGAAAGCTGCCCATACAATCCTTTGCCGGAACGTGTTTTTATATCTATGGGATTGATTCCGAAACAATATGTTCTGATGAGCACTTCGCCGGCTGCGGGCCGGGGAACTGGCAGTGAGCAAATGCGGAGATTCTCCACATTGCCTGGTCTGTCAAAAACAACGCATTTCATCATTTAACAAATTCTCTGATCTGTCTGATAATAAATTAAAGTCCTAAATATATTCATTCTTTCTAATAAATAAACCATGATTCGCGGATGCTGTAAATAAGCCGCAAACATATCCGGCTGCTTATATGGTTATTTATACATAGGCTTGCAGAAAAGGAGGGGTTATGGATGTGGTGCACGACGGGCGTCAGCAGAAATTTTATGTGATGCACAAAGGAAGGGAATATAGTCTTGAATACAATGTGATAGAGCCGGGTATCTGGGAGTTTCACTGTCCTTATCTGCCGGACACCGGCAAGGATCTCGCTATACAGGATTATATCACCGAATATGCGATATTCTTTCTCAAACGTAATAAAATCATATTGCGGAATGCCGGCAATTGTCCGTATTTCACAGATTTTGCCGCTCGTAAAAAAGATATCCTTCCTGTTCAGAATAGCGGGTTATAAAATAATGCATAATAAAAACCATAAACTGTTTAATAATATGACTGTTATGTAAACAATATGGAGCCAAATTACGGACATGTAAAGGGAACCGGCTGTGGTTCCCGCTTTTTTTTCTTTCCCGGGATTTTTCTAACATCATCTTTTATTGTATTGCTTATCAGCCATGGTAATGCTCAGAAAAATATTGTTGCTGTTCCGACATCATACATTGTAGATAAAGGCAAAAGCTATTTTCAGGAACAGATTCTTATTTCCAATCGTCTGATCATATTGTCAACTCTCTCAACCTTTGGCCTTGGCAGAGAATTTGAGCTTGGTCTGGAGCTTGATGATTTGACATTGGGAATGAGACCGGAACAAACAGGTTTGCTCTTTGAAGGCAGTCAGCACACCAATCCTTTCTTGCTGATAAATGTACAAAAGGGATTTGTTTTTAGTGAAATATACCGAATAGGTATTGGTACGAAAGCCGGCTATTTTATCACAAAACCGTTTAGAGATACCCGTTTTGCCAGTTTTACGTATTTCAACAACCGCCTTTCTGACCGCTACTCAAAAAATATTATCAATATAGGTCTTTATTATCTTGATCCTACCTATGCGGGTCCGGGAAATAACCTTGGCTATATGCTGGCCTACCAGAGGGTACTGATTAGAGATATGCTGGGATTTGCCGGTGAATATGTTTCCGGCAATAACGATTTCAGCTACTGTAATCTGGGCCTTCAGTATTCACTTAACGATGTCATACAATTTGGTATTTCTGCCCAGTTGCCTTCAATTAATTCAGGAAATAAATATGGAATCGTGCTGCAGATTGTAAAAAACTGATCCGGAATATATGTCTCCCGCAATTCAGTTGTTTTGCCAGAGTCCCTTAATAAGGATAGTATTCAGATTTATCTTATCCGGGCTTTGATATCCGAAAAACCTGATTCCTGTAGTTAACATTTTTTTTTCGGGGGTGTTTACTTATAATCAATCTTAATCCTTTAATTATGAGAGTTTTTTTACTTCTTATTTTAGTAATTTCTTTCAGCCAGGCAGCAAAAACACAAACATTTCCCAATAAACTGGAAATTCCCTATACAATCGAAGGACCTGATTTTGACCTGAAAATCAGGAAAGCGACCAAACGTTTTATAGGAAATGCAGTATCCGAAACCTATGGATACAATACCATGAATTATCTGGGCCCGACGCTTATTTTTAATCTGCATGATACGGTCCGGTTTACAATTCAGAATACCACTCCATCTGATACGGCTACCGTGCACTGGCATGGATTCCATCTCCCGGCCAAAGAGGATGGCGGACCTATGTCCATGATCCTGCCCGGAGAAACCTGGACTCCTGAATTTCAGGTAAAGGGACTGGCATCCACTAAATGGTATCACTCACATATGCATGGTGCTACAGCTACTCAGGTATACAAAGGCATGGCAGGGATGATTATTGTAAGAGACGAGGCTGAATCGGCTCTGAATCTGCCGAGGACGTATGGAGTTGATGATATTCCGTTAATCATTCAGGATAAATACTTCAATCAGCAGGGGGTTCTGGAGTATAATTTTCTGGGAGATACCATGATGGTAAACGGCACTCTAAGTCCCTATGTGGAATGCGGGCGGCAGATTATCCGTTTCAGAGTGCTGAACGCATCGGTAAACAGGGTATATAATATCGGGTTTCTTAACAATAAAAGTTTTGCACAAATAGCAAGCGATGGTGGCTTGCTCGCCGCGCCTGTACAAAGAACAAGAGTTGTGGTTGCTCCTGGTGAAAGGGTAGAATTGTTGATTGACCTGACTAACGAACCGGTCGGAACAGACCTATACCTGAGAAGCTTTTCAACAGAATTTGCTCCCCGCGTGGTTGGTGGATCCTGTTTTGGTGGTACAGGATGCGGTACAGGACCGCTCGACGCCGCCAATTTTAACTTCATGAGAATACGGGTCATAAACCCGACAGCCAATCCTGTACTCAGCATTCCTTCTGCCCTTACAACAATCGAATCCATTCCTGCATCGCAGGTCAGTCGAACCAGAATAAAAAGATTACTGAATCCGCCCACTCCAACCGGACATTTTACAATCAATGGCGGCCACTACGATATGAGTGTAATCAATGATACTGTGATTGTAGGATCCACTGAAATCTGGCGCTTTCAGAACAATACGCCGGTTGCCCATCCGATGCATATACACAATGTACAGTTCAATGTATTGAGAAGAAACAATGCTGCTCCGCCGCTCAATGAGCGTGGTTGGAAAGATGTAGTAATGGTTTATGCCAACGAGACAGTGGATGTAATTGCAACATTTGAGGAATTTTCTGATCCGGAGTATACATACATGATGCATTGCCATTATCTCAATCATGAGGATGGCGGTATGATGCAGCAATTTATAGTAATAGACACAATCAGCGATCCTGTTTTGTCTCTGCCTGCTGCAAGCATCGCAGCAGAGGACATGTTTCATATTTTTCCCAATCCATCAAAGGATCAGCTGACAATTTCTGTTGAAAAAGGTTTTTTAGGTGGTCATATATTACACGGTCCGGTTAGTGTTGATCTTTCAGTATATACTGCTTCCGGCAGTTTTGTGATGTCCCGGAGAGCATATATGGTCAATGAACAGACCAGTCTGGATATTGCCAAACTGGCGCCTGGCACCTATATAGTAAAGATTATCAGCTCAAAAGGAGAGGTTTCCAAAACTTTTATCAAAAAATAAAAGAATAAGTTAAAGAAAATCTTCACAAAGTTCAATTTCATACTTACCTTTATGTAGTAGAATCAACTCCTTACTATACATGAAGAAATCGTTACTAAAATCACTAATCACTTTGATATATTTACTGGGAGCCTCTGCCATATATGGACAGACACTCAGTAAGTATATTGTTATTGATCAGTTTGGTTATCCGACAGGGGCAAAGAAAATTGCCGTTATTCGCAATCCTGCCGAGGGTTTCGATGCCAATGAAAATTTCACTCCAGGCAATACATATTCTCTTGTCAATCAGGAAGGAGAGAAAGTGTTCACTGCTGCTCCTGCAATATGGTCTTCAGGCGCAATAGATAATGTATCCGGAGATCACGCCTGGTGGTTCGATTTTTCGACGGTGACAACTCCCGGTACATATTACGTACTTGATGAGCAGAAGAATGTCCGTTCTTTTGAATTTGTTATCAGCAACGGAATATATAATGATGTACTGAAACATGCTATGCGAACTTTCTTCTATCAGCGTGCGGGATTTGCCAAAGAAAAGCCATATGCTGAAGAAGGCTGGGCAGACGGAGCAAGCCATATGCAGGATAAGCAAGCCAGAGTGTACAATGACAGAAATAATGCCTCTACCAACAGAGATCTTCATGGTGGCTGGTACGACGCAGGAGATTATAACAAGTACAGCAACTGGACGGCTGACTACATTATACAGATGATGATGGCTTATATCGAGAAGCCGGATGCCTGGACAGATAATTACAATATTCCGGAATCTGGTAATGGTATACCTGATCTGCTTGACGAAGCAAAATGGGGTATTGATTTCTTACTTCGTATGCAGGAAAGCAATGGCTCAGTGCTGAGCATTGTATCTCTTGATGAAGCAAGCCCACCCTCTCAGGCTACAGATCCAAGTTACTATGGTACAGCCAGCACATCGGCATCTCTAAATGCAGCTGCCGCCTTTGCGATAGCATCAAGAGTATACAAAGAGATCGGTATGAATGCCTATGCTCAGGAGCTGGTTGAAGCCGCAGAAAAGGCCTGGGACTGGGCTGTGGCCAATCCGGATGTAACATTTTACAACAACAGTGAGAGTCATGGAACGAAAGGTATTGGTGCCGGTCAGCAGGAAATCACCGGATACAGGCTCGACATGGCAAAACTCAAAGCATCTTGCTTTTTGTTTGAAGCAACCGGAAAATCTTCATACAGAAGTTATTTTGATGCAAACTATCAATTATCACATCTTTTTCTATGGACGTATGCCTATACCTATGAATCTGATATTCAGGATATGATTCTATATTACCTGCAAATACCAGACGCTACTACTTCAGTCGTAAACGCGATTCGGAACAGGTATAAAACCGCTATGGATAAGGATCATAACTTTACCGACTATACACGCAAAACAGATCCTTATCGGTCATTTGTTGACAGCTATACATGGGGAAGCAACGGCAATAAAGCAGGTAAGGGAAGTATGTTTTACAATGTTATTTCATATGATATAAATGAACCAAAAGAAACAGACGCCTATGATGCGGCTTTGGGCTATATCAATTACCTGCACGGAGTAAATCCGCTGAATCTGGTATACCTTTCCAATATGTATGCCTATGGTGCAAAAAACTGTGTAAATGAGTTTTATCACACCTGGTTCTCTGATGGAAGTCCTGAGTGGGACAGAGTAGGAGTTTCCACATATGGCCCGGCTCCCGGATTTCTGACCGGCGGACCCAATCCTGGATACAACTGGGATGGCGACTGCCCGGGTTGGGGCTCTAGCTGTACTTCTGAGTCTATTTCTCCTCCCAAGGGGCAGCCTGCCTTGAAATCATACAAGGATTTTAACACCAGCTGGCCCCTGAACTCATGGGAAGTAACTGAAAACAGTAACGGCTATCAGATGCGGTATATACGTTTACTATCCAAGTTTGTGGATACCAGCCAAGATTGCGAACTCAACCCTGAAGATCCTGCCTGCATCAAGCTCAGTGTTGACAACAGAAATATGGCGGCAGATATTGTAATCTATCCGAATCCGGTCAATGGAATGGCTTATGTGCAAAATCTCCCCAAAGGGAATTATACATGCACGATATACTCTAATACCGGAGTATTGATAAAAACACTTCAACTGAACGGAAACCAGACACGGCTAGACATGACAGGACTGGCTATGGGCAGTTACGTTGTGAGAATTACCGATGGAGAAACCGTTTTCGTAAAACTTATGAATGTACTGTAAAGACTCTCTTCTTCAAATAAAAAAAAGCTGGCCATTGGTGACCAGCTTTTTTTATTACCAGGAAAGTGAGACCGGAATCTTTTTTTTCTTTATTTTCTCATTACGCACTTTTTCAACAACATCCGGAGCTTTTGCTGCTTTTACCGCTGCATAGGCAACCAAGTCGTATACTTCAATCAGCCCAATCTCTTCCTTGGCTAAAAGACCTTTCTGCATAAGAAAGCCCGCTATATCACCCTTACTGATTTTTTCTTTTTTACCCGCTGCAAAACGCAACGTTTTCCATTCCGGAGCTGCCGGCATTTCAATCTCATCAGGTAGCCTGAAAGTATCCGGAGTCTCATTTATATATCCGGGCAGTTTTTCATCTTCCGCAAGAACTATATAGGCAGCCCCTTCGGCATGCATTCGTGCCGTCCGTCCGTTGCGATGAACATAGGCTGCCGCTGTTTCCGCCAGCTGATAGTGAACTACATGTTTGATTGCCGGAATATCCAGTCCGCGTCCTGCAAGATCTGTGGCCAGCAGGATGCGATATGAGTCGTTTCTGAACTTTGCCAATGCCTGTTCCCGCTCTTCCTGTTTAAGTCCGCCATGATATACATCATGATGAATCTGCTTATTCCCCAGCAACTGACTGATCCGGTCTACAGCCATACGATGATTGCAAAATACCAGGGTAGGAGCGTCCCCGATCTGACAAAGCAATCTGAACAGGATGTCAAGCTTATCCTGCCCGTCTGCACGTACAATACTGACCTTTAACTTGCTGTTTGTTTCTTCAGAAAATTTTACTTCATACACCTTATCTACCCCGACAAAATCCGGCAATCGCGTCAGATTTGTTGCAGAAACAAAAAGTCGTTTCTGTACATTGCTCAATTGTGAAACAATAAACTGCATTTCTTCTTCAAAACCCAGCTCAAGCGATTTATCAAACTCATCCAGTACCAGTGTTTTGACAAACTCTGCTGAAAAAGTCTGCTGCCGCAGATGATCGGCAATACGTCCTGGTGTACCAACAATTACCGCCGGGGGATGGGTAAGAGTATCTTTTTCTGATCGTATAGGATGTCCGCCATAAAAGCAGCAGATCTTGAAACCGGTTGCCATTGTTTTGAACACTTTCTCTATCTGAAGCGCCAACTCTCTTGAGGGGCATATAATCAGCCCCTGTACCTGATCGGTGTCAGTTTGCAGATGTTTTGCCAGCGGAAGCAGATAGCCCAGTGTTTTACCCGAACCGGTAGGAGATATCAGCAGGAGGTCATTATATTGTTCAAATGCAGCCAGCATTGCTTCCTGCATAGGGTTGGGTGACTGAATATTGAACTGACTCAGATAACTGTTTATAATTTGCATTTTGAAATAAACTTACTTTGGAAATGACATGGTCAAAAAATGATTCAGATACCGGAATTCAGCGTACTACGCATGACTGATCAGGCAAATAAAGCAGAGGCCCGGGCCAGCGCTTCCGGCTTACCGACATCGATAAACAAATCCTCAGAATGATCAAACCCGCTTATCCTGTGTGTGCTGCACAAATCAAGATAGGTATCAACTATGGAAAATTTTCCTGTCTGTCTCATTAGCTGAAATAAATCCGGATTGATCACATGAATACCGCTAAATGCTTTGGGAACCGGGGATTCTGTTTCTTTTTTCAGGATCAGCTCGCCGGTTTGGTTGTTTGTCCAGCCACAAAGAAGATTGTCATCATCGAAAAGAAAATTTCTCGATGAGCTCCGGTTGGTTACAGCCAGAGTAACCAGGCTTTGAGCAGATTCATGGTACCGGATCAGATTGTCCAGATTCAGATTGGTCAGAATGTCCGCATTAATAACCAATATCGGCGTATCACTTTTTAACAAAGGAGCGGCTTTTTTCAGACCTCCACCTGTTTCCAGAAGCTCTTCACTTTCATCCGAAAACTGAATCACACAGCCAAAATTCTGATGCTGATCCAGAAACTCTGTGATCTGACTGGCGAAATGATGCACATTAATCACAAGCTCTGAAAACCCGTATTGCTTTAGATACTCGATCGTGCGCTGGATGAGAGGCTTTCCATTGACCGGAGCAAGCGCTTTGGGATGTTTATCCGTAAAAGGTTTCAGCCGACTCCCGATTCCGGCAGCAAATATCATTGCTTTCATAAATTACTATATTTATACCAACATTTACCGGACAGGGTAATGATCAGTTAATCCAGTTTTTAGCATCCTGCACCCGATGACTCAATTCAACCTGGCAGCCAAATTTCGTTCTGAGATGATCTGCCAGCTGATCTGCGGCAAAAACACTTCGATGCTGTCCGCCCGTACATCCAAAGCCCACGGTAAGACTTTCAAAGTTCCGCTTCAGGTAGTCACTGACACTTATATCAATCAGACCATAGACATGCTGAAGAAAAGAAGGCATTTCGGTCCTGTACATCAGGAAATCAATAACCGGCTTGTCACGACCAGTCAGTTTTTTATATTCCTCATACCTGCCCGGGTTAAGGATACCCCGGCAGTCAAAAACAAAACCACCGCCATTGCCTGAAGGATCTTCGGGAATACCACTTTTATAGGAAAAACTGCATATTTTAACAACCAGCTTACTTTCTTTCGTGGCTTTTATATTCTCGAAACGCCGGATTACCGGCTCCTCAACCATTGCCTGCAATACCTTTTGCAGTTCCGGCAGGCGGATCGGAAGTGTTTTATTTTCAAGAAACCATTGCAGGTTTTTCAATGCATACGGTATACTGCTGATAAAATGAGGCTTGCGCTCAAACAATCCCCTGAATCCATAAGCTCCCAGTGTCTGCAACATACGGATCAGAACAAAACCGTGATAGTTTTCTATAAAATCCTTGTATATCAACTGGTTGTTCAGCAACTCATTTGCTTTCTCAAAATAATAAGTAACCAGTTCGTCCCTCCACTCATACGGGAGTGCAGCTTTAGCCTGCCACAACATGGAAGCCACGTCATATTGCAACGCTCCCTGCATTCCGCCCTGATAATCGATAAAGTATACATTATTATTATGCACCATTACATTTCTGCTCTGACAATCGCGATGCATAAAGCATTTATTCCGCTCCTGAGTGAGGTAAAGGCTCAGTGTCTCAAAGTCATTGAGGAGAAGATTTTTGTCATAAGGAAGTTGCAGCGCCCGGAGAAAATAATATTTGAAATATAAAAGATCAGAGTATATCGCCTGCCGGTCAAAGGAGCGGGTCGCAATACAAAAATCATAATTCAGGCCTTTTCCGCCTTTTATCTGCAAGTGGGCCAGTTGATGCAGTGTTTTCTGATATAGCTGAAAAGTGTTGTCAGTGAACCCTTCCTGCTGCACAATGTCAAATAAGGAATGTCTACCAAGATCTGACTGGATATAAAAGTGACCATCTGCACTGCTGTGGAATAATTCGGGAACTGCCACCTGATTTGCCAGAAAATGCCTGGAAAACTCGATAAACGTTCTGTTTTCGGGCAGGTTCTGATTATAGGTAACAATATAAGAGCGCTGAGGAGCAGTAACCCTGAAATAAAGCCTGTCACTCCCTGCCTTAGGCAGCTGTACAACATCTATATCGTTTAGCTCAGGTTTCCAGGATTTGAAAAAATCGGAGATCTGGTCAATTATTGTTGCCATAGTATTTTTTCCGACGATCAGTCTTTTAGTAATAAACTATTAAAAATGAAAAAACAGTCCATCCGGTGAATTAATTCCTCCTGTCAGGCTTTTCGCTCAATTTCCTTCAGATTACTCATCTTCTTATTGCGAAGAAATCCGTTGATATCCTCAAAATGCTCTTTCACCCGTTTATTGCCAAACTCAAATACTTTACCGGCCAGACCATCCAGAAAATCTCTGTCGTGAGAGACAAGAATCAGTGTACCGTCAAATGCCTTCAGAGCTTCTTTCAATATGTCTTTTGTTTTAATATCCAAATGGTTAGTCGGTTCATCCAGAATCAGAAAATTGACAGGCTGAAGAAGGAGCCTGATCATGGCAAGCCGTGTTCTTTCTCCGCCGGACAATACTTTTACCTTTTTCTCAATTGTATCGCCGCTAAACATAAATGCACCGAGAATATCCTTGATTTTTGTCCGGATATCACCTACAGCGACCGTATCAATCGTTTGAAAAACAGTCAATTCTCCATCCAGTAATGAGGCCTGGTTCTGAGCAAAATATCCGATTTGTGCATTATGCCCGAGCTGCAGTTTGCCTTCATAATCTATTTCGCCCATAATAGCCTTGATCATAGTCGATTTTCCCTCACCGTTTCTTCCCACAAAAGCAACCTTTTCACCTCGTTCGATCGTCAGGGAAGCATCATTAAAAACAACATGATTACCATAGCTTTTACTTAAGCCTTCTACTATCAGTGGGTAATTTCCGGATCTGGGCGCAGGCGGAAACCTTAGATTAAGATGTGAGGTATCTATCTCGTCAACTTCTACAAGTTCCATTTTTTCCAGCATTTTAACCCTTGACTGTACCTGAAGTGTTTTGGAATAAGTACCTTTAAACCGCTCAATAAACTCCTGGATATCGGCAATTTGTTTCTGTTGCTCATCATAGGCCTTTTGCTGCTGCTCACGACGTTCTTTGCGGAGTTGCAGATACTGGGTGTAATTTACCTTATAGTCATAAATCCTGCCCATCGTCACTTCAATAGTCCGGTTGGTCAGATTATCGACAAAGGTTTTGTCGTGAGAGATGACAATGACGGCTTTAGCCTGATTGACCAGAAAATCCTCCAGCCATTGTATGGATTCAATATCCATATGATTGGTGGGCTCATCCAGTAAGATAAGATCGGGTTTTTGCAGAAGAATTTTAGCAAGCTCAATGCGCATACGCCAGCCACCGCTAAACTCACTGGTCGGACGTTTAAAATCGCTACGGAGGAATCCCAGCCCCAACAATGTTTTTTCTACTTCCGCATCAAAATTTATATCTTCAATTGAATAATACTTCTCACTCAGCTCCGAAACCTGCGTAATAATATCCATATACTCATCCGACTCATAATCTGTACGTGTTTCCAGAGCATGGTTCAGCTCGTCGATTTTATTTTTCATCTCAAAAAGCTGAGAAAAAGCTTTTGATGCTTCTTCAAAAACCGAGCACTTATCTTCAGTCAGCAAATGTTGGGGGAGATAGGCAATTACAGCTTCTTTAGGTGCTGATATTTTACCTCTGGTTGGCTTGTTTACACCTGCTATTATCTTGAGCAGGGTAGATTTTCCTGCGCCATTTTTTCCCATAAGAGCAATGCGATCATTTTCATTAATATTGAATGTAACATTGCTAAAGAGTGTTGAACCATTAAATTCAACCGCTACTGCATCAACTGAAATCATACTATTCTAACCAGGATTTTAATAAGCAAAGATAGTTTTAATGTAAACGAAGTACAAAGAATATACGCATGGCTCGAAAAAGAAAAGGAGACTGTCCCGTATTGAGACAGCCTCTTTGTCAAAACCCATCATTCAATTAAACTAAATTTTTGCAGGGTGCCCTTCTACAGTAGCAGTAACCGATGTTGCACCGACCCATGACAAATAACCTTCTCCATGCTGGCTATTGTCAAGTCCGGCTTTCTCTTCTATTTCTTCTACACGAAGAGGGGAGATAAGGTTGGTAAGCCACAACAGGATCATAGATCCTCCGAAAGCAAACACAGAAGAGACAACCAGAGCAATCGTATGGCTAAGGAAAAGCTTAGTCTCACCGAAAAACAATCCGTTATCTCCTTCAGGAATTGCGCCATTTACGGCATTGGTTGCAAAAACACCTGTAAGAATCATGCCTACCATACCACCCACACCATGACAAGGAAATACATCAAGCGTATCATCAAGCTGAGTTTTTGAAGTTCTGTAATCTACAAGTACACTTGAGACAAGGCTGGCGACAATACCAATGACAATAGAATGTGAAATTGTAACAAACCCTGCGGCCGGAGTGATTGCAACCAATCCTACTACTGCACCTATGCACATACCCATTGCATTGGGCTTTTTGCCTTTTACCGCATCAAAAAACATCCAGGCCAGCGCTGCCGCTGCAGAAGCAGCAGTTGTTGTCATAGCCGCTACAGCGGAAAGCTGATTGGCCCCCAGTGCAGACCCTGCGTTGAAGCCAAACCAGCCAAACCAAAGAAGACCGGTACCAAGCATAACCAGGGGAATATTGGCAGGATTATGTTCAGCTTTACTGCGTTTGCGAAGATAAATCGCAGAGGCAAGAGCTGCCCAACCTGCTGACATATGCACGACAGTACCTCCGGCAAAGTCAAGTACACCCATTTGAGCAAAAATTCCGTCCGGATGCCATGTCCAGTGAGCAAGAGGAGTATATATAAAAATTACAAATAAACAAATGAACAGCACATAGGAGGTAAACCGGATCCGTTCAGCAAATGCTCCGGTAATAAGGGCAGGAGTGATGATTGCAAACTTTAGCTGATAAAGCGCAAACAGCAACAGCGGTATGGTGGCTGCATTAACCCAGGGAGCGCCATCCATGACCCCCTTGAACATAAAAAATGTACCGGGATTGCCGATCAGACCATTGATGCTCTCTCCAAAAGCAAGACTAAACCCTACAACGATCCACAAAATGGAAACAACGGCCATTGATATGAAACTCTGTAGCATGGTCGAAATCACATTTTTTGAGTTAACCATACCACCATAAAAGAAAGCAAGCCCCGGAGTCATTATAAAAACCAGCGCTGCTGCTGTAAGCATCCATGCGGTATCTCCGATACTCAGCTGGCTTCCATAAGTTTCCCAGTAGCTTTCATTATTCAGCGAGGGCACCCCGCCAAAGATAAGAGAAAGTATCCCTATACCGATCAATACGATAAAAGGGACAATTGATAGTTGCTTTTTCATGTTAATAAAATGGTTAGTTATACGATTGGTTGGTTAGTATTTCAACGCAATTTTATTAAAAAAACACATAACTTCAATTATAAGCCTTAAAAAACAACTTAGTTTTTATAAATAAATATTAAATTTTTATTTCAAAGTTAAAATTTAAACATCCTTTTAATATTCATATTGTTTGATAACAGAATACTAGCCCGGATTTTCTCCAATAAAAAAGCCTCAACAGATGTCCGTTGAGGCTTTTCAATGCTGCAGATACAGCTTTTACTACATCCCGCTGGTCTTTACGACCAGAAACTCAGTTCTTCTGTTCAAGGCATGCTCGTCTTCGGAACACTTAACTATTTTCGTTCCTTCACACCCGCAATGATTAATCAGACGACTTTCTCCATAGCCTTTACCATAAATTCTGTCTTCATCAATCCCTTTCGAAATAATATACTCAGCAGATGCTTTAGCTCTTTTATCAGATAAGGAAAAATTGGAAGCAGCGCTGCCCCGGCAATCCGTATGCGCTCCTAGTTCAATTATGATTCCCTTATTCTCATTCATTACCTCTACGATCTTATCCAGCTCAGAAGCTGCATCCGGACGTATATCCCATTTGCCAAGATCAAAATAAATAGGATTAAGATTGAAGATCTTTCCTATGTCTGTTCCCACCTTTATTTTATCCATTACAAGATCCAGTCTCTTATGAAGATTGACAACAGTATCAGATACAATGGTATTAAAAGGTATGCTTCTTGTCAGATAGTTTGTTTTTACAAGATGAATATTGAACCCAATAGAATCCTTAACCCGCAGCTCCTCCAGCATTTCTCTGAAAATACCATTTGAAAGAGTATGCAATGAGAAAATCTCCTTATGTGTATTCTTGTCTTTTATGATTACATGGACGCTGTCGATTGGCTCACCGGTTTCACGATCCGTAACAAGCCCTACAAGAGCTACATCAATTTTGTTCCACATATAAAGATCATGTCTGATCTGCTTGTCGGTAACATTGACCGTATTGAAAGCTTCAGTTGTATCAAAATAGCTTCTTCTAGAAGCTGAAAGCTGGTAATATTCGTCAAAATCAAGTTCAAGCTGATACTGCCCGGCACTATCAGCCCTGACAGAGGCTACTTCCTTACCATTATTATCCGTAAGAGAGATCTTTGCGCCCGGCAGCTCTTTCATCGTGATCTTATCGCGGACAGTACCTTCCAGCATGATGGTTTTGACAGCAGTAAACATGTAAATATCATCATCAAAACCACCAAAATCTCTGTTGGAGCTTAGAAAACCTTTCTTTCCCTTGTCCCACAATACGATTCCGAAATCATCCTTTTTAGAACTGATCGGATAGTTAAGATGGCTAACCTGATCTTTCTCATATTTAAATATGTCAAGTCCGCCCAGTCCGGGGTGCCCGTTAGATGAAAAATACAATACGTCCTTTTCATCAATATAAGGAAACAGCTCATTGCCCGGCGTATTTACCGTACTTCCAAGATTAACAGGCTTTGACCATTTCCCGTTTCTGAAGGCAGATTTGTAAATATCGGATCCTCCTTTTCCGCCAGGCATATCAGACGAGAAATACAGGGTTTTGCCATCTGCAGATAAAGATGGATGTCCTACAGAATACTCGTCACTATTAAACGGAAACTCTGTGACTTTTCCCCAGTCTCCGCTGTCTTCATCCTTATAGGCAATATATAGCTTCAGGCGGGTTACATTCATACCATCTCTTTTGGCGAAAAACTTGTTATAGTTATTTCGTGTAAAGATGATCATATTCTGTTCCTTATTGAAAGTAGCAGGTCCGTCATGAAATTTTGTATTGATTTTAGAGCTGAAAAGCGTCGGCTCTGCATTGTTGGCTGCTTTTTTATCTTCTTTAAATGTGTGAGCGTAGTAGCCGACAGTATAAGAGTCATTGCTGGTAGAATACGTCTCATCAGAATGCAGCTCCTTGTTTGCCAGTGTATAAGAATACTTCTTCGATGAAGAGTCTTCTGCGTACATATCCGTTTCATACGACCAGTACTTTATGCCGGCAGTATCCAGATAGTACAGATCAAGAAAAGCCGAGTTATTCCACGAATGAACTCGTCTGATTCCATGTTCCTGTTTGCGGGAACTGCAAAATACGATACCATCCCCGTAAAAAACCGGACTAAAGTCAGACTGGGCAGAATTGAAGTTAACCTTCTTTACAGAATAGTTTACTGAATCTTTATAGAAATCATTTATCCGCTGGCTGTAAGCCTCCAAAAAAGCCTTCCCGCGCTCATCACGATGTCCGGTAAGGTCAACATATTTTTCAAACCAGACTATTGATTTTTCATAGTGGCCGTTTTGTGCAAGTGTCTGTGCATATTCAAATATGGCTCTTTCGTCTTTTTCGGCAACTCCTGTTGTATCCTCAAAGAATGCTGAATATACTCTTTCCGCGTTGCGCATATCGCCAATATTGTAATAGGAGTTGGCCAGATTTTTGAGTACCACGGGGGTAGGACTCAAAAACTTCAATGCCTTCTCATAGTGTTCTATGGCATGCGCGTATTTCATCCTGTCGTATTGCTTTTGGGCAAAGTTAAAACTGCCCTGAGCAACGACATTGCCAACTTGCAACAGAATGGCGATCAGAATAGAAGCAATACTAAATTTCATATAATATAGCAGAAAATAGAGATTCACACATTAGAAATACCGGGGCGTAATCATTTTGCCCTTATCATAACCCAATTCATAACGAAGCATTACCTCATGGGTTCCTATGTTGTAATAACGGACCC
The DNA here is from genome assembly GCA_023392125.1 of Bacteroidota bacterium. Classification (GTDB taxonomy): domain Bacteria; phylum Bacteroidota; class Bacteroidia; order Cytophagales; family Cytophagaceae; genus SpSt-227. The sequence continues at coordinate 193,226 of JAEVZS010000009.1, forward strand.
TGGTATGAGAATAATCGAAAGCATAACCGAATCTCAGCTGATCAAGTATTTGCACTTCCAGAAGGAATACCGGAGCATCAAGGCTTCTGTATGAAAGTCCTACCGCAATGCGGTCATGAAACCACAAATTGGCATTCAAATCCATTTGAATCGGCGCCCCATACACCTGCTTGATCAATGTCGATGGTTTCAGCTTCATATAGTGATTGAGATCAAACACATAACCGGCGATCAGAAATAAATGTCTGTACTGCCTGGCAAATGCCTGCTGCCCTCCAAAACCTGCATACGTCAGTTTGTTGTTCAAAACGTGCGGCATAGACAAACCAATATAAAAACGGTCATTATTCAGATAAAGCCCGAGCCCCAGGTTGGGAAGTATTCGGTTTACATTCTGCGCAAACGCCGGATCATCAGTTTCTCCGTGTTCGCTCAATTTTACTTCAGTATAATTGGCTCTGTAATTCATCGCACCGGCAGATGCGCCCATAGACAGAAGCAGATTGCTGCTTAATCTGACTCTGTATGCGTAATTGGCATAGAATCCGGTGTTATTGACCACACCGATCCGGTCATTATATACCACCAGCCCCCCGCCCATAGTTTCGCCACGCAGAGGCATATCCGCACTAAAGGTCATTGTTTCGGGCGCCCCCTTTACATTCAGCCATTGCTTCCGGTACAGAGCGTTCAGACTGACAACATCTCTGCTTCCAGTATAAGCAGGGTTGATCAGCATTGTATTAAACATGTATTGTGAAAACAATGCGTCTTGCTGGGCCTGCACCATATTCAACGTGCAGATAACAACTGTAATTGATAATATGATTCTTTTCATTTGTCCTGATGCTTTTTGATCAATCCTTCAGCATTAGCGGTTTATGGTAATATATTTAAACCCTTCCGCTTCGCCGTCATTTACATTGTAGTAGATATAATAAGTACCATCAGGCACTCCGCTACCGATAACAAGACCGCGGTTGGCTGTTCCGTCCCAATCATTCTGATAGTTTTTGTTTTCATAAACTATATTGCCCCAGCGGTTGTAGACTATAAAAACAATACCGGAAGGCGGGATATCTGTTTTGATTACAAAGCGATCATGGATATTATCTCCGTTAGGAGAGAAGCCGTCGGGCACAAAGATTACATTAGGTTTAATCTCAAAGTAAACGGTATCTAACCTGCATAAGGTCTGATTACAACGGCGGTCTGATGAGAAATCACAAACATTTACGATAAGCGTATCTGTGCCTACAAAATCATGCTCAGGTATATACTCAAAATCACCTTCAGAGCTTATATATACGGTTCCGAATTCAGGCGTCTTTAAATACGGCTCAGCTACATATAGGGAATCATTATCAGCATCAGAATCATTGTCAAGTATATTTCCGAAGACCGGCTGATTTTTGAAGTTCCAGTATGAGTCATTACGTACCAAAGGCGGAGTATTGATATAGGACACCGTAATCGCAATCCTCTTCTGACTACATCTTTTGAATTTACTTGTATCACAAATCATCACAACGACAGAGTCTTCTCCAATAAAGTTGGTGTTAGGCGTATACGTGTAAAGGTTATTAACCGTATCAATTTCTATAACTCCGAACTGAGGATAAACAACCGGTACAGAACGGGCAATAAGGCCGCCTCCGTTTCGGGAATAGTCACTTTCTCCCACAATTATATTGGAGATAGGCGCATTCTGGCATGTATAGCGAATATCATCGGTCAAGTCAGGATTAAGACAAGGATAAATACCTACTGCTTCCGTTGTATCCTCACATACCAGTGAGGAAGCAATCCTGCGGAAATAATACGTTTCATACTCCGGCAAATTCTCTTTCGCAATACTCAGATCCGGGCGATTGCTGTTTGGCATATGCTCCCAGACAGGATTTGTTGTATCAGAGGTCAGAATCCACGTATAATTAATAAAAGAACCACCATCTGCTTCTGTTCTGTAGTCCAGATAAAGAAGATCTCTATTACAGAACTGCTGCTCATCACCGATATATCCCGGATTTACCAATGGATCAATAAACAAGCGGTAGGCAACTGCGCTGCTATCATTTTTACAGGCACCGGTCGATGTTACAATTCGTTTATAATATGTAGTAGAAGTAACGAGGCCCGGGCTATAATCTTTACCGACAGCACCTGAAATTACCGTCCAGTTATCCGTTCCGGTAGGGGAGCTGATCCACTGGTATTGGATGTCTTCCAATCCACCAACCGGAGCAGACCCTACGATCGTTTGTGACTCTGTACCAAAACACAGCTCCTCACCGGAGCCAATATCATTGGTTCCCTGATCTATCGGCTGATCCACATTGATAAAGCTGGCTATGGTTGTATCAGAACATTTGGCAAGCGCCGAAATAACGATTCTCCTTACATACAGCGAGCTGCTCAACTCCGAAAACTGAAGAGTTGCCGATGTCTCACCTGTGAGATCATTCCATTCATTGTTGTCTGTTGAGCTCTGCCACTGATAACTGTACGGCAGACTTCCGCCCGTCGGATCCGAAACAGTCAGGCTAACCGATTCGTCACGGCATATGCTCTCATGCTGATCGATACTTCCGGAAGCCAATGCAGGATCCACATACAGCTCAACAGCCATCAGGGAAGTATCGGATGAGCAGGCCCCTGTTGAAGTGATAATTCTTCTGAAATACGTAGTTGAAGACATTGCCCCCGGATCCAGGTGCTGCCCTGTCGCTCCGGCTACATCTGTCCAGTTATCGATACCATCAGGAGAGCTGATCCATTGATAAGTAACAGGCTGAATACCTCCTGTCGGACGGGAACCGGAAATTGTTGCAGCAACTTCGCCTTCACAAAGCGACTGATCTTCCGCAATGGTATTACTGGAAGAGATAACGGCTGTATCAACTTTTATCAGCAGAGAAGGAGTCAGATATTCACAAACATCAGTTGCCGTGATTACTCTTCTTCTGAAATAGGTAGAAATACCAAGAGGAGAAGAGGTATAAACACTGTCTGTGGCTCCGTTAATGGCCACCCATACATTATTATCCGTAGAGCGTTCCCATTGATAAGAATAAGGTCTTAGCCCGCCAGTAGGTGAAGTAACGGTAAAGGTTGGTACAACACCCTGACATATATTAGCCGGATCTGCTGTCAGCTCTCCGGGATCAAACTGGCCATCAAGGCGCAGCTCGATTGATGAAACAGAGGTATCATTAGGGCAGACACCAGCAGAGACTGCGATTCTTCTGTAATACACCAGACCTGTTGTTATTTCAGGCGTATAATTCTGTGCGTTAGCTCCGGGAATATTTTCCCAGTCTGTCCTGTTTTCTGATATTTGCCAGATATACGGCGGAGCAGCAAGAGTACCGGTAGCAGCGCTCCCGGTTATTTCTGCGATATCTGTTACCTCACAAGCCTGCTGATTTGAGCCTGTCAGGGTATTTCCGGCAATAGCCATATTAACGTTCAGAACCAGCTCAGCGCTATCAGACGGAGTTGTACACAGCTTATCCGGATCTGCATATACAATAACTTTAACTACATCATTATTTCTCCAGATATTCTGATTTTTATATACGCTGTCCGGTTGTCCTGCCGGTAGCAGAAAACCTGTTCCATTATAAAACCAGTCTATTCTTCTTCTTGCTCCTGCATTAGCAGTTTTCGCTACAATTGAAAGGGTATCCGTATTACAAAGCAGCGCAGGAATCGGCTCAAAAGATATATCGGTAACAAGATTGGGTAATACAAGTACCTCGTAGTAACCATCTGTCGTATCATTTTCACAACTGTTCAGTACCACACGACGGAAACGGGTTGTTTCACCTATTCCTTCATAAGATACTGAGGAAGAGTTTGAAGATGCTATATCTTCCCAGTCTGTAAACGGAGATACAGAACGCTGCCATACAAAGCTGTATCCCGGACTTCCGTTCGCAGGAAGAGTTACATTTCTGACTATAATATCACTTCCATCACAAACAGTTGTATCTCCGGTCTGAATGGCTCCCGAAGTCAGTGGCAGGTAGAGAGAGATCAATACAGGGCCTGCATACGTGGTATCACAGCTTCCGTTACCATTGGTAGCTCTTCTTCTGAAATACGTATCGGCATTCAGAGCATCCGGGGTATAATCCGGATCATTGGCCGATACAATATCGCTCCAGTCATTTCCGTCCACAGACAATTGCCACTGATACGTTATTTCTGTTCCTGTACCACCGGAAGCCAACTCAACACTGTTAATAATGCCCGGTACAGCTCCATTACACACATCCTCTGTGCTTGCACTGATATCTCCGCCATCCATCTCTCCGGTTACTACAATACTTACAATATTACTTGTATCCGCACATGTTGCCGAGCGAACAATTCTTCTGTATTGCGCATCACTGGTGATAGAAGGAACCGAGGCCAGAGGACCGGGAGTATTAGACCCGGCAATATTCGTCCAGGTTACCCCGTCTACCGAATATTGCCAGGTATAGGCAAGAGGCGGAAGTCCACCGGAGGGCAGGACATCATTTTGCAACAAAGGGGAAGTTCCGCTACATATCGTATTATTGCTGGCAATAATAGCCCCTGAACTCAGGGCAGGATCCAGAGTAACTGAAGCTGAATTTGCAAGTGTAACGGTTCCGCAACCATCTATATCCGCATTAACGGTAATCGTATTAACTCCATCATTAAGCAATGAGGTCGGAATATCAATTACAAGGTTTCCATTGCCGCCAGTGCGTGTATTTGCCCCTAGCTGAGTTGTTCCCAGGTAGGCAGTATAAGTAACCCCGGAAGTAGCATTGACAATAGTTACCGAGGTTGTTGTTCCGGATGAAGAGCAAATAGAACTTCCATTAACAGCCAGAGACGAAGAAGGGCGAGGTACTTTGGTTATTACCACTGTATCTTCCAGATCTACAACGGCACAACCAGAGATACTTGCTCTTACAGAGACAGAGTTTGTACCATTCGTTAATCTTGCATTATCAATGACAATTTCAAGATCTTCTTCAGCTGTATTCGTATTGGTTGCCTGCCCCACAGGAGAGCTGCCGACATATGCTGTATAAGTCACTCCCGGATTACTGTTTCTGATAGTTATTTTTGTTGAAGCTTCGTTCGAACATACAATATTGCCTTCCACTGAAACAGCAGCATCCGGATTGGGCACTTTCACCACATTGGCCGACTCGTCAAGATCAACGGAACGACAACCTGGAATAACAGCTTTTACAGTCACTGTATTGATGCCATCCGATAACAGGTCAGAGCCAATTTTAACTTCGAGCAAACCCGCTGTAGCTGCGTTTTGTCTGGCAGACCCAACCTGCGTACTGCCAATATAAAGCTCATAGGTAACATTAGGCTGCGCCCCCTGAATAGTTACTGTAGCCGAATCTTCCAGAGAGCAGATGGTGCTTCCTGTAAGGCTTAGCGTAGCAGATGGCAAAGGTACAAGGATGATGTTTGCTGTATCAGTAAGAGATACAATGGCGCATCCGGCAATATCTGCCCGCACATTTATAACATTCAGTCCGTTAGCAAGTGAAGAAGTCAGAACGTCAATTTCCAGCTCTCCACCGGTTGCCGAGCTTCCTTCTCCGACTTTGGTCGTACCTCTGTAGACTGAATAGACAACATCAGGTGCGGTGCCGGATATAACAACTTTTGCAGATACCTCTTCGGAACATACAACACCACCTGTTACTGCAAGTAATGCAGAGGGATTGGGAACGAGTATAACTCCGGCAGTATCCGTCAGATCAACCGTTGTACACCCCTCTATATCAGCCTGAACACTGATTATATTCATACCGGTAGCAAGGTCACTCACCGATATTGGTATGGTAATCGTAGTAGGCGTATTTACTGTATTGATTCCTGTATTCAATTCATTGCCTGCGAGAAGCACTTTGTAGGTTACACCTGGTTCAGCATTATGAATGGTTATCTGTGTGGTTGTCGCATTGGAACAAACAGTACCACCGGTTATAAGCAGGGAAGCATCAGGTTTGCTGTTTTTGACAATTGTCCGGGTTCCATTGAGTGTAACCGTAGCACATCCGGCAATATCAGCCCGTACCCTGACTGTATTATTTCCGGTATTTAGTGATGCAACCGGAATATTATCGATCAGAAGATCCTGAGGTGTCGTACCATTGTGAGAAGCATTACCTATGACAGTTGAGCCCAGCATTACGGAATAAACAACGCCCGGTTGGGCATTATTTACCGTCACGTAGGCATAATCATCATCACTACAGACTGTACTGCCGGTAAATGTAAGAGAAGAAGATGGATTCGTGTTTATATAAATCGTATCCGTTTCATCCATTTTCAACGATCCGCATCCGGCAATTTCAGCTTCCACCTGCACTACATTCATGCCAGAAGCAAGACTGGATACCGGAACATTGATTGTCAAGCCGGAAGGCTGAGTTCCCGTATTGGTATTTTCAGCGATTAAAACATCATTCAGCAAGACTTTGTATCGCACTCCGGGCTCAGCACCAGTTACCTGCAATGTCGCATTGGTCTGATTCGAGCAATAGTATCCGCCGTTTATTGCAAGACTGGTTGAAGGTTTCTTGTTTTTAATTACTGTAGCACTCTGGCTCAGAGTAATGTTTGTACAGGCATCTACAGCAGCTCTGAAGTTTAATGTTGTAGTCCCCAGAGCAAAAGAGTCGAGATGAATCAAAATGGACAGATCTGCCGCAGAATTACCATTGTTGATTGCATTGGCAAGCACTCTTGTCCCCGACAAAACCGAATAAGTTACTCCGGGCTCTGCCTGTTCAATCACAACCGTTGCATTCGTCTGGTCATCACAAAAAGTACCGCCCCTTACAGAAAGAGAAGCCGATGGCTGTTTGTTTACAGTCACCGTCACCGTATCAAGACAGCTTGCATTTTCGGTTCCTGTGGTATCAAACAATATATATTGGTAAATACCGGTAACAAAATTACCGGTAACGACTCCGGTTCTGGGATCTATACTGGTAGAGCCAGGATTACCTGCCGCAACCAGCCATTTCTGATATAGACCGGCATCTTTCAGATTTATCGTGGTGCTGGCACAGACAGTCGTATCATTGCCCGCATCAGGTTTGGTACACTGCACAATACATAATGGCTCATCACTTTCACATACACATCCTATAGTGGCCGCACCAAGGCGGGGAGTACCGGTTCCGCTCAGACGACAAAAATTAATTTTGGAAGAATTTGTCAAATTACTATTCCATGACCCGAAGTTTCCATCTAATTCAAACAAGGCACAATCACCATCGGGGATACTATCTCCCCGAATAAGGTCCGGGCGATCGACACTGCTTATATACTCCGTTCTGATCGTGGATCCCGCGTGCATATATACCGGAACATTTCCGTTAAAATTGATACGGTTTGATGTAATATAGCCGGCATTGTTCACACTTCCGGTACTTAACGTCAGATTGCCTCCAATCTCAATGGACGCGAATCCGCAGTAATTATTCATGGCATTGACACCACCTTGTACCGTTAATTCTCCGGTCACTTTTACGCGCCCCTGATTAAACAATAAGCCGGCGGCTTGTAGCTTAAGATCTCCATCAATATTCAATTCCGCGTTTTTACCCAGTCGAATAATCGTCCCGGCATTCGAGGTAAGACTTCCCGTCGTCATGGATGAATACGCGCCAAGAGTAAAATAGATGATTTTTCCGGGATTAAGTCCGGGAACAATGGTCAGATCAGACTCAGGCATGGTGGTAAAATGCGTAACAGCGTTCAGAACCGCGCTCTGAATCACAGTCCCCTTCGCGTAGGTAGTGATGTTGAGCGTATCCTGACTTGGCTGCACATTAGAAAAAATCACATCGGGCGCACAAACAAGCACTTTTATATTCGGGTGATTGTTGGTAATGCTATAGGTGCCGGAAGCGGTGATGCAAATCGTTTGATTCGCCGCCGTCGATGAAATCCCCCCCCCGGAAGAAAGGGTAATATCACAGCCAGTCGGACACTGTCCATACGCCCGCCCGATAGTCAGCAATAAGGGTATTAA
>JAEVZS010000021.1 GCA_023392125.1 Bacteroidota bacterium
TGGGAAGATCCCAGTTGAACTGTGTCTGGGTTACATTGCTAAGATTCGGACCGCCTGTTCCCAACACATGTACATGAGTATAATTAGTGTTAATTGATGGAAGACCGCTTGTACGAGGTACGCCAAATGTACTCAGCAGCGAGGGAGCGGAAGATCCGACAACATTGACATTATCAAACAACGCTTTGGCAGGCTCGTTCGCAGTCGCTCCTGTAACACATAATCCAACATATACATTGGTCCCCATATCTACCCAATAGGTGTCAAGATACGACCAGGTAGTACCATTCTTCGAGTAGAACGTATGAAAGATACTTCCGGTACGGGTTATCTTCAGCCAGGCCGCAGATCGAATGGTATCAACCTCGTTTCCACTTATATTGTGATAAGTTTCGCCACCTGTCTCCGGTCTGTACTGTGGGGCTATGCCGTTTCCTGAAACTCTTACCATCATCACATGTTTGGAGTTACTGTTCAGGTTTTCGCGAATCATAATGCCAGCTTTAAGCCAGTCCTGAGGCATATTCAGGCCAGATACCCTTGCCACAATTTCGCCATTGCCACTCAGTGAACGATAGATATAGTTGAAGTCGTCATTTCCACCCCAGATATCTCCGCCATATCCTTCTATACCAAAGGTATCACTTTTAAATCCGACCCAGCCTGTATTGGAACCAGATCCGATATACGTGTGCATCCATGGAGAAGGAAGATCATACCCACTTGTGCTTCTTTTAAAAAGAGCCTGGATAGAATGATCAGACGATACATTGCTGATTGTATGACTGGAAGCCACCGGTATAGAAGAAGAATTTACAATCAGAAACTCTGTCTCATAACCGAAATCCGGCTTGATCTGAAAGGTTTTGCTCTGCCCTGTTCCAACACTGACAGGACCGGCAGGAGAAATTTTTCCGTTGTTACCGGCAATAGCCCAGATCGTATTGGGTCTGGCATTGACCTTAAAGCTCATCGTATCACCTACCGCGCTGATATCGGTAATGATCAATCCCGTCTGGCTACCGTCTTTCCAGCCAAACTGCGGAAAAAGAGAATCGTTGAATACATTGCGTACATCGTCAAACAAATCTTCATCACCTCTCCGGTTTACGTGCGGTGCATAGTGATTGCCCATATCGTCTTTTCCGTCTGACTGAACCAGCTTAATTCTGGGATGTATACTGAAAGTAGAAGGTGGGTTTTCAAAGCCACCATCCTCATCAACATACCAGATAGCCAGTCCTTCATCTGTGGTGTAGAATTCTCCTGTCACGGGGATATAATAACGTGAATGCTTTAATGCCTCAATCAGATAATATTCTTTGCTATTAAGTACATTCGTATACTTGAATACTGTATTGCGATCATTCGCAACAACCTGATACGTCTGAGTTGTATTACCCGTAATATCAACAACATTATCGATCCAGCCATCCAGATAACGTAAACCCGCACTCACCGGCATAGGAAAACCGGGGCTACCTCCGCTTCCCATCAGACAGTAATGTCCAAGATTGGAACCGAGCATTGAACGGGTGTTATAAAAGTCTGTCCAGTAAAATACACTGTGTCCAAACTCATGACATACTACGCCAATAGTCGGCTTGTTATATTCATAGGATATCGATGACACGTTTTTCACCGGCAGGGGCAGATTATCATTCAGTATTGATCCGGCATCCGGTGTCTCATAAGCGGTCCCAAATCCCCTTGGTCCCTGAGAAAGCACGACAAAACTATGTATCTGATTTTTCCCTATGGCTTTTGTAAGCCCGTTAAAACCACTGCTGTACTGAATATTTATCTTCTCAACGACATCATTGATAAAAACCTGACCTCCATCGTATGGCAGATCTGTCGCATGGTAATAGTTAAAATTCTTATCCAGATCTACTTCAATAACCAAGTGTACCATATCATACTTGCCACTCGTCTGATGGTAAAAGTACTCCCGTACCGATCCGTTATTGTTCCAGGCGGTAAAACCTGATACCTGATTAAACATCTGGGTCAATGTATCCAGCCCCGCTGTAAAAGGTGCATCCGGATAATTGGCAACTACGGCAAGACCGGCAAGTGTCTGCGCTTTCAGCGTGGGCATGATTATAAGCCCCCACAAAAGCATTGTCAAATAATAGATTTTTTTCATTTGAAAATTATTAAAAGATTAAAAATAAGTGCATAAAAAAATGCATCAATTATACAGAGGGTTGTACCTGGGGAGCGGAAACAATGACATTTTTTCTTTGACTTTGAGGATTTTCCGGTTTCGAATTATCCTTCTCCCGATCCAATCATATAAGGCCAGGGGAAAAACTCTGCTTCGGAGCAAGATTAATTCAAACTTTGAATATGAAAATTGATCTTGGCTAACAAATAATTCGAATAAAAGCATAAGGAAGATCCCGGGTTTGCGGACAATTGCCCTTTAGCCCCTGCTTGGTGATTCCGGTGTAATACCTAAATTGAGGCAATCCATTGAGCGCTCCTTGCACCAGATCCGGACACAATTGAATAAAGTGCCGATGCTTCTGCTCAGTAGTCCATCAACAAACATTTTGAGCTAAAAAAATCGCTCGTTTTCAACTGTGACTAACATATAGTTAGGGCAAATAACATATTCCTGCACAACCAATCAGACTCCGGGAAGTTATTTAGTAACATTAATTCAATCCGAAATATGTCCGGACAAAACTCTCAAACATTTGAAAATAAAGACACGGTCATTTCTCTTATCCGGTTTGGTAAGTTTTTTTGCATTCTATCTACCATCGGACCTATTGCTCTGTTGAGTCTGAAAGTTATAGATTACGAACTTTTTATAGAGGCTTCACCTACAGGCCAGGCTATCTTTAACCCCTTTTCCGCTATTTGTTATGCCCAGCTGGGAATTGCATTATGGCTTGTCAGACGTGATGATGTATCCATAAGAGCACGGTGGATATCAAGATCTTTATGCATTCTGTCCTTACTGGTCGCACTCAGCAGCATCATTTCCTATTTTATCGATGCCGATTATGATCTTACTGCAAGCTTATTCAACAGATATCTTGCAGACCCCAACGACCGCTTGTGGAGATCTACCTACACCAATATGGGAGTTATTACTGCGCTTGGTCTTTCATTGCTTGCCCTATCCATCATATTTATTGACAGTGGAGGCGATAAACTATATTACAACTCACAATCTCTCAACTACATATCCATTTTCATAGCACTAATAGCGATATACGGCTATATATACAAGGTCAAAAAGCTATATGAATTCATAGGACATATTCCTGTTTCACTACACAGCGCCATATTTATGTATCTGTTATCATCAGCGGTCCTATTTCTCAGACCATACAAAGGAACCATGAAAGATATTATCGGACAAAATCCAACCGAAGTATTTATGATGCGCTTTCTGGCTTTTATCGTACCGTTGGCTATCGGCTATGTCAAAATAAAGGGTGAAGAAAAAAATATCTTTGATAAAGATTTCGGCACCGCTATCCTGGCTACCTGTACCTTCATAATATCGATGTCTCTGCTTGGCTGGAAATCATCCATACAATACAAGCTGCAGACCACAAAGTACAGACGGTTTCGCACATTAAAAAAAGACCGGAAAAATCTCGAGCGTATATTAAATACCTCTCAGACTTACATTCAGATAACTAATATAGCAAACGATACCCTCGTATTCTCTAATGATTCAGGTGAAGGATCATTTAAGGCCCGAAAAGAAGAGATCGAAGGTAAAAAATTCAGTGAACTGATCCTTAACTCTACACATCCTGACGACAGAAAAACGGTACTTAATCGTCAAAAACGCCTACCGGAACTCAAAGATGATGAGTATGACGATATTATAATACGCCTGACTGATCCTGATAAAAATATCATGTGGGTCTTTTCGAGGGCAATGGTATACAAAAGAGAAAGCGGAAAAGTCAAAGAGGTACTTTTTAACGCAGTAGACATTACCCGTCAGAAACTGGAAGAAGAAGAACTGGGAAAAACCATAAAAAAAATAAAAAAGAAGAACAAAGAGCTTAAAAGAGGACGAATAAAACTGGAAGAAGCGAATATAAAACTGGAAGAAGAGATAAAAAAGCATTCTGAAAAAATGTATGAAAACGAAAAGAAGTATCACGACTTTATCAAGAACAGTTTTGAAGGTATTCTGCGATATGAGCTGAAAGACAACAAAAAGCTCGATACCAGCCTGGATATTGAGGAACAGACAAAAATCATTTACAATGAATCCGTAGTTGTTGAAGCCAATGAAATGGCCGTAAAAATCCTGGAGTATCCTGATATCGAATCTATGCTTGGAGTATCTATTCATCAGCATACTGTCCTTCCGGAGGAAGAATTTACCGAAATGATTAAAAAGTTCATAAAAGGGAATTATGCATTACATGGGCTTAAAATAACTGAGATGACACATAAAAGAAATAAAGTAAAAGTCGAAACTCATCTGATCGGGGTAATCGAACACAAAAAGCTGATCAGTGCCTGGGGAGTTATAAAAGTTCTCGAATAGCCGGATAATATCTGTTTTTTTATTCTTATGGCAATTGAATTATGAGAAAAGACGAAGCGCTCCATATTGAAGATAAAGTGACAGTTGACGTACTGGTAAGCATAGGAAAAGCATTCTATATTACCGGGTTCATCATTCCGCTTGGTACGATCATACTTCGTTTTATTGATCTGGATCTCTTAAAGAAAGTAAGCTTCGGCGGAGCAGTATTTATGAATCCTCTGTCCGCAATTCTTTTCATGCTCCTCACCATTGCAATCTGGAGTATCCGGGAAGAGAAATCCTCCCCGAAGGCTATTTTGCGTTCCGATATAATCTGTTACTTCGTTATTATCATCGGGATGATCAGGATAGTAACTTCCCTTATAGGAGTTCCCATGATGCTTGATGAATTGTTGTTTAAGGAGCAAATTGCTTTGTCCGAAAACAAATCATTGGGTATCAACATCAATACCATGGCTCCCAATACAGGGCTCACAGTCGTGCTGATTGGCGTTTCTATTATCCTCACCAACAAAGAAACCACTCCGTTGTTCAAAATAGCCCAGTTTATGGACTATCTTGTAACCCTCATTTCTCTACTTTCCATATACGGATATATATACAGAATAGAAGACCTGTACGGATATCTGGAGTCCACTCCGATCTCCTTCCATTCCTCGGTCTGTTCCTTTCTTCTTGCCGGAAGCGTTTTATTTCTCCGGCCTCACCGCGGTTCCATGGCGCAGCTTATCGGAGAAAATCCCATCGAAATTGTCCTGATGCGATTTCTGGCTATACTCATTCCATTGCTCACAGGATTAATAAAAATCTACGGAGAAAATAATGACTGGTATGGTAAAGAATTCGGTACGGCAATTTTTGCTGCCATAACATTTGCCATCTCTATGATTCTGCTGGGCTGGAAATCATCCATACAGTCAAAGCTGCGAAGTCTGCGAAGCAAGACTGAAAAACAGATCCAGGATGAGCGGGAAACTCTCCGGCGGATTCTGGATATCTCGCCTACTACAATCAGTATTATAGACCTGAGTAATGAACGGTACATATTCGCTAATGAAATGAACAAAAAGACGTTCCGATTGAATGATGAAAATCTTGAGAACAAAAAATATAGTGATGTTTTAGCCGAAATTATCCCGGAAGAAGATAAAAAACTGGCTGCAAACCGATTAGACAGAATAAAAGATCTTAAACCGGAGCAATATGATGAAATAATCTATCGCCTGTATGACAAAGATGGCAATATCAACTGGATCTACTCCAGAGCTTTTGGTTTTGAATACCGGCATGACGAAATGAAAAAAGTAATTATAAACTCCCTCAACATTACCAAGCAGATAGAACTCCACGCAAAACTGGAAGACAAGAAAAAGGAAGTAAAAAAGCAGAATAAAGAACTCAGCAAAATTAACAAAGAGCTGAAGTCTTTTCAGAAAGACCTTAAAAAGAAGGTATCCGAGCGCACCAGGGAATTGGAAGAGAGTGAGAAAAAATGTAAAGAGTTTTTTGAAAGAAGCTTTGAAGGAATCATACGGTATGCTTTAAAAGATATTGACGGAATTGACACCAATCTGCCTGAAAAAGAGCAGATACAACTAATCGGAAAACATGCCTATATAGCTGAAGCAAATAAACGGATGGCGGAAATTCATCATTTTGATTCTCCTGATGAACTGGTCGGGACGCCTCTCAGCGAATTTCTTGCCATGGATGAAGAGAATAAAACAGAACTGATTAAGACTTATATCAAGAACAACTATAAGTTTGAAAATCAAAAAACCATACACCGCAACAAGAATGGCAAAAAGATAAATATTGTAACCAATATGATTGGCATAATCAAAGATGACAAACTGATTGGTGCATGGGGTACACAGAAACCCCAGGATGACTGAACCGATTGCTTCTCTGACAGGATTAGTAACCATTAACCATCTTATGGCAAATATTTATAAAAATAAAGCAGTTTAAAACCTAAATGATTATCCTCAAGCTTAGCTTACCATCACATCTGTCAGTGGAAAAAGATGCAAAAATTACTACGGACGGTACAATGGCTACAATAAATTAAAAGATAGTAATTCCAAAAAGTTTGATCCGAAAGAAGTATCAAAAGAATTGCTCCTCCTTTTTCCGCAGCTTGTTGTTACTTCTCATTTTCTCTCTTGTATGTTCCCAAATAAGGAACACATGAAAAAGTACTGTAAGACATTTTACATCATTTTTATCCTAAGTTTACTGGTTCATCCGAATGAAAATTTATCCGCTCAGTCATTAGCCTTTCCAACCGCTGAAGGTTTTGGGAAATATACCACGGGAGGCCGCGGGGGAAAACTCTATATCGTCAGCAACCTGAACGATTCAGGAAGCGGCTCTTTACGGGAAGCCATTGAGGCAAGTGGCAAACGAATCATCGTCTTCAACGTTTCCGGTATTATCAGGTTAAAGTCTGGCATAACTATCCGGAACGGAGACCTGACCATTCTGGGTCAATCAGCGCCCGGTGATGGAATTTGTGTTGCCAACTACACTGTACAAATATCTGCCAGCAATATTATAATACGCTATCTGAGATTCCGGCCGGGAAGCTATCAAACCGGCGAGTACGACGCGTCATGGGGAAGAAACAACAGCGATATAATCATAGACCATTGCTCATTTTCCTGGGGAAATGACGAGCAGGCCAGCTTCTATGACAATGCCAATTTCACCATGCAGTACTGCATCATCAGCGAAAGTTTCTATGCTTCTACGCACCCCAAAGGGAATCACGGCTACGGCGGAATCTGGGGCGGTATGGGCGCCTCTTTTCATCATAATCTGATCGCGAATCATACCAGTAGGACCCCACGTTTCTGCGGTGCCAGATATCATCTCACAACTGCCTCAACCGAGATAGTGGATTTCAGAAACAATGTCATTTTCAATTGGGGCTATAACAGCGTTTATGGCGGCGAGGCCGGAAATTACAATATGATCAACAATTATTATAAACCAGGCCCGGCCACATCCGGCGGCTCTGTTCGATACAGAATTGTCAATCCTTCCGATAAAAAATCAGACGGAAATCCGCTCAGCAAATGGTATATAAACGGTAATTATATGTCCGGAAACTCCGCAGTAACTTCCGATAACTGGAACGGAGGTGTACAACCTGGCGACGGCTCTGTTTCCCTTTCGGAATTAAAACGAAACTCTGCTATACAGGTAGCTTCCGTTATCACCCAAACGGCGCAGGAAGCTTACAACTTGGTTCTGGCCTCTGCCGGTGCAAGCTTAAAACGAGATGCCGTGGATCAGCGAGCGGTTGATGCAGCAATCGGTGGTTCGACAAATTATGGAGGATCATTTGGGGCTAACAAGGGTATCATTGATAATGAAAACCAGGTGGGCGGTTTTCCGATCTATAGCACGTACGAACAAATCAAGGATACAGACAAAGATGGTATAGATGATGAATGGGAAGCCATGCATGGGCTAATCGTGGGAATCAAAGACGATGCCGGGGACCAGGACGGCAACGGTTATTCCAATATTGAAGATTATTGCAACTGCCTGATTGGAGAGGGAGATGGCTGTGATATAGCCGTAAACAGAGATTGTAACGGAGTTGTCGACGGAACGGCGGTCCTGGATGTCTGCGGAGTTTGTACCGGCGGAAATACAGGTATTGAACCATGTCCCGGAGCGATGGAAGGCGAAAGTTTCTGCTCGGCAATCGGCATTAAAGAGTCTACCAACAGTGGCTTTATAGGAGAAGGGTATGTCAATTTCGAAAATATATCAGGTTCCACAGGTACCTGGAATATATATTCTGAAAAGCTACAAACTGTAAGCATCGGAATTCGCTATGCCAACGGTGGCAACATAGCCAGAGGCATGTCGGTAACAGTAAACGGATCGGCACAGGCAAACTTTACTGGAAATACTACCGGAAGCTGGACGACCTGGAAAACTGAATATATTAATCTTAGCCTGTCAGCAGGAGTAAATACGATCTTACTTACCGCCCTAACTTCTGATGGAGGACCGAATATTGATCTATTCGTCCTGCCTGATAAATCGTTGATTGCAGGAAGCTGTGAAAAAGATTGCAACGGAGAGTTTAGTGGTGTAGCCTTTACCGACGAATGCGGAACATGTGTCGGAGGCAGCACCGGCAAAGAAGCCTGTACCCAGGATTGCGAAGGCAATTGGGGTGGAAAAGCATATCTGGATGATTGCAACGTATGTATAAGCTCTTCCAATGGCAATCAAACATGCTCCGGTTTCATGGAAGCGGAAGAAGCCTGTTGGGTGGATGGTATTTTACTGGAAAGTAAAAATGATGGATTTTCCGGTGAAGGCTATGTAAATGCCGACAATGCCCCAGGCGCTTCAGCCAATTGGAGACTAAACAGCAACTCTTCACAGACAGTAACCCTCTCTTTCCGTTTTGCCAATGGCGGAACTTCCAGAGACGGCGTTTTGATAATCAATGGCAACGCTGCCGGTACTTTAGCTCTGCCTGCCACTGGTGCCTGGACGAGCTGGCAAATGAGCAGCATTCAGGCAAACCTGATTCAGGGCAGCAATGAAATTACACTTTCCGCTTTAACTGCCGATGGACTGGCAAATATTGACCTGATCAGCTATTCAGAGGGCGTGAGCAATGGGTTGTGCGTTATTACCGGATTAAATGACAATAAAGAACCTGGTTTAAAGCTCTATCCTAATCCGACCAAAGGCAAAGTTGCACTTTCCCAAACCTCAAACTGGGAACTTATCAATTCCATGGGAACAGCTCTACAAACAGATACGAGCAGTAGCCTGGTGGATTTAACTACACATCCAGAAGGTATCTATTACCTGATAGTGGATGGGATTCCTTATAAAATTATTAAGAAGTGATACTTTTCATGCAGAGAAGGCACAAAAGGACCCAGAAGATAAAAAATTCACTCTCAGCAGCTGCATGAAACCTTTTTAAGTCCTGACTAACACATTAAACTATTCAGAAAGAAATTTTGATCAATGAAAAAATATTTAACGTTGAAATGGCCTGTTACATTAAGTCTTATTCTTACTATTTCCATAGCCTTTACTCAAAACCTGCAATCCCGGTTGGGAACTGCTATTGATGTAATAGTGGCTAAAGACGGGTCGGGAAATTATTCTACGGTTCAGGCTGCAGTAAACGCGGCTTCCAGAGGTGATGTAATCTTTGTCAAAAACGGTATTTATCATGAAAAAGTCGAAATCCCCGGAAACAAGTCCAATATCTGGCTGATCGGGGAAAGTGTGGATAATACAATTATCCGGTACAACGATTATTCCGGATCGGGAAAGATCTACAACGGTATCATTTCATCCGCAGTCGGAAATGCCATTGGCACCTCTACTTCTCATACCTTATTTGTCGGAGGTGATGATTTCAGGATGATGAATATTACCATTGAAAATTCAGCCGGCGATGTGGGTCAGGCTGTTGCCTTCAACGCTACGGGAGATCGTGTATTTCTGTATCACTGCAAATTTATCGGAAAACAAGACACCTATTATTCCTGGACAAGCGGAAGAATTTACAATCTGGACTGCTTTATCGAAGGAACGGTAGATTACATATTTGGTGGGGGTGCTGTGCTTTTCGAAAACTGCCAGTTAAATACAGTGAGAAGTGGTGGCTTTATAACCGCGGCTTCCACCGGTGAGAATTTTAAATTTGGCTATGTCTTTACTAATTGCAAGCTTACAGCGCCCTCTGGTGTCAGCGGGTACTATCTTGGGAGGCCATGGAAACCTTATGCGCAAACGGTTTTCATAAATTGCGAGGCCCCTTCCTCCTTAAGTCCGGCAGGTTGGAGAGAATGGAGCGGCAAGGAACAAACCTGTTATTATGCCGAATACAAAAATTGTGGTACCGGTTCTGCAACTGGAAACAGAGTGGCCTGGAGCAATCAGCTGTCGGATGCGCAAGCTGCCAATTATACCCTTCAGAATATTTTCAAAAAAGGCGTAAACCCTAGTCCCTATAATGCCGACTGGATACCCTCAACAGATAACGATCCGATTTACAATATCATCAGGCAAAATGTATCACCTTTCGTAAAAGAGGCATGCTATATCATTTCCCTGCCTACAGATTGCCACGGAGATATTAACGGCACTGCCTTGCTGGATGAATGTGGAGTTTGTGTGGGTGGCAATACCGGTAAAATCAGCACCTGTTCAGGAGCTCTCCAGGGAGAAGAATCCTGTGAAAAGCTGGGAGTTTTTGAAGATAAGAATGAAGGATTTGCAGGCACAGGCTATTTAAACTTTGATAACCAGACAAGTTCATTTGGTACCTGGTATTTATTTTCCCAAACCTCTGGAAATAAGAATTTAAGTATTCGCTATTCCAATGGTGGTGCTGCTCCCAGAGGTATGTCAGTAACAGTTAACGAAAGCATACAGACCAATTTCCAGGCATCCCCAACCGGTTCCTGGACGAGCTGGCAAACAGAAAATATAAGCTTAAATCTAAGCAAAGGAGTGAATAAAATAACACTTACAGCAACCACTCAGGACGGTGGCCCCAATGTAGATTTAATAGCTTTCCAAAGCAGTGGATTACAAAAAGGCGGCTGTGATGCAGACTGTAACGGAGTAACAGGTGGTGTGGCATATATGGACAACTGCAATACCTGCATTGGAGGCAATACCGGCAAAGAAGCCTGTACCCGGGACTGTGAAGGAAACTGGGGCGGAACGGCGTACCTGGATGATTGCAATGTCTGCATTAGTACTACCAATGGAAATCAAGAATGCTCCGGCTCTATGGAGGCTGAAGAAGCCTGTGCCGTAGACGGCATTTTGCTCGAAAGCAAGAATACCGGTTTCTCCGGTGAGGGGTACGTCAATGCCGACAATACAGCCGGTGCTTCCATTACCTGGATACTGAACAGCAGCGCTGTCCGGACCGCTACCCTCTCCTTCCGTTATGCCAACGGAGGCACCGCTTCCAGAGACGGAAACCTCTCCGTCAACGGTACTCCTGCCGGAATACTGGCGCTGCCCGTAACCGGAGACTGGACAACCTGGAACATGACTACCCTAAAAGTAAATCTCATGCAGGGAAGCAATGAAATCAATCTGGCTGCCCTTGCCGCAGACGGACTGGCAAACATTGATCTCATCAGTTTCTCTGAAGGGGTAAGCAGAGGGCAATGTGTGATAACAGGGATGAATAAAACCATTGAAACGGAGTTAAAGCTCTATCCAAATCCTACCCATGGAAAAGTGAGGCTTTCTCAACCTGCCGATTGGGAATTGTTCAATGCCATAGGAACACTCCTGCTAACAGGAAAACAAAATACTTCGGTTGACCTGAGTACCTATCCCGAAAGTGTATACTACCTGATGGTGAAAGGAAAAGCTTACAAGATCATTAAAAAGTAATTTTGCTTTCACGCAAAGGCGCCGGGGAGGTTTTCCGGAAAGAACCGTTATGGCCCATACCTTTGCGTGAAATCTTCTTTTTCCGCGTATCCTTTTTGATTCCGAATTATTTTTTTCAAATAAGTCTTTTACTCCGTTACTTCTTCTGTTAGTAATGCTAAAAGAAATATTTTGGGCATACATCATAGGAATTAATAAGGTCTACCTTCAAAATTATCTGAAAACAGGTTTCGCTAAAGCTAAACCAAAGATATATAAGGATAGGACCTTTATTTCCTTATGAATTTTGCCCTCTCAAGGCCATGATATAAATAAGAGGAAGTCACTAAAGCCTAAGGCTCAAAGATGGCAGTGGGACAAAATCTGCCGGAGCACTCTTTCATATAGAATAATACCTCATAACCAAACATTACTGCATTTAAATCAGCAACTTGCCCCCCTATTTAATCCTATTCTTTGATTATCTTGGCAATGTTTTATACATGATATAGCCGATAAATGTAAATATGATATTGGGGGTCCAGGCTGCAAGAACCGGACCTGCAGAGCCATATTGTGATACAGTCCGGCTGAGAATCACAAACAGAATATAGATAATGGCCAGAGCAAATCCGAAAGCAATCTGCACTCCTGTACCCTGCCTGCTTTTCCTGGCAGAAACAATAACCCCGATTACTGTAAGAATAATGATGGCAAAAGGATACGTATATCTCTCCGTACGCTCTGTAATATACATAGGAACCTCTTCAGAACCACGCTCCCTAAGCTTGTCGATATACTCATCCAGCTCATCCAGCGTAAGAGTAACATACAACAACGGATTAAGATTAAAATCAGCCGGCGCAATCGGAATAATAGTATCCAGCTCTGTACCCTCATAATAACTTTCCTGACCGCCCTCCAAAAATGTCCTGACCGAATAATTATTCAGATGCCACGCCCCTTTTTCCGCATCATAGAGTATCTTGGACGCTTTTAACTTGGAAACAAGCTCATTTCCCTGAACCTTCTCCAACGTAAAATCATAACCGCTCTGATTGGTGGAATTATAGTTTTTCATATAGATATATAATTCCGGCGCTATTTTCATATGAAGATCATACGAGGTGATTTCTCTATGCCCTCTGAAATATTTGTCCTCAAAATCAATCCGGATTTTATTGGCATCAGGAATCACCCAGCCGATAAGATAAAAGGTAAGGCCTGCAATAATCAGTGAACCAACAAAATAAGGATATAAAATCCGCAAAAAGCTCATGCCGCTGTTAAACATGGCTATGATTTCCGTACGGGCAGCCAGACGCGCTGTCACAATCACTGTGGCAATAAACACCATGATCGGACTCAGCATATTGGCGATATAGGGAAAATAATTCAGATAATAGTCGCCAAAGATTTCCTTAAAAGACAATTTATTGGAAATAAAATCATCATGATTCTCTGTAAAGTCAATTACGCTCACCACCACTACGAAAATCAGGACAGTGAAGAAAAACGTAACGAGAAAACTTTTAAGTATATATCGATCGAGTAGTTTCATCTGATACAATTTTACAACCTTGCGGAAAGCTTTATGACCATGCTGTCTTTCCATTCACGAAAAGTTCCTTCGGCAATTCTGGTCCTTGCCTCCTCCATTAGCCAAAGGTAAAAACTGAGATTCTGAATACTGGCAATCTGAGCGCCCAAAATTTCTCCGCTGGCAACCAGATGCCTTACGTAGGCTTTGGTATAATGACTACTTACATAATTATCCAGTCCCGGGTCAATGCAGGAGAAATCATCGTCCCATTTTTTGTTTCGGATATTAATAATACCCTCTGTAGTAAACAGCATGCCGTTTCTTGCATTACGGGTAGGCATTACACAATCAAACATATCTACTCCCAATGCGATACATTCCAGCAAATTGGCCGGAGTTCCCACCCCCATCAGATAACGGGGCCGGTCAGCCGGAAGAATCGAGCACACAACATCGGTCATTTCATACATTATTTCGGCAGGCTCCCCCACCGAGAGACCGCCGATGGCATTGCCTTCTCTACCCTGCTCAGCAATAAACTCAGCAGACCGGATACGTAAATCCTTATATACACTTCCCTGCACAATAGGAAATAAGGTCTGCGAATACCCGTACAAACCTTCCGTCTCATCAAAGCGGGTACAGCAGCGTTTCAGCCAGCGATGCGTCATATCCATAGAGTTCCGGGCATAGCCGTACTCACAGGGATACGGAGTACATTCGTCAAACGCCATTATGATATCGGCACCTATAATCCGCTGAATATCCATAACATTTTCAGGACTGAAAAAATGCCTGCTGCCATCAATATGACTTTTAAAAGTTGCACCTTCTTCCTTTATCTTCCGGATATCTGAGAGCGAATACACCTGATAGCCTCCGCTATCAGTAAGGATAGGCTTTTCCCAGCCAATAAAGCGATGTAATCCTCCTGCTTTACGCAGTATCTCAAGTCCGGGACGTAAATACAAATGATACGTATTTCCAAGAATAATCTGTGCCTGAATATCATCATTCAGCTCTCTCTGATGAACCGCCTTTACAGTACCGGCAGTACCCACCGGCATAAAAATCGGAGTCTGGATAGTTCCGTGAGCTGTAGTCAGCTCTCCCAGACGCGCCCTGCTTTCCCTGTCCTTTCCTTTGATTTTAAATTGCATAATTTCTAAACCCAATGGAGTTGAAATAGTATATTGCAATATTACTGATATACTTTGAAAAAATAGATTTGGCAGAGCTTATATTATTCATATTGTCCCTACATATTCAGCTGGTCTTTCATCTGGTTGTCTTTTCGGGGATTCTCCGTCACAAAGAAAATCAGGGAAAACCTGCATACAGAAGTGGTGCTTCCATCATTATCGCCGCTCATAACGAGCTATTCAACCTGCGCAATCTGCTTCCTCAGCTTTTGCAGCAGGAATATACTGAATACGAGATTATTGTTGTAAACGACCGGTCCGATGACGGTACCTATGAATACCTGAGCTCGGCCTTTGTGTTTCATCCGATCGTAAAAACCATTCACATTACGGACGTACCTACAGGTCTGGACCCCAAAAAGCATGCCCTTACCAAAGGTATAGAAGCCGCAGAAAACGAAATTCTTCTTTTTACCGATGCAGACTGCATACCGGCTACTACACAATGGATCTCTGAAATGGCAGCTCCCCTGCAAAGCGGGAAAAAAATTGTTCTTGGTTACTCCCCCTATGCCAGAAAAAAAGGACTCCTGAACCAGCTCATCCGGTTTGAGACGTTTTATACAGCCGTACAATACCTGAGCCTGGCCATTGCCGGCAATCCGTATATGGGTGTGGGAAGAAATATTGCCTATACCCGATCAACTTTTTGCAGACACAAAGGATTTCATGGTATCGAGACAGTGACCGGAGGTGATGACGATCTTTTTATCCAACGAGCCGCCACAAAGCACAATGTAGCCATTCGGCTGAATCCTGCCGCACAGACTATCTCCTTGCCTAAAAACACGCTGAGTGAATGGATCATACAGAAAAAAAGACATCTCTCTGCCGGAAAATACTATAAAACCAGAAATCGTTTTTTACTTGGCCTTCTGACAATAAGCCATGTGCTCTTTTATATCTCATTTTTGGCAATTCTGATTCGGGGTAATTGGCTGATAATAGGATTTATTGGCTATACATTGAGAACTTCCGTTTTAATTTTTAATTTTACATTAATTTCAAGAAAGGTAAGTGAGAAATTCTCCGTTATTTCATTACCTTTGCTCGACTTTCTGTATATCATAAACTATATGGTGGTCGGATTTAAAGCAGTTGTTGCCGGAAAAAGCAGATGGAAGTAAACAAGGAATTTTCAGACAAGGCAAAAAAAGATTTTCTTCTTATAGAAGCCGCAAAGAATGGTGATGAAAAGGCATACGCTGAGCTTATGCAGCGTTACAAAAAGCCGGTGTATCACATGATTCTTAAGATGGTCCGTAATGTTGACGATGCAGATGATCTGACCATAGAAGCCTTTGCCAAGGCATTTAAAAATCTAAAAAAATTCAATCCTGAATTTACATTCAGTACATGGTTATTTCGTATTGCGACCAACAATTGTATTGATTTTATCAGAAAGAAAAAAATCGATACAATGAGTATCCACACTACCTTCAAAGATGATAGTGGTGACAATGTTGATATCGATATTAAAGATGCCAATCTAAATCCGCAGGAAGTAGCGATAAAGGCTGAAAAAATAGACATTATCCAGACTATTGTTACCAAGCTGCCCGCAAAATATCAGATTCTTGTCAAACTACGATATTTTCAGGAGCTCTCATATGAGGAAATAGCAACTGAAATCAATGCACCGCTCGGTACAGTAAAAGCTCAGCTCCACCGTGCCCGCGAACTTCTGTATGATCTGGTAAAAAATCGCAAAGATCAAATCTAGTACCTAATTGGAGACACTGTTACGCTACTTTCCCGATCTCAGCCAGGATCAGGTAAGAAAGTTTGGTCTTCTGCCGGATCTCTATGAAAGCTGGAATGCAAAAATTAATGTCATTTCCCGCAAAGACATAGAGCATCTGACCGAGAGACATGTGCTTCATTCGCTTGGCATAGCCCGGGTCATGCGCTTTGTACCTGGGACCAAAGTCCTTGACGTAGGTACAGGCGGCGGATTTCCCGGTATTCCCCTGGCAATCATGTTTCCGGATACCTCCTTTCACCTTGTCGACTCCATAGGCAAGAAAATAAAAGTCGTAAATGAAGTTGCCCGGGCTCTTGATCTCAGAAACGTAACTGCAAGTCAGGACAGAGCTGAATCTCTGAAAAGCCGGTATCACTTTGTAGTGAGCAGAGCCGTAACCCGCATTACACCATTCTGGGGATGGATACATAATAAGTTCGAAAAAGACAATTTTAATGAGTTTCCCAACGGAGTCCTTTATCTCAAGGGCGGCGATCTGCTTGAGGAATTGTCTGAACTTCCCGTAAAGTTCCAGTCTTTCGAACTTTCAAGATACTTTGAAGAAGAGTTTTTTGAAACGAAGAAAGTAATCTACATTCCGCACAGGAGCATGTAGCACGGTTTACCGGAGTTCTTATCCACTTTCTTTTTTGTTGTTTGCATCCTTCCGGTATGTGCTATGTAACCCGTCACATTCGCGGAGCTAAAACCATTTTATAGTTCTGCAAGTTAGTCTGATGGGAGAAGGAGAAGATTATGCGGGAAAGGATATTAATAAGTGGTATATGCATATTGCTTTGGACAGGATCAGTCACCTGTAGTCTGGCTCAGGATGATTTACTGTGTATGAGCAATCGTTGTTTTAAAAAGACCCTCCAACCGGAACAATCTCCCGGTCAGCCAGAGAGGGATTCTCTGACAATGAATCCATTTCTTCTGCCACCTCTGTATTCCACGCCGGAAGCCCCTGCAGAAACAGAGATATCGGAATATCTGAGCTCACCTGCTTATTCACAAAGCAGTGACGCTTCCAAATACTTCGTTATAATTAATGATGAAGTTCCCGCGTTTCAAAAACGATTTATGAATGTCAGGGCCTATGATATGGATTTCGGTACCAATCCAAATTTTGAAAGCATAAGGCCCCGGGTTGGCTTCAACCTGTTCCCCGTAAGAACATGGGCTTGCGCCAGAAAAGACTGGAAATAAAAAGACACCGCCTTTTCTGTTAAAACATACAAACGCGGTGTCTTAAAGTTTTGTCTGCCGGCTATCAGTGCTTGCCCGCTGACTTCTGGCAGCATTCAGGCAGCTCATCATGCGCAGCCTGATTCATCGCTACATGACTGGTCTCATGACCCACATTGGCAAGAGCCTCATGAATTGCCAGCTCATCAGTTGCAGTAGAGTCAAAAGTCACAAACAGAATTTCTTTACTGACATCATAATCGGCAGATACTACTCCGGAAACTCCTTTTGCAGTAGTTTCAATGCGTTTTTCACACATACCGCAATTGCCTCTTACATAAAAAGTTTTGTCAACATTGGAAGAATTTCCACCGGAACAGGCAGCAATCGATACAACTCCGGTTGCCAGCACAAAGAACTTATAGATAGTTTTCATAGATTCAGATGATTTGAATTATAATCACAAGATGCAAACAAAAAGTAAGAAAATAAAATTTCATACAAGGATAATACTGTGAATGTCCGGGGGTTTTCAAGCGGTATATCCTGACAAGAGCTCCATATCATTCAACACGATACTACCCAAAACACTCTTCAGCAAGCACATAACCCGCTATGTCTGCATGGATCAGAGTTTGCAACTTTTGATTCATTTGAGGAACTTTTAAACAAAAAAATCAGTATATTCGCAAAAATCATGGCCGGTTCTTGAAACAACTTTTAACTATAGCATTGGGATTAAACTTACTGATTGCCGGAATCTTTCCTATGGCAAACAAAGAGTTTATTAAGATACCCCAGCTTATAGAGCATTTCAACGAACACCAGTCCTGTTCAGGACATCCCCTGTCATTTATCGATTTTCTGGCACTGCATTACTTTACCGAGCACGGCCACAGCGATCATTGCGATCTGCCGGATCTGCATCTTCACAGTGCTCCGCCGCTATATATTCATACGGAGCCTCAGGATATTTTTAATGTACATACGCTGCCAACAGCTATACTCGAGAACAAAGACTGGTATACGCTGCATTATCATTTTTCTCTGATCAGCACTCTCCTGCAACCTCCTCAGACTGCCTGAAACAACTCCCTCTTTTACTTTATTTGTTTTATTTCAATTAATTAGTCAATTCAATGATTGATCAGCTTATCGCATATTGTGTGCGAAATAAAATCATTGTATTCACCGGTGTAATTATGTTGATTGCCTGGGGGATATATTCATTAAAAAACTTGCCTATTGATGCCGTACCCGATATTACCAATAATCAGGTGCAGGTAATTACCTCATCACAAACCCTGGCTGCTCAGGAAGTCGAGCAGTTTATTACGTATCCTGTAGAAATCGCTCTGGCCAATATACCAGGCATAGAAGAAATCCGGTCAATCTCCCGTTTCGGACTTTCCGTGGTTACCGTTGTTTTTGAAGAAAATATGGATATTCTCAAAGCCAGGCAACTGGTCAGTGAACGTCTGCTGGTGGCTCAGGAAGCTATTCCGGAAGAAATGGGAAGACCGGAACTCGGGCCAATCACGACCGGACTAAGCGAAATTTACCAGTATATTCTTGAACCGGCCGAGGGATATGAAGAAAAATATAGTCTGATGGAGCTGAGAACGATCCAGGACTGGATCGTTAAAAGACAGCTTTTGGGTGTGCCCGGTGTAGCAGAAGTCAGCTCGTTTGGCGGCTATCTGAAAGAATACGAAGTTGCAGTAAACCCCAATAAGCTAAGGAACTTTAATCTGACTATTCCGGATGTATACACAGCCCTCACCGGCAACAACGCCAATACAGGCTCTGCCTATATTGAGAAAAATTCGGAAGCTTATTTTATCAGAGGCCTGGGCCTGATTCGGTCACTTGACGATATCCGCAATATCCGTGTTGCTACTCTTGAGGGACTTCCGATTCTTGTGAGAGATATTGCACAGGTTGGTTATGGTGCTGCCGTTCGCTACGGAGCATTGACCAATGGCAGCAAAGGAGAAGCGGTGGGTGGTATTGTTCTGATGCTTAAGGATGCCAATTCCAACCAGGTAAGCAAACTCGTCAACGAAAAAATGCAAAGTATACAGCCGACTCTGCCCGAAGGCGTTAAAGTGCATGTATTTCTTGACCGGTCAGATCTTATTTCCAGAGCAATCAGCACAGTTACCAAAAATCTGGTAGAAGGCGGTCTGATTGTAGTTTTTGTACTGGTACTCTTTTTAGGCAATCTCAGAGCAGGTCTGGTAGTTGCCTCAGTAATTCCCCTTTCCATGCTTTTCGCTCTTGGCATGATGAATCTCTTCGGAATTTCAGGAAATCTGATGAGCCTTGGAGCAATTGACTTCGGACTTATCGTTGACGGTGCTGTAATTATTGTCGAGGCCATCATCCACCGGTTGCATAAACTGAGTCCGGACAGACTTGGCAGCCGGGAAGATTTTAATAATGAAGTCATAAAGGCTTCAGTTAAAATCCGAAAATCGGCAGCTTTCGGGGAATTGATCATCATGATTGTTTATCTCCCCATACTCGCTCTTACAGGTATCGAAGGCAAAATGTTTAAGCCAATGGCTATAACCGTGACTTTTGCCATACTTGGAGCGCTCATACTTTCCATGACCTATGTACCGGCTGCATCCAGTCTCTTTCTGAAGCGAAGTGACAGGGAAAGCTTTGCAGACCGTCTGATGCGGCGTATTACCGGCATCTATACGCCGGCCATCAGGCAGGTTCTGAAATACAAAACGGTGGTCTGGATCTCCGCTCTCGCCTTATTTGTCTGTTCACTTTTTGCGTTTTCCCGTTTAGGAGGTGAATTTATACCCAATCTTGATGAAGGAGATTTTGCTATCGAATTTCGGCTGACTCCCGGATCTTCTCTTGAGCAAACCGTTCAGACGACCCTCAAAGCAGGCGAAATTCTGGAAAAAAACTTCCCGGAGGTAAAAGATATTGTCGGTAAGATAGGCTCAGCAGAAATCCCGACCGATCCTATGCCTATGGAAGCCTGCGACCTGATCGTTGTGCTCAAGGATAAAGACGAGTGGACTTCTGCCGGAACAAAAGAAGAACTGGCCGAAAAAATGGCCGAAAAGCTCTCTGTCCTTCCAGGAGTAGAAATTGGTTTTATGCAGCCGATACAAATGCGCTTCAACGAGCTAATGACCGGCGCCAAGCAGGATATAGTCATTAAACTATTTGGCGAGGATCTCGATATTCTGGCCTCTAATGCAGAAAAAGCCGGAAAGCTTATTAAAAATGTAAAGGGTATTGGTGACATATACATTGAAAAGACCAAAGGCCTTCCACAGATCATCGTTGAGTACCGGCGTGAAAAAATGGCTCAGTACGGAGTGGATATTACCACAGCCAATCTGATTCTTCAGGCAGCTTTTGCCGGAGAGCAGGCAGGCATCGTCTACGAGGAACAAAAGCGCTTTGATCTTAAAATCCGCCTCGACAAAAAGCACAGATCCAATATTGAGGATCTGAAAAATTTGTATGTTCCGACCGGCAACGGTGCACAGATTCCCATGACGGAGATTGCAGATATAAGCGTCAGAGAAGGCCCTTCTCAGATAAGCCGTGAAAAGGCCCAGCGTAAAATCATTATCGGGCTCAATGTCAGAAACAGAGATATTAAAAGTGTGGTAAGTGATGTAGAAGAAATTTTAAACGCTCAGCTAAAGCTTCCTTCCGGATACTTTATTGAATATGGCGGACAGTTTAAAAACCTGGAAGACGGTCAGCACAGATTAATGATGATCGTCCCGATTGCTCTGCTGGTTATCCTTCTTCTGCTGTATGTTACCTTCAATTCAGTCCGGCATGCGCTACTGATCTTTACTGCTATTCCCTTTGCCATAGTTGGCGGCATTTTCTCTCTGATCATCAGGGGACTGCCATTTAGTATATCAGCCGGAGTCGGGTTTATTGCCCTGTCAGGTGTTGCTGTCTTAAACGGGATCGTCATGATTGCTATTTTCAATGATTTAAAAGAGCAGGGTATAAAAGATTTGTACCAGAGAGTCATTGAAGGAACAAGTATACGATTGCGCCCGGTATTAATGACAGCTACTGTTGCCTCTCTGGGATTTATTCCTATGGCTTTTTCGACTTCTGCAGGAGCCGAAGTACAAAGGCCTCTGGCTACGGTTGTAATCGGCGGCCTGATTACCTCAACAATTCTGACGCTGTTTGTCCTTCCTGTACTTTATATCCTCTTTGAAAATATGAAATTCAAATTCCGTGTTTTCGGAAAGACCCTGTTTATATTACCTTTACTTGTTCTGTTGCCGTTTATAAACAAAGGCCAGACTGGTAGCCCGACGGATACCATCAGTCTCGATCAGGCCATCAGAATAGCCCATGAAAATAATCCTGGTATACAAGAGGCTGCCTATGAAAAAGACCGGCTTCATATGCTGAAAAAGACTGCAGTCAGCATACAGCCTGCAAATATCAGCGGAGCTTACGGTCAGTTTGACAGTTTCGCCAATGACAATTCATTTACCATTTCCCAGGATTTTAACAATCCACTGGAATACTCAGCCATGGGCAGGCTGCTCAACGAGGAATATAAAGCTGGTGTATTTGCTTACGAGCATATTCGCAAATTACTGGAAAGAGATGTCAGGCAACTCTATTATCAGGCGCTTGTAGCCAGAGAACGTATCAATACACTCAAACAGCTGGATACGCTGTATAGTCAGTTTGACCGGTTTGCCAGATTAAAATTCGAAGTAGGAGAATCTCCTTATCTGGAAATCATTTCGGCCGAAACCCGACTCCTTGAAATACGAAACCGGATCTTTATAGCAGAGGCAGATTACCGAAGCCTGTATCGGAAATTAAAGACCCTGATTGTATATCCTGATGAGTTTATCCTGTCTGATGCGTCAATTGTTTATGAGCCTGCAAAAAAGGATACGGCTGAGTATTCCAGCCATCCTTTAATGATGGCTGCCAGACAAAATATCAGCTCGGCCGAAGCCGGGCGGAAGCTGGAATCCGCACGTCTCTTACCGGGTCTGAGCCTTGGATTTCATTCCCAGACATTACAGGGTTTCCACCCCGTCAATGCTCAGGGAGATGAAGTTTATGCAGGCAAGGATACCAGATTCAATAATGTTTCTGCCGGTTTATCTATCCCGATATGGTTTGGCCCTCAGAAGGCCCGTATACAGGCCGCCCGGGTGGGAGTTCTTAAAGCGAAATCAGGGCTTGACAATGTCTCACTGGAGCTCAGAAATAACATCAATGAGACCTATGCCAATTATCAGAAATATTCTGACGCTCATAAATTTTATACAGAATCGGCTCTGCCACAGTCCGACAAGCTTACGGAGTTCTCCTACAAAGCCTATCGTACCGGAGAAGCCGGCTATACTGAGTTATTGCAGAATATCAATGATGCGAACCAGATAAAGCTCAATTATCTCAATATACTTGAGCAGTTAAATCAAAATGCCATTCAACTCGACTATTTACTTGGAGGAAACCAATAATGAAAGCGCTATTTCATACTACAATTATATTTTCTTTTCTGCTTATTCTGTTCATCGGCAACGGATGCAAATCAGAAAACCACGATCATGACGAACACGATCATGAAAGTCCCGAAAGCGGGTCTGACAATCATTCAGAAAAGGACACACATCTGACTCTGACTCAAAAGCAGATGGATATCATTGGAATGCAAATCGGTTTCCCCGAATACCGGCATCTGGAAGGAATGATACCAGCCAACGGCACTCTTGAACTGCCGCCGCAGAATAAAGCGGCCGTATCTTCCCTTCTTGGCGGACTTGTTGCCAGAATTTTTGTCATTCAGGGCGATAAAGTAAGCGCCGGTCAGACACTGGCTGTCATCGAAAACCCGGAAATAATACAAATTCAGGAGAATTATCTCAAAGCTCATAGTGATCTGGAGTATGCCCGTAATGAGTTTGAAAGACAGGAAATACTTGCCGATGAAAAAGTGGTGGCAACTAAAAAATTTCAGTTTGCCAAAACTGATTTTGAAAATAAAAAATCCGTGGCAGCCAGTCTCGAAAGCCAGCTTAAGCTGCTGGGAATATCAACGGATGCTGTCAGAAAAGGTCAGTTGGTGTCCGGCATACCGGTCAAAACCCCTATTAACGGCTATGTGCACCGCATAAATATATCAACAGGCTCCTATGCCAATCCGGCTGCCGAACTATTTTCTGTGGTCGATAATCATCATGTTCATATTGATCTGCATGTTTTCGAAAAGGATGCTGACAAGGTAAAAATAGGCCAGAAAGTGCTTTTCGGATTTTCAGAAAAAGGTGAGAAACACTATGAAGGCGAGATTTTTGCAGTCGGCAAAGCTTATGATGAAACAAGCAGATCGATCGGAATCCATGCCGAAATACGTAACAACAAAAATCAGCTGCTCATGCCGGGCATGTTTGTGCATGCACGCATTGTCACAGCGCAGACAAAAACCGAAGCACTGCCCGATGATGCTATCATTATGATGGGTGATCTGAATTATGTATACGCCCTTACAGATACCATTATCAACCGTGATACCAGCTATATTTTTACCAGATACGCAATCAAAACAGGAATCAGTGATAACGGATTTACAAGTTATGAATTCATTCAGCAGCCGGAAAAATCTTATCCTATGGTTCTTAAAGGAACATACTATCTGAAGGCAATGGAAATACAAAACCAGGGTGGCGATATAGGGCACGGTCATTGATATACCACAATCCATGAAACCGGAATAGTATCCGGTTCCATGGATTTGATTTTATGGTTACAACAACATTTTTGTTAACTTAAGCCATGCATATGAAAGAGGTAAGACTTCGTATTAAGAATATGGTTTGTCCGAGGTGCATCCGGGTTGTCCGTGAAGAACTGGAAGCTGCCGGAATGCACGTAAACGATATATCGCTTGGTGAAGCCAGCATACAATCTGAAGAAGAAATTGATCTCGAAAAGATACGTGTGGTGCTTACCAACGCAGGATTTGAACTTATCGATGACAAGAATAGCAGCCTGATTGAACGAATAAAAACGCTGGTTATCGAAATAATCCACCATGGCAAAGAAAAAAGCAATCTGAACTTTTCCGATATTATTGCCCGGGAAATAGGTAAAGATTACCATGCGCTCAGTTCACTATTTTCAACCATCGAGAACACTACCATCGAGAAGTTTATAATCAATCAAAAAATTGAAAAAGTAAAAGAGCTGTTATTTTATGATGAGCTTACGTTGAGCGAAATCGCATGGAAGCTGGATTACAGCAGCTCCGCTCACTTATCAGCACAGTTTAAGCAGGTAACGGGTATGACACCCACCCAGTTTAAAAAAAGCAGAGGCAAACACTCATCCATCGATACTATATAATAAAATACCTGTAGTTCCGAATCACTTTATTTCTTAAGCATTTTGCCTGTAAACAATTCCTTTTCTTAAAGTATTAGTATAAGAAAATCCGAATCAGATTAAAGGCATGATGCGATTATGAGGACAAGGGATATAGTCTGTATTTTTTCCATCCAGATTTTACTGCTTCTGCTTGCGGGCAATTGTTCCGTAAAAAAAACTGAAAATAAGCTCAGCCGGTCTGCCCCGGAAAGTATGTATCAGGCGCTACCTCTGAGCCAGCTGTATTATTCCTGCCCGCAACATCCCCAGATTCGCCAATACAATCCCGGATTATGCTCCATATGCCGGTCAGATCTGATTAAAAGCGGCGCACTGGTACAGGAAACCAGGAGAATGGAATCCGATCTTTACCCGATCAGTAAAACCTTTCAGCCCGTATATATTCCTCTGAAGGATGCAACCATAGTTACTGACAGCGCCATAGAAATGAATACGTTTTCTACCTTAGTCAATCTCACAAAAGAGGAATCCGCCGTATTTAAATCCAGTCAGGTTGTCCGGCTGGTCGATCAGGAAAATGGTACAGAGCTGCTTGCTTATCTGGAATACCTGGATAAATATCCCAAAGAAACCAGAACTGTCAGGCTTTCATTTATTCTGAGCAATGATTCCTTCTCCCGAAAAATTACAAATCTGAGAATAAAAGCATATAAGGAAGGTTTCTGGATCCCTAAAAACGGGATACAATTCGAAAACGGGATACCTTCTGTCCTTCTGTATCGTAACAAAACCGCAGAAATAACAGAAGTACAGACCGGTATCGAATCCGAATACTTTGTTGAAATAACTGAAGGAGTTCATCCGGGAGACACCCTGCTTCTTTTCAATGATTTCTGATCGGTTTTCCGAAAGACCTATTCTTCTTCCTGGAAAGTCAGCTCCGGATCCAGAGGAATCATAAGAGAATCGGTCTGCAATGAATCAGCAACCGGGTCAGGACAATGTATTTCCACGGAATATCCGGATGGTTTGGGAAAATATCCCGGACGGATATCCAGCGCGGTATCAGCATAAACCTTCTCCATAAAAATACCAAAAATCGGTAATGCAGTTTTTGATCCTTCACCGGTAGCACTGGTTTTAAAATGGATACAGCGATCCTCACCCCCAACCCACATGCCGGCAACCAGATCATTGGTTACTCCGATAAACCAGCCATCAGAATAATTGGAAGTAGTACCTGTTTTTCCCCCGATCTGGTTGCCACGAAAAATATCATAGGAAAATAAAGCCTGTGAAGTCCCGCCATGCACTTCGGTTCCACCTGCCAGCATGTAAGCCATGGTATAGGCCTGTTCCGGGGTAAGCGCTACGCGCACATCCGGATTGGCTTCATACAGGACATTTCCTTTGTTATCTTCGATTCTGCTGATATAATAAGGCTCAATGTATACTCCTTTATTTATAAAAGTTGCATATGCACCCGTCAGCTCATAAACCGAAACATCACTTGGCCCCAAAGCAAGTGAAGGAACAGCTGCCAGCTCACTTTGAATTCCAAGTGACCGGGCTGTTTTAATAACTTCTTCATAACCTACTTTCTGCATAAGCGCAGCAGCCACTGTATTTACGGAACGTGCCATAGCCTTGCGCAATGTCATGTCTTCTCCGGTAAAAACCCAGTCTGCATTTTTGGGAGACCAGCGCTTTTTTACTCCGTCCTCTTCATAGGTTATAGTCAGCGCCTGATCAACAATTCTGTCGCAGGGAGTATATCCCTGTTTGATAGCAGTAGCATAAACCAATGGCTTAAAGGCAGATCCGGGCTGTCTTTTCGCCTGCCTGACATGATCATACTGAAAATAACGATGATCATTTCCTCCAACCCAGGACTTGATCTCGCCGGTTTGAGGCTTTACCGCCATAAATCCGGTATGCAGAAAATGCTTGTAATAGGCAAGCGAATCTTTCATACTAAAAACTGTATCCCTGATTCCGGACCATGAAAAGACCCTCATACGCCTGGGTTTTTCAAGATAGTAATCAATAGAGTCATTGTTTGATCCATATTTGTCTTTCAGGTACTGATAATATGGCGTATTTACGATCGAGTTGTCAATAAAATCCGGGATTTCTTTTTTGTTTTCATACACCCACGGATTCTTTCCTTCCCAATGGTTTAAAAATCGTCTGTGCAGCGAACGCATATGTTTTTCAACAGCCTCTTCGGCATATTTCTGCAAGGAGTAATTAAGCGTAGTATGTACTACCAGTCCCTCGGCATACATATCAATATCCTTTGTTTTGCACCATTCGGCTAAAAAACGCATTACTTCCGCCCGGAAATAGGGTGCCAGCGTTTCCTCTGTTTCCATAAGCTTACTCTGATAGTTCACATTAAGCGGTACAGATGAAAAATATTTGAGCTGATTCTCAGAGATACGGCCTGATTCAAACATGAGCTTAAGCACGACATTTCTCCGGATATAGGCATTATCAGGATTGACAGCAGGATTGTAGGTGGTGGTTGCCTTCAACGCTCCGATAAGCGTGGCAGCCTGTCCCGGATTCAGCTTATCTGGCGTTGTATTAAAAAAGCGTTTGGCGGCTACTTTTATTCCGAAAGAATTGCTGCCAAAGTCAACGGTATTAAGGTACAATGTCAGTATTTCCTTTTTTGTATAATTTTTTTCCAGCCGAATAGCCGTAATCCATTCTTTAATTTTATAGATTACCTGCCGGAAACCCGGCACTACATTGAGTAAGCCTTCCGCATCAGCACGGGTTTTGTATAAATTCTTGGCAAGCTGCTGTGTAATGGTGCTCCCGCCTCTCTGTCCCCCTTTAACCATATACCAGAAAATCGCCGCCATACTGGTGGCATCAATTCCTGAATGTTCATAAAAGCGCAGATCTTCTGTTGCTATAAGTGCGTCTATGACTACCGGAGCTATTTCTTCGTAAGACACCGGCATCCTTTTTTCTCTGAAGTAGCGGCCTAACAATTCTCCTTCTTCTGACAAAATTTCTACCGGCAGATCCGTTTTAGGGTTTTCGAGCTGATGTGCATCCGGCAAGGAGCCAAACAGATATAAAAAATTATAGCGGACTCCGGCTATCAACAAAAAGACAAACAGGCAACTACCCAAAAAAACTTTCCAGATCCACTTGATTATTTGCTCCACCGACATCTGTAACCGACTATAAATAGATTCCTAAATATACATGAATTTATACAATAGGCAGAAATAGCAAGGGGAAGTTTTATCTTCTCTGATATGCTAAAACCGCAACTTCAAAAACTGAATTAGTACCATTATCAAGATGGCAGGAGCAGTATTTTAGCTGTTTTTTACATCAAAGTCAGGATCAAAAGGCTCAATATGAACGAAAACATTCGTGACCTGAGGTCTTTTCACAAGAATTTCATCTTTAACCTTATGTGCAATTTCATGCCCTTGCCGTACAGAGATTTTACCGTCTACCACCACATGCATATCAACATAGTACTCATATCCCATTTTACGGATAAACACTTTATCCAAGCCAAGCACTCCTTCGACCGAAGAGGCCAGCTTCCTTACTTCAAGCACCAGCTCTTCGGATGGCGCAGCATCCATAATTTCACTGATAGCCGGCTTTAATATTCTGACAGCATTGTATATTATAATCAGCGATGCAAAACAGGCAGCCCAGTCATCCGCACTTTCATATCCCGGCCCTCCGATGATTGCGATCAGGATTCCTACAAAAGCGGCCAGTGAAGTAATGGCATCGCTCCGATGATGCCAGGCATCGGCCTGAACAGCTACACTATTGGTTTCAGTCCCCACCCTGATCACATAGCGGAACAACAGTTCTTTAACAACTACCACCAGAATTAATATATAAAGGGTATAAACCGACGGCGTTTCATGCGGGGTAAAAGCATTTATTATACTGGAATAAATAATAAAAACTGCGGCTCCTATCAATATCAGACCAACCACGGCTCCGGCAACAGGCTCTGCCTTTCCATGACCATACGGAAAACGCTTGTTGGGAGCTTTGGTCGCGACCTTTATACCGAAATATACCACCATAGAGGTAAATACATCAGATAACGACTCGATAGCATCGGCAATCAGCGCATACGAACTGCCCCAATACCCGGCACCACCTTTGATTACAGCCAGTACCAGATTGCTTATAATTCCGGATAATGTTGTCTTAAGTCCTTTTTCAGAAGAGCTGCTCAATTTTATTCTGATTAACCTTTAAAATAAACAAAAAAATAAGTCGGCTTACACCAGTTTCCGCAAAATGCATATCCGAATGAATACAGCGATAAGTAACACAGAACTTCCTCTTTTTCCAAATTCAAACCAGTAAAAACGTGATTTTCTCCAGTCTGTTCACTAAGGAAAGCAAAAACAGGCAGTTTAGCAGATACTCCCCTGTAAAACCACCTGTATCAACACATTCAAAAAAATGTGCAAGCACCTTACAGAACTATACAAATAGCCGGCATATCCAATAGCAGAGCACGAAAATTCTACAATCAATACCTTCTCTTTATGATCTGAATCAGGATAAGAAAAATTTAAGTGCAAACTTTTTTCGGAAAGTTTTTTGAGTTATTTTCGCTCACACTGAAACGAAAATTTTTTCATACTATGTCGGAATATGCAGAGTTAATAATTGAAGGCAAAAGCTATAAGCTACCTGTGATAACTGGTAGCGAAAATGAAAAAGCAATAGATATTTCAAGTCTGAGAGCAAGTACGGGATACATTACACTGGATACCGGATATAAAAATACCGGTTCGACCACCAGTTCAATTACTTTCCTGGACGGAGAGAAAGGAATTCTGAGCTACAGAGGGTACCCTATTGAGCAGCTAGCCGAAAAATCCAGTTTCATTGAAGTTGCCTATCTTCTTATTTACGGACAGCTTCCAACTCAGGATCAACTCAATTCATTTTCCGAAAGAATTACAAGACATACCAATCTTCACGAAGATTTTAAGAAAATATTTGACGGGTTTCCATCCACATCCCACCCAATGGGGGTTCTTTCTTCCCTAGTCAGTTCCCTGACTGCATATTATCCGGGATCAATTAATCCAAGCAACGCGTCTGATGAGCAGGTTGACCTGACCATTATCCGGCTGCTTGCCAAGCTTCCGACAATTGCAGCATGGTCATACAAGAACTCAAAAGGACAGCCTGTCATCTATCCGAGAAATGACCTGGATTATGTATCCAACTTCATGTACATGATGTTTGCATTACCTAACCAGGATTACGAAGTAGACCCGGTTGTAGTCGATGCTCTCAACAAGCTGCTGATTCTGCATGCTGATCATGAACAAAACTGTTCCACCTCTACCGTGCGCATAGTTGGTTCAGCTCAGGCAAGTCTGTACTCTTCGATAGCAGCAGGTATCAATGCCCTGTGGGGACCTCTCCACGGAGGAGCCAACCAGGCGGTGATCGAAATGCTTGAGGAGATCAAGGAAAATGGTGGAGATGCAAAGAAATATATCGAAAAAGCAAAGGACAAAAACGATCCGTTCCGTCTTATGGGCTTTGGTCACCGTGTATATAAAAACTTTGATCCGAGAGCAAAAATTATCAAAGTTGCCTGCGACAATGTTCTTGATAAGCTGGGTATTAAAGATCCGGTGCTGGACATTGCAAAAAATCTGGAAGCAGCAGCACTTGAAGATTCATATTTCATTGAAAGAAAACTATATCCGAACGTTGACTTCTATTCAGGTATAATTTACAGAGCGCTGGGCCTGCGTACCGATCTGTTTACAGTAATGTTTGCTTTAGGACGTCTGCCAGGCTGGATCGCTCAGTGGAAAGAAATGAGAGAAAACGGGGAGCCGATCGGAAGACCAAGACAAATCTACGTAGGCAGCACAACGAGAGATTACGTACCTATCGAAAAAAGATAAAAATAAAAGTTATAAAAAAACCCGGTTAACCCGGGTTTTTTTATAGTATTCAACCCCGGATTTCCCTGAATAAAACATTCAATTCCATTAACTCTTATATAGTTCAGCAAAAGCAAACGTTTATTTTCTAACTATGGGAAAAGAAGGAAAAGTACCGAATCAAGTGATTTACATCTGCTCAGGAAGTGATTGTAAAAAAAATGGCAGCAAGGATATCAGTAAAAAGTTCAAAAGCCTGATCAAAGACCATGATCTCAAAGGTAAAATTGAAATAATAAAAACCGATTGCACTGACAGATGCAAAACTGCCCCCAACTTTGCTATCCAACCTCAGAATCTTTGGTTTGCTCACCGAAAAAACACCGAACAGCTTGAGGAAATATTCAAAAATCATCTGCTGGATCAGGATAAAAAATAGCCTGATAATGATCTGGAGTTTTCCATTACATTATCAGGCTTCATTATTTTAAGACCGACCAGAAATCCGGCCTGATTCTTTTTAAGCTTCTCCCTTATAAGAAATCTTTGGTATATTCTTGTCAATCATAAACAGACCAACACCCTCTGTTCCGATTACATCAAATAGCTCAAGGGCTCTGCGGGCAATATACTCTTCCTCAATCTGCTCCTTCAGGAACCACTGTAAAAACGCAACAGTTGTATAGTCCTTATTTTTATGGCAGACATCTACAATCCTGTTTATAGACTGCGTTATACTGATTTCCTGCTCCAGCGTTACCTCAAAAACCTCTTTCAGCGATTCGTAATCATCCTTGATACCGACAACTTCAGGAGATTTTGCATTTCCGCCAAGATCAACAACATATTTGAATATTTTCATCATATGCTCTCTCTCTTCTTCGGCCTGCTTATAGAAAAAATCAGCGCTGTTCTCATAACCATGACGATCGCACCAGGAAGCCATTGCCAAATAGGTTGAAGAAGAATGGGCTTCTCTTTTTATCTGCTCATTTAATACTTTCTCAATTTCCTCAGTAAGGGAAGATCTGAGTCTTAATAAATCTTTCATATTGTCAAAAGCATTTTTATATCAACATCTTAAAACACAACCAGGTTTTCATTGCCACCTGGTACTTGTAAAGAAAATGAAAATAAGATTTGAACCAAAATGATTGTTTAACAATTTTAGTAAAAAAACAAAATTATTATTTGGATCAATTTCAAATGATAGTTAAATTTGTTTCAAATGGAATGTATCAGTAACCTTAAAGAACTCTACAGAAATAAGCTTGGCTCTGTTTATCAGTGCGATACGACCAGTAAGCTTATCATAGAATTTGGCGGATCAGTTTCCCATTTGAATATTCCTTGCTTTCTTTGTCTTAAAAAGCAGACTGATAAGCTTGACCTCGAAGCCATGGCTTATAACATGGAATCCGATGTTGAGATATTTACCCCCTGCTCTACCGAACGCTGCTACATATTTTCCCTCACAGAAGCCTATTATTTCCAGGATTTGCTTGCCGGAGCAAAGGCGATGCTCGAATTGAACAGAATCATTCACGAGCGTCTGTACCGTTTTAGCCTGGTAAGCTGATATCAGCCAAAATACTGCGAACAGGCAACTATAATGCTTGTATTATTGTTGGGATAATGTTCTCTATAGCTATATTTGTTGTTATATTGCAACAAAAAGTTGTTTACCATATATACACCCGATGAATATTACCCGTGAGGATATACTCAAAGCATTAAGTACAGTACAGGAACCGGATCTGAAAAATGATCTTGTAACCCTGAATATGATAACCGACATCAGTATTGATAAGCAGTCGGTCT
This sequence comes from Bacteroidota bacterium, assembly GCA_023392125.1. Taxonomy (GTDB): domain Bacteria; phylum Bacteroidota; class Bacteroidia; order Cytophagales; family Cytophagaceae; genus SpSt-227. Next base: position 32,726 of record JAEVZS010000021.1, read on the forward strand.
CTTTTACTGTTGTACTGACCACTCCGGCCTGTCCTCTCAAAGAGCTGATAAAAAATGACTGTATCAGCGCTGTCAAAAAATCACTCGGTGAAGCTGTTGAAGTTACTGTAAACTTTACAGCCAATGTAACATCTCAGCAGACACTGGGTCCGGTACTTCCCAACGTAAAGAATATCATAGCCGTAGCTTCCGGAAAAGGCGGAGTAGGTAAATCGACCGTAACCGCAAATCTGGCAATGGCCCTGGCCCGTAGCGGTGCCAGTGTAGGACTTATTGATGCAGATATATTTGGCCCCAGTATTCCGACCATGTTTGATGTGGAGGATGAACGTCCCAAAGTTATACAGGACGAAAACGGGCGCAACAGGATTATACCTGTTATGCAATACGGCATTAAGCTGATATCGATAGGTTTTCTTACTCCCAGAGAAAACGCAGTAATATGGCGGGGGCCAATGGCCAGCTCCGCATTAAAGCAGTTTATAAGTGATGTAGAATGGGAAGAACTTGATTATCTCCTTATCGATATGCCACCGGGTACTTCAGACATTCATCTGACTCTGGTACAGACCGTACCGGTAACCGGTGTCGTTTTAGTAACTACTCCTCAGAAAGTTGCCCTGTCTGATGCTCAAAAAGGATTGTCCATGTTTGTGCAACCTCAGATTAATGTTCCCATACTTGGCGTAGTTGAAAATATGTCCTGGTTTACTCCCAGAGAATTACCAGAAAATAAATACTATATTTTTGGTAAGGAAGGCGGAAAAGAACTGGCAGAAACGAACAATGTTCCTTTTCTTGGCCAGCTCCCCCTTGTGCAATCAGTAAGGGAAAGCGGTGACTCCGGAAGACCTGCAGTCATTAATGATACAGAAGTATCCGAAGATTTCAGAAAACTGGCTGAATCAGTTGCACAGCAAGTTGCCATCCGCAATGCGTCACAGGAAAAAACATCTGTAGTAGCTATAAAATAAACAACCTTGGAAACAATAACAAAAGACCTTTTCGAAAGAGTTGAAAAAGCGCTGGATACTATCCGTCCCTACCTGGAGGCAGATGGCGGCAATGTCAGAATCATAGAGATAACTGATGATTACATAGTTAAGCTGGAACTACTGGGTGCCTGCGGCTCTTGCCCCATGTCAGCCATGACCCTCAAAGCCGGTGTGGAAGAAGCAATAAAAAAATCTGTACCGGAAATCAGTAAAGTAGAGGCGATAAACATGACCTCTATGGAGGAATAAGGTAGCCAGAATACGAAATAAAAACCAGTTATTCCGGTTTATGTAGTAGACATAAATCAACTATTTGCTTTTAAACCAAACCAGATGAAAGTCGGAATTTTCTTCGGAGGACAGTCCAGGGAAAGAGAAATTTCTTTTGCCGGAGGCAGAACTGTATATGACAATCTTAATAAAAACCTTTTTGACGCTGTTCCGGTATTTGTTGACAGCATAGGTAATTTTATTCTGCTTGACTGGCAATATGTATACAAGGGTACTATCAGAGACTTTTATCCGCCTGTAGCTGCACTACCTTCCGGTCCCCACGGATTTCAGATCTATATTGAATCGCTGGGACAGCTTTCTCCTGAAAAGCAGGAAGAAATCATTGCCAAAGTGGGTCGGAAAATACGGCCTGAAGAGTTTTCATCACTTTTTGATTTTGCTTTTCTTGCCCTGCACGGACCATACGGAGAAGACGGTAATATTCAGGGTATTCTCGAATGGTACAATATTCCCTATTCCGGCTCCGGAATCCTTCCTTCTGCTATCGGAATAAACAAAATCGTGCAAAAAGATTTAATGAGCAAAGCTGGTTTTGCCGGTCCTGCCTCTGTCTCTTTAAAAAAGACAGAATGGCTGAGCTCCGACTCCGACAGGATTTTTGACAGGCTAAAAGCAGAGCTCGGACTACCGTTTGTAGTGAAAGCACCCTACCAGGGTTCATCAATAGGTATTTCTGTTGTATCGGATGATGATTCTTACAAATTTATCCGCGCCGTCAACAAATGTTTCTTTATACACAAAATAACCCATCAGGAATGGACACAGCTGTCTGAGCACCAGCGTGTGTTTTTTATAAAAATGCTGGTCGATATTCGTGAGGGAATAGGACTTCCTGTTATTATCGACAATCAATTGCGAATAGATCATCCGGAAGAGCTGCTTGAATATATAAACAGGCATTTTGCTCATTCCGGCCAGGAGCTTAGTCTGGAAAGTCTTGACAACGAAGAAGAGCTGATTGTTGAAAAGTTTGTAAAAGGAAGAGAGTTTTCCTGCATAGTAATACAGAATGAACAGGGCAATCCGGTTGCTCTTCCTCCTACCGAAATTGTTAAGGGCAACCAGGTTTTTGACTACAGAAGTAAATATTTGCCCGGAATGAGCCGGAAGCTCACTCCGATTGATCTGCCGGTAAAGGATATAAACCGGATTCGCAAAGGCTGCGAAAAACTGTTTTCTGACCTTCATTTCAATGTATACGCCCGACTTGACGGCTTTTATACCAGCGAAGGTGAAATCTTTCTGAATGATCCCAACACGACTTCCGGCATGATGCCCTCGTCGTTTTTCTTCCATCAGGCCGCTGAAATTGGTCTCAACCCATCCCAGTTCCTGACCTATATAATCCGTACTTCCCTGGCAGAACGAATCAGAAGCGGTAAAAAAACCTTTCATCTGAAGCAGCTTCTTGGCAATCTCGACAAGAGTTTGAATGACCTGTCAAGTACATCCGTGAAAAAGACCCGGGTAGCGGTTATTATGGGGGGCTTCTCTTCCGAGCGCCATATATCTGTTGAAAGCGGCAGAAATATATATGAAAAGCTTTCTTCCAGTACAAAATATGAACCGATACCGGTTTTCCTCACCGGCAACGAGGATCAGCATGAGCTGTATCTGATTCCGGTAAACATCATGCTAAAAGACAATGCAGATGATATAAAGGAAAAAGTACATCATGCTCAGAATTCCCGGCATATCATTATCGAAGATATACTAACCGCCACGCAGGACATACGGAACAAATATGTACATAATGCCACAATGGAGCCTCGCGCCATATCGTATGAGCAACTGGCATCCTTAGCCGATGTCGCCTTTATAGCTCTCCATGGACGCCCTGGCGAAGACGGTAGCATACAGACTGAGCTTAATAAATATAACATTCCATACAATGGTTCAGGTGCAGGAAGCTCTCAGGTCACTATCAATAAGTTTGAAACAAACCGCATATTACGCGAGCACGGAGTTCTTGTTGCCAATCATCGCATGGTGTATAAAAATGAATGGCAAGCCAATCCTGACGACCTGATTGCTCAGATTGAGAAAGGGTTCGTCTATCCTGTTATTGCCAAACCCTCCGATGATGGTTGTAGCTCTGCCGTAAAAAAGATAAAAAACAGAGATGAGCTTATCGCTTATATTCGTCTCTTTTTTGGAGAAGCTTCTCTCACTGACTCCGAAAGCAGCAAAACGCTTGGCCTTAAATACAATGAAGAGTTTCCTCAGAAAAACTATTTTCTGATCGAGGATCTTGTTTCTCAGAAAGACGCCCTTCGTTTCCTTGAAATCACAGGAGGCATGCTCACACGGTACGACGACCAGGGAAATATTCAATATGAAATATTTGAACCTTCCGAGGCACTGGCAACCGGAGATATATTATCACTGGAAGAAAAGTTTTTAGCAGGAGAAGGCCAGAATATTACTCCCGCACGCTTTGCTTCCACTCCGGAAGAATACCATAAAATAGCATCCCAGGTAAAAGCAGAACTGGAGAAAGTAGCCAGGATTCTTCAGGTAGAGGGATACTGCCGGATTGATGCTTTTGTAAGAATATATAAGGATCTGAAGGTAGAAACAATAATTATTGAAGTCAATTCTTTGCCCGGTATGACTCCGGCCACCTGTATTTTTCACCAGACGGCTATCAATAATTATAAGCCATATGATTTTATTGATCATATACTTACTTTTGGTATCCAACGTCAAAACCAAAAACATTTACTATAATGTTCTTTAAACCGAACAGTTTCAAAGACTATCTGTTACACCTGCTCGTAATAGTAGTTTTAAGCGGCGGCGGGCTGGTCTATTTTTTCTTTCGTTATCTGCCCCAGCAGACAAGACATGGCGAGGAACTTACTGTACCTGCGTTGCAGGGAAAAGATCTCAACACTGCCATGGAAATTATTTCAGCACTGGATTTACGCTACGCTATTAATGATTCTGCTTTTGTAGAGGGAGAAAAACCCGGTAAAATTATCAGTCAGCATCCCAAGGATGGCAGCAAGGTAAAAGCCAACAGGAAAATTTATCTGACTGTTACTTCCCGGAATCCCGTCAATGTAGAAATCCCCGAAGACCTTACCAACAAAACGCTTAAGAATGTCAGATTGATTCTGTCTCAGGTTGGTTTGTACGTGGGCAATACCACCGTTGTTGAAGATCAGTTTAATCTGGTCCTGAAAGCAACATGGCAGGGTAAAGAGATTACCAAAGGTACTACAATTCCCAAATACAGTAAGGTTGATCTTACCATCGGCAGCGGAACAAAAACCACTGACGATGATGATGAAATCGATTTTCTGGACAGTGATATTTAAGAAAAGACAATGTGGAAATCTGAAAAACCAGTACATGTTCTTTTGCATCTCGCTATAATTTCCGGGGTTACCCTGGTTGTCATGTTTATTTTTTTCAATATATACCTTCCGGTAACGACTAATCATAATGAAAAAATCCTGGTTCCCGCCCTCAAAGGTAAATCTCTCGCGGAAGCTGAAGAGCAGCTGAAAAAAGCAGGATTACGGTACCACATCAACGATTCTGCCTATGTGGAAGGCAAACCCGGACAGATAATTCTGTCCCAGCACCCGGAAGCAATATCCGAAGTAAAAGCCAATAGAAAAATCTATCTGTCCGTCACCAGTTCCCAGCCACCTAAAGTAAAAATGCCCAAGCTTGAAGGACAATCATTGCGTACGGCAGAGCTGACATTAAAAAGCATGGATCTTCGTAAAGGTACTATCACCTATATTGATTACCCTTACAAAGATCTTGTAATCGGCCAGAATATAGATGATACCGGGATTGCTCCGGGCAGTTACATAGCCAAAGGGTCCCGTATCAATCTTGTAGTAGGCAATGGTATTGCCAAAACGGGTAGCGAAGATAGCGTGACTGCTGATACAGCAGATACGTCCGGGGCCTTATAAGTCAGTTATAGTTACCATTGGTCACAAAACATAGTAGCGCAGAAATTGTTGAGTAAACATACTATCAGCCCCTGTATACCGTTGGGTGTTTGAGTATCGCTTTTTCAGATTCACCATGAATAAATACTGTTTTTTCTATATACTTTTTTTCTTATTCATAAGTAGCGATGTATTTGCCCAGATTACGATCAATCCATTGGTAAAAGATCAGCAACAGCAAGAACGTTATAACAATACACTTCGAAACCGTACGGTGGCAGTATCCCCCATTGACACATTACCTTTTTTTGATGACTTTGCCGGTTATAGCGGGCAGCCCAATCCTTCTCTTTGGGAAAGTGGCGGCGGAGTGCTTATCAACAATTCATACGGAATAAGCCCCCCCAGCATCAATGTGGCTACCTTCGACGGTTTAAATCACAAAGGACTTCCATATAATACGAGCAACAAATATGCCCGGGGTCTGACCGATAAACTTACCTCGGTTCCGCTTAATCTGTCAGGATATACTCCCAATGATTCACTTTATATCAGCTTTTTCTGGCAGGCAGGTGGCCTGGGAGAAAATCCGGATCCGGCAGATGGAGATTTTCTGAGACTGGATTTCAAAAACTCTTCCAATATATGGATTACTGTATGGCAGGAGCAGGATGAATCAACACCATTTATCCAGCATGTTATGCCAATTCTGGATCCCTCGTATTTTCATGAAACATTCCAGTTCCGGTTTCAGAGTTACGGGAGCACCGCAGGCTCTTACGATATATGGAATCTGGATTATGTTTTTCTTAGTCCCGGACGTACCAGGGCTGATACAAACTATGCAGACATGGCTATTCAGACCTCTCCGGGCTCTATCCTGAAAGATTACTCAGCCCTTCCCTATCCGCAGTTTTTCAACCATCTGGATGCGGTAGTCAAAGATAAGCTGTCTTTCAGAGTGTATAACTTCAGTACTCCGGATGAATTATATCTTATGGATAACCCGCCCGAGAAGCTCAATAAAGTTACCGATGTATTAACCGGTGAACTTCTTGAGGAATTTGTTGTCCAGGGTTTTGCTTTTGGTAAAACCCATAATACGATTGAATGGACACCTGACTACAGTGCAATCAGGAACCTGGACAGACCATTAATTTTAAAATACTATATTGATCCGGAAGTAACCGACTCATCAATCTTTAAAGCCAATAATACTGTTACAGACTCTACTTTCCTTCTGAACTATATGGCGTACGATGACCATATGGCTGAAGGAACTGTTGATTTATTTGATCTCAATGCCGGAATTGCTGCTCGTTATACAACACTTGAACCCGATTCAATAATAGGAGTAGCCATTGATTTTCAACCAATAGGAAACAACCTTACCGGCTTTCCGATACAAATAAAATTATGGAAATCCGTCACTCCGGGTTCACCAAATGAAGAAGTGATAGCATCTGCTGAGACCGGACTTTCATATTCCTCGCAATACACTGTTGCCCGGTTTTATTTTGACAAGCCTTACCGGGTAGATGGTTCATTCTATATAGGATTTGAAGGCGAGTTTACTAATGAAACAATCAGTGTCGGGTTTGACATGAATACGAACAGCTCCGATAAAATCGTATACAAAGAGGAAGGATTTTGGGTAACCCACAACGCCTTGGGAAAAATTCCCGGAAGTGTTATTATCCGTCCGATTTTTGGCGGGCACCATTATGCCGACATTCCTATTATTGGTATCAGACCGGAAATCCAACCACTTCAGGTCACTGTTTATCCAAACCCTTCATCCGGTCTTGTATCTCTCAAGGGACTGGTTCAGCATGTACGCATTTTCAATACTGCCGGACAGGAATTCTTTTCTGAAACATTCCCGGGCCAGGCTGAGATCAGAACGTTGGATTTACAGACTCTTCCTGCCGGAATTTATTATATGCATCTTTCGGGACAAAACAGTTATGTTACCCAAAAACTGATTCTGACTGATAATTAATCTTTTATTTCATAATAAATATAAAAGGCTGCGGACTGAAGGAAAGTATAAAAACAAGTATGGCAAACCAGCCCAAAAGCTTCCGGCCTGTTCCCAGAGGTTTTTCTGATACAGCTCCGGGATGGCCGGTACCCAGAAAACGTCCGATAATAAAAGCAAAAACCAGATAGCCCGGAAAACCATTCCAGTCAGGCCACCACTCCGCGACAGCATACTGAGTTACAAAAACAAGAACCGTCACAAGGGCATTATTGAGCGTGTTATCGGTAAGCTTGGCAAAGAAAACAATATAGAGAAATATCAGATAAAGCGGAGCAAAAACCAGAAAGTTTTCAAAAGTAGCCAGGGGAACAAACCCCTCCCACAAACTCATATTGAAGAGCCCTAACCCTCCGATGGCGATTAACAGAGTATAAAAAAATGAGGAAATGATTTTATGCTTTTTTCTTCCCAGAATTCCGTAAAGTACATGCCCGCCATCCAGCTGGCCAATAGGAAGCAAATTCAGCGCTGTAAAAAAGAGCGCTATAAATCCGGCCATTAGCAATGGATAATGTGCCATTTCATAACTATGGGGAATACGCGACTTGTCCTCAACAAGCACTTCCTCCATTATCTTGAAGAGCAGATTGTCTCCTACTGCCAGCACCGTAACCGAATCATTGGGCAAATCCTGATAGACATGATCCGCATAATTTTCTCCATATTGAGCATAATCCTTATGTATGGTATATAGATAATCCAGAGGCGGCAGCGTAAGGAATGCATATACCAGAATACCGAAAGCAACAACAAAACCCGCCAGAGGACCGGCAATACCCACATCAAAAAACTGTTTTTTTGTCTGAGGCCGGCTTTCAATACGTATAAAAGCTCCGAGCGTACCAATCAGACCGATAAAGGGAATAAAGTACGGAAGACTGGCTTTTATTTTATACAAACGCGCTGTAATATAATGTCCGAACTCATGAACTGTCAGAATCAGAAGAAAAGGAATGGAAAACTTCATTCCTGAGAAAAAGAATTCATTCATATCCTTAACCGGAAGCCCCAGAAAATGGGCGCTGAAAAAAGTACAGGTACAAAAAGTTATAAGGAAAAGTCCGGTATGTATCAACCAGGTTTTAATTTTTTCAGGCATTTTCAAGAAGTTCAATAATTGAATTAGGTGAAGGCTGCACATGCAGAGTATGTAGCCCGGCACTGGAAGCCCCTTCAAGATTTGGCAGCATATCATCAAGAAAAACGGTTTCCTCCGGTTTCAGCACACTGTCTTCACAGACAAGTTTATAGATCCCGACATCCGGTTTCACCATATTGACTTCATATGAATAATACACTTTGTCGAATAGATCCCGCAAATTCCCGACACCACAACTATTGGCCAGAATATTGTTGACTTCCAGAATATGGGTATAGTTGGTATTGCTCAATAAATAAAGGCGGTATTTTTTCCGAAGCCTGGACAAAAGATCAATCCGTTCGCGGGGAATATCCAGCAACAATGCATTCCAGGCCTGACGAATCTCATCTTCCCCTGATTTCGGACAAAAAGCATTTCTAACCAGACTTAAAAACTCCTTTTCCTCCAGTTTTCCGGTTTCAAACCGGTAAAAAAGCTCTTCTTTTTTTACCCTGGCAAGGGTGTCTTCGTAACTCAGGCCGGCAAGGGTAGCCAGCGCACGATATGTCCTGTCAAAATCTATATTGATAATTACACCGCCAAGATCAAAAACAAGATTTTTTACTTTTGAAAACTCCATACAATATTCAACCTTCAAGTCAGATCAGCAAATATACATAAGATTTAAAAGTCTCAGGTAAAATTAACATCCCTTATAGCACATTCAGGCAACACCCTCCTGTACTCTTTTTTGGTGATTTAAGTAAGCCCTGATCTCAAAAAAACCTGCTTCATCACCCATTACTGCTTTGATCCGGGATGCAGAAAGATCGCCGGCAGCGCATACCTGCTGTAATTTTTCCAAAACATTTTTTTCTACAAGCTTTTCGACCTCTACTTCTCCGGTCAGCACAAAACCATTCAGGTGATTCTCGATAGTAGATACAGCCAGTGAACGTTCTTCTGCAATCTCTACGATACTCTTTCCTTCCTTAAACAGTTCCAGTGTAAGACGCTTACTATCGCCCCTGACATATTTTGGCTCGCTTTTATCCGCAACTGACTCTCCCGGGTTATGCTGGTTTTGCGCTCTTCGAAGCCTGATCTCATTCATAATATCCATAACATCCCGACCCATAATTCGTTCTCTGGCAATCATTTCTCCTTCTTTCAGACGTTCCTGCGTCAGTTTCACCGATTGTCTCAGAAGCTTCAGATCTGACAGATACTTTTTTGCTCTGGCTTTGTTTTTCATAAAAGCATAATGCTCTTCTATCTTATTAACCATCGAATCCTGTATCTGAGCAGTAAAATAGTTTACGGCAGCGCTTACTCTTTCACAAATACCTGTGTCAAAATTGTTGCTGTTACGGACAAACATCTGTTCGAGCTGACCGGCAAATTTAAGCGCTGTAGTTCTTGCCTGATTTACCTGATCGATCAGATACAATGACAGTATCCGGGCTTCTTCAATAGCCGGTATTTTCCGGTTATCCATCTCCTGGTGGAAAGTAATCAGCACATTATTTAATCTGCCAAAATCAAACACCGACAACAGGGTATCTTTTATAAAATCCTGACGAGCCCGGTTCAATTCAGCATTTAAACCATCCTCTGATGCCTCAAATTCACTCCACGCTGCGACATCTGTATCTGTTATAACAGCCTCTGATGTAATTCTGGAATGCAAAACCAGTCCGGCAGGTGACCGTAACCGGCTCAATGCAACATATACCTGACCCGCTGCAAAAGAATGTCCGGCGTCTACAATGGCCCGGTCAAAAGTAAGCCCCTGACTTTTATGAATCGTTATAGCCCAGGCAAGCCGGATCGGATATTGGGCTAATGTTCCGATTACTTCTTCCTCTATGCGATCTTTTTCTTTGTCCAGATTATAGCGCACGTTTTCCCATGTTTCCTTCTTTACGGTAATCTCTTCGTGATCACCGGGGAAAGCAACAATGATCTCATCCCCTTTTATTTTTTTTACCGTTCCCAGCTTTCCGTTATAATACCTCTTCTGCTCACTGCTGTCATTTCTGACAAACATAATCAGAGCTCCTTCTTTCAGGCGAAGTTTTTCCTCCACAATTACGGTACTTGTGTTAAACTCTCCTTTGATTTCAGCCTCAAATGCATATAACTTTCCTTTCAGCTTATCCAGCTCTGTCTGATTGATCGTCTGTGCTCTCGCATTATGCGAAGTAAGCGTTACGTAAGGATCATTTCCTTCCGGCCTGTATCCCGGACGGTAAAAAGAATTGAGGTAACGATAATCCGCCTCTTCCAGCTCATTGGTGCGTACGCGATTCAAAATACGTATGAAATCCGCATCACTCTGCCGGTAAATCTTTTTCAGTTCGATACAAACAGGCGGCGCCTCTGCAAAGACTCTGGCATGAAAAAAGAACTGTCCGGCATAATGCTCTTTCAGATGAGCTTTGTCAAAATCGGAAACTACGGGAGGAAGCTGAAACAAATCACCGATATAAACAACCTGAACTCCTCCGAAAGGCAGATCGCTTCTCTTTCTGACAAAACGTAATACCGTGTCCACAGCATCCAGCGTATCAGGACGGACCATTGATACCTCATCTATCACAAGTACATCTATTTCTCTGATAAGCTCCCTTTTCGCACTACTAAGCCGCAAACGACTCAAAAGACCATTACGATCATACAGGGCTTCCTGAAAATGACTGCTTTTTAAGCCGGAAACAGCAGGTACATATGTACCTAAGGGTAATTGAAAAAAAGAATGAATTGTCACACCGCCCGCATTCATTGCAGCAACTCCGGTTGGAGCCACAACTACCAGCTTTTTAAGACTATCGGACTTAATATGTTTGAGAAAGGTTGTTTTACCTGTCCCAGCCTTCCCTGTAATAAATACATGCTTCGCGGTACAATTGACAAACTCAACCGCTAGATCAAAATAAGTATTGGTCTGATCTGATTTCATAAATTATCGTTGCATAGTGGTTAAAAAGATTGAATATATCAAGATTTTAATCAAAAGACCACATCAGCGGATGATAAAACATCAAACAAAATATTAAAAGTCAAATACTTTTAAACAAAATCCGGACTCAACTATTTTTTTATAAAAAAATAGTTAATCTATATACTCTACAATTTCGATAGATAATATATATTTGCATAGTCTATAATATCGATAGTCTTAATAACATAATTCGAACCACCAGATGACAGTTAAGACCAGCCGAAAGAAGAATTATATCTTTCCTGCGATTCTTTTATCCCGGAAAGTCCAGGTGCTGATAGCAATCTGGTGCCTGGGAGAGCTTTATTCAAATGCCTATGGACTCAGTATGGATTCAGTGTATTATGAAGAATTTAGAATTGGCCTTGAATTTCGTCCCAGAACAGAATTCAGAAATGGTTACCGGCAGCTAAGAAATGATACTACCAGTGCCGCATTTTTTACTGATCAGCGAAGCCGGTTAAATATTACTTATCTTCGTCCGGGATTTATGTTTCACACATCTGTTCAGGACGTTCGTATCTGGGGAGAGCGCGATACCCGTTCAACAGACGGAACATTGCAGATCTTTGAGGCATACGTCGAAACCAATCTGGCAAAAGATGTCGCCGTCCGGATCGGCCGGCAAAAGATTATGTACGACAACCAGCGGCTTTTTGCTCAGAACAACTGGCGACAAAGCGGCGGGGCACATGATGCTGTGCGGTTTATTTATACAAAAAAGAGACTGTCTACCGAATTACTTGGTGCATTTAATCAAAATCAGGAACGTTTCTTTGGCACCACGTATAATCCGGATTTCAAAAATTATAAAATTCTGCTTACGCACTTTCTGGTCTTCCAGCTATCAGACCACCTAAGCATTACAACCCTCAGCGCAATGGATGGTTATCAGCAGCTAACAGCTCCATCCACCAGCAAACGGTTTACCAGCGGGGGACGTATCACCTACACTCATAGCCGTGTTGATCTGACCATAGCCGCCTACTACCAGTATGGAAAAAATCCGGATAACATAAAAGTTCGGGCATACTACCTGCAGCCGGAGATACAGTATACAGCTTCTTCTCCCCTTCTCTTTCGCCTGGGCGCAGAGGTGTTCAGCGGCGATAACGGTAAAAAGAATACTACCGGGATCTCCCATTCATTTGATGCTTTGTATGGCGTAAATCACCGGTTTCTGGGCTCAATGGACTTTTTCACCCGTTTTCCTGTCGATTTCAACAATGCCGGTATTATTGCCCCCTACTTATTTACTTTTTATGACCTGACCAAAAAGCTTACCATCCGCGCAGACGAGCACCTGTTTTTTACACAAAATAACTTCGTACATAACGGGCAGGTGATCTCACCCTATCTCGGATTTGAAAATGATATCCTTCTGATATACACCCCGGTCAAGGCAACAGAAATCCAGCTTGGCTTTTCGTATGCTCTGGTAACCAGATCCATGACCTATATAAAAGGTGGCGGAAATCCTGATTTATTTAATACCTGGGCTTTTCTGATGATCACTTTTCAGCCTGAACTGTTTAGCTTCAAAAGAGAGACGGCTGCTGTCAGAAACAGGGAAATATAAAATACTATTTTATTAACGAATGCTTAAAACAACATATATTATGAACAGACTTTCCGACTTTTCCATAGCATTACTCATCATCCTGATAAGCGGATTATCCGGATGCAACAGTAAAAAGACATCACAAAGCCTCGATTCCGGAGATTCAACCCAGCTGAAAGGTACGATTTCTCTTTCCGGAGCATTTGCACTGTATCCGCTGGCAAATATCTGGGCAGAAGAGTTTTCCAAGGTCTACCCAAACGTCCGGTTCAATATTTCTGCCGGCGGAGCCGGCAAAGGCATGTCTGATGCTCTGTCCGGCATGGTAGATCTCGGTATGTTTAGCAGGGAAATCAAAGAAGAGGAAAAACAAAAAGGTGTCTGGTGGATAGCAGTATCCAGAGATGCAGTACTGCCAACCATTAGTGCAGCCAATCCGGTTCTTCAGCAGCTAAAGGAAACCGGCCTGTCCCGTGATGAGTTTGAAAAGATTTTTGTATCCGGAGAATTAACAACATGGGGTCAGGCTACTAATAGTCCTTCTCAGGAAAAAATCAATGTATATACACGCTCCGATGCAGCAGGCGCAGCAGAGGTCTGGGCCCAGTATGTCGGTGGTCAGAGTCAGGAAGCACTCAAAGGACTTGGAGTATATGGCGATCCGGGACTTGCTGAAGCTTTGAAAAAAGATAAAAACGGAATCGGCTTTAACAACATCATATATGTATATGATCTCCATGGCAAGCAACGATATGACGGCATAGAAGTGGTGCCTATCGATATCAATAACAACGGTCAGATTGATGAGGATGAAAGATTTTACGACAATCTGAATACGGTAATTACCGCAATAGCTGAAGGTACGTACCCTTCGCCTCCTGCCCGGGAACTATATTTTGTCGCCAAAGGAAAACCTGAAAATAAAGCAACCACCGTATTTCTCGAATGGGTACTGACCGAAGGACAAAAGTTTGTTCCGGATGCCGGATACATTCAGTTATCAGCCGACAATATACACTCTGAACTTACAAAACTGAATTAAATGAATTCTATCCGTTCTGTCAAAAACATTGCATCAAACAGCTGGATGACAATTGCAGTTGCAATAATACTGATTCTTCCTTTTGCTCTTCTTGTCGGACTCATATGGAAAGCAATACCCGTATTGAAAGCAACTCCGGTTTTTGAGCTGCTTTTCTCTGACAACTGGCAGCCCGGACAAGGCAAGTTTGGTTTCTTTGCCTTTATTGTAAGCTCGGTCATGGTTTCTTTCATCGGAGTTCTGATTATGATTCCGCTGGGCTTATTTCCTGCCATCTATCTGACGCAGTTTGCCTCCAGATCTTTTTTGTCGGTTATGCGTTCTGTCATAGATGTACTGGCTGGCATCCCTTCTGTTATTCATGGTGTATGGGGGGTGCTGATTGTTGTACCCTTCGTAAGCAATTTTCTTGCTCCTCTTTTTGGTAAAGAATCGGCCGGCTATACCATAGTAGCCGGTGGTATTGTGCTTGCAGTGGCCGTTATTCCCTATGTATTACACATGCTTCTTGAGGTTTTCCGGACCATTCCGATAGAGCTGAAAGAAGTATCTCTTTCGCTTGGCACTACCTATTGGGAGACTATTAAGAAAGTAGTATTAAAAAAGGCCAGCCCTGCCATAATTGTAGTCTATGTTCTGGGGCTGTCAAAAGCATTCGGAGAAACCATTGCTGTTCTCATGGTTGTTGGTAACGTAGTAAAAATCCCGAAGAGTCTGTTTGACCCCGGATATCCCCTTCCGGCTCTCATTGCCAATAACTACGGAGAGATGTTGTCTATTCCGATGTATGATTCCGCACTTCTGTTCTCTGCTCTTTTGCTGTTTCTGATTGTTCTGCTTTTCAATCTGACAGGCCGGTTTATTATTTCCAAAACAGAAACACTGTATTAAACAATGAAAATAAAACATTTCGAAGAGCTGTTTTTTAAATGGCTGACCCGAATTACCACACTTGGACTGATTGTTCTGCTGGCTTCGATTATTTTTGAAATATTCAAAAAAGGGTTACCTGCCTTGTCCTGGGAAATGATCAGTCAGATTCCCAAAGGCGGGTTTTACTTTGGCAGGGAAGGTGGAATTCTCAATGCCATTGCCGGTTCGTTTTATCTCGCTACCGGCGCATCGCTCCTGGCTTTCTTTATCAGCCTTCCGGTCGCGCTATGTCTGAATATTGTTCTGGTAAGATACAAGACGCTCCAGGAGATTTTCCGTTTTATTCTCAATCTGCTCTGGGGCGTTCCTCCTATCGTATACGGAGCCTTCGGATTTGCCATTATGCTTTTGCTGGGGCTCAAGTCTTCGCTTCTTGCCGGAATTCTGACGGTCGCACTTCTGATAAGCCCTATAATGATCAGGGCTATGGATGAAGCGATTAAAAATGTTCCCATGGGGCTTCTGGAGGCAGGTTATGCATTAGGCGCTACCCGTTTTGAAGTAGCATTTATCCTCTATTTCCGTCAGGCGCTTCCTGGCATAATTACCGCTTTTCTTCTTGGCCTTGGTAAAGGAATCGGAGATACCGCTTCTGTACTGTTTACAGCCGGATTTACTGATTACATTCCGGAAAGCCTTACAGAGCCCGCTGCCACGCTTCCGCTGGCCATATTTTTCCAGCTGGGTTCTCCGGTGGCAGAAGTTAAAGCCAGAGCATATGCCGCTTCTGTAGTCCTGATCATCATTATTCTTATCATAAGCATATTGTCCAGAACAATATCTGCCCAATACTCTAAAAACACGATCTGATGAATACCAATCATACTTCCGGACATAACAACATACAGGATGTACCGTCTGCCGATTCAGGCAACGTGATTCATATCCGCAATCTGAATGTGCATCATCACAAATCCCATATCTTAAAAGATATCAATCTGAAAATCCCGGAAAAAAAGATCACAACCTTTCTCGGCCCCTCAGGATGCGGAAAAACAACCCTGCTGAAGTCTCTTAACCGTCTGACTGACCTTTATCCTAAAATGCGTGTTGAAGGCAGTATTACCCTCCGGGGAGAAGAAATACTGGATAAGAAAAATAATATAACAGCGCTTCGTCAGAAAATGGGACTTCTTTCGCAGAAACCTTATCCCCTGCCTATGAGCATATTTGACAATATAGCTTTTGGATTAAAAGTTCAGGGAATAAAAAACAAGACCGAAATAGCGCATAAAGTAGAATACCATCTAAAGCAGGTCGCACTATGGGAAGAAGTTAAAGATCGTCTGAAGTCTCCTGCTTCAAGACTTTCCATAGGTCAGCAGCAACGGTTATGCCTTGGCAGAGGTCTGGCGGTTAACCCGGAAGTTATTCTGGCTGACGAGCCTACTTCTGCTCTCGATCCGATCTCAAGCAGAAAAATAGAAGAGCAGTTTCTTGAATTAAAAAAGGATTACTCATTAATTATTGTTACCCACAATCTCCGACAGGCTAAGCGTTTATCTGACTACGCCGTATTTATGTATTTTGGTCAGGTGATTGAACACGGAGCTCCTGCCGAACTTTTCAATAATCCCCAAACCGCCGCATTAAAAGATTATCTGAACCTGGGATAAAACATATTTTCGGTAGAAATAAAAGAGGCTGTCCCAAAAGGCAGCCTCTTTCTGTTTACACCTGTATTTGAAATTTGAGTTTATCTCTAGTTAAATAAAAAAGAAAAGCGGTTTCGAAAATTCCGAAACCGCTCACAAAGTGGACCCTGATGGGCTCGAACCATCGACCCCCTGATTATGAGTCAGGTGCTCTAACCAGCTGAGCTAAGGGTCCATTAACCTACATGGTTAATATCTTTCCCGTATAAAACGGACTGGTTTTGTTTCCCTCGTTGAATTTGGGAGTGCAATTTTACAACTTTGATTTATTTATGACAAATGTTTTAGAAGGTTTATTAAAATATTTTTTCAACATCACAGATTAAAAAACTACAAAATATTAATATCCAATATTTTTAATTCTCATCCCCCGGATCACTGCAACATCTGCCTTCATGAACTTCTTTCATCCACTCCTCATCACTCAGTGCCGGAGAGCCGGGTGCAGGCTGTTTACAATATACACACTCGTCTCCGGAGTCAATATAGCCTCTTCCTTCACAAACCGGACACAAATACCCACATGTTGCCATATACCAATACAATCAATTAATTAACTGCAATCTTTAAATTGTTTCCCGGAACGCCCTCTCTCTTAAAAATGTTATATATCCAGATAAGGAGGAGGAGAATATGCGAGGTACTATAATCGAACACGGTCATTACGAGCTTTTAGAAAGCGAAAGAGGCAGAATATTACTAATTCTGAATCAGGTTAATACATATATATGGAGCACTGACAAAGCCATTGAGTACCTGCAACTCACTCAGGGGATGAATGAAAAATCAGGGGACAGACATTTCAGAATAATGAACAAAGGCCCTTTTTTCATTATAAATACGCAAAACAATACGCTTTTCAATAATGTTCCGCATCTATATCTGAAGCATCAGAATCATTACGATGAATTTATTATTCAGGACGGGCTTCCTAATCTGATAGACACAAGTAAGGAAATAATCCGCACAAACCGGCTGCTACCAGATGAGGAAGTGGAAACATTCGTTTTTCAACGGTATTAAAGCTCTATGGCCCACACACATTTCGTGGGAATGGTTACTCCCTTCAGGGAAATGAAATCATCATCTGCACTCCAGATGGTGGTTTCAACAGCCATTAGCTGATCTTCTGAAGTTTTAAAATACAACTTTACTTTATGCTTAAACAGGTTTCCCATTGTCTGGGCTTTATTCAGATACATATTTCTCAAACGCACTCGGGAAGGCTCTCCTTCCAATACATCAGTCGGGTAAAACTTCAAACCGCTTATTTGCTCCTTAGGCACTGTTACTGCTGCTGTCAACATACTTATTTAAAAATTATTTGTTGAAAATATACGACAAAAACCCCATTTTAGGTTCTGTTTACATTTCGGATTTTTAAATACATTACAGAAATATAGCAAAAAAATATGAGCATTTCAATTGATACTGTTCGAATTGGAAAAAAATATAAACTTATCAACAATCATGATATTACCGAGTTTCAGGTTATTGAGCGATTATCCAATTCCAATTTTTTAATCAAAGACCTGACAAGCCTGGATATATATGAGTTTGAAAATCTGGTTCAGTTTGGAAAAGGTAGTGATTATTCGCTTGAAGAACTCTGATGCTTCCAACCAAACCGGTTCTTCATGAGTTTACCATGTAAAAAAAATAAATATGCATAAGCTATTGTTTTTTCTTATGGTCGCATGCTGGTTTCCTGTTCTGACCCATGCGCAAAAACTTCAGACAAGTAATGCTCATGCCGAGGTTAGCGGAAGCGCTCCCGGAAATCCATATACAGGCAAATCAGATCAGCTTAAAGGAACACTTGATCCTAAAAGCGGAGAAGTAAACTTTCAGATACCATTAAATTCCATTAAAACCGGCAAGGATAAACGGGATGAACATATGAATGAGGCGCTTGAAACGGACAAATATCCGGAAGCAACTTTTAAAGGGAAAATCACCTCTGGCTTTGATGCAAAAAAGCAAAGCAAACAGGAGGTTACTCTGAAGGGTGACTTTACAATTCACGGAGTGACCAAAAATATAGACATAAAAGGTTCTGTTCATCCGCAGGGTAATAAAGTTGATTTCTATGCACAATGGAATATTGATATTACCGAATACAAGATTGAACCTCCCAAAATTCTGACATATAAGGTTGATCCGGAACATACCATTACTGTCTCCGGCGAACTCGGCAAATAACAAAACAGAACATCCCTCACAAAATAAAAGGGAAAAGATGATCGATCTTTTCCCTTTTTACTATTCTGATGTGAAATCACATCTTCAAACAGGTTTTACCTTCATTTGATAATCAGCTCTTCAGATAATGTGTTATAGCATCTCTGAGCGTAGTGAAAATATTGATAAGCTCTTTTTCATTTTCCTCGAGCAGGGTCACCCGAAATCCTTTAAGATCCGAGCAAAATGATGAAATCGGAACAACACAGATCCCTGTAGCTCCCAAAAGATAATATACAAACCGTTTATCATTGGCCACCCCCGGTTCACTCACCCACTTCTCCACAAGCGCTTTTATATCCGGATTTTTTATTTCCAGATACTGATTATCATTCAGCACACCTTCTTTAAAAATAATGGTATTATAGAATGCGCCATACGTTTCATTGAATCTAAGCTCCGGAACCTGCCCGAGAATATCAGCTATAATCCTGCTTCTACGCCCGATTGCTTCATTGACTTCTCTTCTGTAAGGCATATAACGAGGGTCGCCCATAATCCGCGGAATAGCCAGCTGAGGCAATGTTGTAGAGCATACCTCAATCATTTTGGCATTATCCAGAACAGAGCAGAATGCATCAAACTGCGAATCAGCCGAGCGGTTATAGTACTCCATCCAGCCGCAACGGGAACCTGGCCAGGGAAATTCTTTTGAAATACCCTTAAGAGCAATACCTGGTACATCGCCGATAATCTCGGCAAGCGAATATGCTCTGGCTCCGTTGTAGGTAATATTCAGATATATCTCATCACTGATCAGCATCAGATCAAACTCCTCAGCAATTTCCACAATTCGCTTCAGGTGCTCATAGGGATAAACCATACCGGTCGGATTGTCCGGATTGATAATCAGAATACCGACAATGTTCGGATTATACTTAACTTTATTGTACAAATCATCCAGATCCGGGTACCAGTGATTGTCCGGGTCAAGCTTATAGGTAAGCGGCTCCTGTGAAGCATGCGCGGCTTCTGCTGACGAGTGAGTCGAATACGCAGGAGATGGACCGATTACTCTCGAGTTGCGACTGATAAACTGATAAACTTTGGCTATGGCATCTCCAAGACCATTAAAAAACAAGATATCATTTGCTGTAATCTGAGCTCCCCCTTTGGCATTATTCAGATCAGCCAAAAACTTCCTGGTTTCCAGAATCCCTTTTGAGGGACAATATCCATACGTCTCATTTTTCATTACAAGATCTGCAATAATCTCCTTCATCCAGGCAGGAATCTGCTGCTTTTTCTGAATCGGATCACCGATATTCTCCATGTAAACCGCCTGGCCTGCCTGATGTACCAGATCTGCCTTCTTTACAATTTCCCGTATCTCATAGCTGAGCTCCTTAGACCCTTCGCTTAACAGTTTATTTCTCATGTATCACTATTTCTTCCGCAAAATTAAATAAAAATATAATTCTCCTGAGGAGCAGGATAACTTTATTGAATAAAAAAGGACGAAATCTCATATAGAAGAATTCTATAACAAGATCAGCTGAGCGAAGCTGCTACGACCAGCTGCATTCATCCGAAAAAAGAACTTTTGAATTTCTATAAAGCAGTCGTCTGTATAGGAATTGGAAGGCTTCCCGGAAGAAGTACTGATTTATGAACCACAATCAGTCTGAGAGCCGGCTAATAATGAAAAAAGCGCACCCGGAGTGCGCTTATGTGAACCCTCTGGTACAGAACTCGAACTCACTATTAGAGGATTTGCGGCGGCTAAACATGGAGAGACTTCTATGAACGAAGAGCAGATGATGAGTGCGGAAGAAGTAGCTGTGGAAATTTTAAAGCGGTTCAGAAAAGAAAACGTGATCTTATCTTAACACGTCAGGGAAAACTGACGGTCTTTATGAATAAGTGGTTTCCGGGGTTGATGGATAAGATGGTTTATAATCATATGGCCAGGGAAAAGATTCACCTTTGAAATGATTATGCAGCTGTATGACTGGAAATGAGTCGGATAACTGGAAGGATTGCAATTACGTACTACTGAAGAATGAAGTAAAACTTAAAATTAAGTATCATGAGTACATTCAATGGCATAGGAACAAGATTTCTTGGCTTTTCAAAAACTGAAGCTGGCGATGCCTATTATGCCACCAATTGGTTTACATTTCTGTTTTTTCCGGTTATTCCTTTGTATCGAGCAAAAGTAATATTGAAAAAAACAGAACAGGATTGGTCCGTTTTGAAAAAAAAATATGATATACTTTCGAAAGAGAAATTATCAGCAAAAGAAATATTCAGTACTTATTTATTCGGATGGATTCTGATTCCGCTTTTTATAGTTTGGCCCGTTATATTTTGTATTACGGAAGTTGCAGATGTGATTGGTTTACCCCCGTCTGAATTTAAAGGACTGATCAACGGGCCGAATTTCGGAGTTCGTGAGTACCTGTTTTTTGCTGCTTTGATCTGGATAGTGGTGGTGGCATGGAAACTTAAAAAATGGGATGATAAAAGAGGAACATACAATTTTTAGAAGAGACCTAAATAAACACAGATTCAGCTGTTTTTAGATTTGAAAAGTATAATAAAAAAAGCCTGAAATTTTAAAATTTCAGGCTTTTTACTTTTTGTGACCCCATCGGGACTCGAACCCAAATCTTCAGAACCGGAATCTGAAATTCTATCCATTGAACTATGGGGCCTTATTTAGGCGGTGCAAAAATAGATTTTTTTTTCTCAACAACCAAGTAATATATCTGCCGGTCTATAATTTTAGACTAAGTAGAAAATCATAGAATTGGCGGCTAAACCAAAGTCGCTCTAAAATACAATTCAGTATTAAGAAAGTTTAAACAAATGGTTACTTATTTTTATTTTGGCAGGGACATAATTAACTTGCTTCACAAAGCACCGCTGTATGATTCGGATATTTTATATTAAAGATAATGAAATAAGATGGGAAAAAGATCCGGAAACTATTACCCCCGAAGACCCCAGACTAATCTGGGTAGATCTGCAATCACCCACAAGTGAGGAAAAGCAAAAAATAGAAGAGCTATTCAGAATTGAATTATTTACTTCGCAGGAAGCTGCTGAAATCGAAAGCAGTTCACGGTATATTGAGGATATCTATACTGTAGAGGCAAACAATGCTTTTGTTGTGAGTGAAAACCAGTCCTATGTAACCAAACAGGTTTCATTTATACTGAAAGAAAATATTCTTTTCACTGTCAGAAATGCAGACCTGAAAGCCTTTGCAGATGTTGTCAGAAAGTTAAAAACCTATCGAAACAGCCAGATTTCAAAAGCATCACAGA
This sequence comes from Bacteroidota bacterium, assembly GCA_023392125.1. Taxonomy (GTDB): domain Bacteria; phylum Bacteroidota; class Bacteroidia; order Cytophagales; family Cytophagaceae; genus SpSt-227. The sequence continues at coordinate 54,762 of JAEVZS010000021.1, forward strand.
TATGGACGCTACTGCTTGAATCCAGAATAGACCTGGATGCCGATTTTATCGAATCTCTTACACGTCAGACAAATGCTGTCAGTAAAAAGCTTCTTAAAGAACGTTCTTTTAAAGAAGAAATCCTTATCAAGATCACTGAGCTGCAGGAAAACACCATTCTGATCCGCGAAAGTATTGTTGATAAACAACGCCTGGTTTCTTCCTTGCTCAAAAGTTCTTTTATTCAGGAGCCGGAAAAAGAGCGTCTCCGGATTCTGATCAAGGATATAACCTCACTTCTCCAGCATACAGAATTCAGTTTTGAACGACTTGAGTTTCTTCAAAACACCTTCCTGGGACTTGTTAATATAGAGCAGAACCAGGTAATTAAGATTTTTACTGTAGTGACTGTTGTGTTTATGCCACCTACCCTGATCGCGAGTATTTACGGCATGAACTTTTCCTATATGCCCGAACTCGGATGGAGCTGGGGATATCCATTTGCAATCGCCATGATGCTTCTTGCTTCTCTTGCCTTTCTCTGGTATTTCAGACACCGGAAGTGGCTATAAAGCAAGATCAAATCTCCGGGTTACACAGGACGGAATATGCTGATCATAGTGAGCTACATAAATCAGCGTCTTGCCAAACGAAGTGCAGACCATATCCACAATTTGTCTGAAACGTTCAATCTGGATTTCATCTAGCCCCTGACATGGTTCGTCCAGAATCAGTAAAGGCGGATTTTTAACAAGAGCTCTTGCCAGCAGCACCACCCTCTGCACTCCCAGAGATACCATCGAAAATGGCTGATCTTTCAGGTCCGGAATCTGAAAAGCCTCCATCCACTGCATTGCCAGCTTTTTCTGATGAGCAGTCGCCGCCCCGGACCAGCCAATCTGTTCATTAAAGCCGGAAGTAACGCAATCCAGACAGGTAAAAAGAAGCTTTTTTAACCCAGGCGCCGACCTGCGCTCAATACTTACAAGCGACTCTGTAAACGAAGGCGAACGCTGGAAGAACAAGTGCAGCTCCGGTGATACATATCCGATTTTACTTTTTAGTTCCCAGATACTTTCTCCGCTACCTCGTTGCTTATCAAAAACCAGGACACGATTCGTATATGCTTTGGGGTTATCTCCGTTTATCAAACTCAGCAGAGTCGATTTTCCGGAGCCATTGGGTCCGGTAAGCGCCCAACATTCTCCTTTTTTTACAATCCAGTTTATATCCTGCAAAATCACTTTGTCTCCATAACGCACACTCACTCCTTCCATTTCCACCGCATTTACAAAGTCATATCGTTCGCCGGAATGCTCAGATCCGACAGCGAATACAGATTTTATATCATTGAACCTGCTTGTTTCGCCAACCTGTACATTAACTTCTTTTAGCAATTCCTCTCCGGAAGCTTTGCGATGCAGTTTTCCCCCTTCAAGGAAATAATACTGATCCGCTCTGTCGGGGAGGTCAGTCATCCCGCACAAAAGCAGAATACCCATCCCTCTTTGCGTCAATAGCTTGATTATACCATACAAAATTGCTCTGGTTTCTTTATCCAGCCCGACAAAAGGATTGTCCAGGATTAACAAGACAGGTTTTCGCAACAGGGTAAGCGCCAGCTGCACGCGCTTACTTTCACCATTGGATAATTCAAGAAACAGTTTATCTTTCAGCTCTTCAATATGGAGCCCGGAGAGGATTTCTCTGAAAAAATGGTCATCGTTCAGCTCTTCCTTAAAAAAACATCCAACCTTCGGCAGATCACGGCCAAAGGTATTATCATATCGTTGCTGATAGTACGTTCCTCCTTCAACCCATTCTCTGAAATCATGTTGCTGAGGCACCCAGCCTGTGTTTTCACGTACATTCACAGCATACTGTATGTTTCCATGTGCAGGCTCCAGCTTCCCACCGATTATCTTAGCCAGCACAGTTTTTCCACTACCGCTCAGACCACATACTACTGCCAGAGACGCTTTCTCAATCCGCATGGAAAGATCATCCAGAATATTCTTACCTGCAAACGTGCAGGACAAATTCTTCAACTCTATCAGGGATTCATTCTTTTCACTCATAAAGCACTATACAATTACACCGGAGTTGTCGGATACGGAAGAGCTATACTCCGGATTTAGCTACCTTAAAAGTAAACTTTCTCTGTAGCAGATAGGAAACCAGCACAATCACACAGGTTATTAGCACTTTGGCAACAGTCGGATATACATGCATATATTCGACCATGATTTTCAGAAATACATAGTTCAGAATGATATTCAGCAAAAGAACAGAAAAATACCGGACCAGCTGCACTCTTCCCCTTACAGTAGATTCCGCAAAAACAATTGTACGCATCAGGAAAAATCCGATCGGAAAAGATACCATAAACGAAAAAATAAATGCCGCGATATGAGGGCTTATAGTCAGAAAGTCAAAATGGACCGGCTGCTTGTCAAGAATATAATTGTATGAAATAAAATATACCAGAATATCAAGCAGCGTATTCCCGCTTCCGCATACCCCGTACCGGTACGTCTGCAAATCCATAATCGGTTTAAAAATAAAATAAAACGGATCTATTATTTTTAAAATTAATCGTCGCATCCACGTTAAGTCTGAAACAATTTCAAAAGTTATAAAAAAAACGCCCAACATACTATATAATACTTCTTTTTTTGCCTGTAACTGGCACCGGAAACCCTTTCCGGCTGTCAATAAAAGATATCCGGGGCGGCTGCTTATATTGAATAAAATTCATTACTTTTACATAACTAAAAACCACATAGCTAATTTTTTACAATGGATCTGGCTTAACTTTTTATTGTAAGCTAAGTTGATAAGCTTTGAATTCATCAGCAAACTCAATTATTCGCAACTCATTTGATACCGGAAGCATTTAATATCAAATACTTTACCAGCACGATGAATTCGGTTTCCGAGGGTATCGCTATTATCGGTAAATCCGGTAAAGCTATCTGGATCAACAATGCATTTCCTGTTCTTCTGAACCTCCCCGCTTCTGCATGTTATGAGCTTGATTTTTCAGTTTTTTTCACTGCCCCATATCCGGACGTTTTTTGGGTCTTCCGTAATTTCGGCCATCATCTGCAGCACCATTATATACCAATAGAAGAAGAAACTGATAAAGAGAGCTGCGGAATAATTGTCCTCAGTCGGCTGCAGGCTCCTCCGTTTACGGTAGTACATACCCGGAATGAATCAGAATCAGAGCTGATCAGCATCAACGAAAATCTGAGTAAGCCCAACGCTGAGCTTCAACGCCTGAATGATGATCTTGAGTCAGCAATAGCGCAGCGTACCCAGGAGCTGGAGCTTAGCAACGAACGGTTTCGTTTGCTCACAAAAGCCACCAACGATATTGCATGGGACTGGAACCTGATTGACAACCATCTTACCTTCAACGAGATATTTGATACAGAATTTGGCAGTAGCGCCTATAAAGGCACAAACGGACTGGAATACTGGCAATCACGACTTCATCCTGAAGACAAAGAAGCAGTTCTCAACGAACTGTTCAAAAGCATACATAATCCGGAGATACAAAGCTGGAAAGCAGAATATCGCCTTTTAAGCAGACATGGGCACTATGAGTTTATTCTCGACAGAGGATATATCATCAGGGATGAGCAACTGAACCCTGTACGTATGGTAGGCTCAATGCTCAAAATGTCCGATGTAAAAATCATCGAAAGCAAGCTTCGTACAACGGAGCAAATGTATCAGATACTTGCCGAGTCAATGCCTCAGCTCGTATATTCGGTCAATGCAAAGGGACATGGAGATTATTTCAATCTTCGCTGGCTCGAATATCTCGGTAGTCTCCCGAAGAATATGACCAAAGATATGTGGAGCGATATTGTTTTTCCTGATGATCTTCCTGTAATCAGGCAGGCATGGATTGAATGCTCTCAAACACAACGGGACCTGAGCGCTGAACTGCGTCTGAGAAACAAAGAAGGCGAATATCGCTGGTTTCTGACAAGAGCAACTCCCATACTGGACGACGACAATTGTATTATCCGCTGGATCGGAACCTCTACAGATATACACGATCAGAAAATTCAGCTTGAAAATCTCGAAAAAAGCGAACAGCAGCTCAATCACGATCTTACAAGACTAAATTTCACCAATCAGCATCTGGCCAAGCTGAATAAAGAACTGGACAGCTTTATCCATATTGCTTCGCATGATCTGCGCAACCCTATCAAAAACATGGAATTTCTGCTCAACATGATGCAGGAAGAGCTAAAATCCTACCTTACAAGCAATGACAATCTCCGGCAAATCTTCAGTCTGGTGCAGAAATCAAACAAGGTTCTGAAAAATCTGGTCATAGACCTCACCGAGATACCGGTCAGCAATGAGGAAGATAATGAAATACCGGAACTGGTCGATATCGGAGAAATTCTCAATGATGTATTAACTTCTATTGGCGACCTGATAATCGAAAATGATCCTGATCTGCATATCGATCTCCAGATAAAAAAACTTCATATTCGTCCGAAAGAAATCCGGAGCATACTTTTCAACCTGATAAACAATGCAATAAAATACCGGTCTGACTCCCGCAGACCGGTGGTAAAAATTTCTTTCAATTATTCTTCCGGCAAAGACAAACTTATTCTGAAAGTTGAGGATAATGGCATTGGAATTGCTCAGGAAGATCAAAGTAAAGTATTTATTCCATTCAAGCGCCTTCATAAAGTTAGCCCCGGACTCGGGTTGGGAATGTCTCTTGTAAAACAGACGATTGAAAAAAATGGAGGTGCCATCGAGGTCTGCAGTGAAGTGGATAAAGGCACCATTTTTACCATCACACTCCCTGCCTCGTTAATCTAAAGAAATCAATCGTCTTTATACGATTGCATGAAACATTTTCAGGAATATCAAGTATTAAATTATATGCAAGTCAATACAATTATTTTTCCCACAGACTTTTCCGCATGCTCTAGCAATGCATTGAAATATGCATTGACAATAGCGGAAACTTTTTATTCCAAGATTGTTTTGGTTCACGTAATTATAAACAGACCTGACAACGAACGGTCGGAAAATATTCAGAGTATTAAAAAGTCGGTCAGTGAGAAACTAAACGATCTGAAACTGGAATGCTTACAGAAAAACCCGTTATTGAACATTACCACGGTTGTCACCGAGGGTAGCAGCGCTGTTCCGATCATCAAGCTGATCGAAGCCGAAAACGCCGATCTTATCGTACTTGGCGCAAAAGGCGAAGGTGGTATAAAAGATATAACCATTGGCTCTTTTGCTACCGAAATTATAGATGACGCCCTGTGTCCGGTACTTGCTATTCCTGAACGAACCGGCAGCATCAAGTTTCAGAAAATAGTCTACGCTTCCGATCTTGAGCATATAGATGTTGCAGCCATCAAGCAGCTGACTGCATTTGCAACTTTTTATAATTCCGAGGTTACCATTCTGAACATATCGGATCAGAAAAGAAAATTTTCCGAAGATCAGTTATTCAGATTTGAAAAGATTGTGAGAGAAACCTGCTCGTATCCTAAGCTGGACTTTATCTATTTCCACGGATCTGATATCAACGTCCACATACAGGAATATCTAAACAGAAACCAGGCTGATCTTTTTGTAATTACCACGATCAGTGAATCAATCATCAGCAATCTGTTTAAAGATAAAAACACGAAGAAAATGGCTTATCATGCCACTATTCCGCTACTGGTTTTCCACGAAACAGATAAATGCTGTCAGCCAATAGGCAGACTTTCATTCTGATTCCAAAGCTTTTTCAATAAAAAAGCGAGGTTATCGAAAGAACAGCCTCGCTTTTTTATTGAAACCAGGTATCGACTACACTTTATGCAGCGCCAGCAATGGAAGCCTGGTATGAGAAGCCATCTTTTTTGTATTTCCACTCTGAAAAAGGCTTGCCCAGAATCCTCTTTTTCCTCTTGCCATAACAATCAGATCCGCCTGATTTTCCTCTGCATATCTGTTTATACCGTCTTCCAGATCATTTTCCTCTATCAGATCAATTGACACAGCCTCATAATCTTTGTTGCTCATATTGCTTTCAGCCACATAATTAATTGCTTTTTTATGATCCTCATCAGTAATTTTATTCTTTACGTGCAGAATGGTAACTTCCGAGCCAAAGAGCCTGGCAAAGCTAATGATAAAATCAACCAGCTTCTCCTCTCCTGCCTTAAGCTCACTGGCAAAAACAATCTTTTTGAAATCGTCAAGTCCGGTTTCTTTTGGCAATATCAATACAGGAATATTGGTAGACTCCAGAACATTGCCCGCAATGGACCCCGCTACCCGTTCTGCAAAACCATGTATACCCTTTGTATTGAGAACAATCAGATCCGCATTGCTTATTTTACTGTAATCAATAATTTCATCTACGGCAAAGCCATAGCGTACAGCCTTCTCAAAAGTGACTTCCGCAGAAGGATTAGACTGGCGAAGCATTACAATCATTTCATCAAGTCTTCGCTCAGCTTCTGTTTTCAGACGATCCGTGATTTCCGCATCCATTTTCATTCCGGCCTCCGTCCCGGTTACATGATAGGCATGCATCAGTATCAGTTTTCCCTGGACAAGATTAGCGATATTAAAAGCTATTGTCGCCGCCTTTACAGACTCTTCCGTAAAATCAGTAGGACAAAATATTGTATTCATATGATATAATAAAAAAACAGTTCCGACTCGGTCAATAAATCAGCAAAGGAGTTTCTGAGTTGTATATTTTTTCCTTTGTAAAACTTGTATGAAACAGCTCTGAAATAAAATTCCTTTTCTGTTTACGTAACACAAGCAAATTCGCATTTTCCTTTTCCAAAAACAAATCCACGATTTTTGAAGGATTTTTTAAACGAACTAATTCAAAAATTACTTTATCATACGCTAACTGGTGCTTTTGGGATTCAAGAACTGCAAATTGTTCTTCTTTCTGCTCTGTCGGTGACTCATCAACATACAATATATGAACCCATGCATCAAACGTACGGGCAAAATCAACCACATTCCGGATAAAATCGTCCGCATCATTTTTCAGGTCCGTAGCAACAACAACAGACCGTATTCCTTTAAAACTTGCTTCTTCCGGAACTACCAGCATAGGAACGGACAGCTCCCCTGCCAGATCGGTAACTGTGCTTCCACCAAGCCTTGTCCAGAAATTAGAGTGTCTTGAACCGATGATCAGCAATTCTGCATTACTTTCTTCCAGATTTCTCCGTATTTCGACACCAGGTACTCCTACCACAGATTTAATCTGAAAACTCAACGGACTTTTATCCGGATACAAAATATCTTTATATCTTTCTTCAAGAGACGCAAGAAGCGATTTACTTTCCTGCTGTTTATCAACAATCAGCGGATCAAGATAAAAGGCAGGTGCTACCGGATCAATGACCTGCATGGTAACTACATTCAGAACAGTAACTTCTGCACCGGTTTGAGAAGCGAGTCTTACAGCATAGTCACAGGCATTTGTTCCACTCTGTGAAAAATCAGTAGCAACTAGTATGTTTTTCATTCAACACTTGATTTGCATTTTATTAAAAGTGTTTCATTTTCCCTGCAGGAAAAATGGTTAAAATCATATTTCAGACTGACATTTGTCATCTTGTGGTTCCTTCCTTTTCCTTCTACTAAACAATCAGTTCTCTACGAGCTCAATATTGATCGTAACGCTGCCATAATCCCCTTCATCCCGATTAGTCCGGTAGGTTCCGGCCACAGGAAGCACGGTAAAATCCTGCACAACATTGGTAAAAGCCAGGCTGCTTGTATCCACTATAAAAGTATCATCCCAGTTAAGACAGGTCTCCTGAAATTCTATCCGCATATTTTTTGTATTCTCAGGATGTATAATCAGCATTGCAGATATCTGCGGCTTAAGAGACTTTGAAGTCACAGAATCCAGCACCATATTTTCTTTTTGCTCATCCGAAAAGAAATGTACCTCACACAATCCAAAGCCTGTAAGGCAATTTTCTTCGGGACTTGCCCAGCTTCCTTTCACCAGTCCCGAAAATACTGATGCTTCTTCTTTTTTTTCCGGGGATTTGCAGGCCATGCAATACAGCGATGCAGACAATGCTATCAGATATCCCGGTATCTTCGTATAATTCATGCTTTCTTCTCGTTTAATGGATTTTGCCCTGACGTCGCAGACTTTTCGTGGTAATTCGTATACCCTCTTCCTTCAGATTAGAACTTTCTGTTTCTGACAGAGGAACATTCTGAGGTATATAATCTTCTTCTGCTCCCGGTTTTGAATAATCATAGGGCCAGCGATACACAGCCGGTAGTTCTCCCTCCCAGTTTTCATGTGTCGGCATTCCCGCTTTTGTTGTCCATTCAAGCGTATTGGCCCGCCATGGATTCTGTTCTGCCGGTTTTCCCCAAAATAAATGATAGAAAAAATTAAACAGGAAAATAAACTGGGCTGCAAATGTAATTATAGCGATGACAGAGATAAATGTATTCAGATCCGGGAAATAATTAATATTCTCCATATAGGAAAATGAATAATAACGCCTCGGAATTCCATTCCAGCCAATAAAATGCATTGGAAAAAAGATCAGGTAAATTCCTGCAAAAGTTATCCAGAAATGGATGTATCCAAGGCGTTCACTAAGCATTCTGCCAAATAGTTTGGGAAACCAGTGATACACTCCAGCAAAGAATCCAAACACCGCCGAGCTGCCCATTACCAGATGAAAATGGGCTACTACAAAATACGTATCATGTAAATGAATATCTGCCGCACTGTTGGCCAGCACCAAGCCGGTTAAACCTCCTGATATGAAAAAAGAAACCAGCCCCAGCGCAAACATCATCGCAGGTGTAAATCTCAGATTACCCCGCCAGATTGTTGCCAGATAGTTAAAAACTTTTACAGCGGATGGTACGGCTACAACGAAGGATGTCAGACTAAAAAGGCTGCCCAGAAACGGATTCAGCCCGGAAACAAACATATGATGCGCCCATACTAACAATGACATGAAACAAATGACTGCAAGCGACAAGACCATGAGCAGATAGCCAAAAATGGGCTTGCGGGCATTGACTGAAATTACTTCTGAAGCGATACCAAGTGCAGGCATAATAACAATATAGACCTCAGGATGTCCCAGAAACCAGAACAAGTGCTGATACAATATCGCGCTTCCCGAACCTGGCGTACCCCAGACTGCTCCATCAATATAAATATCCCCCAGAAAAAAGCTGGTATCCAGATGTCTGTCAGAAATAAGAAGTAAAAAAGCTGCAACAAGAACAGGAAATGAAAAAAGTCCGAGGACGGCTGTCAAAAGCAACGCCCATACAGTAAGCGGGAGACGATCAAAAGACATACCGCTGGTACGCATATTGATTACTGTGGCAATATAGTTTATGCCGCCAAGTAAAACAGATATAACGAAAAAAATAAGACTGACTATCCACAAAGTCATGCCGGCACCGGAACCGGACACAGCGACCTGTACGGCGCTCAGCGGCGGATAAGCAGTCCACCCGGCCATTGACGGTCCGGTTTCCACAAAAAGAGAACCAAACATCAATACACTGGACAGAAAAAACATCCAGTAAGAAAGCATATTGATAAAAGGAGAAGCCATATCCCTTGCCCCGATTTGAAGAGGTATCAGAAAGTTTGCAAATGTCCCACTCAAACCGGCTGTCAGCACAAAAAAGACCATCACCGTACCGTGAATAGTTACGACAGAGAGATAGAACTCGGCATCCAGCCGCTGGTTCAGAATCCAGTCTCCCAGAAGAGGCTTAAGCCATTCTATATCGGCATTGGGGAAACCATGGGGAATACGGATCAGCAGAGAAAGCAGCCCTCCGATCACGGCCCAGAAAATACCGGTAAACAGATATTGCCTGGCAATTACTTTGTGATCCGTACTGAAAATATATTTCCGCCAGAAAGACACTGGCGCATGATGCATTTCCTGTTCTTCCCGGTTAATCAATCGGTCCATTTTCGTCTACAAGTTTTTGAGAATTGTCATAAAAAAAATCAGCATCTTCTCCGGTTGTTTCCGGCGGAGTATTATCTATGATATCTTTCGCTCTGGACCGGTATTCCTCGGGTACATACTGCAAATATTCCTTATTTCTGGCCAGCCAGCTTCCCTGTTCCTTGTACCATTTTTCATACACATCTTCTTCATCCACAACTACATCTGTTTTCATATTATAATGTCCCCTTCCGCATAGCTCGGCACAGTATATTGAAAAATTAAACCAGGCATTGCTTGTTTCCATCTTCTTCGCATTGGTAGTCCTGATCGGTTTAAAAGCAAACTGAGTGGGCATACCCGGTACAGCATCCATTTTCAGCCGAAAATGCGGAATATTGACACTGTGAACCACATCAAGTGAGCGAATCTTAAAAATGATATTTCTGTTGACCGGAATCCGGATTTCGCCGGTTACAAAATCATCCAGACTGGCCGGATCACTCAGGTCAAGCCCGGTCACATTCTGCTGATTGATATAGCGTATATTTACTCTTCCAAACTTCCTGTCAGCCCCGGGGTATCGGGCTATCCAGTTAAACTGCATGCCGGTCACTTCAACCAGCACAGGATCATCCGGAGGTATTTCCATTATTTTAGTCCAGGTAACATAGGAGTTTAAGAACAATCCCATAAAAACGATCAACGGAATAGCAGTCCATACGATTTCCAGCTTAAGATTCATCGGATAAAAAAATGCTCTCCGATGTTCATCATAGCGATATAAGATCATAAACAGCGCCAGCGCCGCCTGAGTCGCGAAAAAAACAATCAGAATCAGGACAAAAGTAAGCTTTGCAGACGAATCCAGCCAGTAGCCATGCTCTGTCGAAGGTTCCCCCAGTAAATCAGGCCTTACGCTACGATAAAACAGATAAATAGCGATTAATCCTGCAATAAAAAACATCAGAAAAAGCCAGCTGTTAAAATTGCCGGAAGCTCCCTGACGCTTATTTCTCCATATATAGACGCTGACCAGCGCTGCAACCCGGAACAGGAAGAAAAAAACCAGCAGCAGTAAAAGCACCGCTACAACTAACAAAACCTGATTCATACATCGTTTAACACGGCTTTATACAGTTTGTTTGAGCATGTATTGCAAAGTCTGATTCAAAAAATAGCATGAAAGAACCCGCAGGTTTCTCCTGTTGTTTTATCAAAAGTCCGTAACTTTGCTATTTATAAAATAACTTTCCGGAATGCTTTCTATTAATAACTTATCCTACTTTTTGGGTAGCAGGCCTTTGTATGAAGATGTTTCGCTGCATATCAAACCCAAAGATAAAATCGGCCTTATCGGCGCAAACGGAACCGGCAAGTCTACATTGCTCAAACTGATCAACAGTGAGCTGACTCCGGACAGCGGAACCATTTCCAGAAGCAATGACTGCACTATCGGATTTCTGAATCAGGACCTGCTGTCATACGACAGCCATGAAAGTATCCTGGAAGTAGCAATGAAAGCTTTTGAAAAAGCGATTTCCGTGAAGAAAGAGATCGATAAGGTGCTGGAAGAAATGGATAAGAACTATACCGACAACCTTCTCAATAAGCTATCCAGGCTTCAGGAAGAATTCGATTTGCTTGACGGTTATTCCATACAGTCCAAAGCCGCGGAAATACTGGAAGGATTAGGCTTCAGCACTGCTGATTTAAACCGTCCTCTCAACACATTTTCCGGAGGATGGCGAATGCGTGTCATGCTGGCAAAGCTGCTTCTTGCCCGTCCTTCCCTGCTCATGCTGGATGAGCCGACCAACCACCTGGACATGCCTTCTATCCAGTGGATAGAAGATTATCTCTCAAAATATGAGGGGGCCGTTATTATCGTTTCGCACGATCGGGAGTTTCTGGACCGTACTGTCAAAACAGTAGTTGAAGTCGCATTTCAGGATTTGAATATTTATGCAGGAAACTACAGCAATTACCTGGAAGAAAAGGCACTGCGCTCTGAAATTCAGAAAAACGCCTTTGAGAACCAGCAACAGAAGATCAAACAAACCGAACGCTTCATTGAACGTTTCAAAGCAAAGGCTACCAAAGCCAGACAAGTGCAGTCTCGTGTTAAGGCTCTTGAACGCATGGATATGATTGAAGATGTGATCGATGAAACCGCCAGGGTCAGCTTTCGTTTCAACTTCAAAACCCAACCAGGGCGTTTCATCTCCAAACTTGAAAACGTTTCCAAATCATTTGGTGATCTTCATCTGCTTAAAAACAGCTCTATCGCTATAGAGCGGGGTGACAAAATAGCGCTGATCGGAGCCAATGGAAAAGGCAAATCTACTTTATTGCGGATTATCGCCGGCACAGAAAAAGTAAGCGGACAAGTTGAAGCGGGACATAATGTAATCACCTCATTTTTTGCGCAGCATCAGCTTGAATCACTTAATGTGGAAAATACGCTTTTGGACGAGTTAAAACAAACCGGCTCTGACAAAACCGAAATGGAGCTCAGAAGCGTGCTGGGCTGTTTTCTGTTTACCAATGATGATGTGTTTAAAAAGATTAAAGTCCTTTCCGGAGGAGAAAAATCGCGGGTTGCTCTCGCCAAGGTGCTGATTTCCGAATCCAATTTTCTGCTATTGGACGAACCGACCAATCACCTGGATATTACTTCGGTAAATATCCTTACACAGGCTCTGCAGCAGTATGCCGGCACATTTATTGCTATTTCCCATGACAGACATTTTGTAAGAAATATTGCCAATAAGATATGGTATATCGAAGACCAGCAAATCAAGCTATATCCCGGCTCTTTTGATGAGTATACAGAATGGCGGGCTAAAAAGGATAAAGAAGCAACAACTACTGTAGTTGCAAAACCTGCTCCCAAGCCACAAGAGGAAAAAAAGGAAAAGCCTAAAACAGCCATAGAGGCCAATGAGCTTAAGCGTCTAAAAAAAGAATTGCAAAAATCAGAAGAGACTATGATGTCTCTTGAAGACAAAAAGAAAACACTGGAAGAAGAAATGGCCAGACCGGAAGTATATGGTAATCCGGACCAGCTTGCTTCCGTCAATAAAAATTACCAGGAGATTTGTCAGCAGCTGGATACCTGCAATCAGCAATGGGCAACAGTGGTTACAGAAATCGAAAAACTGGAAGGATAACGTATGCGCTTTTTATTAATTATTCTGCTATTAAACACCTGGACGCCACTGCTTCTGGCTCAGAAGAAAAAAGAATCCAGACAACGTCCTGACCGAAAAGAGTTTGTTGCAGCAGACAAAACCTATGAGACAGCCATAAAAACGGTCCTTTTGTACCCATATACAGGACAGGTTGCTGATTATCTTCAGCCGGCAATTGTTCCGCTGTCTCAGCCCTACCCCCTCTTGCTGTCTTTTGATGATTTAAAAGAAGATATTGATGATTATTACGTCAAAATTATTCACTGCAATGCTGACTGGAGCAAATCAAGCTTATCTGAAATCCAGTATTTATATGAATACAATGAATTTTTCATAACCGAACGGCAAAACTCGATCAATGCTTTTGTACCCTATATACATTACAAATTTTATCTTCCTAAAGTCAAAATCAGTGGCAATTATGTAGTAAAGGTATACCGCGATTATGATGAAGAAGACATTATTCTTTCGAAGCGGTTTATGGTGTTCGAGAATGTAAATAATTCGGTAATCATCAATACTGATATAAAATTTGCCCGTACAGTCTCAGAACGAGACAAGAGTCAGCAGGTAGATTTTTCGATCTCCTACGGCCAGCTTAATCTGGTCAATCCCGCTGCTACCGTCAAGGTAGTTATCCGTCAGAATCATCGCTGGGACAAAGCTATATACAATCTCCCACCTATGTTTGTAAAAGAGCATGAAAGCATTCTTGAGTACAATTACTTCAATATGGAAAATGCTTTTAAAGGTGGCAATGAATTTAATGCATTTGATATAAGCAGTCTGATTACCTACAGACTAAACGTCGGAAAAATTATTCCGCAACCGAATTTGTATGAAGTAATACTATTGCCTGACATATCCAGAGGGACGCAATCTTATTCCCTCTTTCCGGATATTGATGGAAAATTCTGGATTGAGCATTACGAGAGCGGCGAACGCGAATACAGTCCGGATTACGTCCTGGTCAATTTTGTGCTGAATGTTCCCAGGCAAAACGGAGATATTTATGTAAGAGGCAGTATGAATGACTGGTTAATGAATGAGCAAAGTCTGATGATTTACAATGAAGAAATAAAAAAATATACCGGAAGAATGCTGCTCAAGCAAGGCTATTACAATTATTTGTATACGCTCGTAAACAGCACATCTCCCTACGGAAATGATGAATACTTTTCCGGCAGTCACAGTCAGACTCAAAACGTATACGATATTATGGTCTATTACAGAGCTCCGGGTGAGCGCGCAGATCTTCTGATAGGATATAGTTCGGTCAATTTTATGAAGAGAAACTAATAAAAAAAGCTTCGGATACCCGAAGCTTTTTTTATTAGTTGGAATATTTTTAAAGTCCCGGCTAAATCAGATCGTAAAATTGTAGGGAGTTGTTCTTGTATTGGGATCCTGATTGGCAACATCAAGCATACCAAATCCTTTGTGACACATAACTCCCAGTCCGGAATTAAAAACGAAGCTCTGTACTTCCGGATCTGCATATAGTGTAAAAGGAAATGTATAACCTCTTACCTCATATTTCTCACCTTTGTCAAATACCGGGAAAATACGGGCAAACTTTTTCTCTTCTACCTTTATTTTCGTGAGGTATCCTTTGTCCGGTACTACCTGGAATTTATAAAAGTCAGCAAGACGCTCCTGAGAATAACCGGCAGCTTCCATTCTGTTCATTGTATTTTCATACAAATAGTCTGAAAACTCATCCATAAACGGACTAATAAACTTTTTGGAATCACCGCCTTCTCCCTTTATCGGATTTATGACCACGAGAGGTGAAATACATATGAATTTGGTTTCGGGTTTGAATTCCGGCTGCCCCTCCTGTTCCACACTAAGCGGAATCAAAAGCAACTTCCCGATTTCTACGTGTTGCATTTTGAAGAGCTGTTTCACTACATACTCAATAAACTCTTCACTTCTGCTGGAAATCACCAGAGTGACTTTATTAGAGTAAAAATGAAGACCGTCTTTACCAACCTTTGTCTGACCCTTGAGTCCCGAAAAATTGAAGTCATAAAACCCCTGAAACTTTTCCGGCTCTTTATGAATAAGAGTCGTCATCAGATTTGATAACAAAAACTGATGGTGAAAAGGAACCGAAGCTCCTTTGTTTGTTAGGCCGAATATGATCCGTACTCTCAAGATGAAAAAAATTTAAAAAATTAACATTAAACCATTAATTACCACAAACTGTCTCTCTTCGGGAATAACCCTCAATTATTTCTAATTGTTTCAGACGTTAAATCTAAAGTGCATGATATCTCCGTCCTGCACCAGATACTCTTTTCCTTCAATATGAATTTTACCGGCATCGCGACAGGCTGCTTCCGTTCTAAACTGCTTATAATCCTGTAGCTTTATTACCTCTGCTTTTATAAAGCCCTTTTCAAAATCTGTATGTATAACTCCGGCAGCCTGCGGGGCTTTCCAACCGTTTCGAATGGTCCATGCTCTTACTTCTTTTTCACCGGCCGTGAAATACGTAATCAGATTTAATAATTTATACGAAGCTTTTATAAGTTTGTTTAGCCCGGACTCTTCCAGTCCGTATTCCTGCAGAAACATTTTCTTTTCTTCGGGATCTGTAAACTCTGCTATCTGCGACTCCAGTCCCGCAGAAACCACAATCACCTCTGCCTGCTCATGCTTTACAGCTTCTTTAAGCTGCTCTACATACTGATTTCCTGTCAGTACAGAATCCTCTTCTACATTTGCCGCATAAATCACCGGTTTCACAGTCAGTAGCTGAAGATCTTCTATTGCTTCTTTCTCCTCCTCATAAACTTCCAGCGACCGGGCATTCTGACCGGATTCAAGATGTGCCTTATAGCGTTTCAGTATTTCCAGCTCTTTTTTAGCTTTTGTGTCTCCGACCTTTGCCGGTTTCTCAACACGCTGAATCTTCTTGTCAACTGATTCAAGATCCTTTAGCTGAAGCTCTGCGTCAATAATTTCCTTATCTGCTACGGGATCGACCTTACCGGCAACATGCACCACATTCTGATCCTCAAAACAGCGGACAACATGAACAATAGCATCGACTTCCCTGATATTCGCAAGAAACTTGTTGCCCAGTCCTTCTCCTTTGCTTGCTCCTTTTACCAGGCCTGCAATGTCAACAAACTCTATTACTGTTGGTAAAATCCGCTGAGGTTTTACCAGATCACTCAATACATCCAGACGTTCATCCGGTACCGTTATCACTCCCACATTCGGCTCAATCGTACAGAAAGGATAATTGGCCGCTTCAGCCTTTGCATTGGATAACGCATTAAAAAGTGTGGATTTGCCGACATTCGGCAATCCTACTATACCACATTGTAGTCCCATTAACTAATTCCTGAAATTCGGTTCAAACTTATTAAAAAATGTAATTAATAAATAACAAAAAAAGCTTCCCGTTCATACAGGAAGCTCTTTCTATTTTTTAGGGAAGTAACTACTCCCACTTTAATTCACTATCCTCTGAAGCAGAACCATTAGTTTTTTCAAATGTATCTTCTTCCTCCTCATCTCTGTTTGCAAACTGGCTAAAGTCTACATCCGGCAACAGCTCGGTTTTGACATAGTCGATGCTTTGCTGTAAAGCTTCGATGAACTTGTGAAAATCTTCTTTATATAAAAAGATCTTATGTTTTTCGTAAAAGAAGCCTTCGTCCTTAAATCTCCTTTTACTCTCGGTTATTGTTAGATAATAATCGTTAGAACGGGTTGATTTAATGTCAAAAAAATAAGTTCTCTTACCAGCTCTTACTCTCTGAGAGTAAATTTCCACTTTGTCTTGATCTTTATTCTCTTCCACAGTCCGTATTTTTAAAGTTCTTCAGTGAAGGTAAATTTATGTTTTTTTTGGTAAAGTATCAAAATAAATAATTAATTTTTACAAAAAAAATTACATACATCAAATTTTTAATTGCAAATAAACTATTTTCCTTCATACAGCGTTTGGACAAAATGCGACTTATTTATTCAATAATAGCATTGGGCGCTGTCCTTAATCTGGCTTTTGTATTTAATCCAGGCTATACCGAACGTGGTATTGCCAGTTTCTACGGAAAAAAATTTCACGGACGCCCTACTGCCTCGGGAGAACTATTTGATATGTCAGCAATGACCGCTGCGCACAAAAAACTGCCGTTTAATACACTCTTAAGGGTTACCAATCTGACCAACGGCAAGTCTGTATATGTCCGGATCAATGACAGAGGCCCGTTTATTCACCGGCGTATTATCGATCTGTCGAGAGCCGCTGCCGAGCAAATAGATCTCATCCAATCCGGTACGGCACCTGTCGAGATAGTCGTTATACCTGAAGCTCTGCTGGAAACAGACTCCATACCGGCCGATACAACTCTTCCTGCTGCAAACTGAACATGGCTTTATAATAAGAAACAGTTTTGATTGTCTTGATAAGAATACCTATTTTGTATGCAAGACTGGCACAGCCAGAATTCGTAACAATAACATATGATTGAATTAAGCAAGGTTCGCAAATACGGCAACATCGAATTTTTAGCCCGCCAGCTCGTAGAAGGTTTTATTACGGGCCTGCACAAATCTCCCTATCATGGCTTTTCTGTTGAATTTGCCGAGCATCGTTTATACAACAGCGGAGAAAGTACACGACATATAGACTGGAAGGCTTACGGAAAGACCGACCGGCTTTATACAAAACGCTATGAAGAGGAGACGAACCTGCGCTGCCATATTTTACTGGATAACTCATCTTCCATGTATTATCCATTAGACAATTACGGCAAAATCACTTTCAGCATACTGGCAGCAGCTTCTCTGGCCTATATGCTCCAGCGACAACGAGATGCTGTCGGGCTTACAACCTTCGCAGAAGAAATAGAACAAAACACTCCGGTAAAATCCACTCCGGGGCATGTCCATACATTGATGCTGCAACTGGAACAGCTTTTGCAACGTCCGCCGACCGGAAAAAAAACAGCAGTAAGTCGTGTGCTTCATCAGGTAGCCGACAAAATACACAAACGGTCGCTGGTAATTATATTCAGTGACATGTTTGAAAATATGGAAGATAGTGATGCCATGTTTTCTGCTCTGCAGCATCTGAAACACAATAATCATGAAGTTCTTCTCTTTCATGTATTTGACTCGGTAACGGAAACAGAGCTGAATTTTAAGGACCGCCCCTATATTTTTAAAGATATTGAGAGTGGAGAAAAAGTAAAGGTTCATCCCTCTCAGGTAAGGGATTTTTATCAACAATCCATCAAAACTTACTTTGACAAGCTAAAGCTTCGTGCAGGTCAGTACAAGATTGATTTTGTAGAAGCAGATATATCCCGGGGAATCGAAGGAATTCTGCAGGCTTATCTGGTGAAAAGAAGTAAAATGAAGTAAAGTAAATTTGCTCCCGGCAGATCAGGCGGTAAAACACATACAAAACATCAACAAAAAAGGCTGAATCCCCGTGAGGAAACAGCCTTTTTCTATTTTATGAAGTTCTTTCTGTTCTGCTTCTGATTAGCTATTCTGAGCAATCATATTCAGAGCAGAGCCTGCTTTGAACCATTCAATCTGACCTTCATTGTAGGTATGATTCAACAGGATTTCATCGTTGGTTCCATCGGCATGATTCGCAACTAAAGTAAGCGGCTTACCCGGTGCGAACGTTGTCAGGCCAAGGATATCGAATGTATCGTCTTCTTTGATTTTATCATAATCCGCTACATCGGCAAAAGTCAATGCCAGCATTCCCTGCTTTTTCAGATTGGTTTCGTGGATACGGGCAAAAGATTTCACGATAATAGCACGTACACCAAGATGTCTTGGCTCCATAGCAGCATGCTCTCTGGAAGATCCTTCTCCGTAGTTTTGGTCACCGATTACAATTGAACCTATTCCGGCAGCCTTGTATGCTCTGGCTGTTGCCGGTACTTCGCCGTATTCGCCGTTAAGCTGATTTTTAACCTTATTGGCTGAGTCATTGAAGATATTAATAGCACCAATCAGAAGGTTGTTTGAGATATTATCAAGGTGTCCTCTGTATTTTAGCCATGGACCTGCCATTGAAATATGGTCTGTCGTACATTTTCCTTTGACCTTGATCAACAAACGCAGTCCCTTAAGATCTGCTTTTTCCCAGGGCTTAAAAGGATCAAGCAGCTGCAATCTGTTTGAATCCGGAGAAACAAGAACCTGCACATTGCTTCCGTCTTCTGCCGGGGCCTGATAACCTGCATCTTCTACAGCAAAGCCATTGACAGGAAGCTCTACTCCTCTTGGTTCATCCAGCATTACTTCTTCTCCGTTTTCATTTTTCAGCTTATCTTTCAACGGATTGAAGGTAAGATCTCCGGCAATAGCAAACGCTGTCACAATTTCGGGAGAAGCTACAAATGCGTGTGTATTGGGGTTACCATCATTTCTCTTTGCAAAGTTTCTGTTGAAAGAGGTAATAATGGAGTTTCTTCTGGTCGGATCATCGGTATGTCTCGCCCACTGACCAATGCAGGGTCCACAGGCATTTGCCATCACCACACCACCCATTTGATCAAATATTTCCAGCAGCCCGTCACGCTCGGTCGTATAACGAACAAGCTCAGAACCCGGAGTGATGGTAAATTCGGATTTTGCCTTTAATTTTTTGTTGATTGCCTGTTTTGCAACAGAAGCTGCTCTGGTAATATCTTCGTAAGAAGAGTTTGTACAGGAACCAATCAAACCCACCTCCAGTTTTTCAGGCCATCCTTTTGAGCGAACAGCTTCGGCAAACTGAGAAATCGGCCATGCCGCATCCGGAGTAAACGGACCGTTGATATGTGGCTCGAGTTCAGATAGGTTGATTTCAATCAACTGATCAAAGAAAGCTGCAGGATTTGCATAAACTTCTTCGTCAGCTCTCAGATATTGCGCAACTTTGTCAGCTTCAGCAGCTATATCAGCGCGTTCGGTGCTTTCAAGATACGCCTTCATTTTCTTATCATATGCAAATACAGATGTAGTCGCACCGATTTCTGCACCCATGTTACAGATTGTACCTTTTCCTGTACAACTCAGGCTTTCCGCCCCCTCGCCGAAATATTCGACGATTGCACCCGTACCACCACTTACTGTAAGGATTCCGGCTACTTTAAGAATTACGTCTTTGGCAGATGTCCAGCCACTCAGTTTACCGGTAAGCTTAACACCGATCACTTTAGGGAACTTCAATTCCCAGGCCATTCCGGCCATAACATCTACGGCATCTGCTCCTCCGACACCAATAGCCAACATACCAAGACCACCTGCATTCGGCGTATGCGAGTCTGTTCCGATCATCATTCCACCGGGGAACGCGTAGTTCTCAATAACCACCTGGTGGATGATACCAGCTCCGGGCTTCCAGAAGCCTATTCCGTACTTATTAGAAACAGAAGCCAGGAAGTCGTATACTTCTTTATTTACATTGTTTGCAGTTTCAAGGTCTTTCTTTGCACCCAGCTCCGCCTGAATGAGGTGATCACAGTGTACGGTCGAAGGTACCGCCACTTTCTTCTTACCTGCAGACATAAATTGTAGCAGTGCCATCTGGGCGGTAGCATCCTGCATGGCAACCCGGTCAGGCGCAAAATCCACATATGATTTTCCTCTTTCAAACCCCGTCACCGGTATTCCGTCATAAAGATGGCTGTATAAAATCTTCTCGGTTAGAGTAAGAGGTTTCCCAACCACCTTTCTGGCTGCCTCTACACGCTCCCCCATTCGGGCGTATACAGCCTTAATCATTTCAAAATCAAATGCCATATCCAATTAATCTTATTATTATCCTAATTAGTACTTATACCAGATTAATTAATTAACTGCTTGTGCGGAGGTGCAAACTTGGTCAGGTTAATGCCTTCCACTGCGGCTTTATATTCTTCGATTGTAGGAGTTCTTCCAAGAACTGTAGAAAGCACTACAACAGGTGTAGAAGAAAGTAGCGACTCTCCTTTTTTACCTTCCGTATCTTCAACAACTCTTCCCTGGAAAAGACGGGTAGAGGTTGCCATTACAGTATCTCCTTTTTCAGCTTTTTCCTGATTACCCATGCAAAGATTACATCCCGGACGCTCTAAATACAACATGTTGTCATATTCAGTACGCGCTGCAGATTTAGGAGCATTATCATCAAATTCGAAACCCGAATACTTTCGTAAAACTTCCCAGTCGCCTTCGGCCTTAAGCTCATCTACGATATTATAGGTAGGAGGCGCAACTACAAGTGGCGCCTTGAACTCAACTTTACCCTTTTGCGCTTCTATGTTCTTAAGCATTTGAGCAAGAATTTTCATATCGCCTTTGTGAACCATACAAGAACCGATAAATCCAAGATCTACCTTTTTCTCTCCACCATAGTATGAAAGAGGTCTGATCGTATCATGCGTATATCGCTTAGAGACATCAGTGTTATTCACATCAGGGTCAGCAATCATCGGCTCTGCGATCTGATCAAGATCAACAACTACTTCAGCATAATATTTAGCATTGGCATCCGGTTTTAAGGCAGATTTTTCACCTGATTTAATCTCCGCGATTCTCTTATTAGCTTTATCAATCAATCCCTGAAGAACCTGATTTTTATTATCCATACCCTTTTCGATCATGATCTGGATTCTGCCTTTCGCAATCTCCAGCGATTCAATTAACGTAGCATCTTCAGAAATACAGATAGAAGCTTTTGCTTTCATCTCTGCCGTCCAGTCAGTGAATGTAAATGCCTGATCAGCTGTCAGTGTTCCAATGTGAACCTCAATGACTCTACCCTGGAAGACGTTCTCTCCTGCAAACTTTTGAAGCATTTGCGCCTGGGTAGCATGAACGACATCACGAAAATCCATGTATCCTTTCATTTCTCCCTTGAACGTCACCTTCACTGATTCAGGAATTGGCATTGAAGCTTCTCCGGTAGCAAGTGCAAGTGCAACTGTTCCTGAGTCAGCACCAAACGCAACACCTTTAGACATTCTGGTATGAGAGTCACCACCGATGATGATCGCCCAGTCGTCTACCGTAATATCGTTAAGCACCTTGTGAATTACATCCGTCATGGAATGATAGACACCTTTCGGGTCACGGGCAGTAATCAGACCAAAGTCATTCATAAACTTCATTAGTTTAGGAATGTTTGCCTGCGCTTTCTTATCCCATACTGAAGCTGTATGGCAACCTGACTGGTAGGCACCATCAACAATTGGTGAAATAACTGTAGCAGCCATTGCCTCCAGTTCCTGGGCAGTCATAAGACCAGTCGTATCCTGAGAACCTACAATGTTAACTTCCACACGAACATCCGACCCGGCATGTAACACTTTGCCCGGAGTGGTGCCAACAGCATTTCTGTTGAATATTTTTTCTACTGCTGTAAGCCCCTGTCCTTCATGAGAAATCTCTTTTGACGGAGCAAATACTGCAGGAGCTTCAATTCCCAGAGCCTTAGCAGCAAATGTTTGTAACTTTTTGCCGAATACGATAGCGTATGATCCACCAGCCTTGATGAATTCCATTTTCTGAGGAGTAAATGCCTTAGCGATGTCAATCAGCTCCTGATTGCCATTGTAAAGCTTTTTCTTCTTCGTGTTGATCGTAAGGACAGTACCAGTAGCAACTGAGTATGCTTCCTCGAGAACTGGCTCTCCATTTTCATTGCGGACAGGATTACCATTTGAATCCAGCTTTTTTACCCAGTTTTTCAGGTCAATGCCAATACCACCGGTAACATCAACAGTGGTAAGGAAAATCGGAGAAATACCATTTGTTCCTCCAACGATCGGAGCAATATTAACGAACGGAACATATGGACTTGCCTGTTTACCCGTCCAGAGAGCCACATTGTTTACACCTGACATTCTTGATGAACCCACCCCCATAGTACCTTTCTCGGCTATCAGCATCACGCTCTTGTCAGGATGTTTTGCTTGCAGGGCCCTGATTTCCTCTTGTGCCTGAGGGGAAATCATACATTTACCATGAAGCTCGCGGTCTGAACGTGAGTGAGCCTGGTTACCCGGAGAAAGCAAATCAGTCGAAATATCTCCCTCACCGGCAATATAAGTCACTACCTTAATTTCTTCAGCTACGTCTGGTAGCTTAGTGAAGAATTCAGCCTGTGCGTAACTTTCCAGTATCTCTTTAGCGATTTTATTACCGCTTTTAAATGCCGCCACCAGACGGTCTGTATCTGCCTCGTAAAGGAAAACCTGAGTTTTAAGAACCTTTGCAGCTTCTTTTGCAATAGCAGAGTCATTACCCAAAGCTAAATCAAGCAGCACCTCAATAGAAGGGCCACCCTTCATGTGTGATAATAATTCAAAGGCAAAAGCAGGTGTAATTTCTTCTACTACGGATTCCCCGAGAATGATCTCCTTTAAGAATTTTGCCTTTACCCCTGCCGCAGGAGTAGTCCCAGGCAACGTATTATAAATAAAGAACCTAAGAGAATCTTCTCGATAAGCGTTACCCAAATCTTTAATTTGCGCAATGATTTCGCTTAGTAATTCAGCACCATCAATCGGTTTCGGGTGAAGTCCCTGACCTTTTCGTTCTTCGATCTCCTTGATATAATCCTTATAAGTGTTCATAGTAGAAGTATTTTCAATATTAAAAGCAGATATATAAACAAACCGTCAGGACAACCACTTTCTTTGCCTGCAAGAATTGAATTTTATAATGTTAAATCATAATTGATATTATGAACCACAAATTTAAAAAAAGTATGAAATTTTTAAAGTGAGATCGCGGCAAATGAGTACCCGCCATCATTGAAATCGCTTATTTAAAATGATTCAAAATACCTCAACAATCCATAACTTTTACATTTGATTTTAAAAAACTAACAATCAATAAATTAAACTAATCATGATTAAGACATAATTATGCTTAATCATGATATAAGAGAGAATACACAAAAATATTTAAATGTGACTTTTGCCAGCTTTACGATTCGCGGGTCGGGAATTGTTGTTTAGCCAAAAGATCTCCGACCTTTGACAGAATATTTAGTTTACCGCCATAAGTCTTTTGAAGAAGCTCCTGAGTAAACACTTCTGAAACAGGACCTGAAGCAACCAGACGCATATTGATCAGAATCACCCAGTCAAAATACTGACTGGCAGATTGTAAGTCATGATGAACAATAATAATCGTCTTGCCTGCTTCACTCATTTTTCTTATTAAACCAATAATCGCAGACTCTGTAGCAGCATCCACACCTACAAAAGGCTCATCCATAAAATAGATATCCGCGTTCTGAGCCAGCGCTCTGGCCAAAAACACTCTTTGCTGCTGCCCTCCCGACAACTGCGCTATCTGTCGTCCGGCAAATGCTTCCATACCCACCTTTTCCAGACATTCCATGGCGGCATCCTTATCCGCTTTGCGGGGCCTGCGAAACAATCCGAGCTGTCCGTAACGGCCCATCAGCACAACATCCATAACCGAAGCAGGAAACTCCCAGTCAACAGACTCCCTCTGAGGAACATAACTAACTCTTTTGCGGACATTGTCAAGAGTCTGGTCAAAGATCTTTATATACCCGCTGGCTGCCGGGATCAGTCCCATAATGGTCTTGATAAGCGTAGATTTTCCTGCTCCATTGGGACCGATAATCCCCGCAATCACTCCGGATGGCAGTTGGAGATCTACACCCCACAAAACCGGTTTTTTATTATAGGAAACCGTAAGGTCATGTATTTCGAGAGCTATTTTTTCGCCAGTACTCATAATCCAAATCTATCAATAATTATTTTAATAAAAATATGTTCAACTATTGTGATATATCCAAATGAAATTCTAGCTTTGCATCCCGTTAGGAAATCACAATGATTTTCCTAAAGCCATGCCCAGATGGCGGAATTGGTAGACGCGTTGGTCTCAAACACCAATGTCTGCAAGGACATGCCGGTTCGACTCCGGCTCTGGGTACTAAAAAGGATCAGAATTATCTGATCCTTTTTTTTATGCCTTTATATTCCCTTCCAATCCTTGCTGCTATAGATAAAAAAACTCCGTAGCAAAAAAGCTGCCACGGAGTTCTTACGGATTAATTACCTTTATTTAACAAGCCACTCCATGTATCACCATTGACCGGCTAACTATAAATCAATATTTTATTATCTTTTTATTGATTATTCCATGACTGTTTCCAATGGAAAGCATGTATACTCCCGGAGACAGCCTTATGCCGACAACCTTCTCGCCCGCTCCCAAGCCTTCTTCATGCACCGAACCATGCAGATCCGTAATGCGATAAGTAAATGAATCCTCATACCTTATAGTAAATCCGGCATCGGTAAACGGAACCGGGTATACCTGTATCGCAGATAAGGCTGTCGAATGGACGCCCGTAATCACATCGACAAACTCCACATAGTTCAGGTTCATATAGCTCGAGCCAAACACTATGCGCATTACATGCTCACCGGCTGTAAGGCTCACATCTCTTACGGTAACTGTCTCCCAGATCTGCCAGCCACCCGTATTGGGTACCTGTATCGGACCTGTCACATCTACTCCGTCTATCTCAACATGAAGTGTTTTCCCAGTGCCCTCAGCAGCCATACGCAAGTTCAGATCGAACGTACCGGAAGTCAATACTTCCACACTGTACTGCAGCCACTCTCCTTCCAGAATATAGCCTACATTGTAATCTCCGTGATCATCTCCCGTTTCCTCGATATCTACCTCATCGTTACGGAAAGGGGCTTTCCCTTCATTGCCGTTTATATTTGCTTCGTGGTAGCCCAAACCTTCACCACCCAGATCGTACTCCTCTGCCTCGATGCGGCCGGGAATCAGGTGCGCTACGCCATGGAAAGGAGCTTGCACCGCCCGGATTGTTATGGTAACCGGAGACGAGGTCATGCTGATTCCCTTGTTATCGGTCGCTACAGCGGTCAATACATAAACTCCCGGATTCATACGAGACCAGTCAATGGCATACGGTGCACTGGTAACACTCCCGATCAATAGCTCGCCGGCATAGAAATCCACTTTTGATACACTGCCATCAGAGTCAGATGCCGTGGCTGTCAACCGGACTGTTTCATCGCTGCCATAGCCCGCATTGTTCGATGGACCGGTCAGGCTTACCACCGGTGGAAGGGATACGTTCACTCCTCTAAAAGTCACATAGTTCATATTCACATAATCCACTTCTCCCATGGTTACACGCATCACTTTGGTACCGGTGGTGAGCTCGATATCCCGTACCCTTACCGTCTGCCAGCTCTGCCAGCCGCCTGTATTGGGAATCGATACATTGCCCGCTATAGCCGTACCATCCATAGCAACTGAAAGCGTACGCCCTGTGCCGTTGCAGGCAACCCGAAGTTCCAGATCATAGGTGCCGGCTGCCTCTACGTTCACCGTATACTCAAGCCATTCGCCGGCAGTGGCATAGCCGATATTGTAGCCGCCACCTGCATCGGTGCAGGTCTCTATATCCACATCTTCGTCCGTACGGAAGTTTACTACAGGGCTTACCTGACTACCGGGGGTATCATCATAATACGCAAACCCATTGCCGCCCAAATCATACTCCTCCAGCTGGATTGTGCCAGGGATCTTGTGAGCAACTCCGCCATACGGGGACTGAGGTACATTAACCCGGATGTCAACCGGAGCAGAAGTAACCCGTGTCCCTAAATTGTCTACAACTACTGCGGTAATGGTATATCTGCCGGCAGCGACATTGCTCCAGGCATAGGTATAGGGAGCCGATGCGTCTTCTCCGAGCTTTGTAGCGCCGTTATAAAACTCCACTCTTGTAACCGAGCCTCCGGGACGGGATGCTGTGGCCTCGAGATTGACGACCGCCGGAGCTACAAAAGCCGCATTATTATCCGGAGCCGTTAACGCAACAGTCGCCCCTACAGGAGCCTTCCCTACGAAAGTGGTCATACTTTCACCATCCAGCGTTACCTGAAAGGAAGCTCCGGCATTAATATTCGCCTCTTTCGACAGATTTTTTGAACCAGTCGTCACATAGCGCTCCCAGGTTGTAACCTTAGTACCGGGAACATTGACTGTAATGGTACGGGAGCTCGTATTTCTGTTCAAAACAACAATTACTACATCATCATCTTTTTTATAGGCAGAAAGATTTACCATACTGGTTGGTTCCTTTGTGGCATCGACCCGGTAATATCCGGCACGTACAAATTTGGAGTAATGACACATCATGTATCCCCGTTTGCTGATCGTACCATCTTCTTTCATCGGACTATATTGTCTCCGGATATACCACCATACATAGGCCTGAAATTCCGCATCCGCCATAGCATGATGGATATTACGGCCGGTTTCCAAAGCTTCCGGCCAGCGATCAGCGGAGTTTGCTTCGCTATTGGGATGATATACTTCTGTCATCCACAATTCTTTCCCTTGTCCTTTTTGCTTGAATAACGGATAAGGGAAATTGCTGTATTGAGTTCCGTACAAATGTGCACCCAATATATCCATATTCGCCAGGGCCTGAGGATCGTTCAAAATAGGATCTGTTACCTCCTTTCTATATTGAAAAGACTCCGGTGATATTACTCTGCAATTAATAGAACCGGCATTTTCTTTCATAAACCGAAGGCATTCCTGTGGGGTCCACCATGTCCATTCATGCGCATAATCGGGTTCGTTCTGCATGGAAATCGCGTATAAATCAACACCATTATCCCGCATAAAAGTTACAAAATCATTGAGATGCTGAGCATAGGCCGCATATTTATCATGTCTGAGACGTTTCTGATTTGGCTCTCCGTTTCGTGTAAAAAGCTCAATCATATCAGCAGGCGGATTCCAGGGAGAAGCAAAAACAATCGCCCCCATTTCCTGAGCTTTCAACGCAGTAGGAACGGCACGGTACCACTGATTTCTGTCTTCATTTACAAAGACACGAAGTATCTGCATTCCCAGCTGATTCGGTCCATTACCAAACGCTATCTCGCGCTGAGCCGGTGTAAGATCTCCGATCCACTCCGGATGATTGATTCCGCCAAATCCTCTGATAAGCTGAGCAGTCTGGCTTAGATTCACAGTTGCTGTCTGCGCCCACATAAATAGCGGAACAGCCACAAGAAAAAAGATGGTAAAAATTTTCCTCATTTGGACATTGTTTTAAATTGTACACTCATTGTGGCTTCAATCAATAAAATTCTAACCGGCATCATTGAATCTCCTGTGAAAAGAAATACGATTTCCACTATAAAGCTTTCATCTGCCAGCTAAAAATCAGACACGAAATCACACTAAGTCTACAGGCTACGTTTTGAGATTTGAAAAGTCATCGCTCACTACAAAAAATAATACCCGACATGCAAGCACACAGCACAAAAATAAAAAGACCCTCCGGCAATGCACGTATGCAGTCAGAGGGCCTGTAACTTCACAGAATCTTTATTATATTATACTCCGGAACGCATTCGCTTGCATTCTTTATTTTTTTATCAGCTTAACAGTTCTTGTATCGTTTTCAGAATCCATCTTAAGGAAATAAATACCTGGGGACAGAGTTTCACCAATCGCGCATTTTCCGGGGCACTCACCAGATGCAACAACTTCACCGGTTACTGTATGCAATTTATAGACAATTGACTTTGTGGTTTCTATATAAACCACTTCCTTATAAGGATTTGGAAATACGCTAACTTGCCTATCGATATCCCCACTCATCCCCGTCACCACATCGACAAACTCCACATAGTTCAGATTCATATAGCTTGAACCAAATACAATGCGCATCACATGTTCACCGGCACTAAGGCTTACATCACTTACTGTGATCGTCTCCCACTCCTGCCAGCCGCCGGTATTAGGAACAGTGACAGGACCCGTTACATCTACTCCGTCGATTTCGATATGAAGCGTCTTGCCTGAGCCCTCGGCGGCCATACGCAAATGAAGATCATAGCTGCCGGAAGACAAAACTTCTACCGTGTATGCCAGCCATTCGCCTTCAAGGATATAGGCCACATTGTACACCCCATGATCATCGCCTGTCTCCTCGATATCCACCTCATCGTTGCGGAACGGTGCTCCGCCTTCATTACCATTCGTATTCACTTCATGGTAACCAAGACCCTCGCCGCCCAGATCATATTCCTCCGCCTCAATACGACCGGGAATCAAGTGCGCTGCTC
>JAEVZS010000008.1 GCA_023392125.1 Bacteroidota bacterium
GATAGCGTAGTTGCTTGATTTTTAAAGAGTAATGTTGTGTATATTGAGAGTTGGTGGCAAGGTTAACTGACACCCTGTAGAAATCAATTCTTTTTCTTGGCCGGTCATAAGACCAGCAAAGGGGAAAGGGTTTTTAGTAGAGGGAGGAAAACTTTTACTGGCGGGGAAATAATGTCGATAAGGGAGGTAAGATGCCGCTTGTTTTGGCGGATAAAATTTTGGTTATTATGGTATTGTTAATGATTGATGATCTGGTGAAATAATAGGGTATTGCGTATGTTTGACAATTAGCAGCCATATTAAGATGATCACAAGGCCATATTGTTTCAAAACTTATATTGTTCGCATTTTGTATTTTTATTTTCAATACAAGTGTTAAAAAAACAGTATAAACAATACAAAGTACGAAAGTATTTATTTGATGTAATTGTTTGGTTTTATTGCTTCTGGTATGAATTTTAATAGTTTTTTAGTGTGTTTTATGAAATTGTTATATTGCGTATATTTATGAGTTAGCGGTCATTGTAAATCAACCGTCCCAAAACAAATGGAGTACAAAAAGACAGAACCTTACAAAGACTTAAAACCCCTTATTCATTTCTATTGGGAATTAAAAGGAAATGAACTTGAAAGACAGCGGGAACGTGTTTTTCCAGACGGTTGTGCAGGTGTGTTGATGAATTTGGGAGACACTTGTTTAACAGATAACGGTTCACTTCCTTTGGAATTTGGAAAAACGTATGTAGTTGGTGCAATGACTTCATTTAAAGAAAGTTTTATTGATAGCGATACGCACTTATTAGGAGTTTGCCTCAAACCAGCAACTTTTTCCAACTTTTATAATTACGGTTCACAAGATTTATTGACTAATGACACCGTTGAATTTGAAAAATCCAATTCATTTAATGTCGATAAAATCCTTAACAACTCATTCGATTATCTTAACCATTTTTTTTTCGACAGAATAAAAATGAAAAATAACCCCTTGCAATCGGTTATTCAAGATATTCATTCTACAAATGGACAAATCAGTATTGACGAACTGTCAAAACGAAATTTCAAAACAGTAAGGCAATTAGAGCGGAATTTCAAAAAGCTCGTTGGTCTATCCCCGAAAGAATATTCAAACATTATTCGCTTTCAAAATGCTTTGAACATCATCAAAAATTCAGATGAAAATCGAAGTTTTTTAGATATTGCTTTTGAATGTGGCTATTATGACCATTCGCACCTTACCAATGAAATCAAACGCTACACGGGACTTTCGCCATCACAACTTTAAAATTGTCGCATTTTTCCAAAGTACAAACTGTCGTCCAAAGCTAACTTTGCAGAAACATTAATATTTAAAAAAAATGCGAAAAATATCACTTTTCATTGCAATGAGTTTAGACGGTTATATAGCTCAACCCAATGACGACCTTAGTTTTTTGAAATTAGTAGAAAAAGAAGGCGAAGATTACGGCTATGCAGAATTTACATCAACCATTGACACGCTAATTATTGGCAGAAGAACCTATGATTACGTGCTTAAAAATGTCGGCTCATCTCATTACGACAATGGACAACGGGATGTTTATGTCATTACAAGAACAGAAAGGCAGAATGTAGGTAGAACGACTTTCTATACAGGAAATTTGACCGAATTAGTTAAACGGCTGAAATCCGAGAACGGGAAAAACATTTATTGTGACGGTGGTGCGGAAGTAATAAATGAACTATTGAAGCACGATTTAATAGACGAGTTTATCATTTCGGTTATACCAGTTTTATTAGGTAACGGAACAAGGCTTTTCAAAGATGGTAGACCTGAACAAACATTAGAATTTATCGAAGTCAAAACATTTGAAACAGGGTTGACCCAGTTACATTACAAACGAAAAACATAAACAACGAACCGCTAACAAGGGTTTTGCGTCAGGCGGGGTTTAGTGCTTCATTTGACGCTTTTTCGTATATTTGAACTTTCAGCTTCGTATCAACGGTAGTGCTAAAAATCCCGCCCGAACGCAAAGCCCCGAAACGTTAGCGGTAATGGCGGGGCGACACTCAAACTGACAGTGCAACATCAAAAATCATTATGCCATCTCACGAAAAAAAATAAAAACCAACGCACAGGAAAAAATTTTGAACCGACACACAGCAAGCACATTTGCAAACCACACAAGCCGACACACAAACCCAAGTTTGCAAAAGAGCTTGCTCACCAACCGCACCCAAGCCCACCCACCACCCAGACTTGTTAAAAATCTAAATTTTGGAAAGATTTTTATAGAGCGACATACTTTGGCGTTTCACGCTTCTACTTTTGTTGCAGAAATTAGAAAAATAAAAAGTATGCAAGTAGTCAATCTCACACTAAACAATAGAACAGACAAAGTTTTTGAACTTGAAAAAACATCTGCTAAAATGAACTTATCAGAAGTTTTTGCTGAAAGAAATAGTTCATACCTAAATGAGTTTACGTTATTTGTTGCTCATTTTAACACTATTCCAAACTTTATCCATGAAGTAGATATTGACTGTAAAAAAGCTAATAACTGGTTTGTTGAAAATTACGCTTCAGAAGTAAAAGAAAATTACTACAACAGGAGATATTACAATCGGAGTAAAAAAGCTGAACTTGACGATATTTTTTATTTCCTCTATGAAGATTTAATCGTTGACTTTGATACAAATTGTTCAATAGTTCGTTTTCTATATCGCAAAACCGACATCTCTAAAATTGAGAAAATTATAGCGGGTATTCACAAGTTCAAAAAAAGAAAACAAAAGCAAAAGCCCGAAATTTCATTGCTTGTAAATGCTATGACAGGCATTGAAACAAAATCGTTGCAGATTACAAAACCAAGATTAAGCATTGAGGATAATTATAACGAGGACTTTAAGGAAATTCATCGCACTATTTTAAAAAGACTTTCCCGAAAGAACGACAAAGGTTTAGTTCTGCTTCATGGCAAACCCGGAACAGGAAAGACTTCATACATTCGTTACTTAATTGCTTCACTGAAAAAGGATGTTATTTTCTTACCGCCAAATATGGCGAGTGCCATTACAAACCCTAATCTTATTTCAATTCTTATAGACAACCCAAATTCAATTTTTGTAATTGAAGATGCCGAAAATATTGTTGTTGACCGAGAGCAAGACGGAGGCTCTCCTGTGTCGGCATTACTGAATATTTCTGACGGCTTGCTTGCCGACTGCCTGAATGTTCAAATAATTTGTTCATTCAATACGGATATTTCAAAAATTGATAGTGCATTAATGAGAAAAGGACGACTGATTGCAAAGTATGAGTTTAAAGAATTGGAAATTGAAAAAGCTCAACAACTTTCAAGCAAATTAGGCTTTGACACAAAGATAAATAAGCCAATGACATTGACTTCAATTTACAATCAAGACGAAAAGGATTTTCAACAATCAAGAAAAAACAATCCGATAGGATTTCAAGCAATAAACAATAACAGGTTAGCCGAAAACTGAACAGAGTAGGCATTAATAAAAAAGTATAAAATATGATTTCAGACGTAAGAGAAAAAGGAAGCCTCATTGAGGTTTACGATGCAAACAGCAAAAGAATTTCCTACATGAGTGCGGGAAGCAAAGAACTTGTAGGTGTAGCAAGTAACTTCTTTGTTGTTATCAACAGTTCATTAATTGAAGTGTATGACGAAAAATGTAAACGCATTTCATACATGAGCAAAGGGAGTAAAATTGTGAGAGGTGCAGCAGGCAATACATTTACAGTTAAAAATGGTAGCCTGATTGAAACATACGATGAAAAATGCAAAAGAATTAGTTACAAAAGTGCTTAGTTCCTATACAGCAATTGACTTTGAAACCGCACAAGGCAAGCGTTGGAGCATTTGTCAGGTTGGTTTGGTTCGTGTAGAAAATCAAGTAATCACAGAGCAATTATCAATTTTGGTGCAACCACCGGATAACTATTACTGGAACAACTTTATTGACATACATGGAATTAACCCCGAACTGACAGCAAATGCACCAACATTCGGCAGTATTTGGCATCAAATTGAACCTTTTATTACAAATCAGAATGTTGTTGCTCATAATGGTTTTGCTTTTGACTTTCATTGCTTAAATCAGGTATTGGAATACTATAATATTCCAAGTCCAGAATATACAGGACATTGCACCTACCGAATTTTTGGAGATAATTTGGCTTCACTTTGTAACCAATATAAAATCAGCCTCAATCATCACGATGCTTTGAGCGATGCAAAGGCTTGTGCCCAACTTTTTAATTTACATTTGAACAACAACTTAATAAATGGAAGTAGATAAAACGTTTACCATTAGTGCTAAAACCTGCACTCTTAAATATAACAAGCAAGAGGGCAAAGCCACTATTTTAGATAACAATGTCCAATATATTATCCCAATATATCAACGACCTTATTCTTGGACTGATGAACAATTGAGGAAATTTATTTCTGATATTTTCACTTCGTTTTGGGGCAATGACGGAAATTCCGATAAAGAACCAATGTTTATTGGCACAATGCAATTATCCACCAAAAATGCCAATAACGAACAAGATATTATTGACGGACAGCAACGACTCACTACTTTTCTCATTTTTTTAAAAGTTCTAAAAGTGAAATTCCCCGACTGCGAAGAATTAAAAAACATAAACCTTAATTGGTTATCTACAAGAGTAAATAATGGCAAACAGCAATCATACCTTGAAGAAGTCATTACAAGTGATTTATCATTTAACGATGAAACGCTAAATCCTTACTTGAAAAATGCTTTTCTAATAAATGAATTAATTGAGGAAGAAACAAAAAATGAAGAAGGACAATCTCTTTCATTTAACATTGACGAGTTTGTAAAGCACTTATTAAGCAACGTGTATTTTGTTGTCATTGAAACCCGAGCAGGACTTTCTAAGACATTACAAATTTTCAACGCTATCAATACAACAGGGTTAGACTTAAACGGTGGCGATATTTTCAAAATCAGAATGTATGAATATTTAACTTCAAAAAAAGGGAAAGACGAAACCGCATTTGATGAAATTAGTAAGTTGTATCATACGATTGACGAATACAACTCAAAATTAAAATACAATGCCACTAACATTACAGGAATTTTGAGTATTTATCAGTACATATTGATTGCAAAATACAATCTTCCTGTTGTCCTTTACGGTTATGGAACTGATACTTTCTTTGAAAGACTTTTTGATACAATTCTTGGCAATCAACTTCACGACCATTTTAGAAACAACGTAAAGAATGTTGAATTATCCATAGAAGAAATTGAAAAAATAATTGAAGTCCGTTATAAATGGGAAGATGATTGGTACAAAACCGCAGAAGATTTGTGTTGCTATAAGTTAATTGAACATTCAAGATACGGAAGATATGCTGATTTATTGCCTGTTATTTTGATGTTTCAAAACTTGGAATACGACAGGTTCAATTTTGTAAGACTTTTATCAAGAGTGTACTTTATCTATTCCGTTAGATTTCAAAAATCAATTTATGACATAAATAATTGGACTTATGAATTGATTAAAGAAATAATCAAAGGAGATTCTTATGAAGCGATTGTGTCAAAAATTAAAGCCAAAATTTCGGACAGAAATTCTCATAACAATGGCTACTATAATTTGGATTGGTTCATATCCGAAAACCTTACGGAAAACGCAAAAAGAAAAAATTTAATTTGTCGCCTTTCTGCAATGTTGGAAGAAGATTACAAAACAGAAAACGAACCTCAAATTAAAAAAATAGAGAAAGCACTTTGGGGTACTGCAATTGACATTGAACATATACAATCTTATCACGACAGCAATGGAGATAAAAGACAGGATATTTGGGATGAATGGCAAGAAAATATTAATTCAATCGGCAATCTGATGATTTTGGAGCAAGAAATCAATCGTTCAATAAGCAATAATCCTTATGATGTGAAAATTGGCAGATACCCTGAAAGCAACTTTTCAATTGTAAAAAATCAGCCAGTTCAATACTTGAACTGGGATTTAGACAAATGTTTATTACGGAAACAAAAAGAAACTCAAAAAATACTTGATTATATTTTCAATTAAATGTCAAAACGAGGCTACATATCCCGATACCTGCTTATTCTAAAAAAGCTAAAAGTAAAACCTTACTCAACTTATGAGGAATTGCAAAGTTATATTGATAATCAATTTGATTATTTGCAAATGCAAGACGACACTTTGAATATTGGTTTTTCTAAACGAACACTTCAACGGGATATTAAAGAAATCAGAAACGTTTTTGGAATTGATATTGAATATTCAAAAACAAACAAAGGTTATTACATCAGCCAAAGCGAAACGGAAAATATGAATTTTCAAAGAATGATTGAAGCCTTTGATATGTTCAATTCATTAAACCTTGCACAAGACTTGACACCTTTTATTCACTTGGAAAAACGCAGGCCACAAGGAACAGAAAATTTATATGGATTGCTTCATGCTATCAAAAACAAACTTCAAATAAAATTCACATATCAGAAATTTTGGGAGGATGAAAATAGTCAACGTTTAGTAGAACCTTATGCGTTAAAGGAGTTTAAAAACCGTTGGTATATCATGGCTAAAGATAGTAAAGATAAAAATATAAAGAGTTTTGCTCTGGACCGTCTGACAAACCTTGAAATAACAAATCAACCGTATCAGTATCCTGAAAATTACAACATAGAACAAGGTTACCGCTACTGCTTTGGTATTATAAGTCCAAATGACGAAGAACCACAAGACATTATTCTATCGTTTGATCCTTTTCAAGGAAAATATATCAAGACATTGCCATTACACGACACACAACAGATTTTGGTGGACAATGAAGAAGAAACTAAAATCAAGCTGAAACTTTGCCTGACACATGACTTATTAATGGAGTTACTTTCTTTTGGTGACAACATGAAAGTAATTGAACCAAAATCGCTGGCTGACCAAATTAAACAAGCACATAAAAACGCATACAAACAATATTAGCCAACACACAAGGTCAAGCACATTTGCAAACCGCACAAGCCGACACGCAAACCAAAGTTTGCAAAAGAGCTTGCCCTTTTCCCGACACGAAAGGACAAAATTTTCACCTCGGTCTGTGGCGCACAGACCGAAATATACAGGTTGTGAATCAGGTAGGTAAATTATCCGAAATATTCTCTGTAATCAGGGATTTTACTATACTTCTTTACATACATTGCGGTCGGTGTGCCACGCGACCGCGGAGAGACGGCACACCGACTACGGGGATAGGGGCGAAAATATTTTCTGGTCCAAAGGAATGTAAGAAGCGAAATGGAAAGCTACTTGTTGTATTGGTTAAAAGTTTGGGTTCTTATTGTGACGGCAATGGTTGACGACCTGGGAAAATAATGATCGTATTGTGTATATTGAGGGCAGCCGTCATTGCAGAACAGGCAGTGCTAAAATCAAACGACAGACAATAAAAAGAATATGGAAAACCGAATGGATATTCAACAGCTTGAGCCGAACGCATATAAGGCAATGTTCGCCTTGGAAAACTACCTGCAAAGTACGCAGCTTTCAAAAACGTATCTGGAACTGATTAAAATCCGCGCTTCTCAAATCAATGGTTGTGCTTTTTGTATCAATATGCACACGTTGGACGCTCTGAAAATGGGAGAAACTGCACAACGTATTTTCTTGCTCAATGCCTGGAAAGAAACCGGATTATTTACCGAAGAAGAAAAAACGATTTTAGCTATTACAGAAGAAGTAACCTTGATCAGTCAGAACGGATTGAGTGACCAAACCTACGAACAGGCGAAAAAACTTTTTGACGAAAATCAGATTGCACAAATCATAATGGCTGTTGTAACCATAAATGCATGGAACAGGATTGCCATAAGCACAAGGAAAACGGTGGAATAAATAAAGACTTCGATCAGAATAACGAATAAAGACTATATAAATATTGTTTGTTTAGATCCTGAAAGTCCTTGTTATGCATTGATGGAAATCAGTGATATTTGCCTTCGTTGATGGCTTAGCACCAACTTTTCTCTTACTGGTCATAATAAAAAAGAATCTGCACGGGGAAATACGTTCACCTGTACAGATTCTGTCAATAATTACATTACATTTTTACAAACCGTTGAGAGACGATTTTTCCATTGCTCAGGAATGTGATATGATAGATGCCGGATACAAGATCCGCAACATCAATTTTACAGAATGCTCCCTGCTGTGCAGTAATCGCTGCCGGTATGACATTGCCATGCACATCGATAACCCGTATGCTTTCAGGTTTCAGATCAAGGTTTTGAATATTTAGGTAAAGCTCATTTTGAGCCGGGTTGGGGTAGATGCTGATTTGTGCATCAGATCTCCGTGCATCGCCGGTATAGGATGTTACGATTGGTTCTTCGCAATGCAGGATGCTTAGGTAAGGGCCTTCACTCTGAGGTTCGTCCGTTATCGTTGATGACACAAATACGGAATGGTTTCTGCCTAAAGCCAGGTCCGAAAATTGCGTATTGGGTAAAGCGGAGTTTAAATAGGAGTATACAGTCCATTCACCATTGTTATAATGATACACGGTCGTGTTGACATTGGTTGAGGCTCCATACCAGATTTCATTCTCAGCCGCGGCTTTAAGTGTTCCCAGTTGAGCAATATTAATATCTAAGCTTGCCGATTGTACTTCTTCACAGGTGTTTTTTGAAAGAGCTCTGTATTCCGGATAGCCGTTCGTATTTCTGTCGTTACCATAGAAATAAACCTGTTCCTGCGAGGCTTTGAGAAGACTATAACCACCGCCTGCAGGGCTTAAAGAAAGCCAGATATTATCAGAAGAGTCAATGGCGATATCCGTAGCTTTAAAATTGAAGTTAAAAGGACGCACATTGGTGCAAAAATAGGATTTGGAATATGTATTCCATACAGCGTTGCTGTATTGTACAATTTCTGATTCCTCGTCAAGATCCTCTCTTTGGATAATGCACCATATAGCATCATTATTATCTACTGTAATGGCAGTGATGACGTTGGAGCTTATTGTGGTATTGGTTGTATTATAATGTGACCAGAAGCTTCCGTCAAATTTGAAAATTCCCATATCGGTAGCCAGCCACAGGTTGTTTTGGGAGTCACAGACCATATCATTGATTTTGGATTCCGGTAATGGGGAATTGGATGAATTATAATACGAAAACTGATGATGGTTATAATACAGTAAACCATATTTGTGGATGCTGTTATGCATGTCTCCCGCAAGCCAGCTTAACCAGATATTGTCATTTTTGTCCACCAGAATTTTATCAAAATAGGATGATTGCTCAAATGCATAGGTATAGGTTGTAAGTATACCATCAGGAGTACGTTTGGCAAATTGTGTTCCTAATGCCAGCCATGCGTTGTTCTCTGAATCTACAGAAATGTGGTAGTCGATGTCACCAGCGGGATGATTAATATCAAACGATTCCCACGCACAATCTGTTTCCGGAATAGTAATGTAGCAGGTGTCATAAAACGCCAGTGGCCCGTTGGCGGCTTTTATGACAAGCTGGTGTCTTCCCGGAGCCGGAGCACCCTGAATGCTTATATCTATTGAGCTAACATAGGGTGGATTGAGCGGATTGATCCTGAAATCTATGTCAGCCGGGCTGCCAAGGTCTGAATGTGCTACACTAAGAAACAACTGATAATCAAAGTCGGCGTTTTCGACCTGGACTGAAACGGTATTCGTTTCACCCGTCTGCATTGATAATTCTTTCGGATTCAGTACCAGCTTTGCGGTTTGAGCCTGAACATGATACACCAGCATGCTCAGGGCAACTAGTAGAAAAGTATATTTCATAAAAAACAATTTGTCTAAATTCTGTCCCTTGCCGGTCATACGTCCAATAAGGACGAAATGCTAATTACTCCCCGGCATTGATTAATCATTACTCCACCACCCTCACCAGCAGCTTCTCACAGACTTTGCTGCTAAGCACTTCCTCTTTTCGGTCTGCGTAGCTTACCCTCATGCTTTCGTCAAAGGGTTCGATCATGTTGATGGTGATGGTGCAGCCCAGTATCAGATCCCGATTGGTAAGAAACTTCAGCAATTCTTCCGATGAGTGGCTTACCGCCATAAAGGTAACTACATCGCCTTCCTTGCAGCTGCTTAGCTTTGTATAAGTTTCCGATTCTATTTTGCCATGAATGTCAGGAATAGGCGAGCCATGCGGGTCTACTTTGGGATAGCCGAGCAGCGCATCCATTTTTTCAAAAAAAGTAGGTGATTTGATATGTTCGATCTGTTCTGCTATATCATGCACCTCTTCCCAGCCGAACCCCATTTTTTCCACCAGGTACATTTCCGTCAGGCGATGCTTGCGGATAATCAGAGCGGCTTCTTTCATACCCTGCGGAGTCAGCCGGACCGGCTTATAGCTTTCATAAGCAACCAGGCCTTTCTCAGACAGACGCTTTATCATACTATTGACGGTCGGCATCTTTATGTCCAGCAATTTGCTTAGCTCATTGACACTGGCTTCTCCTTTTTCACTGGTCAGGGTAAACAGCGCCTTCAGGTAGTTTTCTTCCGTCTGAGAGTTCATGGAGCGAATTTAACTAAAGAATAACTGTTTTTAGTAAAAAATTATTACCTAATAAATTTGTTAGATTAATCTAATATTATAATTTTGTATATATAAATAATGAAATTAGTCTTGATTATATAATGTTGTTGTATGTTGAAAATAAAAATGCTGCCGGTTGTACTGTTTTTTGTTTGTATCTGGCTTGGAGCCCGGGCTCAGACAGGCAGGATTACAGGAAAGGTGACCGATGTATACGGATATTCTCTTGAGGCCGCGACAGTGTCTGTTCCCAAGCTGAAAACCGGGACCTCAACAGACAGTGCCGGCTTGTACCGGCTGGACAATATTCCCTATGGCAGCTGGATCGTGGAAGTGAGTCATACGGGATATACCACAGGCAAAGCTACGGTAACAGTAAAAAGTGATGCTGTAATATATGATGCAGTACTGGAGCCGGAAATAATGGAGGAAGTAGTGATCACAGGCACTATGAAAGAAGTGTCTAAAATGGAAAGCCCTGTGCCGGTGGAGGTATATACCGCCAGATTCTTTAAGGCCAATCCCACGCCTTCCATATTTGATGCTTTGCAGACCATCAATGGGGTGCGGCCGCAGCTTAACTGCAATATCTGCAATACCGGCGATATTCATATCAATGGGCTCGAAGGTCCCTATACCATGGTGCTGATTGACGGAATGCCGATTGTGAGCGGGTTGTCAACCGTTTATGGTCTGAGTGGTATTCCGCAGTCGCTCATAGAGCGTGTCGAGATTGTGAAAGGACCTGCCTCTACGCTCTATGGAAGCGAAGCGGTGGGTGGTCTTATCAATATTATAACCAAAAAGCCATCCAATGCGCCGCTGGTTGCAGTCGATGTATTTGGTACTACCTGGGGGGAAGTGAATACAGATGTGGCTGCCAGATTTAGAGCAGGCAAGAAAGCGCAATCGCTGCTTGGGTTAAACTATTTCAACTATCAGAATCCGGTCGATAATAACAAGGACAATTTTACGGATGTAACTCTGCAGAACAGGATCTCTGTCTTTAA
This sequence comes from Bacteroidota bacterium, assembly GCA_023392125.1. Taxonomy (GTDB): domain Bacteria; phylum Bacteroidota; class Bacteroidia; order Cytophagales; family Cytophagaceae; genus SpSt-227. The sequence continues at coordinate 11,616 of JAEVZS010000008.1, forward strand.
TAAATGGAGCTTTGACCGGAAAGACAATCGCCTGTTTTCGCTTGCCGGCAGGTATGTGTACGAGGATCGCTGGGGCGGTGAAATGAACTGGAGCCGCCAATACAGAGGCGGTGATGAAGTATATGGGGAAAGTATTTATACCAGCCGCTGGGAACTGTTCGGTACGTATCAGCTGCCGGTAAAGGAGCGGATATTGTTTCAATTTAGCGCCAACGGCCATGATCAGAACAGTGTATACGGAGATATGCCGTATATGGCCGATCAGTATATCGGCTTTGGGCAGCTCACCTGGTTTAAGAAGATAAAAAGACATGATCTGCTGACGGGCCTGACCTATCGCTATACCTATTATGATGATGATACCCCCGCTACAGCGGCTGCGGATGATCTTGCCATCAACCGGCCCACGCATACCAGCCTGCCCGGAGTGTTTATTCAGGATGAGCTGAGTCTGAATGAAAACAATAAGGTATTATTAGGTATGCGCTATGACTACAATTCGATACATGGAAGTATTCTGACGCCGAGACTTAATTACAAATGGAGCTCTTTTAACAAGAAAAATACCCTGCGCCTGAGCATCGGAAACGGTTACCGGGTAGCCAATGTATTCACAGAAGATCATGCAGCGCTTACCGGTGCAAGACAGGTTGTGTTTATCAATGATCTGAAACCGGAAACTTCCTGGAACGGGAACCTGAATTATGTAAAGGAGCTATACGCCGGGAATACCTTTATCGGACTGGACGCGACCGCTTTCTATACTTACTTTACCAACAAGATTATCGCGGATTACGATACCGATCCAAACCGGATTATCTACGACAATCTGGAAGGACATGCGGTCTCCCGGGGTATTTCGCTCAATCTGGATGTAGTATTACCCAATGGTCTTAAACTACTGGCAGGAGCTACCGCCATGGATGTGCATAGTATGGAAGAGGGTGAAAGGATACAGCAGTTGTTTACCGAACGATTTACCGGTGTCTGGAATGTCGGCTATACCATCAAACGTATCGGAGTAACTATTGACTATACCGGTAATTTGTACGGCCCTATGCGTCTTCCCCTGTTGAGTGATAGCGATCCGCGCCGGGAGTACTCTCCCTGGTGGAGCATTCAGAATATTCAGCTGACCAAAAAAGTTGGCAAAAGCATAGAGATCTATGGCGGTGTCAAAAACCTGCTGAACTGGACACCGAATAGAGGCAATCCCTTTATCATAGCAAGAGCCAATGATCCTTTCGATAAGGGAGTTGTCTTTGATGGTAACGGACAGGCGATGGCTACAGCCGGCAATCCCTACGGGCTGACCTTTGATCCTTCCTATGTCTATGGTCCCAATCAGGGTATCAGAGGTTTTCTGGGATTCAGGTACAATCTGAAATAGAAATATGACAGCATATGCTACATACATAGTTGTCTTATTGACGGCAATAGGTGTCATGACCGGTACATATTGCCCTGCTCAGATCCGGTCACTGACGATAGAGCAGGCCGACAGCAGTATACAGAGGGAGCCCAAACCGTTGCTGATTCTGCTGTCGACCGACTGGTGCAGGTATTGCCGGATGCAGAAAAATCAGCTGCGGAAAAACAAGGATTTTCAAAGCGCTTTGTCTCAATTCTACTTTGTAGAGTTCAATGCCGACTGTCGGGAAACTGTTCGTTTTCACGGAAAGAGCTGGTCTTATAGTCCTACCGGAGAGTCTACAGGTATTCATACATTGACAGAATTCCTGACGTCCGGAGAAGAAGTCGCCTATCCCGCATGGGTGTTGCTGGATCGGGAGTATCAGCCGGTATTTCGTTACAACGGAGTGCTGGCTCCTGAACAGCTGAACGTGCTGCTGCGGGCTATTGAAATAATGTATAGTTCATCAATGAAATAATGGTAGTTTTCTTACTGTCAAATAAAAATGTGCTGAGAAAAATAGATAGGATTATAGTATATAGAACGTACAAAGTAAGAGTTTCTATGAGTTAGGGCCTTTGAAAAAATGCGTTAAGAAAATTATCCTGAAAGACGTCAAAAATCGGCACTGTCTGACGAAGGAGTTTGGCGTTTTTCGTCTGCAAGGATAATTTTTAGCTATTTTTTCAACAGCCCTTGTCCCGATGCATCGGGATTTGCTCACTTTTTCTCATCAAGGAGAGGTGAGCAATGAAAATTGCGAGGCCAGCCTTCGCGAGGGTGAGGCCTGTCCGGCAGGACATTTATATTCAAAAACACATCTTTTAAGACTAAGGGGCTTATCCTAAGAGTAGATAATTTATACTATATACCATGTCACAACTGATTATAGATTATTTCGCATCAATCAATCCCGTTGTCGCTGCCTTATATGCGACCATGTTTACCTGGGGAGTAACTGCTGCCGGCGCTTCGTTTGTATTCTTTTTCAGAACCATGAACCGTAATCTGCTGGATGGTATGCTGGGCTTTACGGGAGGTGTCATGGTAGCGGCGAGCATCTGGAGCCTGCTGATACCTGCTATTGATATGAGTGAAGGCGAAGGCTTGGAAAGGGTGATACCCGCCATACTGGGCTTTTTGACAGGAGCGGCCTTTTTGTTTGCGCTGGACAAAGTATTACCGCACTTTCATGTAAATTTCAAACGGGTAGAAGGAGTAAAGTCGCCCTGGCAAAAGACTACCCTGATGATCCTGGCCATTACACTTCATAATATACCGGAAGGGCTGGCGGTAGGTGTACTGTTCGGGGGAGTGGCTGCCGGTATTCCCGAAGCGAGCATTGGCGGAGCCGTAGCCCTTGCTATAGGTATAGGCTTACAGAATTTTCCGGAAGGGATTGCGGTAGCCATGCCATTGAGGCGTATGGGAATGAGCAGAAAAAGGAGCTTCTTTTACGGCCAGCTGTCAGCCGTTGTGGAGCCTGTCGCTGGCGTGGCCGGTGCAGTGGCTGTCGCTGTGTTTACACCGGTATTGCCCTACGCGCTGTCTTTTGCCGCCGGCGCGATGATCTTTGTGGTGGTCGAAGAAGTGATTCCGGAAGCGCAGCAGAACAAAAGCTCCGATATTGCGACCCTCGGATTTATCGGCGGATTTATCGTCATGATGACGCTGGATGTGGTGCTGGGGTAAGGCGTATAACGTAATACGTTTGACGTTGAACGTAGTACGTAAATATGTGAAAGGTAATATGTGGTCCGGTACGTCGTAGTATGTCAAACGTACTACTTAAAATTAAGAATAGTTTATAAAGTTTAAATATTATCCGTACATTCGCCTTGAATTTTGGTGACGTCGCTTCCAACCGGAAGGCGCGTTTAAAAGGGAATCAGGTGCAACTCCTGAACAGACCCGCTGCTGTAAGCTCCCGCCAGAAGTCATTGAGCAATGCTTGTTCCACTGTCCGCCATTGGTGGATGGGAAGGAGGTCTCAATGATGGAGTAAGTCAGAATACCTGCCAGAATTCGTACGTTTTAAAGCTTTCGAGGAATAAGGCTTGAAACAAACAAGACAGGCAAGGTATAGTCACTATTATACCCGGCGCTCCTGTACGTTTATTTCAATGGTATTTTCAGAAGCTGTTTTGCAGGCCGTACTTTCTGCTAATGTATGAGCTATGCCAGACAGTTTTCCCGATTCCTGTACGAAAGCTGTTTAATCATAGAATTAAAACAGCTTTTTATGTTTTTATACAGAGTGTTTTGTGTGATTGTGCTACTGCTGTTGCAGCTGACTACAGCCTTTGCGCAGGACAATTCAGATAGTATACAGTATATAAAGGAAGTCAGACTGACAGGCAATCGCTACCAGGAAGTCATTCCTTCGCAGCAGCTTTCCGGCGAAAAGCTGGAGGCGCTGAACAGCTTTTCCGTTGCCGATGCCATACGCTATTTTTCAGGTGTCCAGATCAAGGATTATGGCGGAGTGGGTGGACTGAAGACCGTGGACATACGCAGCATGGGCACCAACCATATGGGCGTTTTCTACGATGGTATCCAGTTGGGCAATGCGCAAAACGGTCAGATCGATCTGGGAAAATTCTCCCTCGATAATATTGAGAAAATCTCCTTATACAACGGACAGAAAAGTGAGATTTTTCAGCCAGCCAGAGACTTTGGCTCTGCCGGAACCATTTATTTGCAAACCCGCCGGCCTCGTTTTGAAGAAGGCAAGCGAAGCAACGTTACTTTTTATACCCGGACCGGTTCGTTTGGCCTGATCAATCAGTCGGTGCTCTGGGAGCAGAAACTCAGCAAACGTGTCAGCTCATCATTTAACGCGGAATATATTCAGGCTTCCGGAAAGTACAGATTCCGGTACCGGAGAGTACTGCCCAATGGTGAGGTGGCCTGGGATACAACGGCCGTTCGACGAAATGGTGATCTGCACTCCTGGCGCCTGGAAGGCGGGCTGAACGGATTTGTGAAATCCGGTAAATGGCACCTCAAAAGTTATTTCTATAATTCGGAGCGGGGAATCCCCGGTGCGATTGTCAACAATGTATGGACCCATTCGCAACGGCAATGGGACCGTAACTTTTTTACACAGGGCAGCTTGCAGAAACAGGTAACTAAAAGGTATGACATATTGGTCAATGCCAAATATGCCAATGACTGGATGCGTTACCTCAATCCGGATACCACGCTGATGTATATCGACAACCAGTTTCAGCAGCAGGAGATTTATACCTCAGTGGCGAATAAATATGCTATTCTGCCAAACTGGGATGTAAACCTGTCGGTCGACTATCAGTGGAATATACTGGATGCGAGTCTGAGGGATTTTGTACATCCCAAACGTAATACCCTGCTTGTCGCGCTGGCAACCGCTTTTGAGTGGAGACGGTTCAAAGCGCAGGCCAGTCTTCTGGGGACATCTGTTTTTGAGCAGGTCACCAGAGCACGGCAAGGAGCAGGTAAGGAAGCACAAACCGGCACACCGGACAATAAGCAGGAATATACTCCGGCATTTTTTGTTTCCTATCAGCCGTTTGCGACATCAAAGGCGCTGTCTTCTTTGCGGCTCAGGGCTTTTTACAAGCATATTTTCCGGATGCCGACCTTCAATGATTTGTACTATACCGATATCGGAAACGTAGCGCTTCGTCCCGAATATACCACTCAATACAATCTGGGATTTCAATACAACCGGGACTATGCCAAAGGAAGACTTCATAGCCTGAATTTTCGGGCAGACGCCTATTACAATCAGGTCAGGGACAAGATTATCGCTGTACCGAAAGGTAACGGGCAATACCGCTGGATGATGATGAACCTTGGTTATGTAGAAATACGGGGCATTGATGTGTCGGCCCAGACACAGTGGTTATTGCCCTTAGGTATATTATTGTCTTCCAGCCTGAGCTATACCCATCAGCGGGCGCAGGATTTCAGCAATCCGGCCGACAATGATCCGGTAGCGGGCAGCTATGGCGGTCAGATCGCGTACATACCCCGGCACAATGGTTCGGTCATACTCAACCTCAACCGCAAATCCTGGGATCTGAACTACAGTTTTATTTATGTGGGGGAGCGCTATCACAACTCTTCCAATATCCGTGAAAACTATGAGCAGCCCTGGTACACGCATGATCTGACAGTGGGAAAGACATTCAGCTACCGGAAAATCAACAGCAAACTTTCCGCGGAAGTAAATAATATTCTTAATCAGTACTATGATGTGGTGCTGAACTATCCTATGCCGGGGAGGAATTATAAGCTGATTTTGAAAGTAAACATTTGAGCATCCTGAGAAGGGTTTTTATTAAAAAGGAATAATGTGAATATGTATTATAAAGGATTGAATCGGGAATATATTCGGAAAGTCTTCGCCTGGGGCTGGCTGGCTCTGTTGTTGGGAAGTCTTATGCTGGGTTCTTGTCGTAAGCCGCAAGAAGTGCACCCCGCAGAAGTCATTCCGCTTGCGCCGCCGGACACTACCACAGCGCCGGGTGATTCGGTTTCCGGCCCCAGACTCATTGGTTTCTATCTGCTCAATGAGGGCAATATGGGCAGCAACAAATCGACGCTCGATTATTTCGATTTTACCACAGGCAATTATCACCGGAACATCTATGCCGATGCCAACCCTTCCGTACCCAAGGAAATGGGCGATGTCGGCAACGATATCAAGGTATATGGCAGCAAGCTGTATGCCGTCATCAACTGTTCCAACAAGATAGAGGTGATGGACAAGTATACTGCCAGACGCCTGGGGCAGATCAATATTCCCAATTGCCGCTACATTCAGTTTCACGGGGGATACGCCTATGTAACCTCATACGCCGGCCCTGTAGAGATCAATCCTGATTATGAGCAGATCGGCTATGTAGCCAAAGTAGATACGGCTTCTTTTCAGGTAGTTGACCGCTGTCTGGTAGGCTTTCAGCCGGACGAGCTTGAGATTGTCGGCAATAAAATCTATGTCGCCAACTCGGGCGGCTATATGGTCCCGAATTATGAGAGCACGGTCTCTGTGATCGATATTCATTCCTTTACAGAGATCAAGCGCATAGAAGTCGCGGTCAATCTGCACCGTCTGCGGGCGGACCGATATGGCAATCTGTGGGTAAGCTCGAGAGGGGATTATTATGAGTCTCCTTCACGACTCTACTGGATCGATACCCATACCGATACCTTTGGAGGTGAGCTGGATGTAGCCGTTTCCAACATGCACCTCGATGGCGATTCGCTCTATATCTACAGCGCGGAGTGGAGCTATGTCACGATGAACAATGTCGTGACCTTCGGCATTGTCGATGTCGCTGCGAAGCGGCTGATCACACGTAATTTTCTGTCTGGCGGAGCCGAAAAAGAATTATCCATGCCCTATGGCCTGATGGTGCATCCGGTCACCAAAGACATCTACGTCACCGATGCGGCCAACTATGTCTATCCCGGCGCACTTTTCTGTTTTGACCGCTACGGCTACAAGAAGTGGCAGGTGCGAACCGGCGATATTCCCGCGCACTTCACGCTGGTGTACGAATGACAGGAATCAAGTTTAGCAATGTTTCACTTTTAATTTTTAGAACCTTGAAAAAGAAAAATTTCATTTTTGGAGCGATACTGGCCTGCCTGGCGGGTTTTGTCGTGGCCGGAGGCGCGGGTACCAGCGGTACCTCGGCATTGAGCTCGACCGGAGATACCCTTACACTGGATCTGCAGGCTTATCCCAAAGATACCGTTGCCGGAGGGTATTGGGAAGGAACCTATGAGGAAGACAGCACTTTTATACAGTTTGGTGATTTTGTCTTTTCACACAGCAGCGGCTGGGGCGGCATGTACTGGGATGGCTTTACCTATGCGACCAATGGTGATAGTGCCCGATATGGTATTCCCTGTTATTCGCATCCCTGCGATACCAGCCATAGCTCGCCCTGGATAAATCATCAGTGGGGTGTAATGGCCGGAGGCGGTATCAAGACTATTGCCGGAAACACCGTTACACAGGTTGAAAAAGGCATACCTTATCTGGTAGGCTATTGGGGATTTTATGAAGAGGCTTTTGGCGGTCATTCGCTGGAGGTGCATCTTGACGACAATTCCCTGTTTGCTCCGCGGGAAATATACATCAGCAATCACCCCTGGCCGTATTGGGGCAATATTTACGGAGATGGTTTCGCACGTCCGCTGAAACAGCCCGGAGACTATTTTAAGCTGTGGATTCATGCCGTTTATGATGATAATAGTAAAGATTCTACAAGCTGGTTGCTGGCAGAATACGATCCATACGAGCCCGATAGTGTCTATCAGGAAGCTGTTTGGCAACGCATACCTTTAACTACCCTTGGTAGTGGAATAAAGTCATTGTACTTCACCATGGAAACAACCGATGCAGATCCGATGTACGGTCCCAATACCGCGGTATACTTCTGCATGGACAAGCTGAAGGTGATCAGACAAGGCGCTTCATCGTCCCGGTCTTCCGCAGGCAAAGTAAAAGCGGCTTCCCGGACTGTGGCCGCGAACACGGTACAGACAAAAGACTACATAGATATAAATGCCCATACCGGTGGAGTTGCAACGCTGTACAACGGGAAAGGCGAGGAGGTATTTCAGACAACGGTCAGTACAGGTAGTAATCATATCGACCTGTCCGGTGTACCTGCGGGGGAGTATCTTCTCAGATATGGTCAGAAAACAATTCCTGTCCAGAAAATTAACGAATAAACATACATAACTATCAAGAATCATGAGGAAAATTGACTTATTGAGGAACTTGTTCCTGCTGACAGCTTTCTTGTTGTCGGTCATACAGGCTTCCGCACAGTGCGATTATACGTTTGACCTGGAATCCGAACCGGAAACGGGGGCTACATGGGTCAGAGAACTGACCACATCTTCGACGGGCTGGAGCTGGATGTGTGCCAATGTCTATACGAGAAACGAAGGCGCCAAAGCTGTAGAGCTAAATGGCGGCGGTACTAACGGAAATCGCAGAGGGTATCTTGTTTCACCTGTTTTCTCAGACGGATGCTCGTCTGTTTCTTTCCAGTACAGTCAGCAATATGAGGGAACAGAGTTTGTCGTTGACATAAAGCAAGGGGATGAAATTGTATGGACAAAAACAGTGACTGATGATAACAGTGGCTGGAAAGAATTTGTAGCAGATGGTTTGAATATAGAGGGAGATTTTCAGTTGGTAATTACGAATACTTCATCCGATTCCCGGAATGTTGGTTATTTTATTACACTTATCAAAGACATCTGTCTGGTTTCTGCTACTGGTGAACTATTAGCCCCTGCCGTAACGATAGGTGGTATGGAGCATACCGAGGAAGGCTTCTGGGACAGAGCTGTGGTAACGCTTTCGTCTGCCGGAGCTGCATCTATCTATTATACCCTGGACGGTACAGAGCCGACAGAGTCAGAGGAGCTGCTGTACAGCGCGCCTTTTGAGATCAGTACCACCGCTACCCTAAAGGCCATCGCGGTTGCAAATGATAACCAGAGCGAACTGCTGGATACACTGATCCGGGTTACCGCCACCGCTTTCCGTTTTGTGGTTCCTGAAGGAGCACATGTATTTGTAGGTGAAAAGTCGTCCAACGTAACAGTAGCCGGCAATTACCTGAAGAAGCATTATGTCCCCTTTGAGGAGAAATATCCGGTGTATATAGATGATTCCGGTGAAAATACCATCTATGCCTACAATGTAAGCGGCAAGCACAACTACCGGGTAAGCAAAGAGGGCGCTCTGACGCATGTGGGTGTATTTACGCCCAATGCGTCTAATAAAGCGTTGGCCTTTACCGATGAGCAACTGTTTTCCCGCAGTCCGAAAGAGGTTGATTACGATGTAAACAACCTTAATGGCCGGAATATGGCCGATATTTTCCTGAATATAAATGCACAGGGTTATCTGAGTCTGCCCTTTGATACAGCATTTCAGATCATCAATCTCCGCAACTGGCAGGCCATCGATTCAGATTTCAATAATTACTTTATCGAGCCTGATTTTCATTATATCGTAGTCAACGAAGCGGGCGAACCAGACAATAGTGTGGTGACCATCAGTCCGACGGGAGTGCTGACACCGGTGGGAGCGGGTAAAGCGATTGTGCTGGTGACCTACGATGCCATGCTGTGTGCCCATACCACCAATGTCGGCAACAATGGAGCAGCATTTTTTGGCGCGATATGGCCTCAGAATACCGGAGTGTTTGTCGTATCTATTGATGCTCCTGCTTCGGATATCAAGACCAATATGACGATTGGAGAATACTGGAATTCCGATGGTTCCGACAAGGTAGACAGTGTTTTTATCGATGCAGAGCATGACGTGCTTTACTATGAAGCGTCTACAGGCGGTTTCGATTATACCTTCAAGCCGGAAGGTGTGAGCTCTGTAACACTGGCAAAACCGGTGACCGGACAAAATATACTTTCGTACAATGGGTTCTCTACCGATGGTGTGACTGCCCACAGAGACGGAAGCTATACCGTGCGTCTGGTACATGGCCGTTCGATCGTTCGTCTGACATCAGCAAGCGGTGCTGTAGAGTATCAGGTACTGACTGCGAAGCCGGTTACCTATACCATCAGTAATGTAACGAGTCCGGGCGAGCTGTTGCAGCCAGGTGATGAAGTAGGTGTTACTTTTAATACCTTGTACCATCCGAGCAACAAGCTATCCGGTATCTACAATATGTCAGCAGGTATACAGTATACCGGCTTTGATACTGAGTTTCCGCTCATCCTTGGCCCAGGTCAGTATACCTTTGCCAGCCGGGCGCAGGAGTACAAGATTACCATTCCGGCTGATTATACCGGAGAGGAATTTGTACTCACCAACGGGGTGATCAAAGTAAGAGGCTTCGGAAGCTTTTACGGAGAGCACCGGAACATCACCTTGCAAAACGGAGTGGCGCCAAATCTGAACGCGGGTGTACGTACAGCGTATTTCGGTTCCCTGCCTGATATATACATCCGTATGACGGATAAGCCGGGTATGCCGGGCAATCTGCAGGCTGATCCGGATTTTGGTGATATTATCCTCTCCTGGACAGCTTCGGTAGACAATATAGGAATTGAGGGTTACAATATCTATGTAGATGGCGAGCTTTACGGTACTACGAGCAAAACAACGTATACGGTGACTGGTCTGACCGGTGGCCGGGAATATCTTCTGGAGGTAGAAGCCTTTGACGAAGCGGGCAACAAATCGGACAGAGCATCGGTAAGAGAGTCTGTCCTGATTACCGGTTTAGACTCCTATGCCGCACAAGAATTCAGGGTATATCCCAATCCCTTTGCTGATTATATTGTAGCCGCGCCAGCTTCTTCCGGAGAAGCGGTCATCTACGATCTGTCTGGCAAAGCGGTGCTGAACGTTCATTTACAGGCTGGCTCCAATCATGTGGATACACAGGCTCTGGAAAGAGGAAGCTACCTGATGAAATTCGGGGAAAATGTGATCAAGATTGTGAAGTAAACGGATCGCTGGCTCGCAGGCTGAGGTTCCCGAAGCCAGGTTCCCGAAGCCGGCTATCAGTTTGTCGGCTGAGGCACTCGAAGCCTCATTGGCCAATCCGGTTCCTGCTTCCTGTAAAGGGGAGCGGGGACCGGATTTTTTTATGGGGAGTGGAGAGGTTGGGAAAGTGTAGAATGGTAAATATAGCCAAACTAATGAGATTGCAAATGGCGATTCGTTATCAAATCAAATTTAACCCTAACTCACTCAGAAACTCATTGTGCTTATCAGTGTTTGTTTTTATCCGTTCGTTGATGGATGCCAGGTTTTGGGTTACCTCATTCAGGTCAATTTGCACTTCGTCTGCTGAGGTGCTTACGTAACGGGAAATATTCAGATTGTAACCGTTTTTTTCAATTTCATCCATCGATACCCTGCGGGAATAACGATCCCTTTCCTGACGGAACTGATAGGTTTCTACAATGTCTTGAATATGCTTTTCATTCAGGGTGTTTTGTCGTTTGCCCTTTTCGTAATGCTCACTGGCATTGATGAATAAAACATCGTCTTGCTTTTTGCATTTTTTCAGCACCAAAATACAAACGGGTATACCTGTGGAATAGAACAAATTGGACGGCAGTCCAATAACGGTGTCGATGTAATGCTCTTTTAGCAATTTGGTACGGATGCGTTCTTCGGCGCCGCCGCGGAATAAAACTCCGTGTGGTAAGATAATGGCCATTGTGCCTTCTTTGCTTAGGAAGTGAACACCATGGAGCAAGAATGCAAAGTCGGCTGCTGATTTCGGAGCCAAACCGTGGTTTTTGAAACGGAAATCTTCTGCCAGGGTATCGTTGGGTTCCCAACGCAGGCTAAACGGCGGATTGGCTACAATGGCATCAAATTCTGTTTTTTTGCTCGGGTTCATTTCATTGAGCAGGGGCCATTGGTTTTCTAATGTGTCTCCGTGGAAAATCTCAAACTCGGTATCCTTCATACCGTGCAGGAGCATGTTCATACGGGCAAGGTTGTAGGTGGTGATATTCTTTTCCTGACCGTATATTTTATTGATGGTACCGCCGCTGTCTTTGATTCGCTTTCTTACGTTGAGCAACAGGGAACCGGAACCACAGGCGAAATCCAGCACCTTGTCCAGTTTGCCTTTTTTGCCTGTAGCGGGGTCTTGACTGTCTAAGGTGACTATTTCAGAAAGTATGGTAGAGATTGGCTGAGGGGTGTAAAATTCCCCTGCTTTTTTGCCGGAACCTGCCGCAAACTGGCCGATCAGATATTCATACGCGTCGCCCAGGGTATCCAAATCGGTCGAGAATTCTTTGATTCCTTCCGCGATTTTCTGAATAACGGTACAGAGCTTTTTGTTTCTGTCGGTATTGGTTTTGCCTAATTTCTCAGAATTCAGATTGATTTCGGAAAATAAACCCTGGAACGCACTGTCAAACGATTCGTTTTCTATATAACGGAAACCGGCTTCCAGTGTATTTAACAAGGTATCGTCTTGCGTGCGGGCTAGCTCTGAAATATTGCTCCATAGGTGTTGTGGCTGAATGACGTAATGCACTTTTCTGCGCATTTGTTTTTCAAACTCCGGTACATCCGCTTCATTGGCTGCATACCAGACAGCCAAAGGTGTCCGGCTGTCATCTTCCGCTAATCCGGGATAATCTGTGCCTAATTCTTTTTTTGCTGCTTCTTCGTAGTTGCCAGACAAGTACCTCAAAAACAAAAATGAAAGCATATAATCGCGGAAATCGTCCGCATTCATTGCCCCACGCAGTTTGTCCGCTATATCCCAAAGGGTTTTACCCAGTTGTTGTTGTTCTTTATGTGTCATTGACTATTATTTGCCGGATTTCAAGGCCCAACGGATTATTTTTTGAGTTTTCTGATTGTTTTATCAAAATCAGATAGTATATTCTGTGTCTTATTAAATTGCTCATATTCTGTTCCTGCTTTTGAAATGGCTTTACTATGGGCAATTTGTCCTTTACCTTCTAAAATTTTGTATTCATTAAAGTTTAAAAATTTATCAACACTATTGGCCAGTCCTTCCATCGTAAAGGTGTTTTCACGCTCAATCAGGTTTTCTATATAATCAAAATACCCCGTTACGGTCCGTTCCAGTTGCTTTATCTCTTTTTCCTGCAGATAGTTTTTAGCGATGGTAGTGTCCGATTTTAATATTCTGCCATCGGGTGCATTTTTCCACGAGGTCAATCCCATATGTTCTTTGGATGCATCGGCACTTTTGTATATGATTTCTGCTGCCGTTTTTCCGGTAATGGCAAAATGAAACTTATTCTGCACCATCGCATAAAAGTCTTGGGTAATTTCTGATTTGGGGTCATAATCTATACTGCATTCTGCGAAAATATCGGTGATTTGCTGGTAAATTCGGCGTTCGCTGGCACGAATAGAGCGTACCCGCTCCAGTAGTTCTTTGAAGTAATCGTTGCCAAAAACGGCTTCGCCTTGTTTCAAACGGTTGTCATCCAGTACAAAACCTTTAATGATGTATTCTTTGAGGGTTTGTGTGGCCCAAATGCGAAACTGTGTGCCTCTTTGCGACTTTACCCTGTAACCCACCGATATGATGACATCCAGATTATAGAACTTTACCGGCTTGTCTGAACCACTAATGTGTAAAATTTGCACATTGCTTTTTTCGTCCAGTTCGCCTTCGTTAAATACATTTCCTATATGTTTGGTTATCACACTTCTTTCGCGGTCGAAGAGCTGGCTCATTTGCTCCTGAGTGAGCCAAATGGTTTCTCCTTGCACCAGTACATTGAATTTTACGGCCCCGTCCGGGGTAGTATATAAAATGTAGTTATTGTGTGATACTAAGTCGCTCATTTAGTATTTTTTTAATTCATAATCGTTTTTGGAAACAAACCCTGCATCAATCCTTTTTTGTGCAGCTTCAATTGTTCTATTTTATCTGCTTGTGCGGTGATGAGTTCATCTAAGGATGAAAGACAGGAAGCTATTTTTTGTTGTTCCTTAAATGTAGGGAATGCCAGTCTTAACTCCTTTAAAATTGTTGTTGTTAGATTATTAAAAACCCCTCCGGCCAGAGCATTAGCCTGTATCCTATCGTGTAGATTACAAAAATGGTAGTAAAGAAATTCAGAATCTACTTCTTTAAAATTCTTAAATCCCAACCAACCATCATGAATACAAGCATCAACCTTAAGAATGCCTGGAATAGCAACACGTGTACCAGAACAACTAAGAACAACACTTCCCTTTTTTAAAAACCTACTTTTTGCAGCACCCTCTTTAGTTAAAGAATCAATTTTAGGGGTACTATACTTACCATCCCGCGTAACGTCTTCTATCATTAAGCGGGGAATACTTCCACCATAATACCGTGGATCGCCTTGGGGTCTTGGACTTGCCCCTCTAAATATATCCATTTTCTCCTCAAGTTTTGGCAATTTCCACCCCCCTTCCTTCGCAAACTCCTTAAATCTCAACTTCGGTACTTTTTCGCCTTCCCGCGGAAAAAGGTTTTGCATCAAGCCTTTTTTGTGGTCTTTGAGCAACTCCAACTTATGGCTGTGGGCTGCAATTACTTCATCTAAGGAAGAAAGGCAGGAAGAGATTCTTTGCTGTTCTTTGGGATTTGGTACGGAAACTTGAAGTTCAAGAAATGCACCTTTTGAAAGATTATATCTTGTGCTTCCTTGAGCAATTGCCGTCACACTTTTTCTATAAACCGAACTATGAAATAAGTATCTCGAAAATTGCGGTTGTGTTTTATCCATATTAAATGGACGCAAAGCAAAGCAAAAACTATTCAAATAAATATCCTCTTTCGGAGAATCAACAAGTACAGATGCAAAGCCAACTTCGTTTGGAGTTTCTGAAGAAGTGGTAAATAAAACATCGCCTTTTTGAAGTGTATTTTGATTTTCATTTTCACCAATTTGAACCTTGCCACACTTTTTAAAATCAATAATAGAATTATCAAATACTTGCTTATAAGTTACATAGGGTTTTCCTATTCCAAAGTCTTCTCCACTTTTTCCTGTCAATCCATTTATAGTTTCGCCAAGCTCAGAGATTTTCTTTTCTTCCCACTCTCCTTTGTTCTTAAACTCAGGAAAACGCAATTCGGGTATTCGTTTATTCTTACTCATTTGTCTGAATTGGGATTTTTAGGATGAGTGGATTTTAGGATTTCTGTTTGAGACGATGTAAGCATCCTATCATCTCTTAATCCTTTCAATCTTAACTCGGACTTGTTTTCAGGATGGTTGACATTATACACCCTTTTAAACTCTAAACTTTTTGCTCCAAAATTTATGAGTAAACCAATTGGTAAATTATATGCCTGGCAGTAATTCATTGTTTGCGCCAGGTGAACATCTTCTAATTTTATCAATGCTTTCAACTCCACCATAATGTTTTCTTCCACAAAAAAGTCAACTCTGCGAGTACCTATATCAAATCCTTCATAGTAAATGACCATTTCCATTTCACGCTGAAATCCCAATCCTTGCTTTCCCATTTCAATTGCCAAAGCTCGTTGATAAATGACTTCCTGAAAGCCATTACCCAATGTGCTATGGACCTTCATGGCACACCCAATAATTTTATGTGTTAATTCTTCGTGTTTCAAAATCTTATCATCCTTGAATCTTACAAATCATAATTCAGACAATTACTCATAAGCTGCCAACCCGCTAATTTCACGCCCTTGGGCCAGTTTTTTTAATTGAGGAACTAAGTCTTCCATCAAAGCCAATTCTTTTACTCTGCGTTCTTTCCAGCTCAACTCCAATGGCTCTAACAGGTCGGTGAGTTTTTCACCGTCAAAAATCATTCGGCTTGTTATCTTTTCTACAAAGGTTTTTAGGTCTGTTGTTTGCAAACCGTGTTTTTGGGCAATAGCTGCCAGCTCTTTGTTGTATTTGTCGTCTTTAAATGTATCGTAACCTTTGCGAAGTGTTTCTACATCTTGTCCGCTTTCCCAATCCAAGCTATTGATGTATTCGGTTAAATCTCCTTCTTCGTCCATTAAATTGGAATTGGATTTCAGCAAGCTAATTACCTGTGCCTTGGTCATCTTTTGTTTGGCTGGCTTCTGTTGTGTGCTGTCGGCAATCAGGTTCATGATGTAGTCGTAATCAATTACGGCAGAAGCAAACAATACAAATTCAAAATCCAGTTGCTGAACTTCAGGTGGTGCATTTTCTCCTTCTTTTTGCTGGCGTTTTTGAAAATCTTTGGCGGTTTCTAAATACGAACTTTTAAATTCTAAGAAAGTGTCCTTTGGTAAAATTTCATCAATCAGTTCCTTTTGTTCCGGCTCCAAATCCGTAAACTGCTCCAACGCCAGCAACTGCCGTTGTACTTCCTTAAAGTTTTCAATAAAGGTGATTTTGGCGGCATCACCCCTTACATTATATACTTCCTGTGGTTCACAAACCAACCCTTGTTCCTGCATGAAAATGCCTAATTTTTCTACCGCTTCTCTGAATTTTTCAATCACTACAGGAGCAGGGTCTACCAACCAGATTTCTCTTGATTTATTTTCATCGATACCGGAAAACAAAGTAATGGCCTGATTAACGGCATCTTGTTGCGAACGGAAATCTAAAATATTGCCGTGCGGTTTGGTGTCATTCAGCACACGGTTGGTTCTTGAAAATGCCTGAATTAAGCCGTGGTATTTCAAATTTTTGTCTACATACAACGTATTCAGGTATTTGCTGTCAAAACCGGTGAGCAACATATCTACCACAATGGTAATGTCAATCTTGTTTTCGTGCGAATAATCTTTGTTGCTGTATTGCTGGTCTTTGATGCGTCTTTGCACATCCTGATAGTATAAATCAAATTCGTTGATGCTGTGATTGGTTTTATACTGTTTATTGTAATCTTCAATAATTTCCGTTAACGCCTTTTTCTTTTCTTCGGGATTTTGTTTATTATCCTCACGTTCCTGTGCCAAATCCTCTTGTAATTGTTTGATGTCGGCCGCATTTTTCTGACTTTGCTGGTCTCCCTGTTTTGCAATCAGCTGTGAAGGGGGCGAAAACACACATGCAATATTCAAGGGAACATAATCGGGGTTTTCCGTTTGTTTTTTCTTCTGAATTTCTTTAAATAGCTGATAATACTCAATCGCATTATTGATAGAAGCCGTAGCCAAAACCGCATTGAATTTTCTGGAATTGGTGGCCGCATCGTGTTTGCTTACAATGGCTTCAACCACTGCTTGCTGTGAAATGGCTTCAACCTGCTTCTTGTCCCGATAACCATCGGGATTATTGCCTTTGAAATAGTCTATATGAAAACGCAAGACATTCTTGTCCTCAATAGCGTGCGTAATCGTATATGCGTGTAGCCTTTGCTGAAAAATGTCTTCGGTCGTTTTATACGAAGCGTATTCGCCTTCTCTGATGCTGTAAGTGGCATTTTCATCAAAAATAGGTGTACCAGTAAATCCGAACAATTGAGCATTGGGAAAGAATTCTTTAATCGCCTTGTGGTTTTCTCCAAACTGCGAACGGTGGCACTCGTCAAAGATGAAAACGATACGTTTATCTTTTAAAGGATTTAGTCGCTCCTTATAAGTCTGCACACCTTTGTCTGCTTGCTTTTTATTTCGGTTACTGTTTTCATCCAATGCCAGGCCCAATTTTTGAATGGTAGTAACAATTACTTTGTCGGTATAATCCGTAGAAAGTAAACGTTTTACCAACGTTTCGGTATTGGTGTTTTCTTCCACACTACCTTCCTGAAATTTATTGAACTCCTCACGGGTTTGCCGGTCAAGGTCTTTACGGTCAACAACAAACAAGCATTTTTCAATATCAGGATTGTTTTTTAGCAACGTAGAAGCTTTGAAAGAAGTCAAGGTTTTACCGCTTCCTGTAGTGTGCCAGATATAGCCGTTTCCTCTGTTTTGTTTCACACAATCTTCAATGGCCTTTACTGCATAAATCTGGTAAGGTCGCATCACAAGCAATTTCTGTTCGCTCTCCACTAAGACCATATACTTGCTGATCATTTCGCCAAGCGTACACTTGCTTAGGAACTTTTCGGCAAATGGCTCTATATGCGTTATCTTTTTGTTAGTTTCGTCCGCTAACTGGTATATGGGCAGAAACTGTTCATCTGCGTTGAATTGAAAGTGCTGAATCTTATTATTGGCAAAATAATAGGTGTTGCTTCGGTTGCTTACAATAAATAATTGCATAAAGCAAAGCAAGGAGTTTCCGTAACCGTTGCCCGGTTCGTTCTTGTAATCCACAATTTGCTGCATGGCTTTTCGTGGCGAAATATCCAATTTCTTTAACTCGATTTGCACCACAGGCAAGCCGTTAATCAGCAAAATGATGTCATAGCGTTGATAGCTGTTTTCGGTATTGATACGTAACTGGCTGACAACTTCAAAATCATTTTTGCACCAGTCTTTAATATTTGCCAAAGTGTAATGCAATGGTGTTCCGTCTTCACGTTGAAAGTATTGTCTTTCGCGTAATTTTTTAGAGGCAACAAACACATCCGAATTGATGATTTCCTCCTTCAGTCTTAGAAATTCACTATCCGTTAATCGAACGCGATTAAGTGCTTCAAATTTGGCTTTGAAGTTTTGTTCAAGTGTTTTCCTGTCAACTATATCAGGGCGGTGAATGTATTTCAGTCCTTTAAGTTGCTCTATGAGGTTAATTTCAATTTGGTTTTCTTTGCTCATTGTTCTTGCAATAAATCTTTAGCTCGTGTTCTAAAAGATCAGCAGTTTAAAAGTAGTAAAAAATGTTGATGACAATATGACGTTTTGCTGCTCTGGAATAGCTTTATCTAGTGTTATTGGTTTGTCAATATTTTGAAAAATTGCTGTTTGTAGATGTATTATCCTAATCACCCACCTATATTTTTATAGGCTTCACTGATCAGGTGTTTGGTTTCTTCAAAGTCGGTCAGGTCTTGAATAGTCAGCTCAAAGTCACCTGTTCCATAGTGTCCGATTTCACTTACGTCACGGGCTTGTTTTGGCATCGGGGTTACTTCCTGCGGATTAAGTTTCAGGTATAGTGTCAGTTTTTTCCTGTATGTCTGCAGGCAGGCAAAGTTCTGGCTTGTCTTGTAGGCAATATAATGCTTCTTTGGTACTTCCTCGATGGAGCTGTCAAGTGTGACAATGTAGTCTCTTACAGCATTAAATAAATCGAGAATATGCTCATCAAGATGTTCGCAATGTTTTTCCAGCGTATAGATTGCGGTTTTTCTTGTTAACGCAGCCTTTTTGCCAGCTTCAACCATTACAGGGTTCTTGCCTGTCAATGTTTCTGTATGTTGATTAGAAGAAGCAACTGTGCGTTTGAAGACTTCTTCAATATTCAGTATGCCATTTTCGTAGGTTTTATACTGCCAGAGTTCAATGTTTGCTCCCATTACCTGAACAGCATGCAGATCATATTTTTTATACTCAGGGGCCAGGCATATTACTCGTATATCAGACCAGTCAACCTCGACATCTTTTCCTAAGGCTTTATTCGCAGCGATTTGAAAATCGCCTTTATGATCTTTAATCCAGTGCAGATAGTATAGACTTTGGTTAATAAGGTCTGATGATGCTACCTTTTTGTATTCAATGATTACCGGATTGTTGTCTTCTGAAATGGCCAGGGTATCAATTCGGCCTGAATGAATATTTCCTGTCGAAAACTCCGTTGCAATAAGCCTGCAATTGAATATCGTTTCGAGGTTGTTTTCAATCAGGTGTTGCAAGTCTTTTTCAAGTTTGAATTCACTCAATCGAACTCGTCTTGCTTTTCCTTTGTCTATCTCAAAAATTGCCATTTTAGTCTAATTGTATTGTGCCATCGTACAATGAACCGTAATCTTCAAATATACACAATTATACCATTGTCCAACCCAAATCAGATGCAGGTTGCGGAGTATGATGTTACCTTCGATATTTTCAATAGCTTTTCCAAGACTATCATCTTCCTGACATCAGGAAGATGATAGTCCAGTTTTATCCTTATAGAACCCTCAAGGTTTTGTTATTCGTCGTATACATAAACCTTGCGGGTTTACCCAATTTTTACTCCTCTTTTCCCGCTATCTTATAGCTGAAACGAAGAACCTTCTGATGCCAGAGTGTTAGGGTTTGTTCGGCTGAGAGATGGTCGTTTTCAAGACCTATTGCTAACTGGTCACGAAAAGAGCGAATGTACTGAGACCAGTAATTTCCTTTCGAATCATGTAGTACAAAGTAAAAACCGGCATCACCAAATTTCTTCCCGGAGGAGTCTAAGATCAGTTCGCCGTTTTTCCCTGTACGGGGAGTCATAATAACCGTTGCATTGCCTTTGGGCAAGGGGAATACGGCTTTGATGCAGGTTTTTCCCGATGGTAAGTTGCATACTCCGTATATGCCCGAATACAGCACCTGATTGGTGGAGGTAAATTTTCTGAGCCAGATGGTGTATTTTACTTCCCTAGACTCAGGATCTGAAAGAGTGATGATTTCGCTTTTTATCGTTTCCGTATTTTTTACATTCCTGGTTGGAATGTTCAATTGATTGATTCGGTTGCTGAATAAATTGTTTACCAAAATTCCGAATAGCCTGAAAAACGGATTCCATTGTACACGAAAGTACAGGTTGTAATCAGCCGTGTGCTCATAAAATCCGATAACCTCTTGCGATAAAACGGACAGCTCACTATCGGACAGATTGAGCATGCGGACGGAAGGAATCAGGCCTTGTGATTTTTTGTCCCGTTCGATGACCAGATTTTCCTTTTCAGCTAACTGGTTTATAAAATCATCACCGATGCCTGTCAGGTTGCCGAAGGGGCCGATTAACCATGTAAAATCCTCGGGATCGATTTTCCTGCCCCAAAGGATTGCCCATTGCTGCGTAAACCAATCCTGAAATTTTTGCATCCGATATGCCGATCCTATGTTCAATTATTCTGCTTTGAGCTCAGGTATTATATTGGTTCGTCCATTCCATTCCCCGGATTCCGAAATCGGTTTGAAGCGAAGGGTTGTAAATTCAAAATGAAAGTCTTTTCTGTCCCGTTCTTTCATCGCGTCCTTATGTCTTTGGGGGTGAGGAACAGCGCTATGACCATGCACCATATCCGTCATTTCTTTTTGGGATTTCCAGATTGAGAAAGTCGAAACCGTATTGGGAAATCTGATAGAGGCCAGAGACAATGTTGTTCCGGGATGGTCACGAACCAATTGCTCGACAGGTCTTCCCCAGTGAATAAACCTTGGAACTTCCGGTAATTTCATACGGGCGAGTGTAACCGCGACAACCGGAGCATCGGCCGACTCTGATCCGATGGATGAATCCGGGATTTCAAAGGCGCGTATTTTTCCCCATTGTCTCAAAAACGTTAATCGGGTATGCCATCCGTTGGCCAATATCTTCCCCAGGCTGTTTTGTTCTAAAAAGCGGTCAATGGCGGCTTCGTTTTCCCATTGAGCGAATACGGCAACTTGCCTGACTACTATACGGGATGGTGAAAAAACAGGAGATCCTAATGTCATGCAGGTCATACATTCCGCATGAATCAGCCCCGGAGTGTTTTTCCGTGTGGGAGGATACAACATAGTTCTCAGAGCTGAGAGGTACGATGTTTTTACTAAATGGTAAGAGAATACGCTCATGTTCGGTTTTTAAGGATCGGTTGCCTGTGTTGTCTTAAAAGGGGGCACTTAATTCTCCAATATACGCAATAATACTATTGTTTATCCAGACAAGGAAATCGGAGTAAGAGCTAAGAAATCAGGATATTTGATATGTTCTGTGCTGAATATAATCAGAAACCCCCAAGGCTTATATACGACGATAAAAACCTTGGGGGTTTGGCTATTATCAGGGATTAATTTTCCCCAAAAAACTCACCGCTGACTAACCAGCGGCTCCAGTTCTCTTTTCTTGAAGATATCGTGCGTATGCTGCTTCATAAAATCCTTGAAACCGTTTAGAGTCCTGATCTGGTTGAGCAGCAGTCGGGTGTCGGCATGTGCGGTCAGCAGTTTGAGAATATAGGCATCATCTTTCATCAGATCTTTGTGCCGGATGATCTTTTTCTCAATAGCGACCCGTAGCAGAGCAGCCATTTGAACATTGGCAAAAATGTGTTCGGGTTTGCGGAAATAATCCTCATTGAGCGTCCTGTATTTTTCACTGATCCATCGGGCCGCTTCTTTACTCGTGACAGCGATTTGCCCTGCACTGACGACCAGCTGACTGACAAAATACGTGATTTCATCCCTGCTGGCGAGATCTGCATAATACATATCCCGCAGGGTATAATCAATACGATCGGCACAGAGCGCCGGTAATTCCTGTTCGAGTATGGTGTAATTTTTCCGGAAAAGCAGCGTCTCATCCATTTCGAATCGACGAAGGATCGAAGGAATCCCGGAGTTGTATACGACCTGCTGAAAGAGAGATTCATGGTAGTTTTCCTCCGTATTGTTAAACAAATAGTCCGAAACATGAGAAAAAGCAGTATGCGAAAGATCATGCAGCAGCGCCATTACCTGTTCTTCCATAGACGCCCCCAGCATTTTTGTCAGCATCCAGACACCTACCGAATGCTCGTACCGGCTGTGGCATATCGAAGGACTCACCAGAAAAACAGCACCACCCTGGTGGATATTTTTCAGACGCTGAAAGGCGCCGGAATGAATAAGCGCTTCTATGACCGGAGAAGGTTTGATGGTACCGTAAAGAGGATCCTGCAGATTCATGTCCGGATTGGGTTATGGTTTCAGGATAAATTACCTGTGAGGGCAGCGCTTTGTTTGGGTGGTTGAATGTATAACAGGCTGGTTTTTATAAAAGATGCTGAAAACAGGGCCTTTTTACCCAGAATTATCCGGGACATACGAACGCGTATGCCCGGATAATTGCAGGAGCTGCTGTTTGTAATCAGATCGTCGAATCGCCCCGGGTTTGCTTGCCGAGCTGCCACAGCGAAGGAACGAAAAAGGCAGTCAGGCCGATCAGAAACAACAGGAGGCCGGATAAAACAAATGAATATCCCAAGCCAATGGTATCGGCCAGAAAACCGGTGCCAAGCAGTCCGATCAGTGAGGGCAGCAGCGAAACACTGAAATAGGTGGATATAACCCGCCCCAGTACCGCCGGATCGATTTTTCGTTGCAGCAGCGACATAAAGGTCGTCTGATACACCGTACCCGCGATGCCACCTATAATGGTAAAGACTACAAAACCCGTGTAGGCAGTGGACGGGAGCACGCCCGAAAGTATAAAGGTAAGCCCCAGAAGTATATTGGCGCTATTGAGCAGTCCGGTCTGGTTGACTGTATAGTGCCTGAATCCCATGACTGCTCCTCCGATCAGCATACCGACTCCCCATACGATCTCGATCAGGCTTATCTGAAAAGGTGTGCCGTTGAAATGCTCGAGCGTCATCAGGGGGAAAAGGACGCTGATCGGCATAATAAACAGCAGGCCTGTTACTGAAAAAAACATCAGCCAGGGCATACCTTTCACTACACGTACCGCAGAAACCGCTTCTTTCATTTCTGCGGCAAAATGATAGGCAACTCCGGTTTTTCGCTCCGGATTGGGAATTGACACAAAAACCAGCGACAGACAGGCAAGTATTGCTCCGGCTACATCCAGCAGCAGTACCTGTTCGATTTTCAGAACCGAAATAAACAGTGCTGCGAGCGCCGGACCGGCTATTATGCTTACAGACTGAATGATCTGATTGATGCCGTTGACACGGGTCAGCTCTGTTTCCGGAGCCAGCAGCGGTATGGACGCCTGCATGGCCGGCATGTGAAAAGCCGAACCCAGTGAACGAAGCGCCAGCAGCGCATATATGTATATGGCACCGGATACATGCAGGTACAGCAGCATGGCCAGCACCAATGTACAGAATGCAACAAACAGGTCGGCCAGCATCATGGTCCTTTTACGATTCCACCGGTCGATCAGCACACCGGTAAATGGTCCTGCCAGCGTCTGGGGCAGGAGAGCGGCTATCGCGGCGATGGCCAGCACCTGAGCCGAGCCGGTCTCAAGGCTAAGCCAGAGCACGATCGCGAAATTTACGACCGAGCTGCTGAGCAGGGACACAAACTGCCCGCTCCATATAAGAAGAAATTTTTGTTTCCAGTTAGTTGTCATATAATAATGGATCCCTGGCAACTCCGCTGTAAGTGGAATTGAACCCCGGATAGGTTAATGTAAATACAAAAGTGAATAAAGCTGTTGCCGGAAATATTCAGACTTCCGGGAATGTAAGCACAAGGATACTCAAAGTGAGGATCCTGTTATCAGGAACGATCTCTGAAAAAGAAAAGTTTGGTAAGGAAAAACAGCTTCATGATCGTGTGGAGTTTTCTGAATTGAAGTTCAAACTAACTAAAAAACTTTTTTATTAGCAAAAAATAATGATCAAAGGATTGTTAAGAAACATCCCGACCCGAATCACCGGATCGGGGACCTGATTGTTATGCTTATCGGTTTTTCATACCCATTCTTTCGATCTTTTGCAGCCACCTGCTCCGTTTTTCCTGAGTAGAGGTTTTGACAATACCAATATATGTGACCCTGACAGGGGTGATGCCGCAAAACTTAAGTGTTGTTTTCCTGAGCTGATTGACACTTGGCCTTCCGTATACCAGCCTGTAATACCAGCCCGGCTGATCCAGTGTGGTAATGATACGGGCTGTTTTTCCCTTGAGAAGCTTGTCCCACCATACAGAGTCAGGTTTGTACCGGAAGGCATAGCCCGGAAGAAAAACCCGGTCAATGAATCCTTTGGTAATGGCGGGCATGCTTCCCCACCATACCGGATGCAGCCATACAAGATGATCTGCCCATTTTATTTTTTCCCAGGCATCTGCCAGATCGGGTTCCCATTCCATGCGTTTCCGGTAGCCAGATTGCAGATTGGGGTTAAACTGAAGATCGGCTATGACGATTTCCCTGATTTCTGCATCGGTAGCTTCAGCGCCTTTCCGGTAAGCGGCGGCCAGTGCAGAGACCAGTGATTCCTTGTTCGGGTGGCCGTTAATGATCAGTATTTTCCTGGGCATGGTTGCTTATTTCTATAGTTGCTGTCAAAAATACACAGACCTTCTGTCCTGGCACAGGACAAATGTCTAAATACGTTCTCTGCGTATCCTGCTCAGGTGGCGCTGAGTAATACCAAGATAAGATGCCAGGTATTGCAAGGGGATATCGTTGATATAAGCTGGCTGGGTCTGTATAAGCTCCTGATAACGCTGAGACGCATTGTTTTTTTGCAGCTGAAGGACTCTTTTTTCAAGCTCTACATACTCTGTTTCCGCGATCACTTTTAATACCCGGACCCAGCTAACGGATTTATCCGCAAGTCTGTTGATAGCCTCCCGCGATATGACCTGAAGCCTGGCCGGAGTGAGTGCCTGTATGGTTTCATTGCCTGGCAGGCCGGTAATAAATGAAGAATAGGAAGCAATCATTTCTCCCTGAAAACGGAAGCAGAAAGTGGTATCGCTCCCCTTCGCATCCGGATAGTAAGAACGGAACAGACCGGATTGCACATAGGCGATTTCCCGGCAGGGTTCGCCTTCCCGTGCAAAGTAGTCATTTCTGCGGAGCTCTCTGAAGGAAAAAAGTGATTGAGCTTCTTTAATTTCCTGTTCCGTCAATATTCCGAACTGTCTGAAAAAATCTGCAGGCATAGTTAAACAGATATAGTTTAGTACAAATCAGGTGGTAAATTGCAAAAAAAAATCTGCTTCTGTTTTCTAATTCTCATCTGCATGATACGGAGTTGCAGTCCCGGCACGTTGCCGGTATTTTTTTAATTCCCGGACCGGAGCGATCGGAGTCCCGCGATGCAGCAGTTGTGGCAGATCACCATATTCCATGCGCAGCTGAACAGATTTGGGTTCGGTGACCTTTTCAAATGCTTCGGGTGAAATCAGTTCGTACTGCAATGACAGCAGCTCACAGAAATGGGAGGTTTCTATGGACAGATCGGTCGTCAGCTTTATTTCACTCAATGTTTTATCCAGCAGGAAACGTTTCTGTTTTTTGGTGATCGAAAAATTCCGGTCCAGCCTGAACCATTCTTTTTGTCTGGCAGAAAGATAGCGGATGAAGTAGCCATGCTCACCCCGTTCGAAAAGAATATGTCCCTCCTTGTGCCGGAGCGAATGGCCAAAGCCGGCCAGCCTGAATTTTTCGGTTTCACGTCCGGAAGCATAGGCAAAATGCGCTTCCAGAATGCCGTACGTACGCTGATCTATATACAGATATCCTTCAAAGATCCCTGATTTGCGGGGAGTAAAGGAGACCTGCCAGACCTCGCTTCCGTTGGAATATTCGGCGGCCCGGAGTGTATAATGATACCGGGAAGGCCTGGTTACAAACTCCCAGTTGTCACTGTCTATACTGGCATAGTTTCGGAGCAGAGCCAGCAGCTCCGGCTTCAGCCACTGGGTTTCTACGGAATAATGCAGGCTGTCGTATCCCTCATCATCGTCCGGCCAGGTATATGATTTTTTATGTCCGAACTTGCGGCCAAGTATACCTGTCCGGATTTTGTAATAAACGTCTTTGTCGGCCATGCCTTTTTCCACATCTTCTACAAAGGGCTTGAACTGAGCTTCTGCTTCGGCCATCAGAGCAGGCATCTGACGTTGCTCAAGAGAAATACCTTCCGAGGGAATCAGCTTGTACAGACTGCTGTCTTTGTACAGTGTAAGCAGCAGGTCCTGATAATCGATAAACTGTTCCGGCAGCTTATCCAGCAGAATCTGTACACTGTCGGCGGAAAGACCTGTAAACGTAGACTGTTTGAGCTGTACTCTGTTTTCCCTGTCAAAAGGAATATAGGTATAATCGTGATAGTAAAACTGCTGACGGGAAGGCGAAAGCTGGTGATTCCGGTAAAATCGTTTCTGTACCTGAAGCAGGATCATCTCTGCTGTCAGAGACATATTTCCCAGTTGCACCGGTTCCAGAAGAAAGACGGCAGGCTGCAGAAAAACTGTATCCTGATGCTGGATCGAGGCAATAGGAATGCGGAGTGTCTGATAGCCCATACAGGAAATCTGAAGACTGTCTTTGGGAGTATACTTTGTCAGAGACAGCGTGATACGTCCTGTACTGTCGGTATATATCCCGCGCAGGGGATAGCCCGGAGCCTGTATGCCGGCATAGGGGAGCGGTTCTCTTGTTTCGGCATCTGCAATGACGAAGCTGAGATAGTCTGAAGCGGAAACCTGAAAAAAACAGGCTAGAATAAAAATAATGACCGGAAGTCTCATTTCTTTAGCTTATACTCGTTATCTGTTCCGCTTGTTATATTGCCTGTAAAACGAATTAAAAGCCCGCTTTGATATAGCTCCAGCCTTCATGCTGACGAACAATCAGATGTGCAATGGCAGCCGGTACAATCTCAGCATGCCCGGGCAGCGATTCCTCTGGTATATTTTTCTGCTTCAGCGTGTTTTTACAGATCAGCAGCCGAACTCCCTTGTCATGCAGCTCACGAAGTATGCTGGTATACGGACTATCAGTGAGTAGCAGACTGATTCCTTCCCCGTGCGTTACGATTTCCACGGATACTTCAGGCAATGCATCCAGCAGATTATATGTCTGACGGATGAGCGCCTTGTGCACACTGAGATCCCCGCTGGCCAGGTGAAACACGGTTTTGTATTGACCGGACATAAGCCTGATTGCAATTATATGGTATAAATATAAGCAGGTTTGAGGGATTTGCGGCAGCGGAAAGTATGAAAGCGGGTATCTTGCTATTTTTATTGTAAGAAAACGTGGCAGATTAATTGAAAATTAAGACACATAACATTCTGGCTAATGATAGGGATACCAACGATAAGACTTATCCCTCCTTCCCCGGCAGCGGTACCTGATAGCTGTGCTTGATCTCACCCATGACAAATATGCTGTGCGCGCTTCCGATGTTTTTGACCGAACCCAGCCGGTTGAGCACAAAATCCTGATAGTGCTTCATATCGTTGACCAGTACTTTGAGCAGGAAATCATAATCGCCCGATATATTGTAACACTCCGTAACCTCATCGAGCATGGCGATGTCACGTACAAACTGCTGCCCGATCTCGCGGGTATGCTTGCGCAGCGATACATTGCAGAATACAATCAGTCCTTTGCCCAGCTTTTCGCGGTCAAGCAGGGCGACATATTTTTTGATGTAGCCCTCTTGCTCCAGTTTTTTTACCCGTTCATATACCGGAGTAGGCGATAAATTGACTTTGTCAGCCAGCTCTTTGGTGGTGATATCGCTGTTCTCCTGCAGCAGGCGGAGTAAGCTGATGTCGGTTTCGTCGATCGTATGCATAGATAAATTATCTGATTATCTGGGTTATTTAACTCTTGTAAGGATTTTTATTCTTTCAAATATTTTACAAATAGATTTAATTTCCAAATATATTTCTATATGTATTTATTTTATCTGCTATACATAGATTTGTCCGGAAATTAATTGAAAAAAGTAATGAAAACATCCAATTTAGGTTATCCGAGAACCGGTGACAACAGAGAGCTGAAAAAAGCCTGTGAACGTTACTGGTCCGGAACAATCAGCGAAGGGGAACTGATACATACGGGCAAAGAAATCCGTCACAAAAACTGGGCACTACAGCAGGAGCAGGGAATTGATTGTATTCCTTCCAACGATTTTTCTTTTTACGATCAGGTGCTGGACTTTTCGCTCATGGTGGGCGCTGTTCCGCCCCGGTATGCGGGAATCAGAGAGAATCCGGAGAAATCCGTCTGGGACCTCTACTTTGCCATGGCCCGTGGTGTACAAAAGGCTGGTGATGATGTGGTCGCTATGGAGATGACCAAATGGTTCGATACCAATTACCATTATATTGTGCCGGAGTTTTACAGCGATCAGCAGTTTGAGCTGCTTACTGAGCTGCCGGTTGAGTACTACAGGGAAGCCAGAGCACTGGGTATAGAAACCCGTCCTGTATTGCTGGGGCCGGTTTCCTATCTCCTGCTTGGCAAGGTGAAGAAAGGAAACTTTGATATGCTGGATCTGCTGCCTTCCCTGCTGGAAGTATACGGTCAGCTACTGCAAAAGCTGCAGGATGCCGGAGCGGAATGGATTCAGATTGATGAGCCTTTTCTGGCGCTGGATCTTACGGACAGGGCAAAAAAAGCTTTCATCGAAACCTATGAAACATTGCGTGATCGGTTTCCTGCATTGAAAATAGTACTGGCTACCTATTTTGAAGGATTGCGCGAAAATGCAGTCTGGGCGGTAACGTTACCCGTTTGTGCACTGCATGTGGATCTGGTGCGTGTTCCGGAGCAGCTGGATACGCTATTGGAACTGATTCCGGACAAGCTGAGCCTGTCGCTCGGTGTAGTCGATGGCCGCAATATCTGGAAAAATGATTACAAGCGTTCGCTGTCGCTGATTCGAAAAGCAGAAACAGCGCTTGGCGCAGACCGGATTTTTGTGGCGCCTTCGTGTTCGTTGCTTCATGTGCCCTGCGATCTGGATCTGGAGACAAATGAAAAGGTGCTTTCTCCGGAAATAAAACAATGGCTGGCTTTTGCAAAGCAGAAACTACGGGAATTGAACGATATCAAGTTGCTGGCAGAAGATAAAGAAAATATACATTCTGCTTTGCTGGAAGCGAATCAGCAGACAATCGGGCAGCGCAGATCTTCTCCGCTTATTCACAATAAAGAAGTGAAACAGCGTGTCGGGCTGGTGGATCGGGCCTATTCCAGACGTACCAATGCCTACCCTGAGCGTCGTCAGATACAGCAACGGAAACTGCAATTGCCGATTTTTCCCACAACCACCATCGGGTCTTTTCCTCAAACGAAGGATATACGCCAGCTGAGAGCCAGACTAAAAAACGGTTCGATCAGTCCGGAAGCGTATGAGCAGCAGATCCGGGACGCGATTGCGGAGACTATTCGTGTTCAGGAAGAAATCGGCCTGGATGTACTGGTACACGGGGAGTTTGAGCGTAATGATATGGTGGAGTACTTTGGAGAGTTGCTGCAGGGATATACTTTTACCACCAATGGTTGGGTGCAGAGCTATGGCAGTCGTTGTGTAAAGCCACCTGTAATATTCGGAGATGTATACAGGGATAAGGATTTGTCAGTAGGGTGGACCACTATTGCCAGTCAGTATACAGACAAGCCTATGAAAGGTATGCTGACCGGACCGGTTACGATGCTGCAATGGTCTTTTGTACGGGATGATCAGCCCAGATCAGTGACCTGTCTGCAAATCGCGCTGGCAATCCGGGATGAAGTGGTGGCGCTGGAGAAAGCTGGTGTGGCTATTATTCAGATCGACGAACCGGCAATCCGGGAGGGGTTGCCTTTGCGCAAATCGGATTGGGAAGCGTATCTGAGCTGGGCGGTACAATGCTTTAAGGTGAGCTCCTGTGGTGTGAAAGATGATACGCAGATTCATACGCATATGTGCTATAGCGAGTTTAATGATATTATTGAGCATATAGCGGCTATGGATGCCGATGTGATCACGATAGAGACATCGAGATCGGAAATGGAGCTGCTGGATGCCTTTGTCAGCTTCCGTTACCCCAATGAGATAGGGCCGGGTGTATATGATATTCACTCACCCCGTGTACCGCAGGTAAAGGAAATGGAGTATCTGCTTAAAAAAGCGCTGGAAGTATTGCCCGCGGAAAATATATGGGTCAATCCGGATTGTGGTCTGAAAACCCGAAACTGGCCGGAGACAGAAGCAGCTTTGAAGAATATGGTGGAAGCTGCCCGCCTGATGCGGGATTATGTGAAGAGGGCCCATTTTGTGATTAATCAGTAAAATTAAGCTGACCTCTTTTAGAATTTTTTAGTACGCTGAATCTGGAAAACGCCGGTTGATGCCGGCGTTTTTTTAGTTGTTGAATCCTGTTATGTCAGCTCGCGATTTCTATGTCCTTTTTCTCTTTTGATAAGGTTTTAAAGGCTTTGAATCCTTTGAAAAAATAAAGTAAGATAAAGATTCTGAAAATCAGAGCTCCGGTCGGACTATGACCACTTTGGATTAGAAAGTAAAAAGAAAAAAGCGTGTCCGCCAGAAAGAACAGGATAAGGGTATATAGTCCGGCGATATGCTCTTTTTTAACCATATAGCCCAAAAATATAATAAGGCTTCCGGTAATCAGGCTACTGGTGCCAGCTCCCAGACTACTTAAGAAATCCATACCAGGCATTACTGCCAGAAGTCCCAGTGCTATATTGAGTATACCAATAACCAAGGTTGCTGAATATACAGATTGCAACTGTTTTCTGGGATCAGAAGCCGAACCTATGATATAGTTTCCATCAAGGAGAACTTCCAGTTCAGAAAAAACAAGTCCCGATAATTGTACGGTAATCGTTCTGTTCTCATCAAGCTGAAATGTTTGTCCCTGCTTGAGTTCTTTACTATTGGCGACTTGTCCGATTAGTTGGTTTCGGTAACTGACCTTTAGGTTTTTCCAGTTAAAGTCCCATGAAATGTATAAGTAGTCACTTTTGTCATCGGGATTAAGAAAGATCGTTTGGTTTGGCATGTATAAGATTAAATTATTTGTTTCTTGTAGCAAGGGATTATTTACCGGGTGCAAAAGCGGTTGGCAGCAGGTTATTAAACCACCTTATGCCTTTGAGTCCTGGACTTCTCCTTTGAATGTTTTCTTAGGCGTATAATAGGTACGTTATTTCTGATTTCTCACTCTATAGAAGTCATGCATACTATCCAGATCAGACCACCGATGCCCAGAAGCACTTTCTGACGGGTGCTGTAACCGGATTGGGAAACTGCGCTGTATTCTGTGGCATGCTGCATGGCATGAAGAAGTGCTTTGAAAACCGGAAGTACAAACAGTATACTGATGTTGGAAAGCAGAAAGAAAGGATTGGGCAGAAATCCCAGCAGCTCAAATGCCAGCCCGAACACGAACAACAGGACAGGCGAATAGTGTTCCTGATACCCCTTTTCCCGGGCATAGTCAAGTATGCGTTTGTAAAGCGGAATCAGAAAGAAAATCCCGAATATGGCCCGGAGAGCCGGTGAAATATCCAGCTGGTCCTTTTGCTGAAAGAAACGCCATGTCTTGTAAGACCACCAGAAAGTATAAAGGCCCATGGTGGCAATGGACAATACAAGAAATTTGTCGGCACTGATGAGACTTTGTTCTTCAACAGAAGAATTGGGCAGAACAGGGAGCTGTTCCTGTGGTTCAACTACGTTTTCCATTATATGCAGAAGCGAACTAAAATAATAAGCTGGCAAAAATAGAAACGGCAGGGATAGTTCAAAATTTTTAAGAAAAAAACCGGGGAACATCGGTGGTTGGTATGCTGTAAAACCAGCGATGTCCCGGGCATAAAACTTCTGTCAGCTTGTGATGGTATCTGCTATCTCAATTTCTGCGTTGATCGTGCCTGTTTTCTTGTTTGTATCTGTTATGGCATAGCATCTTACTACAAAGATATTCCCGTTTCGGGCAACCATGTCCAGAAAGAGATTGAGCTGTTCTCCTGCGAATCCAAGGTTGTCGGCCACAAGTTCAAGCTTTTTTACATGTATGCGGAAGGATTGGGTATTCAACACAGACTGAATGTAGGCTGTAGTCAGGTCCAGCAGACTATTCATAAGTATGGCTACCGGAAGTGCCGGAAAATATGGAAAATGTCCGGCGCAGTATTGATCTCTGATCATACCCAGTGAGGCGGAGGCCTGTTGGGATGCGCACTGTATATTCAGAAGTTCGTTTTTCCTGAGGTACGGATTGGAGACGCTAAAATCGGGGGCTGATTTGTAATGAGGTTTGTACAGGCGCTCAAAAACCGGATACGTGACAACATGAAAGCAGACAGAGATTTCCGCTATAAGGTTATGTTCTGCATCCAGTAACCGACATTGGGCTCTGGCTTTTCTTTTGTCCAGATACGTACACTTTGCCTGTATCGTCAGCACTTTGCCTGCTGAGGAAGATACTCCGTTGATCTGCTGATATGAGCCTTCGCCGGCCAGATAAAAATGCCTGCTTTTTACAGGATTGGCAAAAGAGCAGCTTACTGATCCCAGTATAGCCATATGTCTGGATGCTTCGGCGCAGGAAACAGGACCGCTTTCATAGCCGGTCGGCTGTTCGATCTGTACTCTGGCACTAACTGTCTGATCAGGATAAATCCGAATTTCATGGAGTGCGAAATAAGGCGGATGCACATCAATTAATTGCAGAATTGTGCTGATATCGGCTTTCTCACCTGTATTAATCGGGTGTCTGGCTGAATCAGCATGCGGGCTGATTCCTGCTAATAGTGGTCGTTTTTCCATAGCTGTGTTGTTTTAGAAATGAATAATTGCCGGTAGATTTAAGATAAGGAATTAAAATGTTTATCAAAAGGAAAAAGTCTTCAATTTTTGTTTTAATTAACTTACTATTAGTGTTTTATTGTTTAAATAAAGAGCTTGAAACTCAAAGCAAGGGATATGGTATAGTAACAATTCTTAAAGCGATCAGGTTGGGTTGTTGTCAATAAACTATATAAAGGACGACTATGAAGAGAATTCTTACTATTTTGATTTTCAATCTTCTATTTGCGGGGTTTCTTTTGGCCCAACCTGTTTCACTTGGCACGCTCCGGGGTACAGAAACATACTTTACAGGATTTGCTGATAAAGTGTACTTTGCCTGCGGTAGCGAGATTTTGATTGGAGATACAATATCCAAAAGTATTCGAACACTCACAGATCTGGGAGAGCCGGTCGTGTCAGATGCCCGATATTCGATTACCTTTTCCCGCTACTCAAGACCTGGTACTGCATTTTTTGTTCCTGTTTTTCCGACTGCGGGAGATTATATCTATTTTATGACCAAGCCGGAGCAGGACAGTGTCACTTTATGGCGCAGTCACAGGGATGAGAGCAGTACTGAGGCAATATGTGCATTTGATACCATACAGGCTTGGGTTGCTTTTAATAATACCTTGTTTTTTTATGCCGGCAAATCGGGTTATGGCAGACAAATATGGAGGGTGAACGCCAACGGGACGGTATCTCCGATCTCTGACAGACCAAATCCGGCAGAAGATAATTATCCGTGGTTTACCTACCGGGGTATCGTAGCAGGTGACGCGTATCTGTATTATACCTATCAGAATCCGGTTACGGCTAAGTACGAGCTGTATCAGTCTGACGGAACTCCCGAAGGCACTGGGTTGATAACGGATACACTCAGGAATATGTATTCACTGACGTATCTGGATGGGAAGCTTTTTTATCTGAGCGATCGTTGGTTGTGGCGGTACGATCATACCACCAATACCCGGATAGTGGGAGAAGGAGAAGGCTACTATCCGGGATACGTGGAAAAAGTGAATAATTATCTGATTTATGGCATGACGCATGAGATGGATCCGGGTACAAATTTTTATTCCATGGAAAACGGTACCGGAGCGGCTGTGTCGTTGGGAATATACGGTGCGAACAGTGTATTTATCCCGGTGGGAAGCAGGCTGGCTTATTATAATCAGTATGATCGTTATCCGAATGAATTCTACAGAACAGATGGTACACCGGAAGGGAGCGCAGAGTTTATGCGATATAGTGACAATGCGGTAGCGGATCGTTTTCTGGGTGTAAAAGGCTATTTGTTTTATTCCCGTGAGCGGTCAAACGGTGAGAAATACTATTTAAATTATGATTTGACGCAGTCTGATCTGAATGGCCCCGGAGTCAGCGTGAGCGCTCTCTTCGGAGGAGTACGTGAATATACTATGGCCAATAATTTTACAAAATCTGATCATATACTGTTTTTTACCACCGCAGATTCTTCGATTAGCACTGTTTCGGCCCCTAATGAATTGCTTTATTATGTACCGGTCGATCCGGTGATTACCGCAACCAGCAGGCTGCAGACTATGGAGTGGTCGGTATATCCCAATCCTGCTTCGGATCATTGTGTGATCAAGGCGGATGCAAGTGGTACCCTTCAGCTGATGAATGCAGCCGGCAGGGTCGTACTTGAAGTTGCTTTTGATCGTATGAATGTTCTGGATATGAGTGGCCTTCAGTCGGGTATATACTTCGCCAGACTGATTACCGGCGATAAAGTCTCTTCTGTGCAGAAGATTGTAAGGAAGTAGTTTCAAAATAAACATAAACAGAAAAGGCAGTATGTAAGCGTTCATACTGCCTTTTCTGTTTTCAGATGAATAACAATTCTCAGAGCAGTGAGGTTGCTATGACTTAACAAACTAAAAAGCTCAGCTATGAAGAAAATCTTTACTATTTTAATTATCAATTGTTTATTTAAAGGTTTACTGGTGGCCCAGCCTGTTTCTCTGGGGAGCCTACAGGGTAATGAAACGTATTTTACAGGCTTCGACGGGAAAGTGTATTTTGCCGCCGGAAGCGAGATTATGGTAGCGGATACCACTACGAAAAGTATCAGTTCGCTGACTGTTTTGCAGGAACCGGTACTATCGGATGCCCGATATTCGATAACATACAGTCGCTATCAACGTCCCGGCAGTACTGCTTTTATTCCCCGTTTTCCTACAGCGGGAGATTATATTTATTTCCTTACCAAACCAGAGCAGGACAGTGTTACCCTGTGGCGTAATCATAAGGATAATGCTATTGTAGAGAAAGTAGGGGTTTTTGATACGATTCCGCAAACTGCTGTTTTTAACAACAGTCTGTATTTCTATGCCGGCAAATCCGGATATGGCTGGCAGTTTTGGAAAGTAAATGATGACGGAAGTCCTCTGGCTTTGACAAACCTGACGATTTCGAAACCTCAGTATAGCTTTTTGTCCAGAGATCTGGTGGTCGCAGACCAGTATCTTTATTTTGTAATGAGAGATGATGTAAACCGGCAGTATGATCTGTATCAGACCGATGGCAGTATTGAAGGAACGGTGTCGATCAAAAACACCACCAGGGCAGCCTCTTATCTTACCAGTCTGAATGGCGCGTTATTTTATTTGTATGGTTCACAGATCTGGAAATATGCGAATGAGACGCACTCTCTGGTAGCACAATCGGATGACGAATACAGCATAACGTATCTGACTGCCATAAACAATTACCTGATCTATGAAACCTCACTCGATGAAGGTCCGATATCCTATGTATTCAGCATAGAGGGAGGAGCAGGGCAGTCTGTCGATCTCAATACGCTTACGAAGCTGAATACTTTTTTTACAG
This sequence comes from Bacteroidota bacterium, assembly GCA_023392125.1. GTDB lineage: Bacteria > Bacteroidota > Bacteroidia > Cytophagales > Cytophagaceae > SpSt-227. Next base: position 47,735 of record JAEVZS010000008.1, read on the forward strand.
TAGGAGATAAACTGGTTTACTATTCTGAATATGATCGTTATCCTAATGATTTTTTCAGAACAGATGGTACACTGGCCGGAACCTCGCATTTTATGAATATGAATGATCAGGCGATTACCGGGCGTTTTCAGGATGTAAGCGGGTATATGTTTTATGCCCGCAGGTTTGATTTTGGTAGTGAGTATAGTAATTACGAACTTGTACAGTCCGATTTGAATGGTCCGGGCGTAAAAGTGAGCGCTATATCTGGCGGATCACAGCAATATACAATGGCCAATAACTTTGCTGCCTCTGACGATATCTTGTTTTTTACAACTGCGGACAGTGTTTTTGGCACCACACCATTTCCCAAAGAGCTGTTCTATTATGTACCGGTTGATCCGGTGATTACTGCGACCAGTAAGTTGCAGACGATGGAATGGTCGGTATATCCCAATCCGACCTCAGATCATTGTGTGATCAAGGCAGACGCGAGCGGAACATTACAGCTGATGAGCGCCGCCGGCAGGATCGTACTTGAAGTCGCTTTTGATCGTATGAACGTTCTGAATATGAGTGATCTTGAACCGGGTATGTACTTCGCCAGGCTGATTACCGGCGATAAAATCTCATCCGTACAGAAGATTGTAAGGAAGTAAATACTTTAGTTAAAAAAGGCTGTACAGGAAGAATGATGGCCTGTACAGCCTTTTTTTATGGGTTGCTAAAGCCGGTTTGTTTCAGGCCAGATTAAAAAGTTTGCCGTAATGTTCTTCGATAATCAGATACGGATCATCTGTGTGTGTTACGTCTCGTATATTGATCAGACTGGCTTTGCTCATCATGCGCATCATCTGCCGGCGTTCGCAGGGTACTTTCTGTCCGTTGACATATTTGAATCCTGCTTCGAAAGCGTTTCTTCCATGCGCGCACAAATGATTATTGACAAAGATCAGGTCTCCCGACTCCGGTACGAAATCATTATAAATTAATTTATTGGCTTCCTGCCAGAATGCCATAAGGTTTTGAAGTGCTTCCGGACTCTGGCAGGCTTTTTCATTATAAATCTGTTCGGCAGCGTCAAAGCGGATAAACGGCCATTTCTTATTCCCATAGAGTATGGGAGTCATTGCTTCATAAGTATTACTCTCGTCGATCGAATAGTTAGCATCTTTGGGGCATCGGTACATGGGCTGAAACAGCTTTTCCATGATCGGGCTGGTAGCTCCGTGTGATCGTATCGAATACAGGGAGGATGGCACTTCTTCGTCGTTTCGCAGGTAAAGGAAACTCAGAAAATCCGCGGCGTTCAGCAGAAAAGCGTCTTCCGTATGCACATACAGATCGGTTTTGGAACCGGAACCGGTTTGTGAATAGGAGAGCTTTTCGTCCGGGATAATGGCATGCATCAATCCGCCACCCTGGCGTTGGGCATAATACTGTACCGGTTTGGAAGGAACAGCTCCGTGCAGCAGCGAGCAGATAAATCCATATCGGGCCAGTTTGCCATAATCAGCCTGTTGCCAGCGGGGGGGAGTAGGTCCCAGCACTTTCTGGTCAATATCAACCAGACCTTTGAAGATAACGGCCCCATACTGACTGGCAGAAAAATCAGTGCCGAAGCGATTCAGTATCCGTACGATCCGGTCAGGAAGAAACTGGAAAGCATGCAGATGCAGACTGGTAATGTATTCCGGATTTTCATAATGATCGTAGGCATGAGAGAGGATATCCGCGATATGATTGATCTGGTTTCGTTCACGCGGAGTGACCTCCACAATCTCAGGTTGCATGGGTGGAGTATTGACAGACTGTATGGTGGATATATCGGTATCCGTATCCGCGAAAGGCACGGAGTCAGCTTTTATTTTCATAATGGATGACTTTTAAGTAAGTGGATGATTTTGTCAGTATATATTTTTAGGTTAGGCATAGTAATAGAGAGGCTCAAAGCCTGGCGGCTACCTGCTGGTAGTCGATTTTTCCGTTATGTGTCAGTGGTATATTGTCCAGGTAAGTGATCCGCACCATTTTGGGATGAATGTTCAGCTTGTCTCTCAGAACCTGTAGAATGACTGCTTCATCCAGGGTTTTGTCAAGATGTGTCACCGAAAGAAGATTGTCTTCGATACCGGTACAGATAAAAGTGCCTCCGCCGATAGCATTTCGAAGGATCTGCTCGATATCATCGAGATTGACCCGGATTCCCAAAAGCTTGATAAATCTTTTTTTGCGCCCGGTAATATAATAATAGCCTTCTTCATCCTGTCGTGCGATATCGCCGGTGTAAAGCCTGCCGGTGTGCTCAAAGGAACCGAGATCTTCGATGCAGTGCGCATAGCCGCCGGATACATTGGGTCCGTAGTAGATCAGCTCGCCGGTACGCTCGTCGATTTCGAACCGGCCGATACTGGTTGGGAATCCAATGGAGCCGTTTTTTTTCAGCAGATCGGCCGGAGGAACATACGCCATACGGCCTGTAGCCTCGGTCTGCCCGTACTGGGAATAAAACAGCTTGTCATATTGAAGCGCATACTCGGCTATCAGACGGGTCAGCGGCTGGCTGAGGGCTCCGCCGGAATGCGTCATGTAGCGCAGGTCCGGATGGTTGTTTTTGAAAAAACCAATCCGGTACAGCATTTCATATACATAGGGCACTCCGCTTAATGTCGAAAACCGGTACTTTTTAAAATCTGTCCAGAATTCCTTGCGGAGTATATCCTGCCCGGTACAGACAATAGTGCTTGCTCTCAGGCAGTTTGTATTAAAGACCGACAGGCCGTAAACAAACGAAACCGGTACATTGAGAGGCACTACATCAGAAGGCTGTACGGGCAGATAATCCAGTATGGCCAATGTATTGCTGACCAGGTTCTTATTTGACAGCTTTACCAGCTTAGGCGATCCGGTCGAGCCGCTGGTGCTCAGCAGCATCCTGATATCAGGATCTATATAATAATCAACCGGAACTATTCTTTGAAACAACGTAATATCTGTTGCCGCTGTTATGGACTTGTAGTCGCTGACTTCGGTACGTTCAGGATCATATATATAATAGGGACGGTATGTTTGTTCAAGCTGGCCTTTAAACTCTTCATTGAGCTGGGCGCTTAACATCACGATGGTATACTGGCTGTCCAGAAAATTCAGAAATACCTTCACGGACCGGAACTTGCTGTCGCTGTATATAAAGCACAGGCCCTGCCCGTCATCTATACGGACAGACTGATGTATTTCCCCGATATTCCAGAATCTGCCTGTAGCTGTATCGACAAAATGAAGATTCTGATTTTGTAAAATCAGGTCGTACAATCTTAACTCGTCTGATCTGTTTTTCATATAATATAGAGTCCATATGCCGGTTAAACAATCTCGACCCCGTATCGTGTCAGTACTTCCCTGACTTTTGAGACAGAACTCATTTCCAGGGCATCTTCCATTTCGATAGAAATCTGGTAGCTGCTTTCAAGCTCGCTGATAAGCGAAACATGGCTCATCGAATCCCATTCGGGGATTCCCTGATAAGAAAGCTGATCATCTATCTGGCTGACGGATACGGACAATGCTCCTGCAATTATATCGTGCAACTGTTCGGTGGTATTCATGACTGTCTGAGTTTTACTGTTGAAAAAGAATGAATTAAATGCGTTGTGATTTCCATTTGCCGGTCCTGAACGTAAAAATGCAGGCGGTGGCAAGTACGATCTCGGCGATAAGTATGGCGGTAAAAATACCTTTGGGTCCCCAGTCCAGCCATATGCCGAGGATATAGGACAAGGGAATCTGGGTCACATAGAACATCAGAATATAGAGCAGGGTGACTGTTCTGACCTGCCCTGATGCGTTGAGCGCTCTGGAAATAACCATGGTATACGCCAGCAATACATAGGCTATGGTGATATAGTGAATGTACATGACACTGTTGTCCAGAACTTCCCTGTTTTCGGTAAACAGTCCGACAATGGGTTCGGCAAACATCCACCAGAAGACTGCGCCAAGTGTGAGAAACGTCATATTGAAGAGGCCTGCTCTCCAGACAGACTGTTCGGCTCTTTCCGGCTGCCCGGCGCCTAGATTCTGCCCGGTCAGTGTGCCGGCGGCATTGCCGATACCCCAGGCGGGTAGCAGAGCGATGGTGGTAACCCGCTGGGCGATCACATAGCCTGCCAGTGCGCTGCTGCCGAAGTGTGCCACAATCTTGATCATAATAATCCAGCTTGAAGCGGGTACCATATACTGAACTGCTCCCGCTGCAGCGAGCTTTATGGTTTTCCGGATGAGTGATGGCACCGGCAGCAATTGTTTGCGACCTATGACTATGATTGTTTTACCCCAGATCAGAAAACTGGCCTGATAGGCGACCGCGATCGCTCTTGCGCCTATACCTGCTACAGCGATGCCTGGAAGGCCGATTGCCGGAAAAGATCCCCAGCCGAAGAGCAGGATCGGAGCCAGAACGATATTGACCCCGTTGGAAATCCACATGGTTTTCATCGCGAGAGACGCATCGCCTGCGCCCCGGAATATACCGTTGATGGCGCTTCGGACAATAATCAGGGGAATACCCGCGAAGGCAATCCGGACGTACCATTTGCCGGCCTCGATAAGTTCGGATGACAGTCCCATGGCGGAAAGTATTTCTCTGTAAAAGAAAAAACAGGCTATACCCAGGAATGCCGAGAAAAGACCGGCGATATAGATAATCTGCATAGCGGATAGCCCTGCTGTCCTGTATTTTTTTTCACCGACCCGCCGGGCGATAATCGCTGACGCGGCTACTCCCAGTCCGGTGGCGAGTGAATAGGTAAAGGATGTAACGGACTCTGCTGCACCGGAAATGGCTATAGCCTCTTTTCCCAGCCGGCTTACATAAAACAGATTGACGCAGACAAACAGCGATTCGGTAGCCATCTCAAGCACCATGGGCACTGCCAGAAGAAAAATGGACCGGTTGATATTGCCTTCGGTAAAGGTTTTTTCGGAACCGGAAACAGCCTGTTTCATAAGGTAGGCAAAACCTTTCAGATAGGTCGCTAGGATCATTATTGGGTAAAATATACTGTAAAAGAACTATACCAGATTGGTCTGCCGGACAGTCAGCAAGGGATTGTCGAGTGTGCTTCCCATATTGGTAGGCATTACATCTGTTTTATCCTCATAGCCGTCATGTATCCGGTAACGATTGAGGTACAACCGGTCAAATTCCGGTGTATATAAATTATAGCGTTCAAATTTTCCGCTCATTTCCGGATGTTCTGACTGGTATTCCTCAATCACTTCATTGACCAGTGTCCAGAACTCTTTTTCATCCAGTCCGGCATATGTATGAAGAATATCACTCAGGTACCGGAAAAACGCGTCGAATACTCCGATGAGAATGAATAGCGGAACAGGTTTGTCGGCCCCCGGATCAGGTCTGTTCATCAGGTCAGTTACTTCTTTGGGCAGCTGCTGCATAACCTTTGGAGTAGCAAGCACTTCATCCACAAAGTCCTTGATGATGATGCGGGTCGGAAGACCGTCTTTCAGCACCAGCATGATATTTTCACCATGCGGGGTGACATAGACCGAATGCTGATAATCAAGATGGAGCAGTGGTTTCAGATAGGCTCTGAAATACGTGCTCAGCCACTGCTGGACGGAAATATCAGCCTGTCGGGCCAGCCCGGCTACCAGACAGTTGTTTTCATTGTCAACATAAAGCAGGGCAGCCATGGTCATAAGCTTTTCGCCCTCCTTCAGATATTTTACCGCACTTTCTCTCCAGAGCGCGCCCAGCATTTCATTGTATTGATAGGGGGCATCCGTTATAGCATTATAGTGCGGGTGCAGGTAGGTAACAGTAGCAAATTCGCCCAGCATATCCAGACCGGTAGCCTGAAGGTACGGATCTTCCTGATAGAGCTTTTTGATCCATTGTGAAATCCGCGGAGCTATATACATATGTTTGGGAATCAGTCCCCGGATATACCCCGTGTTCAGAATGGAAAGGGCTGTTTTAACATAGTATTTGTCCGGCTGGCGGGTGTTGAGCAGGGTACGGATGCTCTGCTGCACACTGTATACCGGTTCGCTGTACCCGAGAGGAATGAGCAGATTTTCCGCAATGTCCGGAGCAAACTGTATGGCTAGCTTGGCATTCCATTGCCAGGGATGTACCGGAATATATACATAGTCTTCCTGCTTACAGCCTTTTTCAGCAATCTGTTTGTTAAACTCCTGCAGTTGCTCACTATCAATCTCGTCACGGTAAAACTGCTCCCGTGACAGACGGTCGATCGAGTGAAAGATTGCTCTGCTGGTATGGGCTGCTACCCAGAACAGCCGGTTTTCGGTACCGGTTTCGGGAGCGTAGGTCTGATAATCTCGCTGACTGAAGCCCAGGCGGCCTTTATTGACAATGATCCAGGGATGGCCGTTCATCAGATGTTCGATGTCCTGATGATCCATTTGTGTTATTTCAGAAGCAGAGGGCCTGCCTTTGGCTTCTATGTACGCGTCGGCATACAGCGTATGCAGCAGCTCTTCGGTATAGCGGGCCAGTGTAAAGGGACGAATACGGAAAGAATGCTGCATCTCGATAAAAAAGCGTGGTGTATCGAGGGTCGGATCAGCTTTGCCGTTTTCATAACGGGTAATGCTTGATCTGACTATGTGCCAGTAATCCAGCTGACGATGATAGGCGGAAAACGTGTAGAAGATGTGCGCATGATCCGTGCTGAGACGCATATGCGTCAGCCCGTCAGCTTCTGTTCCGGTTACTTCCGGGTTAGCGACTTGTTCACGCATGAGCTCTGCCAGACTTTTGGCCAGCAGATTGCGATTAACACGTTGCCAGATGGTGGCAGTCAGGAAAGATGGAATATCTGAAATAGATCTGGTCATAGCGAATTTCTGTTCGTTTTAAATAAGTTCAGGTACTAGTTTGGGCGAAGAGGGTGTTGATGCCTGGCTTACGCCGAAATGCTGGAAAGCAATGCGTTTTTCTACCTGGTACACTTCTCTTCCGGCAATCTGGTTAATAATGTATGAATTGCGGTAGGCTCCCATACCAAGATCGGAGGATATCAGACTGTGTGAATGGACTTCGGCATTTTGTACAAAAATAGATTCGTCCTTGTCAATGCTGTAGTTGCGCTTTACTTTGAAAAGACCACCGCTCGCACGTTCGATCCTGTGATTGATTCCATCCAGAAACGAAGGTTCGTGATACTTATACCCGGTAGCCAGAATCAGATGTTCGCAATGCTCTGTAAAATGAACCCCCTGATCCATTTCACGGAAATAAAGGGTATATAGCTTGTTGGTTTCCTTTCTGACTTTTTCCAGCTGGCAGCTGGTCTGTACATGTACATTAAGCGGCTTGTTGTCAATGCTCATCTCATACATCATATCATAGATGCTGTTGATAAGATCGTAATTGATACCCTTAAACTGAGATTTTTGCCGTTCAAGCATTTGTTTGCGGACTCCCGGCAGCATCTCGTGGAAATAATCCACAAAATCCGGTGAAGTGAGCTCCAGCGTAAGTTTGGAATATTCCATAGGAAAAATCCGATCCGGTCTGGTAAACCATTTTAGCTCCGTGCCGGAGTTTTTGTGCTGGAGCAAATCATAAAACACTTCGCCAGCGCTCTGACCGGAACCTATTACTGCTATGGAAGAGCTTTCCAGTATATCCTGCTTGCGGTACAGATAATCGGAGGTATGCACAACGTTAGGCATTTGTTCACGATTGATAAATTCCGGAAAGCTGGGCTGTGTGCCTGTGCCGAGTACAAGCTTTTCGGCATAATATACCTTGGTGTAGGTTGTTTTGAGATTCAGTACCGATACTTCATACAGATTGTCTCTGTATTCAATAGATACTACCTTATGATGAAATCTGCAGTTGTCAAGCTGTCGGGCTACCCACTGGCAATAGAGATTATATTCTTTGCGCAGTACGAAAAAGTTTTCGCGGATGAAAAACTTATACAAACGGTCTGATTTTTTCATAAAATTCAGAAAGCTGTACGGGCTGGTAGGGTCAGCCATGGATACACAGTCGCACAGGAAAGGTGTCTGCAGGGTGGTCTGGTCCAGCATAAGACCGGGATGCCAGTTAAATTCTTCGTTCTGATCAAAAAACACAGAAGATAAATCACTGACAGGGTGTAGTAAAGCGGCCAGTCCCAGATTGAACGGACCAATGCCGATGCCGATGACGGAATATATTTGCTTGGATTTCATTTTTATATAGTTGAAGTGGTTTCTGCTACAGGACTGATTTGAATATTCCTGTTTTCGGGAAATTTCTCCCAGTACCATTCTCTGTAGCAGAAGTTAAGGTTGGCTTTTTTATGGGGCATCTCTATGACTTTCTCGATCCGGAAGCCTACATGGATTTTGTTCATGATAGAAGCCAGTGAATCGGTCGAGCCTTCGCCGACCATTTTGCCCGTCTGTGGCTGTGCGAATACATAATCGACCATGCACTGGGTAGACGGAGAGGCATATTTCTTTCTGGGATCTGTAGCCGCGATAAACTGGTGTGTGCCATAATCAGTAGGCAATACCTCGTAATAATCCCCAACCATGTCTTTTACAGCCCAGTATACTTCGAAATTGTAGCTGGGTTCTCCGTTAGCTTCTCCTATATAGCTGTGCGCAGCATCTCCCGCGATCATGGTGCGGTAATACACTTCCAGCTGGCGTATAGGCCAGTCCATTTTCCATATCCTGACAGCATGCGGCCTGTGAAACCATTCATGCAGCATTTCCAGATCACTGTCCAGGTCAATAGGCCGGATACTGATGGTCACGTCTTCTTTGGGAAAATACCTGCTATAGATTATTTCACCTGCCTTGGGAAAGATCAGCTGATCTGAAAAGAAATGCTTGTGCAGAAGATTGGGGAAAGAAGTATAAACAACGGATACAGGAGCTGAGCCACCATCGATATTTCTCAGAGCTGTGATCAGATTGCCCTTGAGGCACCAATACCTTTTTTCGAGCAGATAGGCTGTAAATGACCCGGGAGTGGCTTCGTGCAGCTGTTGAATTTCGGAGTAGAAGACCTCCAGCAGCTTCCGTTCCGAAACAAGGCCGTTTACACCAAATGCGTTGATCAGGCCCGAAATATTACTGATAATAAGGAAATGAGAAAGCAGATCATGGAAATACTTGTCCGGTGTAAAGGCATCCGGCTGCTCTGCCAGCCCCGGAATATTTTTACAAAGCTCTTCCTTCATAGTGTCTCTGAAAAGGTAGCTTTGATTATCTCTCAGATAAAGTCTGGCAGGAAAATACTGATCGTCAAATCCGATGACAATGTTTTGCTGATGCAGCTCGCAGATAAAGCCATATTTCTCAAACATGGTAATGGTAGCCGGCATAAGCATCTGCAGGTATTTTCTGAACCATCGTATGGCGGTATCTTCTACCGTACTGTTTGATTTGCCTGCCGCTTTTTCAATAATTGAAACGAGCCGGGCGGGCTGACCTGCTATTTCCTGCTGGCAGATACTGGCCAGCAGACCGGCATTGGACCAGGCATTATCTCCTTTGAAAGAGTTGTGACGGAAGGATGTGTTAAAGCCGTCAATGGTTTTTCCGTTGTGGCTGACGGAGATATATCCCGGATCATTCATAAAGACAATTTCCGGATGCAGTGTACGGAGTTGTTGTCCCACAGGACCATTCAGCAAAAGACTGAAATTATATCCCCGTTGCAGCTCATTCAGATAGTTGATACGTTCAGCGCTGGTGATTCTGACATGGAGAGAAAGCTTGATCATCCAGTCACTTTCTGCATGGTAGACTGTGCGTACCGAGGAAGTCGGAGTGAACTCCGGCCCCAGAGGTCCCAGGTACATGAGCAGGTTGCCGAGCTGCATATCGCTGACTTCCGGCTGTGTAAGCAGGTATCTGGCTTCCCACGGATGAACCGGTACCGGTTTCCACTCAGGGTGTTTCCGGAGTAATTCGAGGGCGGGATGTTCCGGTGGTAAGCCATCTTCAAGCTCTTCCCGCAGAATAGCCGAAAATGCTTTGCTTTCAGTACTGGCTTCCTGCACGCAGGAAGTGTGCACAAGAAAATAATGGAGCTGAAACCGTCCATTGGTTTCCGGGGAATACAAAGCAAGCTCTTCCTCTGAAAAGCCTTCACGGCTTTTGGTAAGCGGATGAAAGCTGTGGCCTGTTACCAGGTTCTGCTCTGCTTCTATAAACGTCTGGAAGGGGGCATTGACAGCTGTCTTGTGTCCGGCAAAATGCTCCATATAAAAGGACATATTGTCTATGCTGCGCTGCAGGCGGCTGAGGCAGTCTTCGGAGTCTGTATCCGGATAGCGATTCTTTAGCTCTTTGCTTATCAGCTCGGTAAACCGGAACAATGTTATTGCGCTTGTTTCATCCGTGTTTGTGTTCCTCCCGATGATCGGGAAATGGTAGGTATGCTGGAGCGTCTCGGAGCGATAGTGTACCGGAGCATATACTTCGGTCTGCGATGCAGGAAAATCAAATTTCAGGTGCAGCCGGTGACCTGATTCCCGGAAACAGGTGGCCAGAGCCGGATCATACTTTGGTACTCCTTCATAAAAATTGCAGTTTTTTAATTCACGGCAACAATTATTGAGCAATATGGTATAGTGAATCTCTTCGGCGGTTGTTTTATAATCAGACGGTATGCTCATAGCTTTTTCCATGGGATTTGATTTTTTGCAGAATATTCCGGATGTTGTGTTCGGTAGTCAGAGGGTTGATAATGGTAAACTTGAGATAAAATTCACCTTTGACTCTGGTACTTGCTACCAGCACCTCTCCGCTAAAGAATAATGTCTTCTTGATATACTGATTGAGTGCGCATATATCTGTTGGCTTATTGCCGGTCGGGAGACAGCGAAATACCAGCGTGCCTAGGTCAGAATCATTCAGTAGTTCAAAAGCCTTGTCACTTCGGATAAGCCGGGCCGCAGTACGGGTAGTTTCGATCATGGTATCCGTATACTCTCCAAGCTTCTGTCTGCCGGTCAGACGCAGGGTAAACCAGAGCTTAAGCGCGTCGAAACGGCGTGTACTCTGAGTGACGGATTTGTTGATCTGGGCAGGAAGCTCTTCGTAGTCCTGTTCACTCGGATTCAGATAGTCCGCATGGTGCTTGATAATCAGCAGGTCCTGATGATTTTTAACCAGAAAGGCGCTGCTGCTGATCGGCTGAAAAAAGGACTTGTGGTAATCAACTGTTATGGAATCTGCCTGTTCTATTCCGCGAAGCAGGTAGCCGTATTTGTCTGAAAGCAGCAACCCACAGCCATAGGCGGCATCGACGTGCATCCATATGGAATATTTAGCGGCTATCTGCGCGATCGCATTCAGCGGATCAAGATTGCCAAAGTCTGTCGTGCCGGCAGTAGCAACAACAGCGATAGGCAGATTGCCCTCCTGAAGCTCACGTATAATTGCATCTTCCAGGCATTCGGAGTCCATGCGAAATTCATGATCGGTCTTTACTTTTACGATGGCCTGTTCGCCCAGGCCCAGCATGGCAGCGTTTTTCTGATTGCTGAAATGCGACTGGTCGGATACAAAAATCCTGAATCCGGATGCTTCCGGAGGGTTGCCCAGCGTCTTGACAGAGTGCTTCAGGTGCCTGAGCGCATAGTGATCCCTGGCCAGCAACAACCCCATAAGATTGCTTTGTGAGCCTCCGGCAGTGAATATGCCGTCGCAGTTGCCATCATAGCCTATCTGCTGACCTGTCCATTCGAGCACTTTGCGTTCGATAAATGTACCACCCGCACTCTGATCGTAGGTGTCCTGAGAGGAATTGATGGCGCTGACCAGTATCTCGGCTGCGAGTGCGGGAATAAGCACGGGGCAGTTCAGATGCGCTATATATTCAGGCAGATGAAATGCTGTAGCGTGATCCACATACAATCGTTGCACTTCATCAAAAACCTGATCGTAATTTTCCAGTGGTGCATTGAGATCGATTCTGTCAAACTGTTTTTTCAGCACAGCAGGCTTTATGCCGCTGAAAGGTTTTCGGGTATTTTGTAAAAAAGAACCGACACAGTCCAGTGCTTTTTGAATGGCTTGCCGGTACTCCGTGGCAGTGCCCTCATAAAAAATATGGGCAAATCGATCCTTGTCAGGAAACACTTCCTGCTCCATTTCCAGTGCTTGACTTTTCATGGGGATATATTATTATTAAAAGGTTAATGGATTGATACTATGTTATTCAAAAATGATGGTCTTCTCTTGTACCGGAGTTCTTCTTTTGGGAATAGTGTCCGGGTCAATGGTACAGTAGCCCATATAGAAAATTCCCAGTGATGTTTCGTTTTCCTTCAGACCAAATTGTTTCAGATAGTCAATGGCACCGTCTGCAGTACTCCAATAACCACCCATTCCGTATGAGGTGCAGGAAAGCGCAAGGTTTTGCACCGCGCAGGATACTGCTGCTATTTCCTCCCATTCGGGAATAGCAACTCCTGTGCTTCTGCTCATGATAATGCCGATCAGACAAGAGGCCTGGCAGGGATAATTGACCAGGTACTGGTATTTTTCCTCAAAGTCTTTGGGCGATAGTCTGCTTTTATAATACGCTGTATAGTAGTCAGCGAGATATTTCCCAAACTCTTTCAGATACCTGCCTCTGAAAACCATGAATCTCCATGGCTCAGTCATTTTATGCGTCGGAGCCCAGGAAGCATTGGTGAGTATCTCAAAGAGTACCTCATCAGAAACCGGGCGCCCGTCAAACTCGTCGGCGTATATGCTTCGACGCTCCCGGATCAGCGCTGATACTGCTTCCGGATTTTCGGTTATACTTGTATAGTCAGAAGATATGTTTGTAGTCATGGCGGTAAAGTATCAGAGATTATATGGTTTGATAATCCTGTACCTCCTGCGATGCCCGAAGCTTCTTGAGCGAAGCAGCCAATGGGTTTTGCAGGGTACCGACATACTGCAATCCGGTGAGAGCGTCCGCGTCTCCGGTATTGACCATTTGCTTGTGATTGCGCAGCTGGAGACGGTTGAGACAAGACCTCTTAAATTCGCCGGCAAAGAGGTCAAACTGCTTGTATTTTTCTTTATACTGAGGATGCTCTTCCTGATAGCTGAGAATATTTTCAGCAACCAGTTGCCAGAAAACATGATCAGGCATAGAGCAATGACCGGTCAGAATCTGTGTCAGAAAGCGAAAGTAGCCGTCCATGATGTCTACCAGTATATTAAGCACACGAATATCATCAGGCACATCCGAGCAGACTCTGCGTGCTTTTTCAGGCATATCAATTCCCGAATTGAATACGCAGATCTCTTCGGTGATGTCTTTCATGATGATCTTTACCGGAAGGTGCTTTTCAAGCACCAGCAAAACATTTTCACCATGTGGCATAAAGGTAAGATCATGTGCATAGAAGCAATGAAGCAACGGGCTTAAGTAGCAGCTGAGATACTGTCTGAGCCAGTTCTCAGTCGACTGACCGGAGGCTTTGATCAGATGTTTCAGTAATGCTTCACCTTCTTTATCAATATGCAGCAGTGCCGCCATTGTCATTAGTTGTTGGCCCGGAGAAGTAACGAGTATGGGAGACTCACGCCACAGTGCCGCCAGCATCTTATTTTGAGGGAATACGCTGCCAAATTCTTCATAGTAAGAATGTCTGTATCCCACGGTTGCTACTTCACAGATCATTGTAAAGCCGTTTTTCCGGATGTAGGGATCATTTTCCAGTGTTTCCTTTATCCATGCGGTTATAGGCGGAGTGCTGCTCATAAAATAAGGACTCATACCCCGTACAAATCCCATGTTGAGAATGGACAGGGAAGTTTTGACATAAAATTTTTCCGGATGCGACTGGTTGAATAGTGTCCGAAGTGATTGCTGCACGGAGTACCGGTCCGGAGTTGTATCCAGCAGCACAAGCAGATTTCGGGCAATGTCACTGGCAAAGAGCTGGGCAACTTTATTATGCCACTGCCAGGGATGTACCGGCATATAGACATAATCCGCAGGGTCAAGTCCCTTTTGCTTCAGCGCTGAATCAAAGTGACTGATCATCTGATCGCCGATTTCCTTCCGGAGCAGTGTTTCATATGACAAGGATTCTATGGCATTGTATGCCGCCCTGCTTTTATGACCTGCTATCCAGACAAGATGAATGGTCTGATCCGCTTCCGGAGCAAATTGGAGATAATCACCGGCATCGAATCCGATACGGCCATTGTTGGCAATAAAGGACGGATGGCCGGTCGTCATGGTATGCTCAATCGTCTGAAAATCTTTATGAACCAGCTCCTGTGATGTCAGACTTTTCTTGTCCAGCATATACGCAAAGCTATATAGTGTGCATAGTATTTCTTCCAGGTAGTCGGGCAGCGATTCTCGTCTTATGCCCAGGCTGGTTTTAAATTCCAGAACAAACTGTACGGCATCAGGTTGTACCTGCTGCTTGTCTTCCAGTTTGATGAGCGAATGGTCGCGCAGATACCAGTGATTCAGCGACAGCTTTTGGACCTGAAAGCGGTATTCGGTGTTCGGCTTATCCGGTACATGCAGCGTATATAGCTGCCAGGGCTCTCCGGGTTCGGTCAGTTTTGGTTCTATTACCGACTCATGTGCCAGCTCGCTGATCATTTTGCAGATCAGAAGCAGATTGGCTTTGGACCAGGTATCTGGTTTCAGATGAATCGGTGAGGTTACAGAGCTATTCATAATGGTAGTATGAGTGATCGTTGTATGTATCCGGTGATGTTCTAAAAATGCTGACCGGCTTCGTTCAATGTCATACAAATTTATTTTGAGAGAATGTCGGATTCAATCGCCTGAAGATGGTAATGATAGGGTATATGCTGATGGTAGAATATATACCAGATTGATGGTATATATGGTATATTAAACATACATTTTTTGTCTTATGTGAATGATTGGCATGTTTTTAATAATAAGGAGCTGTGATGAGACAGAGATCGGGTGAATAACAGATGGATGCTATGTGCGCGTCAGGATCAGGGAATACGTATATAGAAAACCGGCAGGGCTGGATGTGAAAGAAAGGAGTAATCTGAATTGGTGTGTGACCTAGTATGAAAGGTGGACAGGAATCTCATGCGGACGTATAAAGCCCTTTTTTAAGGCATAGTGGCATAGCTCGGCGACAGAGTGCACATCAAGCTTTTTCATGATATTGCGCCGGTGAGTATGCACGGTATGCGGGCTAAGATAAAGTTCCGCGGCAATTTCCTTATTGGTCTTTCCCGCTACAATAAGTCGTATGATCTCTGATTCCCGGCTGGTGATGCATGAATTGCTGCAGTTTGCTTGTGCCGGAGCCGGTCTCTTTTTGTCTGCCAGTAATACGTCCAGGATAAACGAGCAAAAAAACTTTTCGCCTCTGATGGCAGCATTGATGGCGCTGTATATATCTTTTTTTCCGCATTCCTTGGTCAGATAGCAGTAGACATTAAACTCCAGAGATTTCATAATGTCCCAGCGCTTGTCCTGGCTGGATATGATGATGACTTTGCATTCGGTATTGGCGGACAGTAAAGTACCCAGTTCGTCCGGATCAAAATAGACAGGGTTGTAATCCAGAATAAGTATATCGGGAAAAAAACTCCGAAGTGACTGAGTTAGCTCACTGGTGCATCCGGCTTCTCTGATCGTGTAACTGATTTGCGGATCGGCCGACAGAAGACTTTTGATCCCTTCTCTGTAGACAGGCTGTGGGTCTGCCAGAATGATGCGGATGGTATCTGTCTGAAGAGGCATAGGTTGACTTGTTTCTGAAAAAAGTGTTTTGAGCGATCAACTGAAACATGACGGACTGACTGAAAATTAATCGGTCATTTACGGGACTGTTTACTGATGGTGTATGACGGAAAAAATACGTTCGGATTTTTTATGAGTAATATAAAGGTTGGGTATTTCTATGGAGAATCGGAAAGATGTGAATTCTGAAGTTCGCTGCTCTGCTGGTTGTGAAGGTGATACTTTTCGGAAATTAAAATCATTGCTGCCAGTTCTGTTTAATTAAAAAGTTGGTAAAAAATAGTAGGAACAATATTAGTTCTAATTTAGAATTAATTCAAATATATGTTTAATTTTTGTCTTTGAATAACTTTTGCGGTTCGACGAATGGTCTGATAATCTTATGCCTTCCATGATTGCCTTTCTGTGTATTTTTTATTTCTGATAGTTGCTTTATTTTTTTTATCGCATTTTTACGATTTTATTTTTTGTGCTGATAATTTGTTATTTAGTCATTTTTATGAGTCCTTTTTGTAGTGTATTTATTTTTAATAAAAATTAATCTAAATAGATTTTGGTTGAAATTTTTCTTCTGCGTACTTTTGATGCGAATATGAAATCCAACCAGTATATCGGATAAAATATTTTGATTATATGGATCTTATATGCTAATGGCAATGTCTGGATGCATATGTTTTTTTAGTGTAAATACTTTTACCTGTATTGATGAAAAGGTTATCCTTATTAGGACTCTTTCTTTATTTTATATCTGTTGCGGTTTTTGGTCAACAGCCGCAATGGAGAGGGAAGCTTAGCGGAAAAATTGTTGATGAAAACGGGAAACCGGTCTCATTTGCTTTTGTGGTGCTGGATTCTGCCGCGCTCGGTACTATGGCGGATGAAAACGGCAAGTATGTGGTGGCTGGTATTCTCCCGGGAGCCTATCGGGTAACGGCGAGCTCCGTCGGATATGTATCACAAACCCGGTCAGTGACGATCAGCGACAGTACGACCGTACAGCTGAATTTTCGGTTGAATGAAAATGTGGAGCAAATGGAGGCCATTGTATTTACCATGCCGCAATCCGAAACGCAGAAAGTCAGAGAGTCGGGTTTTCAGGTAGAGGCAATCAATACCAGACCGATGGTTAACCTCTCGGCAGATGTCAACAAGGTGCTGAGCACAACGGCAGGAGTCAGAATACGGGAAGACGGAGGGCTGGGATCCGGTTTTAGCTTCTCTCTCAACGGCTTTTCCGGCAATCAGATCCGTTTCTTTCTGGATGGTATCCCTATGGACAATTTCGGGTCCTCTCTGACAATGAATAATATTCCCATAAATCTGGCCGAACGTATCGAAATATATAAGGGAGTGGTACCGGTATGGCTTGGATCGGATGCGCTGGGAGGAGCCATCAATATTGTGACCAACCGCCAGTTCAGAAACTTTCTGGATGTATCCTATACCTACGGCTCCTTTAATACGCACCGCTCATCGGTAAATTTTGCTGTAACGGATTCTGCTACCGGCCTGACCGTGCGGGGCAATCTGTTTCAGAACTATTCAGACAACAACTATCGGGTAGATGTGGATGAAGTGGTAGACAACTCCATAACCGGTAATACTATACGGGTCAGAAGATTTCATGATACCTACAGTTCCAAATCCGCGATTCTTGATATCGGTGTGCTTGATAAGAAATATGCAGATCAGCTATTGGTTGGAATAGTCCTGTCAGGCAGTGACAGAGAAATTCAAACTGCTGCTACCATGGAACGGGTCTTTGGCGAACGGCGTCAGCTTAGCTCCACCCTGATGCCGACATTCAAGTATCAGAAAAAGGATCTCTTTACGAAAGGACTGAATCTTAGCACATACGCCTCCTACAATTTCGGCCATGACCAGACCATTGACACCGCCAGATCCAGGATATATATGTGGGATGGCAGTCAACGGTACAAGCCCAGCAACGGGGAAAGTACTTATACCATGTACCGGTACAGCGACAATCAGACCTTGCTCAATGCAAATCTCAGCTATGTTTTATCACAAAGCCATTCGCTGGTAGCCAGCTATACCTTCAATCGTTTTGACAGAAAGGGGGAAGATGAAGTAAATCCGAACAATCAGCTATATCGCAACCCTCAGATTGTCAGTAAATCCATCATTGGTCTGGGCTATCGTTTTGACTGGAAGAAAAGGCTTACGGTATCCGCTTTTGCCAAACAATACCTTATGAATGGGCAGGCGCATTATATGACCGATGTATATACGTACAGTATCTGGAACAAAAGAAATCTGAGCCGGCAGCACTCGGGCCTGGGGCTGGCTGCCCAGTGGACGATACGCAAAGGGCTACAGGCAAGGGTATCATATGAAAATTCCTATCGCCTGCCGGAAGGCCGGGAGCTCTTTGGTAACGGAGTCAATCTGATTGGAAACGAGCACATCGAATCGGAGAAAAGCAGAAACCTTAATCTGGGACTGAGCTATCGGATAAAAATGAAGGAGATGCACAGGCTTTTGCTGGAAGGAGGATTCCTGTATAGAAGAGCGGATGATTATATCAGAGAGGAAATCGGGATGCCAAACTCCACCATCATCAACGAACCGGCCATCGAGGTAACCGGGTTTGATGCTAATGTCCTGTATGAATACAGAGATCTGGTACGTCTGTCCATGAACGGAACCTGGCAAAATATCATAAGTCTGGCTCAGTATGATGACAAAGGAGCAGAGCTGCCTACTTACCTCAGCAAGGTCCCCAATGTTCCATATCTTTTTGGCAATGCAGACATTACTTTTCAGTTCAGAGATGTGAAGTTTTCGCAGGATCAGCTGTCGTTCGGATACCGGTTTAGTGTCGTCGATGACTACTATCTGAAGTGGGAAAGTTATGGTATACGTGATACAAAGCTGATGATCCCAAGGCAGTATACGCATGCTGTTCATGCTACCTACTCATTGAAAAACGGCCGCTACAACATCAGCGCCGAATGCACGAATCTTTTTGATGCGAAGCTGTATGACAACTTCAGGCTGCAAAAGCCCGGAAGAGCCTTTTATGTCAAGCTTCGCTATTTCCTCAGCAAAATTTAATCTATAAATCATAATCCAATAATGAAAAATCAATTTATCAAATGGGGTATGGGTATTACAGCAGCCTCATTGCTTTTTATAAGTTCCTGCAGAGAAAAGGAAAAGGTTGAAACAAAAGAAACCAAAGGAGACTATGTCGTGGCTGTCCGTTCGCAGGGGAGTTCGAATGTCGCTACGGACTATCTGGTTTCGAGCGATAATCTGATGTCTGGTGAATTATCCATAGTCGGTAATGGTGTGGAGCTGACCGGTTACCATTTTTATCAGCAAACCGGAAAATATCTGACTACTATTACCTATACGGATGTCAATGTCGGTACGATCTATAAGGTGAATGAAGAAAAGAAGCTGGTAGAGCACAGAAAGTTTACCATCGACCGTCTGCATCTGTTTCAGGATATCAGTTCCACTGAGTTTCTGGCGGTCAATATCCCTTTTAAAGTAGCAGGTAATGACTACGGGACTTTCTATCATGTAAATGCGGAAACAGGTACTGTCATACTGAAAGGAAAGGTGAATCTCTATGAGCCGATGAAAGGAACGGAGGAGCAGGCGGTATTTTCCGGCATGACACTCAGAGGAGACAAACTGTTTGTTCCGTTTTTTCCGATTGCGGACGGCAGCTTCAATTCTACCTATACTGATACAGCTTATGTAGCTGTATATTCATGGCCAGGCCTTACGTATGAAAAAAGAATCACCGACAGCAGAACAGGGCCAATCGGTTCATACGCTTCTCAGGGACATATCTTTACTACAGAAAGCAATGATATTTATACTGTATCCCCCTGCTCATACTCTACAGGAGCTTCCCAGGAAACCAGGCCTTCAGGAATTCTCCGGATCAAGGCGGGAGAAACAGAGTTTGACAAGGATTATTTCCTTAATATCGAAGAGCTGAGCGGAGGATTTAAAGTTTGTAATACCTTCTATCTGGGAGGAAATAAAGTACTGGCCAGCATTTTTACAGCAAAGCATACCTTTGACGACCGCTGGGCCAGAGAAGATGTGAAGCTGGCGATTATCGACCTTGCTTCCAAAAATCTTACCTATGTAACAGGTGTTCCCGTACATTACGGTGGTCCTACAGGTATGTACAACAACCATTTTATGGTTGACAACGGAAAGGTATATATCAAGATTGACAGCGCCGAAGGAATCTATATGTACGAGGTTGATCCCAATACGTACACCGGAGTACGCGGAGCGAAGATTACAGGTAATGACATCTTCGGAGTCTTTAATCTGAAGTAATTGCTTCTTATTCGCATATCAGAGCCCGCCCCGATCACCGGGGCGGGCTTTATTGTTACCTGTCATATAATCTGAGCACATCTGTGCAACAGAATGGTTGTTTTCAAAAAGACAAAACCGCCGTAAGGAAAACTACGTAAAGGGGCACCATACGGCGACCGGGATTGTGCCGGAAATATCCCGCTATGGCGTGAAACGAATACTATCAGTGAACTACGACCGACTATTCAAACCCTTTATTCATAAGGAAAACCAAACGGACAGCATAACTTTTACCACATCAAAAATACTGTTTACCGTGGTGTTTCTGTTTTTTGTATCGCTGCTCTTTTATAATTTTTATTTTATTTACCATGGAGACTATCTGAGCCTCAAAGCATCAATAAATTATTTCGGGTTATTTTTCATTTCCATTCTCCTGCTGTCCATTCGTTGGTACAAAAACCTGAAAATTCCCTTGTGTATGCTTTCTGCCGCAGGCTTTTTGTTAATCAATGCCGGGATATATCAGGCAGGCGGTATTCATTCCAATGATCTGTACTGGTTTATGGTTTTAGTTATCAGTAATATACTTTTTGTCGGTTACAAAGAATCTGTTATTATACTGATATTGTCCATCGTGTCGCTTACGGTTTTTTATTTGTCGGAGGTGCATTTCAGCATAGCCATACCGGCTATTGATTCTGCATCCAGCGTTCATTATAAGTTTTTCAATACCGTATTCATTACCTTTATTGTCAGCCTGCTGAGCTTTTATCTGATAAGCGGCAATCAAAAATTACAGAGAGTAAAAAGTATTATCCAGGAGGAAAAAATACGGACTGAGCTGGCCTCAGATTTTCATGATCAGATAGGGAATAAACTGGCAGCCTTGATTCATCTGAGCAAATTTGCGCAGAGCACCTCTGATCCGGATGCTTCTGCCCGGGCCCTCGGTCAGCTTGAAAAATATGCGGACGAAGTATATGGAGATTTTAAGGATTTTTTGTGGACGCAGGAGCAGGGCAATCGCTATCTGGACGAGCTGGTTGATTACCTGAAAGACTTTATGGAAGAATATCTTAAGATGAGTGGGGTAAAATTTGTGACCAGACGACTTCCGCCTGAGCTGCCACATGTCCGGATTCCGGTTTCCTATGCCAAAGCGCTTATTCCGGTTTACAAAGAGGCGCTGGCCAATATGCTTAAATATGCCCGGGCTCAAAACTGCTGCTTTGAGGTGCGTGTGGAAGAAACCAACGTATATTTTACGCTGAAAGATGATGGTATTGGCCTTGACAGGACCGGTAAGCTGAAAGGTAATGGTATACGAAACATGCGAAAGCGTATCAGTAAACTGGACAATACTGAATTAATTATTGACTCGGAAAGGCAGGGTACTGCAATTTGTGTGGTGATTGATAAAAAAAGCTTCTTTATATGAAAACTCCGATAACGATTATGATTGTGGAAGATAATCTGGTATTGAATCAGACGTTGTCCGCACATATTACGGACGATGAAAACTTTGAACTGGCAGGAGCCTATACCAATTTTGAGGATGCTTATGCTGAAATCGCCACAGACAAGCCGGATATAATCCTTATGGATATTAATCTGCCGGAGATGAACGGGATTGATGGAACCAGGAAAATTGTCAGTAAATATCCCAATATAAGTATCATTATCATCACTGCTCTTGAAAACAGCGACAATGTTTTTGCGGCTCTGAGCGCCGGCGCGATTGGCTATATGACCAAAACGTTCAGCAAAGAAGAATTAACGGATGCCATATTGAATTGTGCCGGCGGCGGTGCACCCATGTCGGCAAAGATTGCCAAAATGGTGGTAAACTCATTTCGGAAAGTCAATTTTTCACCCCTGACCGACAGGGAAAAGCAAGTACTGGAAACTCTTGCTCTGGGCTACAGCTATGGAAGCATAGCGGATGAATTGTTTATCAGCCTGGCAACAGTAAAGTATCATATTAAAAATATTTATATCAAGCTGCAGGTGAGTAACCGGACCGAAGCGCTCCGGGAAGCCAGGAAAAAGAAATATATTTAAATATGAATTAACTATTTGATTTTTAAATGGTTTAATCATTTAGAGGAAGAAGTGTAAAGCTTAAGGCTCAATAATCGCAATAGGACTCATAAGAGTGATATTTTTAACATAAGCACCGCTTTTTGATTTTGTAAGAAGTATTATAAAATCAAAAAGCATATGAAAAAATGTCTACTATTATTTTTTGCCTTGTCTTGTTATCTGGCAGAAGCCCAGCAGGTGTCACTTACGGTAACCGGACCGGAAGGCAATCTGTATATCAACGAGATTTTTACCGGCTTTCAGTCTCCTGCGACTGTCTCGGTTCCGACAGGACTTATCCGTGTAGGAATCGGGAATGATGACGGGTATTTTCAAAAGACAATTGACCTGGATGCGGATGGGGATATTGATCTTGACAATTTACTTCCCCTGACCAAACGCTCGCACCGGATTGTAATCGTAGCTCCCCGCTGGACCAGTCATGGCGGAGAGATGGCATATCTGCCGGATAGTGACCTGATCATGGCCGAAGTAATGGCAAACCGGGCAGGCGCGGAAGATGTGATGCCCGGGACGTACGGAATGGTGGACTGGGAGGTGGATGTCTTTCCGATTGTAGAAGACGTCACCCTGTTTCGGGGAGCAGCTTCGGACAATGTACCTGACATGGATGGTTTTCTCAACCAGGCGGGTTTAACGTATCTCAGAGATCAATACGATGTCGTTCTGCTGTTTTATTCCATCTACAGGGAAGATGGCTCCCAGGTACAAAACAGTCCCTGCTGCCTCTGGGGGAGCCGTGGGAATATGTGGATTAATAATCATAACCGCTATCAGTATATCGGCAATCCGGAGCAGTTTATGAGCCAGGGGTATACACATGAGTGGCTGCATGGTATCGAACAGACCAGCGGTATCTACATAGTTGATGGCCTGCATGGCGCCGAAGAGCACGGTTATACTGAAACTACACATGGTTCACACGACTGGCGGGGCTGGTATTCTGATTTCATGAGAGGCCTGGTCCCAAAGATCCCCGGTTCGGCAGAAGCGACTGATTATGTCGGGCAGTTTCCCTATCTGAAAAACTTCGGACGGGATATGTGGGAGGATAGTGAGCCGGAGGTGATTACGTTCCTGACTTCTTCCATTGAACTGGCGGGGCCGGGAATATATCCCAATCCGGTCAATAGTGGCGGGAAGATTCAGATAGAGATAAATGGAAGCCGGAACTTAATGCATTACAGCATCTATACATCAGAGGGCAGGCTCGAGCGTGAAGGAACCGACGCACAGTCCGGGATTTTCTCAATCAATGCTCCTGAGCAGACGGGTATTTATTTTATACATCTTATTATGACGGATCAGACTTTTGTGAAAAAGGTTGTAGTTCATTAGAGAAAATCCATGCTGTGAGATGTGTTACCGGACAATCTGTTTTTTGATTGTTTTGTAATTATATAAAAGCCCAATAGATGTTTTGGGATGATCGGAAAGTTCAGGCGCTTCAGGAACCTCAGCAGCTGCTCCCCGGAGGCTGAGGTTCCTGAAGCCTCTACTGTGATCTTTCTGCAATAAAGCCCTGCTATTTTATAAGTATTTTACACCCTGTACCCAGAAAAAAGATATCTGTTATTTTCATCGTCTGGCGGTTGGGAAAATAGCTCGATATATACAGATCGTTGGTATTGGCTTCGATATAGAGAGCAATTTTATCTATAAAATCAATTCCTGAGTCAAAAGTGACCTGTGTGCTGAAAAACAGATGCGTACGGGTGCTCCGGCTCCACCAGTAATAGCCTTGGGGATATTGCTGATCCCATATCAGGCCCAGGTTTTTGCCAACGTTCTGACAGAGAAAGACACCCACCTGTATCGGTTGCCAGTACAGCTTCTGTGCAAGGCTGAGCTGAAACGGACTGCCGCTGAGCTTGAGAGACAGAGAATGATTGGCATGATCTCCCCATGCAGGCGTATAGCCATACAAAAGCCCCAGCTCAAACAGTTGTTTCTTACCTGTTTTGGCGATCCCTGCCGAGACAAATCCCGTACTGCCCGCGTATTGAACACTGATTGTTGTATATGGAACCAGCTCCTTCAGACGACTCTGTGCCTGCGCCCTCGAAAGAAAGGTGAGCACAAGTAATAATCCGATGGCTGTTACCCTGTTCATAATTGTGGTCTAGTATGAAATCAGTTCCTTTATAATCGTTCCGTGAATCAGTTTTAAAAGTACAAACTCGCTTTGTTGTACTCCGTTGGAAGTCATATACCTGACATGATCATTGTAGGTAAAGGCATCCGTCATATTGTGCCAGTGTCCGTGCAGTGAAAGGATAAAATTGGGCCGGGAAGCAAAAAGGTCCTTATAGGGGTGTTCCAGTTTGCTGTCAAAATCAATATCGAAAGGAGGCACATGAGAAATTCCTACAAACCAGGAGGCCTTGTCATCCTGTAATTCATTCTCAAGCCATTGGATATCCGGGATACTTCCGTTAAAATTATATTCCCGTCCGTTGGTATCATGGATCAGAAACTTGTACCCCTTATAGTGGAAAGAGAAATTTTTATCTCCGAATATTTTTTCATACAGCAACCCGTTGCTGGCTGCAAAATCGTGATTGCCTATAGCGCATATATACGGGACATGCAGGTCCTGAAGCCGCTCATAAATCCAGGTGTATTCACGTAATAGCCCGAAGTCTGCAATGTCACCGCTTAGTACCAGAAAATCAATATCCGGAATGGTGTTCACCTTATCTACCAGCCGCCGGAGCTGATCGTAAAAGCGTTGGGAATCTCCGGAAAAAACGATCGTAACCGTGTCGTGCTGATGCTGATCACGTGCTGAAAATAATCGTTCCATATTCTGCCTGTTCAGTTCCCGGGGCATATCCGGAACAAAGGTCTGATACGGGCTGTACTCAAACTTATTGCATCCCGATAGCAGTACGGACAAAAATATACATACAGATAATGTACAGCGTATACGGTGCATGAATGATATCCCCCTATAGATCAATTACAATCTTAACCGGAAGCTTTGGTTAAGGTTAACATGAGCCTGGCTGCTCACAGACCGGCTGCTGCAAAACTGTGATTAAATGCGTATGGAAAAAAGATGTCAAATTCGGTATAACATGTCAATTTTACGGGTAGGGAGGTGTCAGCGCGGAGTGTCTGCTACCAGAGACAGCCGGTAAGTTTTCGGAGAAATACCATATACGCGTTTGAAGAACTTACTGAAAAAAGCGGGATCAGAGAAGTTGAGATGATAGGCAATTTCCGATATCGTAAGACTGGTGCTTTCCAGAAGATGCTTTGCTTCCAGCGCGTTTAGCTCGGCAATAATCTGTCCGGCGGTTTTTCCGGTGAGCTCCTTGGTCGTCTCGGACAAATGTTTGGAAGTCACAAAAAGCCGGTCGCCATAAAAAGAAAGATTGCGCTGAGTAGTATGATGCTCCAGGACAAGCTGCCTGAATTTCATAACCAGCTCTTCTTTTCGTCCATACTGATAGCGGTCCGTGCTATGTTTGCGTCCGATCGCAGCTGTTTCATAGATCGTTTCCATAAATGACAGAAAAAGAAGTTCCTGACCGAAAATATGGGAATCAGCTTCCCTTGACCGTTTCTGCAGCTGGCTGATCAGGTGACTGTACAACGTTCCTTCTTTGCTGTTAAGCGGCCATACCGAGTGATACTCGGAGGAGAAAAAGTTCAGTTGCTCCTGCGGACGCTCATCCGGAAGCTTCTGTTTCATAAAATCCAGCGTAAAGCTAAAACCCTCGAGGACGCAGTCTTCGCTCACAGAAACCAGCCTGCGCATAGTGGCAGGGCTGGCAATGATCAGTTGATTGGACGTTACGGTATGGGTATTGGAATCGAGTGTGATGATCAGCTGACCTGATATGACCCGAATGACTGAAAAGAAGTCTGTCCGGAATGCTGAAACCGGTATACCCGGCGCTGTCTTGCCGGATAACGATTTTTTACTGCGGAATACCTGAAAATAACTGGTTCCCGTGCATTCATCGTTGGAAGGCACTATTTGACGAATGTCGCTGTGTCTGAGTATGTTTTTAAATCTTGGCAAGCTGACAGTCTTTGGCGTATGATGTATCAGTCTGTAATCAATGGTCTGTAGTTGTCAGAACGTACAGGTGTATGTGTTATTTTCCTGCAACCTGCTGTTTTGCCGGAATTTGAAAACGCGCCCGGATGGCCGATACGTATTTTTTGATCGCTTTTCTCTCTTGTTCAGTTTTTTAACGGTCACCGAAATCTATCCGGAGCGCCGCGATCTTTGAGCTTCTAACGGCTAAGAACGGCTGTAAATCAATGTATAGAGAAGTAAGTGCCTGATTCTGTTGCTGAATTCGGGATGGTGAAAAAAAATCTTACAGTGATTCGTTACTCTCTGTTTTTTGAAATGTCTATAAAGCAGATTCTGTTCAAAAAAATGAATGTTATGAAGAAACTATTTTTACTAAGGTTAACTATTTGCTGCCTGTTGCTTATTTTATTTTTATTTCAAACCGGCACTGTTCAGGCACAGCGGAAAATGGAAAAGCTCGACCGTGGTCTGGTCGCAGTAAGAATAAATAATGGAGTATTTCTGAGCTGGCGGGTATTCGGTACCGACCCTGCGAATATTGCATTTAATATCTACAGAAATGGAACCAAAGTGAATGGGGCTCCTATTACCGGAGCAACGAATATGGTTGATCCTGCAGGTACAACAGCTTCTACCTATACTGTCAGACCAATTGTAGGAGGAACTGAGCAAGCTGCCGGGATTCCTGTATCGGTATGGGATTCCCAGGTAAAAGCGCTTACACTGAATAGGCCCAGCTCAAGTCATACTCCCAATGATTGTTCGGTTGGTGATCTGGATGGCGACGGCCAGTATGAACTAATTGTGAAGTGGTATCCGGATAATGCAAAGGATAATTCGCAGTCAGGTGTTACCGGTAATACATATTTAGACGCATACAAGCTTGACGGAACATTTATGTGGCGGATTGATCTGGGCATAAATATTCGTTCAGGCGCTCACTATACCCAGTTTCTTGTGGGAGATTACGATTCCGATGGCTTTGCCGAAGTAGCCTGCAAAACAGCTCCGGGCACAAGGGACGGTACAGGCCAATACCTGAGAAGGGGGCCGGCAGCCTCCGACAATGATAATGCTGACTATAGAAACAGCAGTGGCTATGTGTTGTCTGGTCCTGAATATCTCACCATTTTCAATGGTAAAACCGGTGAAGAGATGGCAACCGTCAATTATGTCGTCCCAAGAGGAAACGTTAATAGCTGGGGTGATAATTACGGAAACAGAGTTGACCGTTTTAACGCTACAAATGCTTACCTTGACGGCGTTAGACCCAGTATGATTTTCCAGAGAGGATACTATACGCGAATGGTCGTTGCCGCTTTCGACTGGAATGGACAAACATTGGCAAACAGATGGACTTTTGATTCGAATAATTCAGGTAGTGAAGGCGCCCGCGGTCAGGGAAATCATAGCATTATGGCCGCGGATATTGATGAAGATGGTTTTGATGAAATATTAACAGGGTCTGCATGTATTGATCATGATGGCAAATTAAAATGGACCACAGGATATGGGCATGGTGATGCCAATCATGTGGGTGATTTTGATCCGGGCAGCCCTGGTCTGGAAGTGTGGCAGGTAAGTGAAAATAAGGGAAGTGAACCTGATCACTACATGATAAGAGCAAGAGATGGCCATATTCTCTGGCATAATGGCAGCGGGAATGATAATGGCCGCGGCATGGTGGGTGATATCGATGACCGGTATCCCGGACAGGAAGCATGGTCAAATTCTGTCTCCGGAACGTATAGCGCAAATGGTACCAGAATTTCTACCTCAAAACCCGGATCAACAAACTTCAGACTTTACTGGGACGGTGATTTGCAGGACGAGCTGCTTAATGATAACAAAATCGATAAATGGAATGGCAACGGTACTTCGAGACTGTTTAATCTTACGGGCCAGTCATGTAACGGTACAAAAGCGACTCCGAATCTAAGCGCAGACATACTTGGAGACTGGCGGGAGGAAGTAATCCTTCATGATGGCGGGTCGCGCATTTACATTCATACCACCACTATTACAACACAACATAAGCTGTACACCCTGATGCATGATCCCGTGTACAGAAATGCGGTTTCATGGCAGCAGTCTTCATACAACCAGCCTCCTCACCTGGGCTTCTTTCTTGGTGCCGGGGTGGAAAATGCCCCAGCTCCCAATATTGTGCTGGTTGGTGGCGGAGATTGCAACGGTGTATCGGGCGGAAGCGCTTATATAGACGATTGTGGAAATTGTGTAGGTGGCAATACAGGAAAAACTGCTTGCACAATAGATTGTAATGGTGATGTAAACGGAACTGCAGCCATTGATGAATGCGGGGTTTGCTCCGGAGGAAACTCACCTTATGCCCCTTGTGCCGCAAGCCTGGAAGCCGAAGATGCGTGCAGTGTTGACGGTATTCAGCTGGAAAGCATAAACCTGGGATTCTCAGGTGCGGGCTACGTAAATACTGATAATATTATGGGTAGCAGTATCACCTGGATATTGAATAGCGCTACTTCTCGGACCGCTACACTTTCTTTCCGTTTTGCAAACGGTGGAAATAATGCACGTGACGGTAGATTGATTGTAAACCAGGCTCCGGCAGGTACTCTCAGCCTGCCTGCAACAGGAGCATGGACCACATGGCTGCAATCAACTGTTAACGTAAACCTTGAAGAAGGCGATAATGAGATTATCCTTGAAGCCATCACTCCGGATGGTTTAGCCAATATTGATTTACTGTCATTTTCGGAAGGTATCTCAAATGCACCTTGTCCGATAATTACCGGGATCTCAACATGGAAAGATGCTGCCTCTGCAGTATATCCTAACCCGACTCATGGCAGGGTAACATGGAACGGGGATAAATCATGGAGCTTGTATAATGCCCAGGGGCTGGAAATTAATCAGGGTAGAGGAAGTTTCTTAGACCTTTCGGCTTACCCGGACGGAATTTATCTGCTGAAACTGGACAATAATATCATAAAAGTAATTAAGGAATAAGGCTGTAATTGTCTCAAAAGCCTCTTTTAGAACAAACCCCTTTGTTTGTTACATATAAACAAAGGGGTTTTTCTGATTTTGACCCAATTCTGATATATTCCATTGCAACCCGGATTCTGCAACAGGAGAAGGTTATATGATCATGTGTTCTATTTGCCAGATATGGAGTTGATTGGTGATTATCTGGTGGTTGATTTTTTGGAAGAATAGCTGGCACTGGCACTCTTATGTCAGAGCTATAAAAACGAGAATAGGCTTCACTAATCGCCGGAAGCAATCTTTTGTCTTCGGGAGCCTCAGACACAGGAAATCTGTACTACGATCTTTGAGCCTTAAGCTTTAAACTTCTATCTTTTAGATGAGTAAAAAGATTTGAAAATCAGTGTATAGAGAAGTGAAGGGCCTGATCCTGTAACTTTTTTATATTACATGGTCATACCACCATCCACGGCGATCGCCTGACCTGTCAGGTGCCTGGCCTGCGAAATGAAAATCACGGCCTCGGCGATATCTTCCGGGGTTTGATCTGTACCTTGCGGAATAAGCGTTTTCTTGTTACGTTCCCAGGATTGTTCCTCCGTTTCGCCTTCCCGCTTCCATCGGTCGGCTATACCACCCTCGCCGCGCCACATGCCTGTACCCACGATCCCGGGACAAATTGCGTTGACTGTAATACCGGTTTCCGCCACTTCTTTCGCGATGCTGTTGGTAAATCCGATTACAGCGAATTTGGAAGCTACATAATGCGAAAGATGAGCCATGCCCATTTTACCGGCAATGGACGCCGTGTTAATAATGGCTCCGGAACCCTGAGGCTTCATGATTTCCAGCTCCGCCTTGACGCACAGGTATACACCTTTGGCGTTTACCGTTAAAACACGATCCCATTCTTCCGGCTCGATTTCTTCTATACCGCCGATGCCCACTACACCTGCGTTGTTGACCGCAACGTCAAGTTTGCCGAACACGTCTGCCGTTTTCTTCAACGCTTGCCGGACAGACTGGAGATCGGCGACGTCTACTACCAGGCCCAGAGCCTTCGCGCCCTGCTCTTCAATCGCTTTAATCGTTTTACTTAAAAATTCTTCCCTGATATCCGCGACAGCTACCGAAGCCCCTTTTTTTGCAAATTCAACCGCGATGGCTTTGCCGATGCCTCCGCCGGCGCCTGTTATGAATACAACCTGATCCTTTAGATTCCCCATAGCTTATAACATTAGCTTCTCGTTTTGTAGTCAATAGTCCGGGCATTGTCAATGACCCGCTCTTGTAACCGATATTCCGGCAAAAAGTTGTGCAGCGGGATGTTTGAAGAAGACAGGATATTCGCTTCGCCGGAGACAGGCCCCCGGATTCGATTGAGAGGAATAGGCAGACGCTTTCGTGTTTTTAGTTTTTCCCTTTGGGAGTAAGATCAGTATTGGGCATCCTTTGTAAAGTTTCATCCAGGGTTTGATTGCCCGTAAGCATATCTCCGGTTACTTTTTTATGCAGTTTTCTGATAATCCGGCCACATTGGTCATAATAAATTCTGTACTCCTCCCTGTAAGAGTCGCCGGCTTTGTTCATGCTGAGTCCTTCATATATCAGGTATTGAAATATCAATAGGTTGTCGTGATAATATTCGTAGGAATAGGAGTTTGAGTAATAGCCACCTTCACCGGATCCTTTTTTTACCAGGGAAACTATTCCGAGCTGATCATTCAGGTAATAGGTTGTTGAATGGAGTTCGTCGGGCTCATAGCATCCGGTTTCCGTTCGTTGACTGAATACATAATCAAAATCGGAATTATTGAGAGATGTTAAATACGCGTACCTGTTTTTTATCCCGGCTATTACTTTACTGGTATCTATTGAGTAATCACCTGATTCGCATTCAAAACAATCCTGTGAATAAGAACTATGTCCCTGGATGAAGAGACATAGAAAAATTGAATAGAATAGTTTGTTCATGAGCAGCTTTGCCTGGGGTCCTGTGTCGTCAGCCTGATGTTGGGTATAAAGATCGCGATTTTCCTCTTCCCGTGCCTCCTTGTTTAGTCTTGCGCCATATTTTTTTTTCATTTGATAGGGGTAAAGGCTCAAAATGGTGTCTGGTACATAAAGCGCGCTGAAAATGTATAGTCTAATCTTATTAAACAATTTATGTGTATCAGAACCATGCTGTTTTCAGCACTATTGATGATTGCCTGTTCCGGCTTTGCACAGGAACCCGGAATTACCTCGTCCATTCGGGGAAAAGTTCTTGATATTGACTCCGAGGCGCCAATACCTTTCGCTACTGTAATCCTGGCGGGGACTGATCCTCAGATCGGGACTTTTTGTGATGAGAATGGTCGTTTTGAACTGACCAATGTACCGGTAGGAAGGCATACGCTTCAGGCAGTCATGCCCGGCTATGAACCGGCGACAATGCAGGGAGTGCTGGTGACTTCCGGCAAGGTGCTGTATGTAGAGATTAAAATAAAGGAATCCTTTGCCGAGATGGAAGCGATCGTGATCAAGGCGGAAAAAGAAAAGGATAAGCCCGTCAACCAGATGGCTACAGTGAGCGCCAGACAGCTCAGTATGGAGGAGGCCAATAAATACGCCGGGGGAATGGATGATCCGGCGAGGCTGGTGGCATCCTTTGCCGGTGTTGCCAGTGATCTGGTCACCAATGGCATCGTTATACGAGGCAACGCCCCCAAAGGGCTCCTCTGGCGCATGGAAGGAGTAGAAGTTCCCAACCCCAATCATTTTGGCGAGCTTGCAGGTTTTGGCGCAGGTGGGATTACCGCGCTTAGCAGCCAGATGCTTGCCACTTCGGATTTTATGACCGGTGCATTTCCGGCCGAATATGGCAATGCGCTTTCCGGAGTGTTTGATTTGTCTATGCGGAGAGGAAATATTTCTGAACGGGAACATACCCTGGGCATTGGTTCGCTCGGAGTGGATGTTTCTTCAGAAGGGCCGATAAAGAAAGGGCATAACTCTTCCTACCTTTTTAACTATCGATATTCGTCGCTTGCTCTGGTGGATTATATTATTCCTATTGACCTGGGAATCAATTATCAGGATCTGGCTTATAAATTTCATTTTCCGACCAGAAAAGCCGGTGTTTTCTCTTTCTGGGGGCTGGGTTTTATAGACCGGCAGAAGATTGTAGCGGAAAAAGATTCCTTACAGCGGAAATATATACATCAGTTGGGCAGTGGCGACAGCAGGATTGTTACAGGTATAGCGGGCCTTTCTCATCAGTACTTTGTAGGAGAAAACACGTACCTGAAAACTACGCTGGCAGCATCTTCCAACGAACTGACCACAGACTGGTACATGCTCACCGCACCGGATTACCAGAGCAGTGTCAGGACAAGTCATATATATACTGGTTTCAGAAATCTTACGCTGGCTTCTTTTCTGAATCACAAATTCGGAGCCATGCATACCAACAGAACCGGGTTTTCTGTGCAGGGAATGCAGTATGATATGAACCTTCGGTATGCTGAAGATACAGGTATGCCGTTGACAGACTATGTTGATGCGCAAGGCAATAGTGCGCTGATACAGGCGTATTCACAGTCGTCTATAAGGCTGGGGGCACGGGTTCTGCTCAACCCGGGTATCAATGTCCAGCATTTCAGACTATCAGGAAAGACGTCCATCGAGCCGAGACTTGGCGCACGCTGGCAGTTTGCCCCCCGGCAGAGCCTTTCGTTTGGATATGGCAAACACAGCCGGATCGAGAAGCTGAACTTTTACATGACCGATGTATACGACGGGCAGCAATATGCACAACCGAACAAAAAACTGGATTTCAGCAAAGCGCATCATATTGTGTTGGGATATGACCGCTCTGTAGGAAAAAATACACGTCTGAAAATCGAACCCTATTATCAATTCCTGTATGATATACCTGTTATTCCGGACAGCTCTTTTTCCTTTATCAATCTGCAATACGACTGGTTTGTCAATGCTGAACTGGATAACTCAGGCAAAGGAAAAAATATAGGGATAGATATTACACTGGAGCGGTTTCTCAATCAGGGATGGTTTTATCTGATTACTGCCTCTGTTTTTGACTCAAAATATAAAGGAGGCGATGGTGTATGGAGAAATACCATATACAACAGACAGTTTATCTCAAATATTCTTCTGGGCAAGGAATGGGTTATCGGAAAGAATAAACAAAATCAGTTGAGTATGAGTGGCAAATTGACCTTTATGCGTGGTGAACGCTGGACTCCGGTTGATGTAAGCGCTACGATGGAGGCCAGTGAAATCATGTATCAGAATACCCGAATGTTTGAAACTCAGGCTCCGGATACCTGGTTTCTGCACTCCACGATTACCTACCGGATCAACAAAAAGAACCACTCCAGTCTGTGGTCTCTGCAGATCTTGAATACCCTGGCCAGCAAAGTTCATCAGGGGTACATGTATAATATGAGAAGCGGAAGTATTGATTCATTAACTGAGACAGTGATCATTCCCAATCTGAGTTATAAAATA
Source organism: Bacteroidota bacterium (assembly GCA_023392125.1). Taxonomy (GTDB): domain Bacteria; phylum Bacteroidota; class Bacteroidia; order Cytophagales; family Cytophagaceae; genus SpSt-227. The sequence continues at coordinate 81,430 of JAEVZS010000008.1, forward strand.
CAGTTCTGATCAGATTCTGCCGTATAGCCTCCGGGAGATTCTTCCTTAAGGGCTATATGGCAGAGTGCGTTTATATAGTAAAGAATTATGGCCGGATTTATTTTTCAGGATCCATATCGCCGGCATTAGAAAAAAGAAGTAACTTGACGTGATTCTGAATGAATAATAAAAACAGTATGACTGGGAAATCGAGGGTTTTACAAACGATTCTGGATAAATCAACAGACGGGAAAAAAGTATTCGGGACTTCCTTCGCTATAAAGAAAGGGGAGTTTACATGGTCAGGCTCTTCGGGCAATATTGCTATTGATCAGCAGTATTTTATTGCCAGTACTACCAAGCTTTTTACAACAGCCATCTTGTTAAACCTGAAATCCAACGGAAAAATCGGACTGGAAGATAAAATAAGCAACTATCTGGACAGTGCCGTTTTGAATGGTTTGCATATATACAAAGGGAAAGAGTACTCGTCGGACCTGACTATCCGGCATTTGCTCGCACATACCTCAGGGCTGCCTGATTATTTTCAGAGCCAGGGAGCAAACGGCAAAAGTCTGGCTGAGGATATTTTTGGCGGAAATGACCAGCATTGGACGTTTGAGCAGGCAATAGAAAGAACGAAAGCCATGAAGCCGTTATTCATACCGGGTACAAAGGGCAAAGCGCATTATTCTGATGCCAACTTCCAGCTTCTGGGCAGAATAATTGAAAATAGTACCGGAAAATCATATGCAAAAAATTGTGAAGAATTACTATTGTCTCCGCTTCAGCTGAGCCACACATACCTGTATCAGGACGCCACAGACAACAGGCCGCAGAGTCTGTACTATAAATCAAAGCCTCTGAGTATTCCCGGGGCGATGACTTCCTTTGGTCCGGATGGCGGTATGGTTTCTACATCAGCGGATATGCTGGTATTTATAGAAGCATTTTTCACGGGAAAGCTTTTTCCGGCAGATTATATAGATAGGCTGCAACAATGGAACAGAATATTTTTCCCTATGCAATCAGGAATTGGTATCCATAAGTTCAGGCTACCCTGGATTTTTAATCCGGCGGGTACTATCCCTGATTTTATCGGTCATTCCGGATTGTCGGGTGCCCTGGCTTTTTATAGTCCCAAAGAAAATCTGTTTATAGCCGGGACGGTAAATCAGGTCGCTCATCCTGATTTGTCGTTCAGAACAATGATAAAGCTGGCACAGAAAGTTCTGAAAGCATGAGATTTTCATGATAAAAGATGATGCAGCCGGCCAGGCGAATTTATCATACCCGGGAGCAATAAATGGGGCACTGAGTACTGAGCAGATGCCCGGTACCCGGTGCCTGTTCATTATTTCACTATCATAAATTTTACTACAAAACTCCGAGGGAGTGAAAGGAATATAAACCAGGGTTATAGAAGGGAATAACAAAACCCCGAAGGGGTGATATTATTCGCTATGCCACCCCTTCGGGGTTAAACCGGGATCACGATCCCGGTTTGTATAACCATGTCAGCCCTTCGGGCTTAAGTACCCAGCCGGGCTTTGACACAGTATTTAATAGGGACAAGTCAGGTGCGGATTCCCCGTACCCGTTCATTATTTCACTATCATAAATTTTACAGAAGTCACCGATGCTGTTTCGGTGGTTATCCTGACGTGATATATTCCTGCACTCAGGTTATCAAGGGCAATGGTGGTTTCTGTCGTATTGCCTTTTAATTGTGTTACCATTGTACCGGTTGCATCGTATATCGTGATGACTTCATTTCCTTTGAGATCACTAATGGTAATTTGCTCTGTTGCAGGGTTGGGATATATCTGAATGCTCAGGGACTTATTCTTCTGCTCTGCCACAGAGGTGATTATTTTTAAGCCCTGATATTCGTAAGCACCCAGGTCTATAATGCCTGAATTGTAAACTCTCGGGTTGTCTGCCAGATCTTTGGTGTTTTCATCCAGACCTGCAAACAACGCATTGTTTCCTGCATCGATGACAGGCGAGTTCTCCAACAAGGTATAATCTCCATTGGCTGCATCAGTAAAAATATCCGTTGCTGTAATTTCCGTTGCATCCAGATTACCGTTGGCGAGATCGGTATTACCTTCTATCAGTGAATAGTGTGCGGTGTAGATTCCGTCAACCGTTCCATAAACAATGGTATTGTTTAGTTGTGGTGTTCCTGCTTCAATATACATAGCGGCAGTCTCGGTATTGTTTTCCGCTGTATTATTTGCCAGAGTAACATTGGTAAATACCGGATTTCCCGACAGGTTTCGGAAACCGCCACCCTGAAAGCTGGTGCTGTTATCGGCGATAAGCACATTGGTGAGTTTAAGAGCCGAATTTTCGTTGAAAATACCACCACCACCTGCACCTGCGGTTGCCATTGTTGCCGTATTGCTGGTAATGCTTACGTTGGTAAGCATCGAAGCCGAACTATTATTATAGATACCGCCACCATATTGTGCCGTGTTGTTTTTAATGATGGAATTGCTAAGGCTGATAGCGGATGATGCATTATTGTAAATGCCACCACCGGCAGAATTTGTAGTGTTGTTTTTGATGACCAGATTTCTTAGCGTTGGCGAGGCGTTTTGATTGGTTATACCACCACCACCTGTGCCCGTAAATTTACCATTCATCACGGTAAATCCGTCTAAAACAGCGGTATTGTTGAGTGCCGTAACACTCGAAAAACTATTTAAAATAACTGGTCTTACATTCTGCCCGTTCAGTACCGACCCTTCATCTGTGCTTTTATTGGGCAAAATACGGTTGTCATTCAGTGTTTTAATGTTGTTTGCCAAATCAAACCCTCCGTAAATTTCCACGCCGTTTTTCATCGTGAACGATGAACTTCCTACGTTATAATTTCCTTTGGCTACGAAAACTTTGGTAACGCCTGTGGTGTGAATGGCGTTGTGCAAATCGTTGGTAGCGTTGTTCCAATCTTTTCCGCTTCCATTGCCTATTCCGTCTTGTGTTACATAGATAATACCGTTGGCATCTGGCGCAAGAGGGCTGTTAAATGAACTTTCGTAAGCTCCCAAATCTATAATTCCGCTGTTTGCGAAATTATAAACTCTTGCGTTTCCGGCTAAATCTTTGGTGTTTGCATCTAATGTTACTGTAAACAAAGCATTGCTACCTGCATTTACGGCAACCGAACCGTTTTTCAAAGTATAATCTCCTGCTGACGGATTGGTAAAAATATCGGTTGAAATAATTCCTGTCGGATTGATATTTCCGTTGGCAAAATTGTTGTTGCCGTGTATCAGCGAAGATTTTGGTGTGTAACCTGCCAGATTTATGCCGAGGATAATAGAGTTATTGATTTGCGGATTTCCGCCTGCAACTTCTAATCCTGTATAATTTAGATATGCCGTATTGTTAACGAGCGTTACATTGGTCAATACCGGATTGCCGGACAGGTTACGGAAACCGCCGCCCTGAAACTGGGTGCTGTTACCGGCAATAAGCACATTGGTGAGTTTAAGAGCCGCATTTTCGTTGAAAATACCGCCGCCGCCTGCTCCTGCGGTTTGCAATGTAGCCGAATTGTTGGTAATGCTTACGTTGGTAAACTCCGAAGCCGAACCATTGTTTCTAACGCCGCCACCGTAAAGGGCTGTATTGTTGGTAATAACAGCGTTGCTTAGCTTAATAGGAGCGTTTACGTTATAAATTGCACCGCCCGATGTAGCTGCCGTACTGTTTTTGATAACCAGATTGTTAAACACAGGGGCAACACTCGCATTAAAAATAGCTCCGCCACTCGTCCCGCTTCCGTTGGTTAGCGTAAAACCGTCTAAAATGGCGGTATTGGTTAAACCATTGTTGTTATTCCAAATAACAGGTCTTACATTTTGCCCATTCAGTACAGAACCATTGCCCGTTCCTTTATTCGGCAAAATTCGGGTATTCCAGTTGGTTGTGTTATCTACCGGATTAAAACCACCGTAAATTTCCACGCCGTTTTTCATCACAAAACTATTGTCGCCTACGTTGTAATTTCCAACGGCTACGTAAACTTTTTGTACACCTGTGGCATCAATAGCTTCGTGAAGCAAACTTGTGGCATTTGCCCAACTGCTTCCATTTCCGTTGCCTGTAGCAGTCGGTTTTACATAAACAATACCATCGGTTGGCGTAATGTCCAATTGGTATTCATAAGCACCTATATCTATCTTTCCTATCGAAAGACGAAGATTTCCTGCCAAATCTTTGGTATCGGTTGTTAAACCTGCATAAAAGCTGTTGCTACCTGCATTAATTGCCGGAGAAGCCGCTTGTAAGGCATAATTGCCATTGTTGGCATCTGCAAACAAGGGATTGGAGTTTATCAGATTATTGTCGGCAGCATCTCCCGTAGTATAGTTTTGCGTAATACTGTTTTTCAGCGTAACGGTACTGCTTCCCGAATTTTGTATATCGGCTCCTGCTGTTGCGCCGGTTTGCACTTTGGTGTTGTTCCAGATAATGCTGTTGTAGATTTGGGGCGAAGAATTATCGTTATAAATACCTGCTCCTCTTTCCGTTCCGGACGACATACGCTGTACCGTATTGCCCACCATAGTTACATTGCTAAGTACAGGGGCTGATGAATTGCTATTGTAAACCGCACCTCCCCAAGCATCGCCCAAAGAATTGACAACCGAATTACGGCTGAATACCGTATTGGTAATTGCAGGGCTGGAAGCATTATTATACATACCACCGCCGAGAACCGTAGCCGCATTGTTGCGGATAACCAGATTGCGGAGCGTTGGCGAAGCATTATGGTTGTATATCCCTGCTCCGTTGGCAGCACTTCCGCCCGTGATGGTAAAGCCGTCCAAAACGGCAGATGCCGTTATACCGCCGGAATTATAAACTACCGTTCTTGCATTTAGCCCGTTTAGTATAGAACCCTGTGAAGGATTGGATACATCGGGCATTATACGTGTGTGGCTTAAATTGGTAATGCCTGCTCCGGGGTCGAAACCACCGTAAATCTCCACGCCGTTTTTCATCTCAAAGCTAAGATTGGCGTTATACGTACCTGTGGCTACAAAAACTTTTTGAACGCCCGGCGTAAGGATAGCTCCATATAAATCATTGGTGGCATTGTTCCAGTTGCTCCCGCTTTTATTTCCATATTCCGATGGTCTTACGTACACAATTCCGTTGGCATCGGGTGTTATGCCCGAGCCGGAAGCCGCCTCGTAAGCACCCATATCTATGGCTGAACCAACCAAGCGTCTGTTGCCTATTACATCTGTGCTACTTGCATTTAAACCACTATATAAAGCATTACTTCCCCTGTTGATAGCCGGAGAAGCGGATTTTAAAGTATAATCATCGTTATTATAATTTGTAAATACATTGAACACATTAAAACTATTATCCGTATTAGGAATACAATTATTATCTGAATAGGAATTTGGCATACGGGAATAACTGGCGGTATATGAACCCCCGTCAGCAGTTGAAAGACCGGCATAAATAAGCGAGTTATTGATTTGGAGAGAAGCTCCCTCAATATGTATCGGGGCCACCATCGACTGCCCTGCCATTGTTACATTGTTCATTGTCAATGGTTTTCCGCCTGTTTGTACCACGCCAAAAGTACCGACATTGCCCCAGGGGATGAGTACATTGGTAAGGTTAACCTCTGCACCGTTACTGTAAATAATACCAATGCCTGCATCATACATTTCCGGAGCGAAATTTCTTCTTAGTGTTGTATTGCTGATGTTGATTGAGCCTCCCCAAATAGCATTGGTACCGGCATTTTGCATAGCGCCACCGGCTGCTCCGGTAACAGTTACTTTATTATTCCTGATAATGGAATTGCTCAGTGTAATGGCACTCATATAATTCACCATTCCGCCACCGCCTCTTTCGGCAGTATTATCGCGAATAACCAGATTGTTGAATGTGGGGGTTACATTATAGTTGTAAATCCCTCCGCCAAATTCGGTAGTGTAGCCGTTGGTAATGGTAAAGCCGTCCAATATGGCAGGGGCTGTAAGCGGATTAATCGCATTATTGTCGTTCCAGACAACGGTTCTTTCGTTTTTGCCATTCAGTACCGAGCCATCGCCCATTTCTTTGTTGGGCAAAATACGGGCATCGTCCAGTGTTTTGATATTATTGTCCGGGTCGAAGCCACCGTATATGGCCACGCCGCTTTTCATCACAAAACTATTGGGCGATGGCACGTCATAATTGCCTATGGCTACAAAAACTTTGGTAACGCCATTGGCATTAATTGCGCCCTGCAAATCGGCAGTGGCGCTTCCCCAACTGCTGCCATTGCCTGTGCCGCCTTGTGTTACGTAAACAATGCCACCTGTCGGGGTGATTTGAGCACTGGCAAGAAAACTTAATGGCAAGACCATAATGGTTACTGAAAACCTAAGATAAAGAAGTAAAGACTGATGCATTTTTTTGATTTATTTGGTCAGTAATATCTGTGCGTATTAAGGGTATATAAATAAAGAGTATAGATAGAAGACTGGACTATACGAATGAAAAAAAGATTATTCAACCCGAATTTAGCATTGGGAAATTCGGGTTGAATTTAGTCCGGAATACTATGGCTTCATCAACTTTCTCACGGTTCTGTTGCCGTTATCTGAAACGATTTCAATATGGTAAATGCCCTGGTTGAGGTTGTCAAGACTGATGTTGATTTGCTGACCGTTGCATTTTACCTGTTTCATCATGCTGCCTGTTGCATCGTAGAAATAAATAGTTTCATCGCCCGACAATCCGCTGATAGTAACATGCTCACGAGCAGGATTGGGGTAGAGTACGATCCGGTTGTTCAGATCGGTACCTGTCATATATGCAGTGATTACGGATTGATATTCATAGGCACCTAAATCAATAGTTGCACCATATAACCTTGCATTGCCCGCTAAATCTGTGGTGTTGGCATCTAATCCCGTATACAATGTATTGTTTCCTGCGTCGATGACAGGCGAGTTCTCCAACAAGGTATAATCTCCATTGGCTGCATCAGTAAAAATAGCTTCGGCCGTGATATTGGTGGCATCAATATTTCCGTTGGTAAAATCGGTGTTGTTCTGTATTAAAGAAGATTTTGGGTTGTATGTTCCTGAAATTGTTCCAAATACAATAGAATTGTTCAGCTCCGGTATTCCTCCCTGAATATCCATTGCATTATAATTTACATCTGCCGTGTTATTGGCAAAGGTTACATTGGTAAATACCGGATTACCCGATAAATTTCTAAAACCTCCTCCCTGGAAATTGGTGCTATTATCGGCGATAAGAACATTGGTTAATATAAGTGCGGAATTTTCGTTGAAAACCCCGCCACCGCCTGCTCCTGCGGTAGCCATAGTAGCCGAGTTCTCTATAATGCTCACATTGGTAAGCACTGAAGCCGAACCATTGTTTCTGATTCCTCCTCCATAAAGAGCGGTGTTATTTTTTATAACGGAATTGCTTATTCTGACAGGAGCATTCACATTGTATATACCTCCGCCGCCAGTAGTTGCTGTATTATTTTTAATAAGCAAATTATTAAAGGTTGGCGATACATTGTAGTTATACAGTGCTCCACCATTATTACCATTTCCGTTTGTCAGGGTAAAACCATCCAGCAAAGCGGTATTGTTTAGTCCGTTGTTATTGTTGTAGATCACAGCACGGGTGTTTTGTCCGTTCAGCACAGAACCGTCTCCCATTTCTTTGTTGGGCAGGATACGGTCGTCATTCAATGTTTGGATGTTGTTGTCCGGGTTGAAACCGCCATAGATTTCCACATCGTTTTTCATTATGAAGCTATGATCGCCTACGTTGTAGTTGCCAATGGCGACAAAAACTTGCTGCACATCTGTTGTGTGAATGGCATTGTGCAAATCATTCGTGGCGTTTGCCCAGTTCTTCCCGCTACCTGTTCCTGTGGCCTCTTGTCCTACGTAGATAATTCCGCCAGCATCAGGAGCAAGAGGTGAGTTGTAGTTGCTTTCGTATGCTCCTAAATCTATTATTCCCCCATTGTTAAAATTATAAATCCTTGCATTGCCTGCTACATCTTTGGTGTTTTCGCTCAGGTCTTCAAACAAGCTGTTGCTTCCGGCATTAATTGCCGGAGCATTCTTTTTCAGGCTATAATCTCCTGCAGAAGGATCATTGAAAATATCAGTATCAGCCATATTGGTGGCATCGATATTCCCATTGTCTGTATCGGTACTGTTTTGGATAAGAGAATATCGGGCTACGTAAGATCCCGTTCCGGCTATTCTGCCATATATAATTGAATTATTAATCTGAGGGGTTCCGTCATTTACATATAGGGCAACATCCTTATTTCCTGCAAATGTTACGTTGGTTAGTTTTAGTGAGCCACTAGTATAAATTCCGCCTGATGCGTCGGTCGTCCAGCTTACGGTGTTATCCGTAATGCTTACATTGGTTAATACAGCCGTACTGTTGACGTCGTTATAAAAAGCACCAGCCTGATAGGAAGCTTTGTTTTCCGATATTTGTACATTGGTTAATACAGGACTTGAATAATTACCACTCCATATACCACCACCCTGAAAAGTCGAGGTATTCCCAATGATTTGGGTATTGCTGATTACAGGAGATGAATGATCTAAATAAATTCCTGCACCATTGCCCGTAAAGGTGGTTTCATTTGTTTTAACAACAAGGTTGTTAAGTGTTGGCGAGGCATAGATATTTCGTATTCCCGCACCGGCGCCTGCATACTTGCCATTTGTAACGGTAAAGCCATCCAGTACGGCGGTATTGTTCATTGTGGTATTGGCATCAAAAACGTTCCAGATTACGGGTCTTGTGTTTTGTCCGTTCAGAACAGAACCTTCCGCAGTTCCTTTATTGGGAAGAATACGGGCATCGTTCAGTGTTTTGATGTTATTATCCGGATCGAAACCGCCATAGATGGCCACACCATTTTTCATGATAAAGCTATGATCTATAGTATTATAGTTACCAATAGCTACAAATACTTTCTGCACTCCTGCTGCATTAATAGCATCCTGTAACTCGCCGGTGGCTTTTTCCCAACTTTTACCATTTCCGGTAAAACCTTCCCGAACGTAGATAATTCCGTTGGCATCGGGCTTAACAAGTCTTGTGTAAGTGCTTTCGTAGACTCCTAAATCTATTATGCCGTCGTTGGCATAGTCATAAACCCTCGGGTTGCCTGCCAGATCTGGGGTATTGGCATCCAATCCCGGAAACAACGTGTTGTTCCCTGCATCAACAGCCGGAGACTTTTTTTTCAGGTTATAATCTCCTGCCGAAGGATTGTTGAAAATATTAGTAGCGGTAATGTTGGTGGCATCGATATTGCCGTTGTCTGTATCGGTTCTGTTTTGGATGAGCGAATATTGGTATTCAAGTTTGACATCATCATAATCATCCTCTATTATATCTCCAAAAACAATACTATTGGTCAGTTTTATCCAGCCACCGGCAACATGGAGAGCATTGGGAGAATTATTTACAATGGTAAGGTTGGTTAAACTGGTAAATACTGCTTCTCTGCTGAATTCATAATAACCGCCCCCGCTTCCTCCTGCTGTGTTATCTGCTATCAATACATTGGTTAATATGGGATATTTTCGTTTAGAGCGGTTGCTGTTATAAAAGCCACCTCCGTCATAAGATGTTTTATTTCCCGTTATATGTACATTGGTAAGTACCGGGCTACTGTAGGTGTTGTTATAAAAGCCGCCGCCATAACTGTCGCTTTCGTTATCCTGTATGATTACATCTGTATAAACAGAGCTATTGTTGCTGCTATAAATTCCGCCACCATGTGCTGCTATATTGTTTTTAATGGTAACGCGGTTATAGGTAGAATTATAGAGACTGTTTTCATAATAATCCACTTCACCCTCATCATACACTCCGCCCCCAGAAGAAGTGTTTGAACGGTTTCCTTCTATTGTTACATCATTCCATGTAGTTGCTGATTTATCATTATATATTCCACCTCCATAACTATTGGCTACATTATCTTTAATAATTACATCGGTAAAAACAGCATTTGAATAGTTGTTGTAAATTCCGCCTCCGTAACTTGTTGCATCATTATCTTTAACTACCAGGTTATTGAAAACCGGCGAAACCTGGTTGTTATAAATTCCGCCACCATTGCCGGCATAACCATTTCTAATGGTAAAACCGTCTAACAAAGCGTTATTGGTAAGCCCGTTGTTATCGTTCCAGATTACGGGTCTCGTATTTTTTCCGTCCAGCACCGAGCCGTCCCCCATTCCCTTGTTGGGCAAAATGCGGGCATCGTTCAATGTTTTAATTCCATTGTCCGGATCAAAACCGCCGTATATTTCCACACCGTTTTTCATAATGAATGACGAGCTGCCTACATTGTAGTTTCCTGTCGCCACGAATACTTTCTGTGCTCCTGTGGCATTAATAGCACCTTGCAGATTATCAGTAGCGCTTGCCCAGCTGCTGCCATTACCTGTACCGGTAGTGGTTACATACACTATACCACTGGCATCGGGAGTCTGGGCTGTTGCCCAAAAGCTTAACGGGAAGATTATTGCGGTTGCCAAAAACCTTACATAAAGAAGTAAAGATTTATTCATTGTTTTGGTTAATTGTCGATGTGCTACTATTCCTTCCGGGCTTGCGCGAAGGCTTTTATAAGGAGTTCTTTGAAGGACAAAATTAGACCAAAACCACATACCGATATTGAAGAATTATATACCGATAATGCAAAAGCTGGCTGCTATATGCAGATCAATGCATTGCATGCCATGCTATTGAATGCGGGGAATCTATCGGGACCTATGTTTTTAAAGGCTCTTATGATTGTGTTTCAGATAAGAAACGGGGCTTTCTCCATAAATCTGTTTAAACGCGCGGCAAAAAGAAGCCGTATTCTTATAACCCGCTTTATATGCGGCAGTTTTTACAGAAGTTCCCATTTTTAGCTCGGCACAGGCATGCTCCATCTTCATCTTTTTGTAATAATTGTGCGGACTGTCATGAAAAATGGTTTTGAAGCGGGCTATAAATGTTCTCGGAGAAAGATTGCATGCGGCAGCCAGCTGTTCGATGCCCGGAAAATCTCCGTCGGCACACTCGTTTATGATTAGTAATGCTTTCTCCAGTTCACCACCCGAGGTAGTTGCGATGGTACCGGCAGGTGATTCCTTTTTTAAAATGTCTGTAAAGAAATCCGCAATAAGCGAAGAACAGAGGTTTTTTACCTGTAATGTTCGTAGTGCATTATCCGGGGTTTCCAACAACTCTTTTATCTCCTGTACGATTGTCCGGTATTTTACTACATCAAGCAGGAAGCAGTTCTCTTTTTGTTTTTTCAATACGGCGCTTAGCTCCGACTTAGGAGGAAGCATGTTTTCGTCAATATTATTCCGGATCCAGTTTCTGTCTAATTCTATTCGGATACCAAATGCTTTCTGATGGGCTTTAATGTAGAGATCCCCATTAAAAAGATTGTTAAATAAATGGCCAAGATTGTTTGTGGCGAGCGATTCGGTGGGAGTACTGTAATAAAGCGGAAATTTACTTCGCTCTTCGATAAAATTCAGGGCAATAGAATAAAAATCGGTATCCGGATTAGCACAATATTGATAATGCACATCGATTGGACTGTAACTGTCAAAATTGAACACATAGCAACCTTCTTCCGGCTTTATATACCTGAAAATGGTATTAATCATATCCGACTGGATCCGGATACGCCCTAATGCTTCATCATAATCGGCTTCAGGATGGTATTTTAATAAATCGGCAATATAGTTTTCAGGAGATGGAACCTGCACATGTTCGACGACATGTACGTACTTATGATGATCCTTCGGCCTTATTTCTCTTTTAAAACTTGTAGGTGCTATCTCCTCCATACCTTTTATTTTACTATCCGGAATTTATATATACCGCAAAAATACATTAAAACATGATTGATGTATGTAGAGCTGAGCTATCTGATCGAGGATTTTTATGAACTTCCCGAATTATTTTTTTATAGCTCAAAAGTAAGTTGCTTCAAATGCTGGCAATGTCCCGGAATTAACCCGGATCCCTGCCTGGCCCTGGATTGGGAATGGTGTATCGTAAAATCAGCCGTTTTCTTTTGGACATCTGATCCAAATAGTATTATTTCAGCCTGCTTCGGGTGTACTCTATATATAAGCTTATATCGTACTCCGGATAATAATTGTCCAGTCCGTAGTGGCTCAGAAGAACCAGCTTATCATTGACGACAAAATGATAGTTTGTATAAGGAGCCTGGGTAACAGGAGTGACACGATCGTATTGACTGGCCTTGATTTTATCCGCATAACTTTTCAGAGACTCACTATCAGAGAAGCCGGAAAGTATGTAATAAAAAAAATCAAGCTGTCTAAGGCTGTCGATGGACTGTGTCCCGGTACGAATGAGACCGGTTTCTGCACAATACGGTGTATTGTTGATGTCTGCTACCTTGCTCTGTAACGATTGTTCTATAAATTTTTTATCAAACTGAACATCTCCCGTATCGCCTTTTTCTAAGCTGATTGTATTATTTTCCAGGCAGAATATAGTTCGTACTGAATCATTGATTTTCGTTTCTTTATCTGCTTCTGCCGGGATAATTGTAGTTCCATGATTTTTGTTGTCTGTATCGCAGGCATAAAAACAGAATAATACGGCTAAGGTGCCAGGAATGGTAAGCGCTTTCTTTTTAATATTCATGAGAGAAGTTTTTTTTCAAATCAGGAGGATACGCATAATCGACCTGTAAAAACAGTTTTCCGTTTCTGACAAGCTCGGTGATGGCATCAGAGGCTGTTTTCTTTAATGAGCCGGAAAGATTTTTGATATCTTCTTTAAACTTGCCAAAGTCGCCGATAATTTCCACACAGCCTGCGGCTCCCCAACCGCTATCATGAATACTCAAGGGGCCTGCATGTATCAGAAAGTTGCCTTCTATCTGAATTGCCCCGCTATAAGGTGAAAATGTGTTATGGGGAGAATAAAAAGGATCATAAAGCGTTACACGTTTTTTAGGAACCTGCCATTTACCGGAGTTAGCCCAGCCTTTGGTTTTATAGTTGCCGGATGGTGCTTTCGGGTCGTTATAATATGGCATAAATCGTAAGGCTTTCCACTCTTTTCTGGATGAACGACCTTCAATAAAAACTTTGTATACGGGTGTTTTGTATAGCTCTTTTTTTCCGTTGTTATCAAAATCATCATCAGGATAAGATCGGGCCAGATAAGTATCTCCTGTCAGTTGACTGGAAATAATAATATGTACTTCATGTAAGCTCATTGAATAAAAAAATAGTAATATTCAAATCTAATTATCAATAAGATATAAATCAAATGGTGGTTTGTATCCTATTTCAGACAATAGAATATTTTTTTGACGCATTATATTATCCCCTCTGTAATCTGTGGCCGATAGTATCGGAGGTTTTTGCAATGATATACGATTAATGGGAATAATTTAATGAATTAATTTGTTGATTTTTATGTGATTATATATGGTGAATGATTTTTGAAAGTCTTTGAACGATTTTTAAAATCGGGTAGGAATATTCAATTATATCTTTGAATAGTTAAAAAAAATCAACGATATGACCCACAGACTACTTCTACACGATTACATACGCGTTCTGGTCCGTTTCTTTCTGTTATCTGTATCCCTGATTTTTTCGATACATATGGCATACGGACAGAAATACCTGCCTCCGGCAGGAAAAACGCTTCTTATTATAGGACAGGATCTCAAATCCGTTTACGATTATCATGCTTCCGGTTTTTTCCCCGAGCCGGGTGGGATCACCTCATATATGAGCCTGTACGATGTGGCAAACCCGGATGCCTACTTCCCTTACGGCGGTCTTGGCGAACATCCTGACGGCAGTCCTGCGCCGGATATAGACTGGGGAGCAGGGCCTCTGAATACACGCAATGCGGCATTGGGCTATCCCAATTCTACCTTGTCAATCGGCCTTTATATGACAGAAGAGTTCTTTCCCGGCGGACTTACTCAAATCGCCAACGGCGTTTATGATACGGAGATCAACCGTCTCGCGAAATTTCTGAAGGACATTGATAAGCCTGTTTTTCTCCGCATCGGTTACGAATTCGACGGCAACTGGAACATCGGTTATGCCAACAGCGAAAACTTTAAAAATGCCTACAGGCATATTGTGGATGTGATCCGTCCGCAGGCGCCCAATACGATGATGGTATTGCAGGCATGTACCTCTCCGGTCGATGATATTATCGAGGGGTATCATGAAAATATTGAAGACTGGTATCCCGGTGACGATTATGTGGATTATCTGGGATATTCCTGGTTTCTGAGCACGCCCTTGCAGTATTCGCTGACAGATGAAGTATTGGATCTGGCCCGTACCCGTCATAAGCCCGTTATGCTTTGCGAATCGGCGCCACAGGGATATGACCTGGATGCGTTGAACTACCGCTATATTAATACCATGCTGGGAGGAGCGCCGGGCAGCAATCCTGTCAGTAAAACACCTCAACAGATATGGGACGAATGGTTCAAACCCTTTTTTGACTACATCCACGACAATAGTGATGTGGTCCGGATTGTATCCTATATCAATGCCGATTGGGACAGCCAGGCCAAATGGGCGCCGCCTTATAACGAAGGGTACTGGGGCGACAGCAGGGTAGAGGTCAATCCTGATATTCGGGGCAAATGGCTCAATGAAATCAGCTCGGATTTCTGGCTGCATGGTTCGGATAGTCTCTTTGCGCTGCTGAGCGGAGAAATCACGCTGCCGGAAACACCGGTAGATCCGGAAGAACCAACCGGTCCCGGCACTCCGCCGGTGGTTGTGGAAGGGTTTGACATACCTGATGGAAAAACACTCCTTATGATCGGACAGACATTTACCGACGAATATATGGACTATGTGGAGGCCATGGACAAAGCGCCTGCCGGCTCGTCGCATTATGCCGAGCTGTACTCCGGTACCATCAATCAGGGCGATGATGCCAGTGATGAGGCTTTTCTGGACTATATCGAAACGTACTATCCCGATGCCTATGCACAGCTGGCTATCAGCATCAAAGACAATCCGGGCGCGGGTGGCTATAGTGGCCCCGACGGAGTCTATCAGGCCTGTCTGGACATTACTTCAGGCGTCTGGGATGCACAGATCGATGCCATTGCGGCCAGTATGAAAAGCAGACCTTCTATCCGTTTTTTTGTGCGGATATGCTATGAAGTAAGCCTGAATATGTTTGCCAACAAAACAACGACGGAGTTTATAGAAATCCTGAACAAATATACCTCTATGGGTATCAATCCGCTCGAACGGGCTGATGAGATAGAAGAGTTTGACCTGATGGCCTACCGCAATGCCTACAACTACATCGCACACCGGATCAGGGTTGTCAATCAGGTGGAAAATGCCCGTTTTGTCTTTCACCCTGTTCGTGGTATCAACGATGCGATACACCTCTATCCGGGTGATGACTATGTAGATTATTATGCTATTTCACTCTTTAATCACGATGTATGCTGGCCTACCTGGGAAGGGGCGAACCCGCCTTTTGAGAATTGTCCGGCGTCTCAGGAAATGGATGACAATGTGCGGCAGAGCCTGAACTGGGCCAGAGATGTGATTAAGAAGCCGATTATCATCGCGGAGGCAGCGGCACAGTCGCATCTGACTGCTCAGGCTGATGCGGCGCACATAAACGGCTACCTGGACAAATTATTCAATATTATCCATACCTATGATGTAAAAGCGCTGGTGTATATCAACAGCAACTGGTCGGCGCATTACTGGAGCGATCAGTGGGGTGATTCGAGAGTGCAGAAAGAGTCTGCGGTGCTTTCTCACTGGCAGAATGAAGTGCTGAAGCCCCGGTATATCCACTATCCGGAAACCATTACATCCACAGCGGGCAGCACACAGCTTTCCGGTGTAAGTGTTTATCCCAATCCTTTTGACCAGACTTTATTTGTCGAGTGCGCAGAAAGTGTTCGTGTACAGCTTATAGCTCCTGACGGCCGGATCATCTTCGAGCAGGACATGCCGGCCGGTGGCAGTTTGCAGCCGGCTGTCAATCCGGGCCTGTATATGCTGAAAATCTCAAAAGATGATCGTGTCGATACCCGATTGATCATAAAGCGCTAACCCCTGTTTTTTTAACGTGTCCATCCTGTGTAATGCAGGATGGACATATCCTGAAAACTTAAGCAGTAAAAAACGAAACCATGATAATCACCCAACTATGAAACAGCACTACTCAATGTCCCGGATTATTTTCGGACTGATGCTCTGTCTGGTTGTCATAAGTCAGCAAAGCCGGGCGCAGACCCGTACCATTTCCAAAGCAGAATTCAGAGACAAGACCCTGGCAATGATTATCGGCAGCCTTGGCGGTACACTGACGGGGTACGAGTTTCTTCATGAATACAATACGCCCAATGGGTATTTTCAGCCGGGCGCTACCCGCAAACAACCCGGCAGACCTTTGCTTGCCCTTCCCGATGACTGGTTTGTGCTGATGGGTGGTACCCTTGGCAACAGCCCCAGAGACGAATACAATTATCCGCCATGGATTGCGGGCCCCGGTCGTATCAATTCGGACGACGACCAGCATATTGATTTCTTCAATCAGTACCTGCTCAACAAGTTTGGTCTTACCATTACCTACGAAGACATCAAAAGCTCCTGGATGCATTACCGGGTCAGCGATTTCGGCGGTGGCGGAGCGGCTATTGAAGTAATGCGGGACAAGGATCTGATGGCTCCGCAATGCGGGCATCGGGATCATGGCAACCACAGTCACTGGTTGCCGGAATGTTATATCGAACATGAAATGATGGGAGCCGCTTTTCCGGGTATGCCCAACAAAGCGGTAGAATTTACCGAAAAGCTTTCGTCCATTACGGGTGAAGGGGAGAATGTACAATGGGGCTACTACTGGGCGGCGGCGCATGCCATCGCCTTTTTTGAGACCGATTCACGGGTAGTGGTGGAAAAAGCCCTGGGCATGCTGCCCGGCAACTGCCGTCCCCGTCAGATGTACGCTATCTGCAAAATGCTTCATCAGAAATATCCCAACGACTGGCGTGCTGCTGTGCGGGAGCTGTGGACACAGCACTGGAGCGGACCTTTTGCAGTAGGCTATGACAAGGTGATGGAAATATCGGATGTGAATAACGGTACGGGCTTTTTGTCCATTCTGTATGGAAACAATGACTATATGGAGGTGCTGAAGATCGCCAGTCTGGCCGGTGGTGACGGTGACTGTACGGCTTCTGCGGTGTGTGGTATCATGGGCATTCTGAAAGGTATGGCCGGTACACCGCAGAAATTCAAGGACGATATCTGGGCAAATGGCAATGGTATCTGGATCAATGACGTGGTACATGCGTTCAGCATCAAAAAAGACTGGAAGCTGCAATGGCGGTACGATGAGCTGGTAGACATGTTTCAGCAAAACGCGGAAATGACAATCCGTGCATGCGGTGGTGTGGTAACAGGGGATGAATACATCATTTCAACCCAGTCCGGTACTGTACCTCAGATCAGCAGTCCTAACTGGGATTTTGAAGCCGGCGATTTGTCGGGCTGGAAAGTATGGCGATCCGGTGGTGAAAGCAGCATCTGGAACGAGCGTCAGTGCAACGACAATACCCAGGCCTGCTGGGCAGCTACCGGAAAGCGTAAAGGCACGATCCTGATTCCCTCACATACGGCAGAGGCGAAGCTGTACCAGACCATTACCGGTCTGAAGCCAGGAGCTACCTACAAAATCGAAGGGAGAATAAATACCGGCGGGCGTGTCGCCCGTCTGTACGCCGAAAACTATGGGGGACCGTACCAGTTCGCCTCCATACAAAACGGGTTTTCTCCCTTCCCTTTTGTCTATCTGTACGTGACCATGGGCTCCGCCAATACGTCTCTGGATGTGGGGCTTCACGCCCCGCCCAGTGATGCCGGGTCCCGGTGGTGCAGCATCGATGATATCATTATTACCGAACTGGAAAACTATGTGTCTCCGATGCGGTATGAGGCCGAGGCCGCGATCATCTCCGATGCCCGTATTGTCAGCTCGGCAACCGCATCCGGTGGTTCCTATGTCGGCTGGATTAATAATCCCGGCACGAGCTACATCGAGTTTCCCAACATTATGGCAGATTATACCGGCGAGCATATCCTTCGGATCAGCTATGCCAATGCCGGAGCTTTCGCGCAGCACAAGATCATAGTCAATGACCGCTATGTAGGATTATTGGAACATTCCGATACCGGTCCCTGGGGTGTGTTTTCGGCCAATGTAACAGATGCCTATGTGAAATTAAATAAGGGAGAAAACAGAGTTCGTATCGAGGCGCACTCCAATTTTACCGAGATTGACTATGTAGATGTGGTAAGCCCCTATGGCAGAGAGGGGCGTCCCGCGACAGATGCGGATCTGGTGGATGGCGGCATCTACCGTATCCTGTCCAGGCGGTCCGGCAAGGCGCTGGAAGTAAGAGGTGCTGTAGCAAACGGAAGCACCCTGATGCAGAATACCTTCAATGACAGTCCGACCCAGTATTTCAGGATACGAAAGACCAAAGGTGTTTATTCTATACAGCCTCTGGGGAGTAATCAGTCAATCGAGATCCTGGGGGCGGGGCTTGGTAACGGCGATCAGGTTGGCCTCTGGGGATACTGGGGCGGCGACAACCAGCAATGGGCGATTATCGATGCGGGCAATGGCTATTTCAAAGTGCTGAATCATAAGAGCGGCAAGGCGCTGGATGTAGCAGGGGGAAGTATGAACGATGAGGCCAGCATCATCCAGTGGGATTACCTGAATACGCACAATCAGCAATGGCGCTTTGACTTTCTGGGCACAGACATGGATATGCTGCCACATAGGGTTCCCGGCCGGTTTGAAGCCGAAGACTACAGCGCCCACCTGGGCATAGGTACGGAACCGACTACCGATATAGGTGGCGGCCGTAATGTGATGGATATCAATAGAAATGAATGGACGGAGTACAAGGTATTTGCAGAGCGGTCCGGTACGTATGAAGTCCGTTTCCGGGTAGCCAGCGCTACTACGGGTGGTACGCTTACGCTACGTTCCGACGGAAAGCCGCTGGGTACTGTTGCAGTATCGGGCACAGGTGGCTGGCAGAGCTGGACTACCGTGAGCACGAACGTACAGCTGAAGGAAGGCTTTCAGACCTGGCGTCTGGACTACTCGGGTACGGTACATGCGCTGTACAATGTCAACTGGATCGAGGCCATCCCGGCCACAGACTGCGATGGTGTGGAATACGGTCTGGCCTTTATTGATTCCTGCGGTCAGTGTGCAGGAGGAAATACGGGTACAGAGCCGATGCTTTCCAAAGCCGATTGTGTAATTACGGGATTCTATGGAGTTGCGGACAATCAGGAAATCAAGGTATATCCTGTCCCGTTTCATGATGCGCTTTTTGTACACTCGACAGAAGCGCTTTCTGTACAGATTATGGATCTGAACGGCCGGATCCTGAAGGAGAAGATAGTGACGGGAGAAGCCATGGATCTTTCGGAGCTAAAGCCGGGGGTATATCTGCTGAAAGCTACTGCACCAGACAGGATGCAGGTATTCAAAATTGAGAAACGATAGGAGAAGCTTAATGTTAAAAGCTCAATGTTTAAGGTTTGCCGGACAAACATTGAGCTTTTACGCTTTCATCTCCCATTATGATTCTTCGATAATTTACTGAAATAGCTAAAATCAAAACGACCATGTGGAAATGTATACTTTTATTCTTAATGGCAATCAGCTATCGGGCGGATGCCCAGAATGTATCGCTTACCGTCAGCGGGCCTGCCGGAAATCTGTATGTCAATGAAATCTATACCGGCCGGCAGGCTCCGGCTACCATATCCGTTCCTATGGGGAATACCCGTATCGGGATAGGCAATAACGATGGCTATTTTCAGAAGATCATTAATCTGACTTCCAACATGACCATTGACCTGAACAACCTGCATCCGGTACCCCGGCGTTCGTTCAGGATGGTCATTGTGGCTCCCCGCTGGACCAGCCATGGTGGAGAAATGGCCTATCTGGAAGACAGCGATCTGGTCATGGCTGAGGTAACGGCCAGACGCGCCAGCGCGGAAGATGTACTCCCCTCTACCTATGGGATGCTGGACTGGGATATTGATGTGTTTCCCATTGTGGAGAGTACTACGTTAAACAGAGGCGGTAATCCCGAAAACTGGCCCGATGCCGGTGTTTATCTGAGAGAGGCCGGAATTTCTTACCTGGCGGATCAATACGATGCCGTTTTATTATTTTACTCTGTTTTCAGACCCGATGGATCCGTTGTTGAGAACCGTCCCTGTTGCCTGTGGGGAAGTCGTGGGTATATGGCTATTACCAATGGTTCCCGTCATACGTTCCGCAACCAGCCCCAACGCTTTATAGGCGAAGGATATACCCATGAATGGCTGCATGGTATTGAGCAGACCAGTGGCATTTATGTAGAAGGATATTTGCATGGGGCAGAAGCGCACGGATATACGGCTACCACACATGGTTCGCATGACTGGCGTGGCTGGTATTGGGATTTTATGAAGGGACTGGTGCCCCGGATTCCGGGTACACCCGAAGTGACCGATTATGTCGGCCATTTCTCCTTCCTGAAAAATTATCAGCGGGATCGCTGGAAAGACAGTGAAGTCATTCTTGACGCCGGCTTGCCGGATGGTGTGTATACCATTTCTGCTGTTCATTCCAGCAAAGCGCTTTCCCTGAAAGCCGGCAATGATACCCTGATACAGAACCCCTACCGGGGCAACCGTGACCAGCAATGGCAGCTGCGCAATCTGGGCAACGGCAACTACCGTATTACTTCATTAGAAACCGGCATGACTATGGCGCTTAGTGAGGGAAAAACCTTTAATGGCATATCGCTGGTACAGCAACGATATACCGGTGAAAGAGCACAGCAATGGCATATTTTTCCGGAGGGCAACAATCAGTACCGGATTGCTTCACGGCATACCGGACGTGCGATGGACGTATATGGCGTAAGTCAGGCGGATGGCGCCCGGGTTGTACAGTGGGATTATCTGGGAGGAAATAATCAGAAATGGATCTTTACTCCCGTCGAAGCACAACCTTTTGACGGTGTAGGTCTTAGCGGGGAATACTTCAACGGTATGAATTTTCAGGAACGGGTATTGGAAAGAACAGATTCCCAAATCAGCTTCAACTGGCAAACCGGATCGCCTGCTCCGCAAGTGCAGAATGATCAGTTTTCGGTTCGCTGGTCGGGACAGATAGAGCCGGCATACAGCGGCGAATATACGTTTTACATCAATTCCGATAATGGTCGCAGGCTATGGATAAACGGAGAGCTGATCATCGATGGCTGGATTGACAACTGGGATGTGGAATATAAAGGAAATAGTACGCTTCAGGCACGGGAGAAGTATGATATTGTGCTGGAATATTTTGAACATCAGGGCGGGGCTAATATTGCGCTGGAATGGGAAAGTCCGGGGCAAGACAGAGAGGTCATCCCTCAGCAGCATTTGTATCCGGCCTCAGTTGTGACTTCTGCATGGGCGGCTTCGGATGTTTTTGTATCCGAACCGTATCCGAATCCGGTCGTTGGTGGCGGGCAGGTCCGAATGCAGTTTCCGGCATTTTCAGCACCGGTTAGTTTCAGCCTGTACTCTTTTGACGGAAAAATAATGCAGACAGGTTTCCTCAATGGCAATGAGAATCTATTGATAAGCGCTCCTGAACAGGCAGGTGTTTACTTCATTCATCTGAATACAGGAGGGGAGCCGGTTGTCAGGAAGCTGATTGTCCGGTAATGTTTCATATTGATATTGCGTTGATAAATAATATGTCAAGAGCTGACAATTGTGATTGAAAGTCAGCAGGCACATTGTCAGCTCATTGACAGGGGCTTCTTGTACGCTAAATCCCACAGAATGTATTGGGAAAAGATACTTGTCATGGGGGGCTATGTCACCCCTTCGGGGTTCCGATGCTGTTAAAAATTATTTGAGCTATACGTCTGCCAGCCCTTCGGGCTTTGGAGCCGCTCCTGGCAAAGTGTATATCTGAATGACGTGTTATCTGGTTTGTCCAGAGTTTGGATCCTTGGTTGAGCATTTTTATTGTTACAAATCCGTATATGATGAAATAATGTATTGATTTTGATATTTATAAATGCTTTTATGTCACCCCTTCGGGATTCTGATGTTGTTAAAATTATTTGAGCTATATGTCTGCCAGCCCTTCGGGCTTGGAACCGACCTTGCCAAAATGGATATATATTAAATGATGTCTTATTGGGTTTGTCAAACTGTAAGACTAGCGTTATAAAGACTTTTGTCCAGATAAAACCAAAAGAAGGCGCATTGCGCTCCAGTATAACCGGATAAAAACTCCGAAGGAGTGCAAGGATTATAAATTCCGAAGGAATGATATGATTATGGATATAATCGTCATACCAGCTGTAGGTCGAGTGTCTACGGTGCTGTATGAATTTAAAAAGAAATCTGCGATTGGAAAACAGATCATAACTCCGAAGGAGTGCAAGGAATGTGGAACATGTATGGCCATGTAGAGTCCCCGAAGGGGGAGATGCAATTTGTTATAATTATTTTTAAAGATCTTGTCAGTTTTCGGCCTCTGAATCCAATAGTCTTATTGTAGGTCGAGTGTCTACGGTGCTGTATAAATTAAAAAAGAAATCTGCGATCGGAAAACAGATCATAACTCCGAAGGAGTGCAAGGAATATAGAAATTATAAAGCCATATAGCAGAACCCCGAAGGGGTGACATTATTCAATCCAGTCGAAAAGATATTCGGATTTATGTTCAATCTGAAATTTAGTCAGGAAATCAACGTATTCTTCCTTAAACGTTTTCTTTCTGTGATGCTCTTCCTGATTCAGGATGTAACGATAAACCTGAGGAATCTGCGAATGCGCATATGAAAATGCCCCAAATCCTTCTTGCCAACGGAACTTACCTTTTATGAGTCCCCTGTCATTAATGAATTTTGATGAATTATTTTTTATATCTCTGACCAGATCAGATATGGCCATAGAAGGTTTTAGGCCAACGAAACAATGAATATGATCGGCTACTCCATTTACAATAATGGGTTTTTGCTCCTTGGCTTTGATGATTCCTGAAATATATTGATGTAATTCGGTTCCCCATTGTTTGCTTATGAGGTTTTGCCGGCCTTTTACGGCAAATACAATCTGAATGTATAGTTGTGAAAATGTTCCTGCCATAGCTGTTGTTTTATTTTCCTCTTCGGAGTTTGATAATGCGGTTGAATTTGTTGGGTTATGATCTTGTCAACCCTGCGAAATCAGTACTGAATCCATTATGAGAGCTGATTAAAGATTTTTGTTGCAAGTTACTACTAGTCAGTTTAAAAACAAAAAATCATGATTGCGAAAGCAGAAAGGTCATATCACAGGTTCCCGAAGGGGCAATAGGCAATTTATGTCAGCCCTTCGGGCTTTGGAATCGACACTGTTAAAATTAAGGTGTATATGTGGTATTTGGCTTGTCAAATTGTAAGACTAACGTTATAAAAGGCCTTCTGTCTATGTAAAACCAAAAGAAGGTGCATGCACCCCAGTATAATCGGATAACAACTCCGAAAGAGTGCAAAGATTATAGAATATATATGCCCATATAACCAAAACCCCGAAGGGGTGACAATATTCAATTTATTCTATTTTCATTTTTTGTAATTATTGTTTTATGTCTTTCGTCGGTCCTTTGGACCTGGGTACAAAAGTCTTGCTGCAGGTGCTGTCACAATGTTGTGGAGCCTGTGAACAGAAAATAGATCACAACTCCGAAGGAGTGCAAGAAATATAGAAAAGATTATAAGGCGATATGTCAGAACCCGGAAGGGGTGACAGAGTAGATCCTTCAGAGTTTCTGTGTGGGTAAAAGTTTTAGGCTATCCCTTAGCCGCCCCTTTGGACATAAGCGCCAATGTCTAGCTGCCGACGATATAGGTTACAGCTGAGCAGTCAAAATAAATCCGTATCACATTTTTATGAAAACCGATCACAACTCCGAAGGAGTGCAAGGAATATAGAAATTATAAGGCCATATAGCAAAACCCCGAAGGGGTGATATTTTTTGGGTTAAAGGTAGAAGTAATATGTTGATATATAATAATATATTGTTTATGCCTGGGGAGAATAGCCTGCGTGCTTGAGTATGAATCTTTACGTATTGTTTGCTTCCGGATCAGTATTAGATAATCATAATGTGTTTATTTTTAATTGGATAGTTGTGGTGACCGATTTTTAAAAGCCTTTGACTGATTTTTTAAATCAATAAAAATCCTTCAACTATATCTTTGAATAGTTAAAGTGTTTTGCTTCCGATCGGTTGGATAAGCAGCCGATCCTGGAAACGCTACTTGTTTAATTAAACCAAGCATAATGATACGTACATTCTTACACATAATCTTTTGGAGCTTTGTCCTGTTCGCTTTGTCTGCGTTTTCTCAGAACGTAAAGAACCCCCGCACGCTACCTGACGAATGGGAGATATATGGTGTAGGCGATCCCTATATTCTGAAATACAAGGGAAAATACTGGCTCTATGCCAGCACCCGCGATGATCTGACCGGCGTAAAGGTCTGGAGCAGCTGGGATCTGGTACAGTGGAATTACGAAGGACTGTGCACAAACGACCCGATCACTATAGGCGCTTACGCACCGGAGGTAATCTATTACAACGGAACTTTTTACATGTATACATCGCCCGGCGGGCGTGGCCATTATATCCTGTCGAGTGACAGCCCTACCGGGCCTTTTGTAGTGCGTACGGGCAATCTCGGACTTACCATTGACGGAAACGTCTTTATAGACGATGACGGGGCACTTTATTTCACCTATGCCGGCAATCCGAGTATTTTGGGACGTACCATGAGCAGTCCGTTGCTGATTGATGGTCCGCAGAGAAGTTTAAATGCTTCGCTCAACGAATGGACGGAGGGCTCGACCATATTTAAAAGAAATGGCCTGTATTATATGACCTATACCGGCAATCATGTGATCAGTCGGGGATACCGGATAGTGTATGGCACCGCTACCAGTCCGCTTGGACCTTATACTCCTTCCAATCAGGGGCCGATTGTCTTAAATACGGAAGGTGATTTCTATGGGCTGGGCCATAGCGGCACTGTGCAGGGACCCGACCTGGATACCTGGTACATTGCGTACCACAATAAATACGGAGATATGGGAAAGGGGCCTATCAGAGCGCTGAATATCGATCCGCATGGGTTTAATGGAGACAAGCTACTTGTTTACGGCCCCTGCAACTGGACACAACCGGCTCCCGCTCTACCGGCTTTCTATGACCGTTTTGACCGGAATGCGATCGGTGAAAACTGGACAAGTCATGGGGGAGGAAGCTGGGGCATATACAATCGCGAGCTTATGTGGCAGGATCAGACCGGTACTGCCGGCTGGTTTAGTCAAGTATCAAAAGCCGTTTCGGCTCCGGATTATACAGCGGAGTTTAATATGAAAGAAATGAGCCGCGGCGGCGACAATGCCCGTTTCGGCGCGCTGTTCAGCTATCGGGATGAAAGTAATTACGGACGGGCTGTGTTCAGCAGTTTTGAGAACAGGCTCTACGTAGAGCTTATTGCCGGCGGGGCGGTACAGCTTTCCCGGTCCTTTGAGCTGCTCCCCGGCTGGGATTATCAGAAATGGCATGCTTTACGGATAGAGAAAAACGGAAGCCGGCTGAATGTATTTGTGGACGGCATGATGAAGTTCTCGGAAGAGGCAGATGGCCTGGCAGGTGGAAGCATTGGCCTCACCACCTTCAACGACCATGCTGATTTCGGATATACCGCTTTCAGCAATCATATAAACGGAAGCGGGATCTTCGATTTTTATAAGCCTGTGCCCGGTACTATCGAAGCAGTTCATTTCAACAGCGGGGGAGAAGGTGTCGGCTACCATGATCTGAGCGAAGGCAATACGGGAGGAGCTTACCGAAACGAAAACGCAGACATCAGGGCCTGTCCCGAAGGTGGATACAACATCGGATGGAACCGTGCCGGTGAATGGTACAAATACAATATCAATGTAAAAAGAGCCGGACCGTATCACCTGGGTTTGCGCTATGCTACAGTTTTTGAGAAGACCAGAGTTCGTTTCCTGTGCGACAATATTCCGGTTACCGAACCGGTGGAACTGCCGGTTACTGAAGGCTGGAACGACTGGCAAACTTTTATTCTTCACGATGTGAATCTGCCTGCGGGTTATCATACCCTGACATTGGAAACGGTAGCCGGCGAATTTGATTTTTATACCATTGAGCTGGCGGAAGCAGAACCTTTTCAGGCAAGAGCGGATAATTTTAATTCGGGCTTTTCGCCACAATGGAATTATTCCGATGGTGGCTGGAATACCAGTGGCGGTGTGGCCTCACTCAACGGATGGGGTAAACGTGCCATCGGCAATACCGGCTGGTCCGATTATTCGGTAGAAGCCGATATACAGTGTCCGGCTACGGGCAACGCGGGTATTATTTTCCGGGTAAAAAATCCGGCAAACGGTCTGGCGGATAACGATCCAAGGCTGGGGACGGATTTTTATCAGGGCTACTACGCCGGGATTCAGGCCGGAGGCATCCAGCTCGGCAAGCAGAATTATGATTGGCAGGGACTGGCTTTTAATGCACGTGCACTCACACCGGGGCAATGGTACCGGGTCCGGGTGGTCGCCAATGGCGGGCATATCAAAGTATACCTGGGCGATATGGAAAATCCGGTGATTGATTATTTCGATAAAAAGCCCTTCATAAGCGGAAAAGCCGGGCTGAGAGTGTTTAATGCGCAGGTTTCATTTGACAATTTTCAAATACTACAAACCGATTGCGAAGGTAATATCGCAGGTACAGCCTACAGAGACCGTTGTGGTGTCTGCGTGGGCGGCAATACCGGAAAGGTAGCGGACGAAAGTTGTAAAGACTGCCACGAAGAGGTGCACGGAACCGCCTTTGTTGATGCCTGCGGAGAGTGTGCGGGAGGAAATACCGGACTTATACCTGTTACCGATCCCGAACAATGTGTCATTACCGGTACTGAAATGCTATCCGAAGCAGGTCTTCCGGAAGTATATCCGAACCCGTTCAGTGATCATCTGAACATAAAAACATCCGAAAAGCAAACTATACGGCTATACGACATACAGGGAACCATACTGTTTGAATCGAAGGACGAAAGTGCAACGTTCAGTACCGCCCATTTGCCGCCGGGCTTCTATATCATGACCGTAACTACTCCGGCTTACGTCCGGACGGTCAGACTGGAAAAGCTGGTAAGATAAGGTGTGTCCGGAGCTTTTTGAAAGTTATGAGCTTTGAGCAGGGAGTTTGACATGCTTTGTCAGGGCTCATAGCTTATTCCGGAACTGATCATGATTCTTAGTAATATAATCTGATAACCAGTGATAAATGCTTCAAAACTACACTAAAGTTAAGCGTATGAAACGATCTCTATGTCGATGCTTTCTTATTTTTTTACTCCCGTTTTTCATATCTGAGACAGGAACTACACAAGTAATACCTACCGGCACCAATATCCTGAATCAGGATAATTTTGTGGGTACTTTTAAAGACAGGCAATGGTTCAAAGACAATATCCCTTTTCTGGAAATACCTGATGCCGATATTCAGCGCGTATACTATTACCGCTGGTGGTCATACAGGCTCAACCTGAAATATACCGATCTCACGCACGGCTATATCGTTACCGAGTTCAGCCAGGATGTATCCTGGCAGGTGCCTTACGGAGGCATATCCTGTTCGGCCGGACATCATTTTTATGAAGGCCGCTGGCTCAGAAACCAGCGGTATATGAACGACCTGGCCGATTATTGGGCGACCGGTCCCGGAGAACCCCGATCGAGAGATTACAGTTTCTGGAAAGCGGATGCGTATTTTGCCCGTTTCCTGGTCAATGGAAATACTGCCTGGATCAAAAAAATGTACCGGCCCCTCATCGATAATTACCATGCCTGGAACAGAAATTACAATGAAAGCATGGGGCTTTACTGGCGTGAAGGTATCTGGGATGGTATGGAATTGGCTGCCAGTTCGCTGCAATCTTCCGAGCCTTTGTGGGGAATACCCGGATACAGACCTACCTTGAATGCCTACCTGCATGCCGATGCGCTGGCTATCGCAAAAATTGCCGATATGCAGGGTTTTACAGGAGTATCCGATGAGTTTAAAGCCAGGGCGCAGAATCTCAAAACAAATCTGCATGCCAGGGTATGGGATCCTTCTGCGAACTTTTTCAAGCACAAATACAGGGATGAGATACCCGGCAACGGAAATTTTCCAAACGACAAGTATTATCCCAAAGAAAGCTTTGTCGATGCGAGGGAAGTATATGGTTATGTGCCATGGTATACCAATACCGCGGAAGACAGCCCAGCCTATATAGCGGCCTGGGATTTCCTGTTTGATGGTGTCAATGGCTTTTATGCGAACTATGGGCCGACTACGCTGGAGCGTTCGCATCGCCTGTATCGGTACCAGGACCAGAACTGTTGCCGCTGGAACGGCATGTCCTGGCCTTTTTCCACTTCGCAGACGCTGACGGCTATGGCCAATGTGCTGAACAACTACCGGCATCACGGTATCCTGAACAAAGACCGGTACGTTGATATACTAAGAAAATACGCCCTGACGCAGTATAAAGATGGCAGACCCTACGTGGCGGAAGCCCACGATCCGGACCTGCCGGTATGGACCTACGATGGTGCCAATCACAGCGAGCATTACAACCACTCAACCTTCAACGATTTGATTGTGAGTGGGCTGATTGGTGTGAGGCCGAGGCAGGATAATGTGTTTGAGGTAAATCCGCTGGTGCCGGATATCTGGGATTATTTTCTGCTCGAAAATGTCCCTTACCACGGTCATCTGATGACCATCCTGTACGATAAGTTTGGCTCCAGGTATGGAAGGGGAAGTGGATTTAAGATTTATCAGGACGGCAACCTGCTCCATAGTCAGGGGACTATCGGAAAGGTATTGGTACCCATGGCCGAACCGGATATATCGCACAATTACGGGTTCAGCAATATGGAAAATTATGCGTCCAATATAAACAGAACAGGATTTCCCCAGCCGGAAGCCTCTTACACCTCTGTGTATGACAACCTGTGGGATGCCATTGATGGGAAAATCCGGTTTGATTTCAATCCCAAAAGTATATGGACCAGTTACGGATCACCTGATTCCAGCGATTGGTATTCCCTCGATTTTGGCAGCAACAAGACCATTAACCGGATTGATCTGATGTTTTATGATGACAATGGAGGTGTCAAAACTCCGGCTTCTTACACACTCCAATCCTGGGACGGAAATCAGTGGGTGGATATTCCCGGGCAGATAAGAACGCCGCAACAGCCCGTCAATGATCGCAATACTATTGCATTCCCACCGGTTTCTACCCAAAAGATCCGGGTGGTGATGGTACACGGAGGAGCGGCGGTAGGCCTTACTGAAATAGAGGTATGGCAGGAAATACCAGTCTCTCTGATCGGGGCAGGCAACGGACTGCACGGAACCTATTTTCAGGGCAGAGATTTTACTATCCCTGTTCTCAGCCGGATTGATGAACGCATTGATTTTGACTGGGGAAGTGGCGCTCCGGACCCTGTCGTGCCCAATGACCAGTTTTCCGTTCGCTGGACCGGGCAAATCGAACCTCTCTTCAGCGAGCTGTATACATTTCACATACGCTCTGACAACGGAAGACGGCTTTGGGTGGATGGTCAGCTGATTATAGACCAGTGGCTCGATGACTGGAATGTAACCTACAGCGGGCAGATTGAGCTTGAAGCAGGCAGAAAATACGATATCAGGCTGGAATACTTCGAAGAGGTTGGCGGAGCCAATATTCAGTTTAGCTGGGAAAGCCCCAGCCAGTTCCTGGAAATCGTTCCTCAAAGCCAGTTGTACACGACAGATATAATCACCGGTACGGCAAAAGAAACAAACGATATTGCTCTTGAGCTATACCCCAATCCGGCCGGTACGGAACTGAAGCTGGAAGCAGAAGAGAATATTACCGGAATAATAATACTGGATATCAGCGGGCGAATCCTGAAAGAAGAAAAAGGAAACGTTGGAAAGAAGAAAAGCTTTCCGGTAGAAGATCTGCCGGATGGTTTGTATTTCGTCAGGATTTATACCGAAGGTCAGGAGTTCTGTCAGAAGGTGATGATAAAACGGTAGAATAACCAGAGAAGAACAATCAGCCTCAAATGAATAACCGACTGTGTGCTATGTAAAGACAATTGGTATTTTTCTGTTGTTGCTTATCATGCTTCCGGCATTCTGTTTCGAAGATGGTATCTGTATTGCCTGGGATTATCAGTCGGCCCGGTATGTTACCAATGGTGTATATGCCGGGATACATCCGATCCATGACGGACAATGGGGCTGATATGCAGCGATGCCCCGAAGTATGGATCGGAAAAAGTGGTGATGAAATGCCGCACCTGGGGTAATCAGATCCTGGTCGCCTGCGATGCAGGTATAAGCTTTTGTTTTTTATTCCACCTCTTCGGAGTTGAGCTGGCTATATGGATTGGTTTATAAATATGCCAGCCCTTCGGGCTTGGGATGAACAAACTCCGAGGGAGAGAGTATGAAGTTTTAGGCGGGGAAGTCTAATAGTTAGATTGTTTTGGTAAAAGAAAAAAGGCGATATTCTTCTCTTATGCAAATGACTAAAAACTCCGAAGGAGTGAAAGAATAATAGAAAGACAGAATAGAAATGTGGCAGAACCCGAGGAGGTGATATACATGAGCGTAAAGTTGCCGGCTGAAAATCTAACGTTTAGAGTTGCCCCGGCAAAGTATAAAAGAGATATACTTTAGGGCAAATGAATAAAACTCCGAAGGAGTGAAAGAATAATAGAAAAGAAATGAGACAGAACCCCGAAGGGGTGATATAGAAGCAGTGATAAATTGAAAAATCAGTCCTGATTTGGCATCATATGATCGCACTCGCTTTACCATCTTTTCGTAGGTTTCTGTCTTTTTATTACCCTTCGTAATTTAAATATAGAATATATTAAGTATCTGGTAAGCAATAATATGTAAATAGTGGGCAGTGGAGTTCTGCCCGACTGTAGTTTTAGCAATCCTCCCAGACCTCGCCTTAATTGAGGCTTCCTATTACCTTACTGCTTTTACAAAAATCTCATACAGATGTCTTCTGTATCCATACAAAATCAGCAGCGCTCCTATGATCAGCAGCGCCCATTCTTCCGGCTCGGGCGTACCGGATACTTCCGAGAGAGAAAACGAAGGAGAAGTTATGTTTTCCTTACCTGTTTCCGTTTCCCGGTCAAAGCGGTCTTCCCGATTCTCTGCCTCATCAAGGGCCTGATGCTGCCGCTCATTGACCAGAACAATCATCGATGAAAACGCTGTTACGATCCCTTGTGTCTTTGCCAGCGTGTGAATGCGGTCTAGTGCCGGTATACGCTCTTCCGTTTCCAGCCTGTTTAATGAACGTTTATTGATAAAGAGTCTGGCAGCCATTTCGGTTATATCGGCGGCGTTTTCCGTTGATATCGGCTCGTATGACCAGGAATAACCATGTTCATTGAAAAGAAATCCTTCTTGTCCGGAATTTTCTTTTATAGCCATGTACTCAAGAGCATTTTTAACATGAGTAAATGCTCTTCCACCGGAATGTTCAAGCGTTTCAAGAAGATTGTCTTCGTATGCATAAGGCAGCCTGCCATTCGTATGTACCAGATATACCGGGAATGGAAACAAAGGAGCTGGCTGTTCATCTCCGGCGGATTCATAGTCACCCTCATCAGTCAGAACAATCAGGGCATCATACATTTTATCCAGTCTTATGGAATCAGCATTTTGCAGAATCTGATTAAGCGTATGATTGCCAAAGAATACTTCCTTGTCAATCTCAAAACCTTCTGCGGCTAGCTTCTCGTTTTTAAAACCGGCGCTATACATATCTACAGTATTGTTGTCAAGCAAACCGCTCTTTTGCAGCCAGTGCCAGTTTTCTGCGAGCTTGTTTTTATTCTTGTTCATACTGTATGATTTGTCGAGCACCAGAGCCAGCGATTTGCCTGCAGGAATTTGGGGTACCTCCTGTTTGGGCAGAGGTACAGCCCGAATGGTTCCATACTCACCTATCGATGCGGCAAGTACAGAGGGAACCGGTTTGCTGCCGGCGGGTATTGAAGCGGGCAGCCACTCCTCTGTATATTCCTTTTTTACTTCTTTCCCATTGATGGTAAAAATAGTTTTGCTGTCCTGGTAGACATTTCTCTTTTGGGCGGCTGCAGGCAGTTGCCAGCCCCCGTTTTCATCAGTCAGTATCTGATAGCGCAGCCAGAGATGAAAAAGCGGGCCCTCTTTTTCAGTTCGTCTTTGGTTCGTATAATCAAAGCGTTTGGGTTCAATCGGAAATGCCCTCAGTCTGTATTGGCCGGGACCTGTCTGCTCAAGGAGAGAAGGGTCTACCCGCCTCTGAACTTCATTTTTATATACCTGCTGCGCTGCTCCCCTCGGTGAAACTCTGTAGGAATATTTTTTCTCATTATCATCATCACTTAGCCAAAGTCCTGTAATGACGGCATGTTCAGGAAGACTAAAATAATACAGAACTTCCTGTTGATTGAATGTCTTATTCTGATAGGTTTCATGAAGCTCGATTTCAGCCAGCTCCCCTTTTTTACTGACTGTAATGCGTTGGCTGATCGTATGTACGTTCTTGTCATCAATGTTTAACAGTCCGGCTTCCACACCATCTCTTTCCCAGGTAGCTTTTAATGCCTTTTTTATAGATTCTTTTTCTGCTTTCTGGATGGGAGCATCAAAAAGCTCCTGATATAATTCTTCCGCCTTTGCCCGGTCCTCCCGGAACGATCTGCCCATATAAAGAAAGGGCTTTAACAGGAGGTTGTGAGTTGTCTGAAGAGTATTATAACGTTCTTTTTTGCCCTTGAAAGCGGCCCGGTAGATTTCTTCAATATGATGATTGTTCTCTTCTTCACCCAGGTATCTGTATGGCGAAAGATAGGCGTTCAGCAGACCCTTCTTTATTTCATCCTCTTCAGATGCGAATGCTGACATTGTTGTACTGGTCCAGGTTATATTGTCCAGCTTATCAAATAGGTTAATCTGAGGCTGGTGCCAGTTCAGGAAATAAAAAAGGCCTGCATTCATAATCAGCCAGCTTCCGGAGACAAGGCTTGTCCTTTTTATGCCGATTGCAGCTGTGTACATTCTGAAAGATTTTGCAAATTCGCTTATATACAGATATATCAGCATCACAGGAAGCCCCAGCAGGAGTGTGAGGCTATACACGATAAATATACCGCTGATCAGGGCAAGGATCCCGATGGTTAAGATTTCGATGAAGGGTATCTCAATCAACAGCTGCAAAAAGCCCACAATGGCTGGCGGCAGATAAAACAGCAGAATAAGTCCTGCGTAAACCCCGATAATGAGATACGTGGTATTCAGCAGCAGGACAATTATTGCTTCTCTGCTTCCTCTTCCCGTCTCATTTCTGAGCAGACCATACATATAGCCGCCCATTCCTGCGACCAGCAAAAAAAAGAGATGGCTGATTCCCGGTGTGGCTTCCCGGATCAGGAACAGACGAAGCAGACACAGCAGGGTTAAGGGGACCTCGGCGCCGTAAAAGAGTCTGATAAGCTTTTGCGGGTGGTGCCTGAACCGGGAAAAAGCCAATAGAATGCAGGCAAGAGGTAATAAATAAGCAACCAGCGCAGCCAGTGTAAAGTCCAATGGAGCAAGTCCGGTAATACCATCCGCAATAATGCGTATGGAAAATCCGGTATTTACCTCGAGCAGGATAAATAAAATCACATACAGGATATTCCAGGACCAGAATATTCCATAGGAAAAGCGATTTGCTGTCAGCAGGTTTTTCATTGTGTTTGGTTTGTGTGTGTATTCAGTTGTGTTTGTATGGCTGTTTGTAGCTCAAGGAGAACAGGTTGAACAGATGCAGGAAGCCGGTTGTCCGTATTATCAAATATAATCGAAACCATAACCCAGTCCTGGTTGCCGCCTTTTAGCGCATCCCAGACCCTTGATGCATGGTCCTGCGTGATTTTTCCGGAGGATTGAAACCAGTAGCATGCTTTCCGGGGAGTATCTTTCAGGTACAGCATCTGCACCGGAAAATCTGGTTTTACCAGATAGGTCTCGGCTTTTTCGATAGAAAAACCTGCTGCCTGAATACAAAGGTCAGGCGGATGGTGACCTCGCCAGCCGTTGCCGGAGACGATCAGGCAGGATCCTTGTTGCCCCTGATGGTGAAATCTGAATTTGCGCCCATAGGCTCCTTCCTTCAGAAAGCTGATCTTTTCTCCTTCAGAAAGACCTGTTTCTTCAAAGCCCGGCAAATCGGGCCATTGAAATACGGATGCATCAGGCGCGGTTTTCCGGATTTCTTCGGAAAATATAAATGAGGTAAAAAGCATGGAGGCTGAAAGAATACCTGTCAATACCATTTGGCTCCTGCCCAGCCCGGCAATTGAGCTGTTTTCGGCGACAGCCACTTCTTTTCCGGTTTCTTTTTTCCAGAAAAGGATCATGAGTCCCCAGGTAATCAGGCAGGAAAGAACAAATCCGGCCAATCCCAGAGGTATGTGAATCATATTGGCCACATCCTGCCATACCAATACCGTTTCCAGAGTTACCAGCAGACAAATCCGGAAAAGATTAAACCCGTATATCAGCAGGTTAATGAGCATAAAATATACGGCCCATTGCAAGCCGGTTTTTCGCTTCTCAATCCAGGTAAGTACCAGAAAGAATACCCAGCAGGTCCAGAGCCCGTTCATTCCGCTACAGGATGTATTTACTTCGGCAGACCTGTTTTCAATAGTTATGATAGTCTCTTTGGATATTCCGCTTATATCAAACAATGAAAGAACCTTGATCACAGTCTCTGCTGCATGCAGACGCAGGGGAAATCCGAAATATATATCCAGGTGAGTGCCAAACGGCAGGGTAAGAATAAGCAAGATGACCGGTATGATTCCTTTCCGCCAGGCAGATACCGGTATAAAAAAACCAGCCAGTCCGTAGGCCGAAAGAAAGCAGACTACGGCAGAAAGGATATTGATATAGATCCGGTTTTCGATATAGTAATATAAGGGAATGCTGAATGACAGAAGCAGGAATGGCAGATACCGGAATTTGAAATGCAATCCGGCTGCTTGCTGCCGGTTTATCGTTTTTGCCAGAGCAAAAAGTATCAGGCCGAGCAGAACCAGGTTTGTCAATGAGTAATTGCTGATCAGAGTCTGGCCAAACCAGCCGATTGAACGGTAGAATAAAACCAGCCAGCATACGATGATGATTGTGCCAATTATTATTTCTTTTCTGCTTGTGCCAAGTTGAGCTGGAGTATGCATCTTTTTCAGGTTATAATCTTGTTTTCCGGGCTATGCTCAATGATTAAAACGGATTAAAAAGCCGGTAACACCACTGTATCTTTTACTCTGTTTTTTTGTTTTCAAAAGTACTTTGTATTTCAAAGTTAAAATACCTCTGAGAAAGATGAAAGTATTTTACTGATTTTTTTACCTCAATGGCTATAAGAGGATTATTTGGCTGATCATCTTCTTGCCAGCAGGAGCAGGTTTATTTTGATAAGAGGGTACAATGATTTTTCTATACTGCTTTCTCTTGCCTGAATTCCGTAGGGCTGAATCCGAAATGCTTTTTGAAGGCAGTAGTGAAATACGAAGGGCTGTTAAAGCCCGTTTCGGTCGCAATTTCAGAAATATTCAGATTGCCTTCCTTCAGCAGGAGCAGACTCCGCCGCATACGGATATTTTTTATGAAAGAGTTGGCAGACTGTCCCGTGAGACTTTTCAGATTTCGGTACAGAGTGGATTGGCTCATCCCCGTTTCCCTTGCCAGAAACTCCACCGAAAGCTCGGGGGTGCTGAGGTTTGATTCGATCAGAAATATCAGCCTTTTCAGAAAGTCCTTGTTAAATTCATTCTGACTGAGCTCATTTACCGGAATATCTTCCTTGAAAAAGCGTTTGAGCTGTCTTTCGTGGTTTTCATAGTAGGCTGCCATCTGCGACAGCAGCTCGTCAGGTGTAAATGGTTTGGGAAGAAAAGCATCCGCACCTGCGTCAAATATGTCCTTCCGGATGCTTTCGCCCTGCTCTCCGGACAATACCATACAGGGAACATGGGCAGTTTCTTTGGAGCGCTTGATTTTCCGGCATAGCTCGATCCCCGAAATACCCGACATATGAATATCCAGAAGCGCCATATCCGGAGTATTGTGTTCCAGCCATGTGAGCGCCTCCTCTGCGCTTCTTACCTCATGCACATCCATATAGGTGCTCAGCACTTTGATCAATACCCAGCGGAGCTCGTCATCATCATCTGCCAGCAGTATCTTTTTGCCCCGTATCAGTTTCAGACGATCCTCATCCATAGCAGGCTGCGCAGGGATATCCGGAGCGTCGGTTTCTTCGGTTTCCCGGGTTGCCAGCGGCAGATACAGATAAAACGTGGCCCCGGAAGCAGGCAGGGATACTGCTTCTATCCAGCCGCCGTTTCGTTTCATCATATCATTGCAGATAGTCATGCCCAGACCTGCGTTCTCATG
The DNA here is from genome assembly GCA_023392125.1 of Bacteroidota bacterium. Taxonomy (GTDB): domain Bacteria; phylum Bacteroidota; class Bacteroidia; order Cytophagales; family Cytophagaceae; genus SpSt-227. The sequence goes on from JAEVZS010000008.1 coordinate 118,138, forward strand.
CAAAGATGCCGACCGCAACCCTTTAAAACCTTCTCCGCTGATCAGCCTGTTTACCTCAGCCGCATCAAATCCCGGCCCGAAATCGGTAATACGCATGACTGAATAGCGGTCTTTTGTAATGCCCGTTTCTATCTCAATTATCCCGCCTGCCTCTGAAAACCGGATGGCGTTGGACAGGATATTCCGGATAGAAGCCAGCGTAACAGGTGGCAGCCCGTTGATGCACTGTCCGGCTGCATGGTGTCTGACAGAAAGAGATACCTGCTTTTCTGTACAGAACGCCTGCATCTCTTCCAGTGCCTTTTCCCAGATTCCTTCCCAGCGGAAGTCGATGCTTTCCACCCGTTCTCCGGACGATTGCAGGGTCACCCAGCTCAGCAGGTCCGTAGAAAGGAGGGAAAGAGCAGCTGCATTCTCCTTGAGCTTTTCGAATACATACTCCTTCGAGTCTTCGTCCATGACGTTGAGCAGCGATGAAAAACGATGCAGAGGTCCGCGTATATCATGACTGATGATCGCAATAAGCTTTTTCTGAAACTCGTTGTGACCGGCAAGCTTCTCATTACTTTTTTCCAGCGTATACTTCTTGTCCAGCAGTTCCTTTCGCTGTTCAAGTACGGTCAGGGTTTGCTCCCTGAGCGCGATATTGGCATCCTGCAGCTCCCTTGTTCGTTCCCGGATCTGGTCCTGCAGCCATTTGTTCCGTTGCCGTACCTGTCTTGTTCTGAAATAAATAAATAAAAGTATCAGTAAAGCCGCAGTCAGCAGGCAGGCAGTTTTGAACCACCAGGTTTGCCAGAAAGGCGGACTTATAACTACCCTGAAGCTGGTCGCTTCTTCTTCCCATATTTTTTCATTGTTGGAAGCCTTTACTTTAAATATATAAGTTCCCGGATTCAGGTTGGTATATTTGGCTATCCTGTTTTTGCCGGTATAATTCCAGTCTCCGTCAAATCCTTCCAGCTTATAGGCATAATAATTCTGTCTCGGAATACTGAAGTTTAATGCTGCAAATTCGAAAGACAGAGAGTGCTGGTCATAGGGAAGCCTGATTTCTCTGGCTTCGGTAATATGCGTTTTGATAAGCGTATTTTCTGCTTTGGGTACTACCGGTACATTAAAAATCCGCAGCTCGGTCAGCACTACCTGCGGAAAAGAATTGTCTTCGACAGATAAGGTAGGATTTACAATAAGATAGCCTTCGTTTGTTCCGAAAAAAATATTACCCGAAGGGTCCTTATATTTGGAGTTGTAGTAGAAAGAAACCGGTGGCAGCCCGTCGTGAATAGTATAGGCAACTGCTTTTTTGCTGTCGATGGAAAACTTGGTCAGCCCGTTGTTGGTGGCCAGCCAGAGATTTCCCAGATTATCCTCAATGATCGTTTTTACCGTATTGTCAGAAATGCCCGAGTCTTTGGTGTACGAAGTGAATTTTTTGTGCTGCCTGTCAAAAAGCACCAGTCCGCCGCTGTTGGTACCCAGCCATAAATTTTTCCGGCTGTCTTCATAAATGTCAAATACATAGTTTTTGTCCATGCCGGAAGTGAGATTGAATTTGAATGTTTCAAAATCATCCGATTCGGGATAATACCTGGCCAGGCCGTCAAATGTAGCGATCCAGAATTTCCCTTCGCTGTCTTCAAAAAACCAGTATACCCAGTCCGAGGGGATGGATTTGGGGTCGGAAGGATCGTATTTGTAATGCCGGAACGTATTGGTCTTTTTATTGAAAACGCTCAGGCCGGCTCCGAAACTCGAAGTCCAGATTTCATTGTTATACTCTTTTACAGCTTTTAGCTTATCCCAGGCGACCGATTGCACATTGCGGGGATCGTGCCTGTAAATGGCAAAATCGCCGTTGGGTGACAGCCTGGTTGCTCCTCCCGCATAAGTTGCTGCCCAGATGTTGCCCTCCTTATCTTCTTCCAGACCCAGCACAGCATTGGAACCGATGACGGGTTTTGCCGTTTCTGCATTATAATTTTTGTATTCTTCACTTCCCGCTTGTTTGCAGTATAAGCCTCCGCCGTCCGTGCCGATCCAGAAATGCCCTTTGGAGTCAAGCAAAAAGCTCGTTACAACGCCTGTTTTCAGGCTTTTGTCCGAGGCTGCATTATTCTTTACCAGTACAAAGAAGTTGGTAGTGATATTGGAAAAGTTAACCCCGTTGAGAAATGTTCCGACCCAGAGCGAACCCTTGGAATCTTTGTAGATAGCGGTAATATTGTTGCTGCTTAGCTGGGTACCGGTTTCTTTGGAATAGTGAAAAAAACGTTCAGATGCGGGATCGAACATATCCAGTCCGGCCCCGTCAATACATACCAGCAGCCTATCGTCAAGCCACAGCAAACGGTTTGTATTATCGCCATTGATGCTGTTGGCATCAAACGTCTTATGGTTGTATGATTTTAGTGTCCCGGTCATGCGGTCAACAAACCGGAGACCTTTGGTAGTTGCAAGCCATATATTGTTATTCTTGTCCAGCGCAATATCCCTTACATGCAGTCCTCTGACATAGGTGTCACGCAAATCTTCAAAAGAATGCTGCGTCTTGTTAAACCTGAGCAGCCCGTCATTGGTGCCGATCAGAAAATGATCCCTGCCGTCATGCTCTATGGAAACGAAGATGGCGGCATTGCCTTTCGCCCGAAACAGAAAGTTGTCAGCAGGCGTGCTCAGCGATGTTATTCTGATCAGCCCATCCGTCCCGGAAACAATCCATAAAGCTCCGTGAGCGTCTTCCGTGATCTCCTCGATATCACCCTTTATAGTTTTCAGAGCTTCGTACCGGGGCGAATTGTAGTTGTAAAAAATATCCTGTACGGGATCGTACAAATTAAGTCCGTGTCTGGTGCCGATCCATAAATTGCCTTTACTGTCATTAAAGAAACATTTGATGTTGTTGCTGCTGATCGAAAATGTATCGTTAACGTCTGTTTTGTATACGGTAAATTTATACCCGTCATATTTATTCAGTCCGTCTTCTGTTCCAAACCACATAAAGCCTCTTTTATCCTCAACGATAGACCGCACCGTGCCTTCAGACAGCCCGTCTTTGATCGACAGCTGATGAAATACATGCGACGGGATGTGGCTATAGGCAGTCTGCTGGCTTAATACCAGCAGACTGGCGATGCAGAAAAAAACAATACTATTTCTCATTAACAGAACGTATTAAGTAGTAACAGGATAGATAATACGGATAAAAGCAGTATTGGATATGAAAAATAAGCTGATTGTATGGAAAATAACTGCTTGTTGGGAGAGTAATGGAGACTATAGATCGAAAGTCGGTTTTGCGGGTACGGGATTTTCTGATGAAAAGGCAGGAATACATCGGGAAATAATAAGAGCAGGCAGGCAAACGAAACTATAGAAGACCCGATTGCCCGGGTACTGAGATGCCCGGAGCCCCCTGAGATTTGACACACTATGGGAGCTTTGATGAGACTGAGGTTTCGAAGTCCCGCATCCCCGCTGCTCCAGACAGTGTGTAAAAAGCAAAAAGGATTTACCGTCTTCCGATAAATCCTTTTTTCCTGGTGGAGCTGGTGGGAATCGAACCCACGTCCGGACAAGGAACCTGCGATGCTTTCTACATGCTTAGTCTTGCTTGGATTGTAGGGATGTTCCTGGGTGCAAGCCGGACCTTAGAGCATCCTTAGTCATTTTATCTCATTTTTGTGCCATGACTTCACAAAAACCAGATCTGCATGATGATGTCCGTTTGTCAACCCGGCAGACCGTGGGGCCGACAGGACACTAAGCTGTTAATTTAATTAAGCAGCTAGGGCGTAGTTTTCTTCGCCGTTTATTTGGTATGAACGTTTTATTTACGGGAAATACGAACAACTCCCGACATGCTTACATCCAACCTCTCATGCCGTCAATACCGGACAGCCCCGTATTGATTTTGCAAAAAGCCTGATTATGCTGGCTGTATTCCCAAAAGGGACAACAAAGATAAAGTTAAAACTGTTCAAATAAAACTTCTTTGAAGGAATAATCCCCGAAAAACTTGCCGAAATGTATAAAGGGGAGCTCCGAAAAAAAATAATCAAATCCTGAACAGGACCTATAATAGCCGGTTTATAGCATATCAGATAACGCTTTGCTATGATTAAAATGGAGATGGTTACGGGTATGGTGAATATCCTGCCTCAGGAAGAAAATATTGAAACAAAACTGCTGGTCGTTTTCGGGGTTGTTATTCTTGGTTTTCTTGTGCTCGATCTTGGAGTATTTCAGCGCCATGCCCATAAAGTGAGCACCAGATCAGCACTCTGGCAGTCCATATTCTGGGTCGCCATATCGCTGGCTTTTGCCGTATTGATCCTTATATTTCTGGACAGGGAAAAAGCAGGTACCTTTTTATTGGCCTATATTACAGAAAAGGCACTTTCGGTTGATAACATCTTTGTCTGGCTGGTTATTCTGAAATATTTCAGAATTGACGAGAAGTTTTACCATAAAATCCTTTTTTACGGAGTAATAGGAGCGATCTTTTTCAGAGCTGTCTTTATAACAGCCGGCTTTTATCTTATTGAAAAGTTTCACTGGATTCTCTATATATTCGGAGCGATACTTATTTATTCAGGGATTAAGCTGCTCCGCTCTGACGGGGAAAGCTATGATCCTGAAAACAGCTGGGTTTACCGGATACTGACCAAGCGCTTTCGTTTTGTTCCTAACCACGGTTCCAGCGATTTTATTCACAAGGAAAACGGGAAGTGGTACATCACTACGATCTTTCTTACCCTGATCATGGTCGAAACCACTGATATTGTTTTTGCAGTGGATTCTATTCCGGCGGTATTTGCCATAAGTCAGGACAAATTTGTGGTATATACATCCAATATCTTTGCTATTCTCGGTCTGCGGGCCATGTTTTTTCTGGTATCCGGCGTTATAGACAAGTTCAAGTATCTGCAATACGGCCTTTCCATCGTGCTGATCTTTATCGGTCTTAAGATGTTTGCCGAGCTGTTTGATATCAAAGTTCCTGTATGGCTTTCCCTGACTATGGTACTGGGAGTGATTATCGCAAGCATAGTGATTTCGGTATTCGTTACAGACGGTGTAGAGGATAAGGCATCACCGGACAAAAAAATGGACAGCAAAAAGCAGGAGGGGGAAGAGTAGGGGAAATATCCGTATTTTCCCTGTTCGGATATGTCCCGATAAGGCAATTTGTGTAAATTGGAAAAAACCGGGTAGATTGCTTTGCCGGGTGCGGATGGAAAATTTATGCAGGTATAGTTCATTGTGAAAAAAAGTCTTTTCCTGATCGTATGCTTATACAGCTGGCTGTATGCCAATGCTCAGATTGTCAATGTCGAACGTTTCCGGCTCGACCTGGACACAGCCAACCTGTGGCTGGGCAATGCGGGACTGGGGCTCAATATCAAAAAGCAGCAGAATAATATCTATACCTACAATGGCAGTCTCAATGCCGTATTCCTTACCGACAGACATGCCTTTATTTCTCTGAATTACTTCAAGCTGCTCCGGCAGGACAAAACCAATCTTCTGAAAGACGGCTATGTGCATTTGCGCGCCAATCTGATGCGCAGACAGCGGTTTTCCTACGAACCGTTTATGCAATATCAGATGGATCAGGGAAGAGGCCTGTACTTCAGAGAAATATATGGCGCAGCAGTACGATTGCGCTTATGGGCAGGCAAGCAGGGATATATGTCGGTCAATACCGGCCTGATGTATGAAAAGGAAAACTGGCGTGGTACTATCCTGCGCTTCGAAGCGGATTCCGGTATGGCAGAAACTGTATTTATCCGAAGTACTTCCAATCTGACAGCCCGGATAAATCTTGCCGAAGGAATCAGCCTGTTTCTGGTCGCCTATTACCAGGCACGTCCCGATTATTTCCTGAGGCCCCGTCTTATATCCGATATTCAGGTTCAGCTGCGGATCAACCGGTATCTTGCCTTCAATTCCCAGTTTGTGGCAACATTGGATGCGATGCCCGTTGTGTCGGGCAACAACTTTGTATATACCCTCAACAACAGTCTGCTGATCAGCTTTAATCCCTGAAGCGGGCAGCATGCTTTATGCCTGACTACGGCCTCTCTTACAGAAAACGCTTACGTAGCCAGGCTCTTAATGGAAGATCGTACAGCTTCATTAATCCGTAGGCCAGAACAATGGAAACAACTGCAGTCAGTACCCCATACGGCCAGGTTTGCTCCAGCGTATATTCATTGTTGACCACCCAGGCCATATAGATATATACCAGCGGAAAATGTGTGATGTATATCGGATAGGATATATCGCCCAGAAACCTGCATATACGGATAGCTTTTCCGGATACGTTGCCGCCGGCACCCAGCCATATGATAAGAGGAAAGAAGAGCATCAGGCAAATACATTCATAAAGGCCATTGAGCCAGGGTTGCTCCGGTCCGCCTACGCGGGGTACAGACAGCACTATGACCAGTAGCAGAGCCGTAGACAGAAAAGCATGGGGAGTATACGTCGGTCTGACGGTTCTTGCCAGCAGCATTCCGGCCAGAAAAGGAAAGGAGAGGCGCAGGAGGCCGAGCCGCAATTGCTTCGGGTCATCGATAGACCAGCCGCCGATGATATCTCCGGCCGGGTTGGTCAGGGCGTAATGCAGGGTAAAGCCGGCGGCTGTCAGCATCAAAGCGGCCAATATAATATTGGAAAGCCGGCGTAATACAAGTGCATAGACAAGATTGGCAATGTATTCATAAAAGAGCGACCAGGCCGGGCCATTGAGCGGAAACATCTCGTTCCAGCCTCTGATATCAAGGCCTTTGCCTACGGGAATCAGAAGGCACCCGAGCAGCATGACGAGAATCAGTTTCCACAACGGAGTCTGGGATATACTGCTCCAGCCCAGGTCCGGAGAATCCTGAAAATAGAACAACAGCGCTCCTGCCACCGAACCCGCTATGACCATGGGATGCAACCGGATAATGCGGCGGCGGAAGAAATCGGCCAGGGACATTTGTTTCCAGCGGTCATCGTAGGCATAGCTGATCACATAACCAGAAAGAAGAAAGAAGAAATCTACAGCCAGATAGCCGTGATTGATGATTTGTCTGGCAGGGTCTCCGCCGGAGTGGATCTCGAAAATATGGAACAGAACAACCATTACGGCGGCTACTCCGCGTAAGCCATCCAGTATTTCATAATGCGGTTTGGATTTTGCCAGATCGGGCAGCTTATTCATAATTCAAAGAAAGTTGAAGGGTTTCCCTTGTGGAATCACAGCCAAATTAGCAGTAAATCGGGAAAGCCGATTGTCCGATATTTTTTTTCTTTTGTCGTATCTTTGTATTTTTTATACGTTATGGTATGTGTATGAGTGAAAATGTAAAATATTGTCATATGTCGGAAAAGGATCAGGAGTCCTTTATTTTCGATCATGTGCACATCCCCTGGGACAGACAGATCGATTTGCACCGTCAGGAATCGTGGGAGCTTGCTTATATCATCACGGGACGCGGCATGCGGGTAATCGGAGATGTGATCGAGCCGTTTCAGGAAGGAGAAGTGATTCTGATTCCGCCGCATATACCGCATTGCTGGTCTTTTGATGAGAAAGTCAGTGATGAGACCGGAAAGATTGAGAATATATGTGTGTTTTTTACAGACCGTTTTCTGGAAAACAGTAAAGCAGTTTTTCCGGAGCTCAGTGATATAGTACATTCTATACAGGAGTTTGCCGAGGCGGTATCGTATAGCGGAAATATATTGACGGAAATACAAAAGCTTCTGAAATCAATGACCGGCGAAACAAGGGTAGACCGGCTGGCTTCTGCTATAAGAATTCTGGGTTTACTGTCAGACAGACAAAGCACCAGAGTAGTGGGACGTCCGGTTGCAGAGGACAGAAAGAGCAAACGTATGCAGCTTCTGCACCTGTATGTAATGAACAACTATCAGAATACAATCAGTCTTGATGAAGTCGCCAGGTTTGTCGGAATGGAAAAATCTTCGTTTTGTGTCTTCTTCAGGAAAGCGACCGGAAAGACTTTTTTCTCTTTCCTGACAGAGTACAGGATAGAAGCGTCCTGTAAAATGCTTGCAAATACTGCAATGTCTGTCTCGGAAGTCTGCCATGCAGCAGGCTTCGGAGATATACCATACTATAATCGTGTTTTCAGGAGGATCAAAGGTCAGACGCCTACACAATACCGGAAAGACTTGCAAAGCGGATAGCGAAACAGCGCTGCTTTGAATTGTCAGGCAGGTGTTTATAATCAGTAATCTGAATTGAGATACTGCAGTAACTAATTGCCATGCTGCTGTTTTTATAAAAGATATTTTTCGGAAAGAGCAGGACTTGCTCTGTAGTGTATTTTTCGGGATGAGATTTTTTTTACGGTTTTTTTAAACAAGTGACGGGCTAAGATGTTAATAGTGTTCATTCAAAAAAGTCTTATGCGTTTTTTAAGGAGCCGATGTGTCAGGCAGCCTTGAAAGGGAAGAATCCTGGTGTGAAATTTTTAGATGCAGATTTTTGGGATACACATTTTGCTGGAGAACCAATGACATTTTTTGACTGAGCTGATCAGAATTTTTAACTAAAAAAAATACACTATGTACGGTAAAACGAAACTATCTTCTACTCCTTACGCAGTTGAGACAAAGGAGGTAGATGTATTTATTGCCGGTTCCGGTCCGGTTGGCTGTGCGTTTGCCAGAAAACTGGTAGAAAAAGGCTATAAAGTGATGATGATCGATGCGGGAGCGAAATACTCCAAAAGACCGGGCGAGCATCTGAAAAACTCTTTTATTTATCAGCGGAATGTAGATCCTTTTGCTTCCGTGATCAGGGGACATTTGCAGCCTCTGTCTGTACCGACCAGCGACAATCCCATGCTTACGCTTGATCCGGGAGCATTTTCGATAGATCGTAACAATCCGGATTATAAAGGATTTGTAATCAATGGCCAGAACCCCGATCAGGTATCCTACAAAAACCTTCCCGGGGCGGCGGCCACGTATGCAGTAGGAGGGATGGCTACTCACTGGACCTGTGCCTGTCCGAGACACCATCCGACTATGGAGAGAACTCCGGTTATCTCAGACAAAGAATGGGACAAGCTCTATTCCGAAGCGGAAGAGCTGTTGAATGTGCAAAATGATCAGTTTGACAAATCGATACGTCATACCAAAGTAAAGGAAGTGCTCCAGCAGGAGTTTAGTGAGCTGAAAGCTCCGTATCATCCGCAGAGTCTGCCGCTGGCAGTGCAGAGGAGAAAAGATAATCCTGACTTTGTACACTGGAGCGGATCCGATACCGTATTGGGGCATCTGGCTGACAATGTCAATTATTATAAGGATGAATCCGGTGGTGTGCTGGAGATACTGGAGCAGCATCAGCTGCGCAAAGTAGTGCAGGACGGTTCCGGCAAATCCATCGATTTTGCCTGTGTGCAGAATCTTCTGGAATGGAAAGAGGTCCATGTAAAAGCCAAGATATATATTGTTGCTACAGGAACAGTGCTGATCAATCAGATATTATTCAACTCTGAAATCGATGCTCCGAACTCCGGCTTGTACCTGTCCGAGCAGCCAATGGCCTTCTGTCAGGTGGTTCTTCTGAAGAAAGTAATCGAAGAAATAAGAAACGATCCCAGATTTGCCAAACCGCTGGAGATGCATAAGCACAAAAATCCGAAAGATCCCGTACCGATTCCGTTCAACGATCCGGAGCCGCAGGTATGGATTCCGGTATCCGAAGGCCGTCCGTGGCATTGCCAGATTCACAGAGATGCGTTTGCCTATGGAGATCTTAAGCCCAATATCGACAGCCGTCTCATTGTAGACCTGCGCTGGTTTGGTATTGTAGATCAGAAAAAGCACAACAAAGTAACCTTTAGCAGTGAGTTGAAAGACTCGTATGGTATGCCGAAGCCGACTTTCGACTTTGAGCTGGATGATCCGGACAGAACAAAGCAGCATGCCATGATAGATGATATGCTCCGGGCAGCCAATGTGCTGGGCGGATTCCTGCCGGGATCCGAGCCTCAGTTTATGTCACCCGGACTTACCCTGCATATCCATGGCACAGCCAGAATGGGTACAGATGCCAGTGACAGCGTAGTGGATACCAACTCCAAAGTATGGGGAATGGACAATCTGTTCCTTGGCGGAAACGGATTGATTCCGAGGGGTACCGCGAGCAATCCTACGCTGACCAGTGTTGCTATGGCGCTCAAAGCGGCTGAGTATATCGATTCACAAATCAGCCCGACAGCTTCCAAAGCAAGCAAAGTAGGAGACCTGATAGTCTGATACGAACTTTCCTGATTCAAAACATGCGGATTGGTCTCTGTTTCATCCGCATGTTTTTCACTTTTTAATCCAATACCATCATGAGCACAAGCAATAAGCCCTTATTTGATAAAGAAAAAGTTTTTATCGGCATCACACCCACCTGCTGGACCAATGACGATAACCCGCTGATCGGAGAAAACATATCCTTTGAGCAATGCGTCAGTGAAATGGCGCTTGCTGGTTATGCCGGATGCAGTGTCGGGCACAAATATCCCAAAGACGTGGACGTATTGAAAGAAGCCCTGGCGCTGCGCAACCTGAAAGTGACCGAACCATGGGCCAGTTTGTATTTTACCGCCAGTGAAATGTATGACAATACCATTCGCTACTTCAAAAGTCAGCTGGAATTTATCAAGGCGATGGGCGGCTCGACACTCGTGGTGGCCGAGCTCGGTCATGCGGTACATCAGCAGGGAGTTTCGGTCATGCCCAATAAGCCTGTCTTTAGCGACAAGCAATGGGATATGCTGATACGCGGCCTCAATAAAGTGGGTGGTATCGCTTATGAAGCCGGTATGAAAGTATGCTATCATCCGCATATGGGTACGGGTGTGCAGAACAAAGGGGAAATCGATCGTCTTATGGATGCCGCAGATCCGGAATATGTTCATTTGCTTCTTGATACCGGTCATTTGTACTATGCCGGAGAAGATCCGCTCAGGATTACCAAGCAATATGCCAAAAGGATAAGACACTGTCATCTCAAAGATATCCGGCAGGATGTGCTGAAGCAGGCATTGGAACAGGGACAGAGCTTTCTGGAATCTGTTGCCAACGGTGTATTTACCGTGCCGGGAGACGGCGCGATCGATTTCAGGCCGATCATGCAGGAGCTTGCCGACAATCAGTTTGAAGGCTGGCTGGTAGTAGAGGCTGAGCAGGATCCGAATAAAGCGACTCCTTTATTATACGCTAAAAAAGCACGAAACTATCTGAGAGAAATCACCGGAATATAGCAGGGTATACGATTCCCGGTGACTGAAGCTCCCGAAGCCACCGGGAATCGTATACCTCCGGAGGGGGCTGAAGCTCCCGAAGTTACCGGAAAATGTATACATCCGGCGGAGACTGAGGCTCTCGAAGTCTTACATTGACAGCCTTAGATCATTAAAGGTAACCAGTTGGCAATTATTGACATAATTACAATAAAAGTCCGCTTTTATGGTGGAGTATCGCAACCGAATATTTTTTAAAATCAGAGACTGGCTATTTACATGCCTGATCCTAAATCGTAGTTAATGATGCAATCGGAAGAATATAAACGTCTGAAATCCGGTGAGAACTGGAAAAAATGGGGTCCCTATCTGAGTGAACGGGCCTGGGGTACTGTACGTGAAGATTACAGCAGCGATGGCAATGCCTGGAACTATTTCAGCCATGATGCAGCCCGCAGCAGAGTATACCGCTGGAACGAAGACGGACTGGCCGGTATCTGCGATGACAATCAGTTTCTCTGTTTTGCCCTTTCGCTGTGGAACCATCATGATCCTATTCTGAAAGAACGGATGTTTGGTCTGACCAATTCGGAGGGCAACCACGGAGAGGATGTCAAGGAGTACTTTTTCTATCTTGACAATACACCCACGCACAGCTATATGAAGCTGCTGTACAAATATCCGCATTTTGCCTATCCTTACGAAGATATTATCCGGAGCAACGCGTCCAGAGGGTATTACGACTTTGAGTACGAGCTGCTGGATACAGGGATATTCAATGACAGCAATTACTTTGATGTCGAAGTAGAGTATGCCAAAGCCGATGTGGATGATATACTGGTCAGAATCTCCGTAACCAACAGAGGGAGCAGGCAGGCTGATTGCAGCATATTGCCCAATCTGTGGTTCAGAAATACCTGGAAATGGGGTTATGAAGAGGGACCACGCTGCGATGTGCCCGGCAAACCTTCCATGCGGCTTACCGGTCAGGATGAGCGCTTTGCAGAGATAGCACTTCAGCATCCCTGTCTGGGAGCATACTATTTTTACTCAGAGTGCTGTGCCAATGTACTGTTTACCGAAAACGAAACCAACAACCGTCGCCTTTTCAATTCCGAAAATGACAGCCCTTATGTAAAAGATGCCTTTCATGAGTACATCATCAATAAGAACCAGGCCAGCGTAAATCCGGAAAAGCAGGGCACCAAAGCCGCTGCCCTGTACACCTTTTCACTTGCTGCCGGCGAGACCAGAACGGTGAGACTGCGACTTACCTCTGTGCCTCAGGAAAACCCGTTCACTGTCTTTGACGGGGTTTTTGCAGACAGGAGCCGTGAAGCAGATGCATACTACAATGAGATTCAGGCTCCGGGCATGTCTCCGGATAAAAAGAATATTCAGCGGCAGGGCTTTGCCGGTATGCTGTGGTCCAAGCAGCTTTACTATTACAATATTGATCAGTGGCTGAGCGGAGATCCGGGGCAAATGCCGCCACCCAAAGAACGGGAGCATATGAGAAATTCGACATGGAAAAATGTCGATGCTTTTGATATTATTTCCATGCCCGACAAATGGGAATATCCCTGGTTTGCTACCTGGGACTGGGCTTTTCACTGCTGGCCGCTTTCGCTGATTGATCCTGCTTTTGCCAAGGCTCAGCTCCGCCTCATTGTGAGCGCCCAATATACAAAGCTCGACCAGATACCTGCCTATGAGTGGAACTTTGACGATCTCAATCCCCCGGTGCTTGTCTGGGCGACCTGGCGGATCTACAAGATTGAGGGAAAACAGTTCGGTACACCGGACAAAGACTTTCTGGAAGAAATCTTTCAGAAGCTGGAGCTGAATTTCAGCTGGTGGTACAACTACAAAGGTGTGGATCATAATGGGCTCTTTCAGGGCGGCTTTATGGGACTTGACAATATCAGTGTCTTTGACCGGAGCAAGCTGGAAGTAGAAGGAGCACATCTCGATCAGGCAGACACCACCGCCTGGATGGGACTGTATAGCCTCACCATGATGCAGATCGCTCTTGAGCTGGCATCTGACAGCAATAACTATCAGGAGAGGGCCATTGCCTATCTGGAGCATTTCTTTGAAATAGTCCGTGCCATGAACAACCGCGGGGGAGAGGGCGAAGGGCTCTGGGATGAGGAAGACGGATTCTTTTACGATGTTCTGCATTATGACAACGATTATAAGAAAAAGCTGAAAGTACGATCGCTCGTAGGGCTTATGCCGCTGCTGGCTGTCGAAGTCCTCGAAGAAGACGTCCTTGATCAGTTTCCCGCGGTCAGGCAGCGGCTGGAGCAGCTGATTGACGAAAATGCACCGGTATTATCCAAAATGTCCGATCCCCGGCTGCTGTTGTCTTCCGGAGGAAAAACCCATCGTCTGCTGGCTGCGCTCAACAGGGAGCGACTCGTCAGTCTGGTTCAGTACATCGCCGATGAAACGGAGTTTTTGTCCGACTATGGCATTCGCTCCGTATCAAAATATCACCAGGATCATCCTTATGACTACGGTGACGGCAATCCCGATCATATTTTACGTTATGTGCCTGCCGAGTCCAACTCCGGATTGTTTGGCGGCAACAGTAACTGGCGCGGACCAGTCTGGTTTCCGATCAATTTTCTGATCATCGAGGCCTTGCAGAAGTTCGGCTACTACTACGGAGAGCAGCTGAAAATGGAATATCCCAAAGGTTCCGGCAGCTATCTGAAGCTGGACGAAATTGCTACCGATCTGTCCCGGAGGCTTATCCGCATTTTCGAGAAAAATCAGGAGGGTAAACGACCGGTGTACGGCGGCATACCACAGTTTCAGACGGATCCGCACTGGAAAGACTACATACTCTTTTACGAATATTTTCACGGAGACAATGGCGCCGGATTAGGTGCCAGTCATCAGACCGGCTGGACAGGACTGGTGCTCAAGCTTATTCAGCAAAATGTCAATTAAACCCAATTATCTATATTATTTTTATGAATACTGTATTTTTTAATAAAGCAGCGCTGAGAAGCTGCCCCGTTATACTGTTCGTAAGTGTTCTCTGTGCTTGCAGCAACCAGAATATCAGGGAAAAAACTGCCGGAAAAAAGGTGGCTTTTACTCCGGTTACGGTCAGCGAAAAGCTCGAAGACGGTTACTGGATCGAAGCTGCAGACTTCGACAACGACGGTGATACCGATCTGATCGGCTATGGTTTAACGATGGGCAAGATCACTTTTTACGAAAATCCCGGTAAGGACCAGCTAGCCAAAGGTAATACGCTCTGGAAAAAACGAGTCATAAAGAATCTGAAAGATCCGGTAGGAATGGATCATACCGATGTCGACGGCGACGGACTGACGGATATTATCATATGCAAAGATTACGGAAAGACACAGAAAACCTGTCTCCGGGACGGTGGCAAAATCATCTGGCTCAGAAATCCGGGCAATGATACAGCAGAATGGCAGGATTATTATATAGGTCAGACCCTGGCTATGCACCGCCTGCGTACCGGCCGGTTTACCCAAAACGAGAATCTGGAGCTGCTGGCATTGCCTGTGGTGGGAGACTCGGGCGATGTGCATACCATTATTCCCATCTATTTTTATGAAAAGCCATCCTCCGTGCTTGATAGTGAGCGCTGGACCAGAACACTCATAGACAGCTCGTTTTTTGAGGTGATCCATGACGCCTATATCGTTAAAAATCCGGAGCTCAGTGACTATGATGTGGCTCTTATTGCCAGCCAGCAGGGAGTTTCCTGGCTCTATTATGGCAGGGACGGACAATGGCATATTGATAACATTGCTCAGGGAGAGACTTCCAGAGCGGATTATGAGCATACCGAAGACTGGTTTACCGGTACCAATACCGCAGATATCGGTACACTCGGACCGGATAAAGGTACGTATATTGCTGCATTGGAACCCTTTCATGGTGGCACTGTAAGTGTATATCATACGAATCAATCCGGCACATGGGAGCGCTCCGTCCTGCACAAATATGGGAAGATTGACAGTCTTGGCTTCGGAGTCGGGCACTTCCTGATCACAGAAGATATGGACAATGACGGCACAGACGAGTTTCTGGTAGCTTTTCCCGAGCCGCCCAAAGGCGTACTGTATGTAAAACCCGTAGATCCGCAAAATAATGTGTACGATACCGTTCGGGTGTCGAATGCCTCCGCAGCACGCATCGCCATCGCAGATTTCAACAACGACGGCAAAAAGGATTTTGCCACCATCGGATACAATGTCCCCGGCTATTATGAAGACGAAGACCCGAGAGTCATGATTTTTCTCAATGACATGGACTAAGAAAGTAAACAGGTGTACTTTCATAGCAGGCAGAAGCCGGTTCGCAGGAACCGGCTTTTTTGTTGAATAGGGAGCATGATTTTTTTAATGACAAAGTTGTTTTTGAAGGTTAATTTTGTGCTGTTTTTTAATAATCGGTTTACTGTTTTTTTACTTGTTTATAAGTAGCTTCTATGTGGTATTTTATTGCCCAATAAAGTTTCTATATACCTCGATTGTATGCTGAAGACATTTTTTTAGTATGAAAAATGGTAGTTCATTTCTTACCTTTGGCTACAGGTTATTAATAAAATATTTTATGAAAGTATTGACCGGGCTTATTCTCTGTATGGGCTGCTCATTTTCACTTCTGGCTCAGGAAGCTCAAAAAATTACGCATGTCAGTTACTCGTTTGCACCCTTTAGTCTGGTCTATGACGAGCTGACAAAGGATTCTCTTCTGATGACAGTAGAGCTGTCCCTGACTGACCTGAACGGATTGAGGGGGGTGGCTATAAAGCTGGGTACAGATTCACTGCCGGAAGCATATCAGTCAGAATACCTTAAAGTTATTATCCGTGACGGGCAAAAGTATCTGCAGGGCTCAGGTGGTTTATACGCTGTTGACAATGGAAAAATTGTCTATAGAAAAACCATAGACCGGAGCAAATGCAATGGCACATCGGCTTCCCTTCGTGTAGATGAGCATCTCTTAAGAGGCAGCATACAGCGCAGACAGTTTAGCTACCAGTTCTGAAACTGGTATTTTTTGCAGTGCTTTATTTCAGGCAACAAGATAGTGTAATCCGTTCTGACAGGAACAAGCCGGCTTTCATTGGCTGGCTTGCTTTATGCCTGCCAGTTTGGGGCATAGTATTATCGTGTAAAAGAATATACTTCGCTGATTATTAATTGCTTTTTGTTGAAATAAAGCCCCTTTTTCAGACGCTTCATTTTCAGCGGGTGACATGTATTTATATGAGAAGCCTCTGGCTTTTGGTAGAAAAGCATACTCACTTTTGTTTTATCCTTTTTCAAAGAAATTATTTCAATAAAGTTGTATTCGTTCGATCATATTACAGATAATTATTGTGTATTATTTATTGAAAAATCACGTTCATTTTTAAGAGATTTGTTTTTTTTAATTAATTACTTTTTAAATACTTTACCTGTTTTAAGATAAAGTATTTGTGTTTTTTTGGATGTTTAATTACGTGATTTTTCTGTAAGGTGAATTTATTTTTGATGTACAATTTAAGTTTTTAATAGAAATTAGCCTTTCATAATAACTCCGTCAATGAAAAGGTCCGTTTTTTTGTCTCTTGCTGTGTCAGTCATTGCTTCTCTGACGCTGATAGCCTGTTATCATATTTTCTTTACAAAAAAGATGGGTTATGTAAAAACCGGAGAGCTGCTGGAAAAATACGAAGGGATGAAAAACGCCAATGTGCAGTTTATGGAAGAAATCCGGATTGTACAATCCAATGTAGATACACTTCGCTCCAGACTGGATCTTCTGAAAAGCCGGGAAAATATGATTTCCGATAGCGAAAAGAAGCAATGGGCCATGGAAGTCGGTTCCAGAGAAAACGAATTGGAGCAATATAGCCACTCTGCCGACGAACAGCTGAAAAATCGTCAGGTCCAGCTGACAGAAAAGGTTATCTCCGAAATTAATAAAGCGATTCAGGACTATGGAAAGGCAAATAACTATGCCTTTGTATTCGGGACCACTGCCAATGGCAATCTGATCTATGCGGAAGAAGGAGATGATCTGACAGAGATTATTCTTGAAAAACTGAATGCTGAATTTTCCGGAAGCGATGAATAGGCTGTTTTTTTTATGGATATGCTGCAGCCTCTGTATGCTGACCGGATGCAGCCGGCAGCTGGATGTGCCGGAGTATATTGGCTTTGTGCAGGACAACGGACTTTTTAATAAATCAAAACAGATCGGACAATTTGTTCTCAAGACCACCTGGTATCCTGCCGATTATCTGGCGCTGAGTGAATTGAAAAATACTCCGCCGGACCAGCTTACAGGAGAAATGGTCAGCAATCAGTCTGCGATGTTTGAGGATGCTGTTTATATACGATTCACGATCTCCAGAGAAGATGGAGAAAATGTAATGAAATACGGTGTTACCACCCGCGAGATGTATGTAAGCAGGCAGATGTATATGGAAAATCATATGAACGATCATCTGACGATGCTTTGTGGCCGGAAAGAGTATCGTCCGTTGCTTGTTACATTACAGCGTTCCTATGGGATGTCTCCGGATGTGATTTTTATGGTTGTTTTTCCGAGACCTCAGCCGGAAAAAGGAGCCGGCAACAGACTTATTATTACATATAGCGATCCCTATTATGGTCTTGGCGCTACCAGCTTTGAGTATGATGCTACAGACCTTATTGAATATAAAAGCCGGTTAAGAATTTAATTATGAGAAGACGTATTTTTCTGAAAGCGATTGCGGTATTTCTAGCTTTTACAATAGTATTTCAGACCGTATATCCTACGGTGGCTTATGCGGTCACATCCGGGCCGACCATGCCGGATGTATACGGGCATCAGCCGGCAGATGCCACGGACAATGTCAGTCTGCTGACCGGAGATTTCAACTATACCATCCCTGTTACCTCCATTCCGGAGTATCCCATGGCTGTCGGGTATTCATCCAATGCCGGTATGAACCATCCGGCCGGTATGTTCGGCTTCGGGATCAACGGCTTTACCGGAGCAGTCTCCCGAAATCTGCAAGGCTTGCCGGATGATATCAACGGGGCTACAAAACGATTCAATTACAAAAATCAGAAAAACTGGAAAGCCTCTGTAGAAGGCATTCTGTCGATCGGTATGGGTTTGCCGATACCTACAGAGGCTATTAGCGGAAGTATATCCGGCAATATCTCCTTATTGGTCGGATACGACAACTATAAAGGCGTTTTTGGTGCTCTGGGAATGGGGATAGGACTGAATATAGCAGAGAATGCGACAGGCTTATTAAGCGGCGGATTGAATCTTGGTCTGAGTTCGCATAGTCTGGATGGAGTATCATCTGGCATGGGTTTCCGTCTTATCGCCTATAGCTATCAGGTTTCCGGTACCGATATATCGAATATGCAGGGGAAGGCAGTATGGTTTTCACAGATCAAGGGCATTGGTGAGTCAGCAGAAGCTGTAGTAGATAATTTCTGGAATCTGGGCATTACTGATTTCAGCTCCCAGAGCAATATCCTGATCGGTGCCATGTCGCCTCTGGCCAATGTGACTCCGACCTTAAACTCATTTTCGGCAGCCACGCCTGCTATTCCGATTCCCGGCACTCCGCTGAAAGTCAAAGGAGCCTTCAGCATTCTGGATATTGGCAATCAGAATATCCCCAAAAAAGGTTACGGTTTTCTTTATATCAATAATTACAACAGTTCTGACAGAGAGCATCTGGCTGATCTGGGTATCGAAGGGGAGGCGCCTTATGATCACCGGACAAGAACCAGTCCGGTATATATGCAGAGAGACTTTTTTACGATCAATGCGCAGGGAATGGGCGGAAGCATGCAATTTGTGCATCCTGAGCACGGAATGGTTTCGCGTAATTACAACCGTGTCCAGTTCAGAGACCTCAGCTTTACCGGATTAGGTACCGAACGTAAGGAGATAGAGCCCTGGCATAATGTAACCAGGTCGGTGCGAAACAGTAATCTGGATATCATGGATCTGTTGAAAAAAGGAGAGAAGGAAGGAGACAGAGATTTTGACAAAACCATCTTCAAGGAAAAAGAATTACATTCCTTACGCACCGATGAAAATCTGTACAATGCTCAGCCAATATTAAGAATGCGCGGAGATCTGGCCGGAGAGTTTAATCTGGCTTCGGCAGGTACCGCCGACCTTGAGCCCAATGTATATGAGCTGAAGCATATGTCGGGGACGGGAGGAGACTCTAAGATAAAATTTATGCGGGAGGAAAAGGATATGCCGCTGTATTTTCCGGATGCCCCGTCGCAGACCCGTTCCAAATATAGCTCAGCCGGTACTGTCCAGCGGGGCAATGATATTAAGTATTATACGGTCAGTCAGATTGTAAGCAATTATGGCGGTGTAAAGGAAATCGACCCTTCCGCTACAGGAGGGAATCATACCCAGAGGAACAATTTTGCCGCCTCTTTTCTCAGTCATTATACCTATCAGCGCTCTTCTTCTCTGACCAGGAAGGATATCGATCAGTTTTCGTCGGGTAATACGAAGCTGTTTAACCTTGTAAAGCATCTTGAAAATCTGAAAAATCAGAACAGCAGTGTAAATGACGCGATCGCGGATATCAGAGTCCGGAATCCGAATGGCGTGCAGTATATCTACAACCTGCCGGTGTTTAATAAATCCACAAAGAGCCTTAGTCTGCAGGGGCAGGGTATCAACCCTCCGCAAAACGATGGCTCTTCGGATTATGCGTCACTTAAGGAGCGGGGCAATCCAAAGCAGCGAAACCGCCAGGAGGTGACCGATGAGTTTTATTATCCCTATGCCTGGTTGCTTACAGCGATTTTGGGTGCTGACTATGTGGACTTTGACGATATACCCGGGCCCAGTGACGGCGATCTCGGGTACTGGGTCAGGATCCGGTATGTAAAAGCAGCGGACAACTATCGCTGGCGTATTCCCTACTACGGTCTGGAGCATGCTCCCGGAGCCTTGCACAACCATCAGGATGATGCCTATTATGCGGTAGGCGGAGAAAAGGAAATTTACTATGTATCGGAGATTGAGTCCTCGCAATATACTGCCCGGTATTCCTACACCCAGCGTATCGATGGTATTGATGCCGGAGGCAGTGGCTGGCAGAATGGCAGCGCGGTCAATTCCGTAACACATGCACCGGCAGTACCGGCTGATCCTACAGGAAACAACCCTCAGTTTGCGGTCACCAAAATCGAGCTGTATAAAAAACATGCCGGGGGAGATCATTCAGCTTCTGTGGATATTGCAACAGAGCGCTGGGGCAAATTGCTGAGAGCTACATATTTTAAGTACGATTACAGTGTCTGTCCGAAGACACCCAACAATATCACGAATTATGCCGGACTGGGTGTGCAGGTACGCAATCTTCCTTATCACGCTGATTATACCCCGGAAAATACCAACCCGGCCGGAACAGGCAAGCTGACACTGCGCAAAGTGCAGCATGCTTCGTACGAAAGCGGCGCGGAGGTGTTTTTACCTTCCTATCAGCTGCAGTACTATTTTGATGAGCATGGTGCTGAATACAATCCGGAGTACAACAACAAGCAGATCGACGAATGGGGCAACTATAAGAAGAGCGCGATGGATCAGCCGGGCAGTGTACCCTATTATAATGCCTATACCGAAACATCCAAAAGTCATGCGGATGCAAACTCCCGTGCTTTCAAGCTGTCAAAGATTCAGCTGCCGGGCGGAGGAGAGATGCAGGTAGAATTTGAGTCCGGCAGTTACCGGCATGTTCAGGACAAAAGACCATTTTCCATGCGGCGCCTGCACAGGGATATTACCCTGCATTCGGACAAGACCCTGAGCGTAAAAATTGATATAACCGATCTGAATGATCTGGGACGCACGCTCAGCGATAATATTACCAATACTTCGCAGTTCGTCATGCATGGAGAGCTGGCTTTCTATGAAAGCAATACTACACAGAATCCGAGGACGGAAAAAGAACTGTACATAGCACGTGACAGCTGCCGCATTGTAAGCTTTGGCGCTGTTACTACCGAAGGTGGAAGGGCATATCAGGAAGTAAGGATCAGGCATACTTCGGATGCGGGACAGTCACCCTTTGTGGCTCCTTTCAAAAAATATCTGTATTCCCCGGACTGTGCCAAGATGAAAATGCTGAAGGAGAATTTTACCGTCACCAATTGCAACTTTAGCGAAGCGCTGGAAAAATATCAGAGTCTCGAAAAGGATGATCCCGTAGATGCGGCCCGTAAGATTATCGCCAATGTGCGAAACTATTTTATCAGTGAATCCGGTTTCCAGTCCCGCTTTGAAAACTGTTATGGTAATCCGGTCGACCGTGTTTATCCGCAGTATTCCTATATGAGAATTCCTGTATGGGATGCCAAGTATACAGGAAGCAGAGTAGCATCGCTTTCCTTTGCCGACAACTTCCGGTATGCAACAGCCTCTTCAGGCACAGGTACTACAGAGCGTGATAATGTGTATACAACGGTATATCGCTACGACACCCATGGCAACGGAACCGGTCTCTCCGAAGGAGTGGCTTCCGTAGAAATGCTTGGAGGCTACTCCTCCGCTATAGACATCGGCTCCACCCGCGGCGCCGGCTTTATGCCTTCTCCTTCCGTGGTATATGCCAAAACTACAGTGGGACTTGGGTATCAGCAATTGACGGGAAACCCCGGAGATCATATTTCCAGAAGCAAAGGCAGTACGGAATACAGCTTCTATACGGCAAAAGATCCGGAATTGCTTTTCCGCAAGAATTTCAGAACTGCCCAGAAGATTACAGAACCGGGCAATCCGCACGGCCGCTTTAGCATGTTCGGTATTATGTCTTATTTAATTATCAAGTTTAAGATTCTGGGTAAGAAATTTAAGATCAGGTTACCATTGCCTTTACCTCTGATTTTACGCTGGACACGGGAGGATCGCTATCATATGCAGTCTTATGCGTTTACCGACAACTATGACATGATCGGGCGTCCGAAGACCATCCGCAATCTGAATCATAAAGGTGAGCAGGTGAGCTCGACTACCTATTCCTATCTTGGAGCCGGTCAGCCGGTCAAAACGTATAATGGTCATCAGGCGACACCGTTTACAAACGGAGAAGCCCAGAAGATGATCTATCCGGGCAGAACAGATCAGACCTGGTCCGAAGCCTACTACAGCAAGGAGACAGCCATTCAGCTGGTTGCGCCCTTGTTGTTCATGAGCGCCAGAACAAACCGGCATTTCGGGTTTACCAATATGAAGTATACCTACCTGCCGCCATTGATGACCGGCATCACTACCACATCATTTGACGGCAAGGTCGCACGCTCTGAATTTACCGGTTTTGATTACTACACAGGACAGCCGGTAGAAACAAAATCCTATGATGGTTCCGGCCGGATGATTATCAGCAGAGCCATGCCGGCGTATTGGGTCAATCCGGAAATGGGAGTTTCCTCGCTTCAGGAGGGACGATTGAATATGCTTACTCCGGCAGCCGCGACCTATACCTATCTCAATGAGGTATCGGACAGTAAGCTGCTTTCCGCCGAAGTCACACAATGGAATAAAGCCGGTTGGAGCTTCAAAGACAATGACCAGAGAATAAAAGGAAGAGCCTATCCGTCAGCGAATACATTTTCCTATGCCTATGAGTCACCCGATCCGGATATGCTCAATGCCATCTATCAGACCAACGGCAAAAGCCGGTCAGATCTGTCTGGCGGAGAGGCTTCCAGGATTACAGATACCTATATCAAAAGCGCTTCGAAGCTTTATGTTCCCTACCGGAACTATGTGCTGAAGCAGGAGCTCAATCCGGATGGCACATTCAATAATGTGGCGTTCAATTTTGCTTCCTCTACGCAGAATACAGCATGGCAGAAGGTTTCGGAAGTCACGAAAATCGATCACAGAGGACAGCCTGTGGAAAACAGGGACATACTGGATAAATATGCGGCTTCCATGGTGGGATATAACGGAGCTTTTCCTTTGTTTTCGGTTGCCAACTCCACCCTGAATGCTGCTACATATTCCGGTGCGGAAAATGTCCGGCTTGTCGATGGTATCAGGCGACTGGATGATCAGCGCATACTGCTGCAGGATGCTCAGATCGTCAGGGCCTGTCGGGGAGCAAGCTTTGTAACAAGAACGCTGGATCCTTCCGACTTTATCTCGTCACCGGCGCGTGTTCTCGATATTTGTGTTCCGGCCAATGCCACACCAGACAGGGCCTTTGCCAGAATAAATATCACCTATGCGCATAATACGGCGCTGAAACGTGCGCTTTTTATCTCGCTTGATGAAGGAAAGGCTGTGCGCATTCACTCAGACTTCGGCGAAACGTTCAATGGCTTCATAGTCCTTCCGGGACTGCCGGCCGCGGGATGCAACAGTTTCAGACTGGCTTTCGATCCCGCTATATTCCAGTCGTTTGCTGTGGATGATTATTTCACGCAGCTGGGAGTTTCCGTTACCTCATCCATGGCGACCATCGCCGATTGCCCTGCAGCATCCAAAGATTATCACCTGCCTGACGAAGTCTGCAACAGCGAAGCGCATACCGGGCAGTATGCCTTTATGCTGGAAGCAGGAAAAGCAGGAACCCGTTTCAATCTGGATATAAGTACACTGCCTGTTTCCGAAAGATCCCGGAAAATGAAGTTCCTGGCCTGGATACATCAGGCGGGAGCCGATAATATGACCCTCGTCATCGCGAAAAACGGAACCGTGCTTCGCAAAGCGTACGGAGCAGAGCCTTATGCCATAGCGGGAGCCTGGAGGCTTGTACGTGTGGAAATAGATCCGTTGGAGTACGGACCTTCTGATATATTGGGCTTTTACCTGCAAAACGAAGGGCTTGGCTCCGTCTATTACGATGATATACGGGTACAGCCCTACCATAGCGCGATGCAGGCCAGCGTGTATGACCATTTTACCGGCAAGCTGACTGCCTCGCTCAACGAAGACAATTTCGCGACCTGGTATCAGTATGACGAAAAGGGGCGCGTATCTGTAGTAAGAACCGAAATAGCGGGTATGGGAGACAGGACGATCAAGCGCTATCTGTACAACGAGCAAAAGAAAGACTAATGAGATTGAAGATAATACTGCTGCTGCTGCTTGGTTCCTTCTCCGGTTTTGCCCAGCAGGGAGCCGATAATCAGGCTTTTCGCATACTTGACAAAGCCCTGGAAGGGCTCTGGGAAAAGGAAAGCTATGCCATATACTTCAAGGCCATTGCCTTTGATGTGCAGAAGCCGCTGGATGTATTCTCGTTGCCCGCCTATCGCCAGCGTCTGGGAGGACATATATTTGTCGATGGCAAACGCTTCGAAATGCAGCTGGGCATCGTGAAGGCCCTCTGCGATGGCAAGCTGCTGGTAATGATCGACGAGTCATCCGGACTGATGGTGGTCGATTCGCTCAGGGAAAAAACCATGGAAGGCTTTGATGAAGAGCTGGACCTGGAGGCCTTGCTCAATGAAAAATTCGGACTTGGTCAGCTGAGCCTGGAAGGAAAGGAGCTGGTCAACAAGAGAGAGTGCTACCGGATTCGCTGCACCTTTGAGGACTCCGGCAATGAAGTGCTTTACTATGTCGATATGCAGAAGGGTACGCTGACGCTGATGGCGGAGCGTACCGATGAGGATTATGATGTATACCTGATCGACCGGATCGGGGATGCGCCTGCCAGGCATGTGTATACCATAAATCTGCCGGACAGGGAGCTCGAATCGCTGTACGGCTACGAAGTGATTGATATGCGGTACATCTATCGCGATTTCAGATACTAAAGAAATTTTTAACCAATAACTATTTTCGATTATGCTTTTTGCAAAGCAAAGTCTGCTGCTTCTGACCCTTTGTCTTCTTGTCCGTCTGGTAAACGGAGCGAGCAATGTATTTGTCGTAAATAAGACCACCGATGACGGCAGCGCCAATACCCTGCGCTGGGCCATCAGTCAGGTCAATCTCAGTGATGAAGAGGATGACAATGAGATCCGCTTCGATTTTGTGGGTTCGGGACCGTTTGAGATCGAGCTGGATTTCGCGAAGGGAGACTTGCCGCCGATCAGCAGAAAGGTATTTGTAAACGGTGGCTATGGGAGAAATATAAGTGCTACAGGTCCTGAAATTACAGTGAATTTTAGCTGGCTGAACGGGTTTCAGCTATTGGCCGATGATAATGTTTTTGAGGGCCTAGATCTGCTATTCTATGACGACTATGCCATTAAGGTTTCGGGCAACAACTCTGTTATACGAGCCAATCTGTTGCGGCAAACCAAAAACTGGGATGTGATAGGGGGCAGCAATCATGCCAACTACGGAAGAGGAATCTGGGTGTACGGGAGCGAAAATACGCTTATTGAAGAGAATATTTCCAGCTATGATTTTCAGTTTGCTAATGGTTCTTCCGTGTCCTATCCGGTATTGATAGAAAACGCTTCCTATACACTGATCAGAAACAATAAGCTGATCAGCTTTTACTTTCCCAGATACAATCTTGAAAACAGGTTTCACTCGGGAAAGATTATGATCATAGGATCTTCCTATCATACCGAGATATACGGAAACCATCTGGGTAATAATGAAGGAATGCCTATGGGAAGCGGCGCCTTTACGCACGGGGTATATGTGACTTCCGGTCCTCTTAAAACCTATATCGGAAAAGTAGGCGAAGCCCCCAATGTGATATCGGGTAATGCCGGTTTTGGGGTATTTCTGGATGGAGCTTCCGATGTATATATTAAAAACAATTATATCGGTTCCAATGCGACCGGGACGGATACAGTGGTTGGGACGGTGATGAAATCCAACTGGGACGGTATTGTCCTGGACAACGCTTCCGATATTGAAATAGGCGGAACAGAATCCGGCGCTTCCAACCTGATTTCCGGAAATACCCACAAAGGCATCTGGTTTCGGTACGGCAACGACAATGTACGGGTCTATGGCAATAAGATCGGTACCACACTCGATGGCTTGTCTGCGCTGCCCAACAGAGACGGCATCGCTTTCATTACCCTGCAGGATAACCCGAATCACTGGCCTCTTCCTGCCCCTGATGCGGCCGGGGTATATTTTGAAACGTCGACCAGAATAAACATCGGAGGAGATACGGAGGCTTCCGGCAATCTGATTTCCGGAAACACATCTATTGGTGTCTGGATATATGAAAAGAAAGGTTCGGTCCTTATTCGGAACAATAAGGTGGGTGTGAATGTATCAGGAACAGCGGCCCTGCCCAATAATTATGGTATGTATGTTCAGAAATCGCATGAGGGTGTTACTATCGGGGGCATGCGTCAGGAAGGTAATCTGGTATCGGGTAATACGCTTGATGGTATCCATCTGATAATGACATCCGGAATCCGCATCTATGGCAACCGTATCGGTACCGATGCAGCCGGTACAAGCGCTGTTGCCAATAATAACGGTATTAGGCTTTATGAATCCAGTAATTGTCGTATTGGCAGCAGGGGCGATTACGGCAACCTGATCTCGGGCCATAGTGGGGGAGCGGGTGTGCTTCTCCTGCATAGTTCGGGCAACATTATTCAGGCTAACTATATCGGAACCGATATTAGTGGTCAGAATGCCCTTCCCAATAAACAGGGAGTGCACTTTATGGGCAATGCGGATAGTAACAGGGTAGGAGGAAGGATTACAATGGAAGGGAACTTAATTTCCGGTAATTCGGAATCCGGTGTTTACCTTGCCGGAGCGGGAAATAGAATAGAGGGTAATAAAATTGGGACAGACGCTGCCGGGGATAATACAATCCCTAATCAATACGGGATCTTCACATTTAATGGTAATGCGTATATAGGGGGGGAGACCAGTCAGCAAGGCAATCTGATTAAAGGAAATTCTCTTCAAGGTATATTCGGCTCCGGCAACTCAGTCACGAACCTGTTTGTTTACAACAATCTTATACAGGATAATGGCAATAACGGAATTCTGATATACGGAGATGCTGATAATTGCAGGATTGGTGCACCCGGGAAAGGAAATACTTTTTCAGGCAACGGAGTCTCTGGCGTATTGGTGGGCATAGCCCGTTATATACGAATCAGCGGCAACTCGTTTTATGACAACAACAGCCTGGCGATTAATCTTGATCTGACAGGGACTACCCCCGGGAATCAATCAAAGGCCAGACCGGTTATAACAAAGGTCACTTTTGAAAGAGCAGCACAAATACTGGTCGTAGAGGGGACAGCGGAAGCCGGAGATACAGTAGAGCTGTTTAGCAGCTCTGACGTGGCCGAGACGGCCTATCAGTATCTGGGAAAATCACTTCCTGCCAATAGCGGCGGTGTGTGGAAGGCCAGGGTACATGCAGGTACTGCGCTTACAGGCTATCTGACTGCTACAGCGACCCGAAATAGAAATACATCGCAGCTATCCGATGTATTTTCCTATGATTTCTGTGATGCGCCCCCCGTTCTGCTCAGTGACCTGAAAGCATACTACCCTTTTTCGGGCAATGCAAATGACATGAGCGGCAACGGGTATAACGGTTCTGTTTACAGCGCGACACTTACTACCGACCGCTTTGGCAACGCGGCTTCAGCCTATCAGTTTGACGGAGTCAATGATTATATCGAATGCATGGGGCTGAATACGCTTTCTGACAAGGACGAGTTTTCAATGGCTTTCTGGTTCAAAGGCGATCGTTTGCTCTCCGGTTTGCGTATCGAAGATGCCAGCGCTTTTGTGAGGGCTGGCTACAATGCCGGCAACCAGTGGCCGGTGCCAGGTGTAGCTATGACATTTGATGGTGGTACAGGCAACCCTGTTGTTTTTACAGGTACGACAGTACAGGACAGCCAGTGGCATCATATTGCAGTTACATGGAAACGGGGTACTGTCAATGGGTTCAGAACGTATGTTGATGGGGCGCTGGTTGCGCAGAGAAATAGTAGCTCCAATGCGCTGCCGGCGTTCACCAAAAACCTGTTTATCGGTGCGCATGAAGGAATACGCTCATATACGAGAGGAGCTATTGATGAGGTGTACATTTATTCCCGATCCCTGAGCACAGAGGAAATCGGCTATCTGTATACCGGCGCTATGGGTGAGCTGATCACGCTCACCGGGCCTTCGGACTTTACCATGCTCAGCGAAATCACTTCTGCCGACAAGCTGCAATGGAAGCTGAATTCTCTGCCGGGACTCAACGAGTTTACTGATACCAAATATACCTTTGTAGTACAGGCTGCTCCGCAGATACAGGATCCGGAGACGGGCGAGCTCAGGGGAGACTGGGGCAGCGCGGAAGTATATCGTCTTGAGCTTTCCGAATCGCAGATCACCTTTGATGTGTATGAAAAAGAGCTGTCCTGGTTTATACAGCCTTCCAAACGCAATCAGACCTGGTACTGGAGAGTGGGGCTGCAATACATGCTTCCCGACGAAAACGGAGTACAACCCGTACAGTGGTCGGGCGCCCGGACCATACTCATTGACAGGAAGCTTCCCGATATTCCGGCAGACTATCTGACCTCTTCCGATCCGGAGAGTCATACCGACCATATCAACTGGGTATACGAAGTAACCTATCTCAATGACGGCAAGACGGCTCAGACAATCAGCTATATGGACGGACTGGGCAAGATGCGCCAGCAGCAGGTACTGTCCAATACCACCGGTCAGGTGCTGGCCACGGAGACTGCCTATAGCGAAGAAGGCAATGCGCCCGTGACCTCCATGGTCGCTCCGGTCAATAGCCGGAAATTCGGCTATGCGCACCGTTTCTTTGATGTGTATCAGGGTGGAGTGTGGGAAGATTTCTCAACCGCGCATTTTGACCGTGAAACGGTGGGCAGCTCGTACAATACGCCCCGCAACCCTGTAGCGGCAGACAATACGGTCAAAGGCAGCGTTGCCAATTACTACAGCAACAATAACCCCTGGGAGCAATACGTCGACGATGCCGGAGGCTATCCCTATCAGTACAGTCTCAACTATCAGGATCCGCTGGGGCGGCCGCTCAAAGCCGCCGGCCTGGGCAATGATTTCAGGATAAACAGCGGACGGGAAGTCATATTTCTCAACTCCGGAGTTACAAAAGAAGAGCTGAGTCAGGTATACGGCCTGAGCAAAGCCGCTCAGATGGAGAAATATGTGTCCAAAGACGCGGTGATTGATCCCAACGGGATCACATCGATTTCCTATAAGGATGAAAAAGGCAATACCATAGCCACAGCGATGACTGCCTGCGAAACCAGCCCGATCGGTCTGGACCCGCTGACAGAAGATGGCATGACCAGATTTGTCAGCAACCTCAATGTGCTGGGCAATGATCAGCTGAATACGCAGGATCGCTCCAGGCTGTCTGCCGCCAATATAATGATTACCTGCGGAAATCAGGAAATCGATCTGGACTATTCCATCGATCTGGGAGCTTATTCGACGACAGAGGGCTTCTGCGCAGTATGCGCCTATGAAGTCAGCTTCCGCGTGGTAGAGGACCAGACCGGTTATGTAGTCTTTGACCATACTGAGGAGCTGCCCGGTAGCGGCGCCAATGTGGATTGCGACAACAATACCGATGTATTTACCTGGCAGGAGACCGTGACCCTGCCCCGTGCCGGTACCTATACCATATACAGAGAGCTGCGCCCTCAGGTCGATCAGGAGACCGGCCGCACTGTGCTGGAGACTCTGATCGAGGAGCAGGAAAACCTGCTCCGTACGCAGAAGGAGACCAAAAAGACCGAATTCAGAGACCAGTACTATAGCACCGAAGCCTGGTACGCGATGCGTAAGCTGAAGACGGATGGAGGAGATGTCGGGGTGCCGGTTATTAAGGAGTGTGTGGAGAGATATGCCGGAAACTATATAAATCAGGGACATTATAACGGGCATCGTTTGAACGATACGAGATTCTCATCTACAACGGCAATGGATATAGATAGTGAAGATTATATATATGTATTGGATGAGAGCCGATATATCAGAAAGATATCTCCATATAACGATTCCGTATCAACAATTTTTGATGGTAATCTTATTGGAGTCAGTATAAAAGGTCTTTCTGTTGATGAGCAGGGCGGGGTATACTTTTCATCCAGATATTCATCCGGGATTTACAAGGTAACAGGATTGGGTTCTGCGACCCTTCTTTATAATGGCAAATACGATATCGGAGCCATAGAGTATAAGAATAATGCCATTTATTTTACCCACAATTCAGACACGAATCCAACATCGGCTTCCAATGTTTCCAAAATCGACCTGGCCGGTAATCTTCTTGTCAATAATTTTTTATCTGTTGGGAATGAGCTTCCATTTGCAATAAATCCGGTTTATGTTTCCAATTCGTTGGTTATTACGGAAAATAGCGGATCAGAAGATGTATATTTCAACTATGGGTTTTACGGTAGTAAAGTGTATAAAGTATCCACCGGAAATACTTTTGAAGTGGTTGCCGGATCTGGTTCATATGGACAAACGGATGGATATGGATTGAGTGCCAGCTTTATGATTAACAGAGGTATTGCGATTGGCCAAAGTGGTAATTTGTTGATAGCAGACTATACAAGGCTTGCAACGATTGATCTGTCAAACAGACTGGTGCGTTCTTTTGTAACAGGATCTTATTCGGGTATAATAGATGGAGAACTGAAAGATGTTTCTCTTGGCAATGCCGAAGATCTTGAGTTTGACTCAAAAGGTAATCTGTATTTTACGGATGCTCATTCCATCCGTGTCATCAAACCATGCGGCTTTACGGAGGAATGCGAAGAAAAGCCCGCTGCGACTACCCTTACGCTCAAAGCGACGGCTCCCGCTAAAATGGAGCAATCCATTACGCCTGGCAGAACATTCTCTGTCAATTCGTACAGACCCAATGATCGCTTTTCCGGACTCAATTATATAGAAGCCTCTCAATGGACTGAAGGGGGATTGGCAAGGCGAATAAGAGGTATTTTGAACTTTGATTTCACCCAAATTCCTCAGGGAGCGCAGATACTGGAGGCAAAGCTGTACCTGTCGGGAGTAAACGCTTCCTGGTATAGCCATCAGAGTGATTCAGACAGCTGCTGGCTGGAGCGGATTACCACACCGTATGACGCAACGGTTACCTACAATACCATACCGTCGACAACCACACTCAACAGGGTGTTAGTTCTCCCCAAAAACCCGGCTCAGCCGGACATTAATCTGAATGTTACGAACCTTGTAAAAGATATATTGGCCAATCCATCGGCCGGTTACGGCATTATGCTGAAGCTGCACAATGAAACACAGTACAGAGCACGCGTATTTGCATCGGCTAAAGACCCTGACCCCGCCAGACATCCGCGTCTGGAGGTGACCTATGTCAATAACCCGTTAAGCTGTAGCGGACTTTCCTCGACAGCTACCTATGCCTCGGTCGATCTCTATGCCGATCCGGCTCCGATGTCTTCGGGTACGCCGGTATTGCTGGGCTCGGCCGGCTGGCTCAAAGAGATGAAGGAGGAAGAGTTTGCTGCTGCGCTGGCAGCGGATGTCAATACCGGAACATCAACCCATGGTTTTTCCGCCTCGGCGCTGAAGAGTAAGGCCATGC
The DNA here is from genome assembly GCA_023392125.1 of Bacteroidota bacterium. Taxonomy (GTDB): domain Bacteria; phylum Bacteroidota; class Bacteroidia; order Cytophagales; family Cytophagaceae; genus SpSt-227. Next base: position 149,971 of record JAEVZS010000008.1, read on the forward strand.
CGGGAGTACCCGGCAATAAGCTGTCCGTCTCGGCTCCCTACAGTTCCGGAGCGGACTACAATGGCTGGACCCTGCGTCTGGATACCGACTATGCCACAGCCGTACAGGGATGTTTTGTGCTCAACGGAGACAATCTGGTATATAACCCGGCCATGGAAGCATCACCGGGAGGTATTTTGAGTGATTATCAGTCGGGCGCGGTCAACAATCCCGGTTATTATCTGCTGGCGGACAATGCCACAGACTTCCATGGCTCTCTGCCTTCGGTAACCGATCATACCGGCGGAGGAGACTTTATGATCGCCAGAGGCGATACTGCGGCTCTTGTGTCCAAAATCTGGAAGCAGGGCATAGCAGTAGAGAAGAATACGACCTATACCTTCTCACTCTGGGCAATTGGTCTGACTTCGGAAAATCCGTCGCGTCTGCAGCTGAAAGTGAATGGTGTGGATGTGGGAAGTCCGGTAACACTGACCGGACAGTGGAGAGAGATCCGCTATCAGTGGAACTCCGGCGGCAGCGTCGTAGCCAATCTTTCGGTCGAAGAAGCTTCGCGGGCAGCTACGGGCAATGTGTTCGGAATCGATGACATCACATTCAGAAAAAATAAAGCGTCCGAAGGTGTATTTACGGGCGGAGCCGACGGGGAATGCGAAACTACACGCTGGTACCTGGATCAGGTGACCCTGGAAGACGTATCCGGAGGTTCCGGCAAGCGGATTGTGGATCTGGATGGAAAAATAAGCGGCGTGATCGGGGCGGAAACCCTGCAAATCGCCGATCCGGGTACCCCGGCAGCCGCGTCTGCTGCCATGCGGAATGCCTTTATTGCCGAATACAAATCCATGCACTGGGTAGAGCTGAACCCGGACGATATCACTTCGATGGAAGTGTACACGGTATCTCCGGATCAGCTGCCGCTTATAAACGATGATAAAACGCTGGAGCTGGCGCAGGAAGATTTTTATCTGCTCAGAGTCGCGTTCAGGGGGCCTTCCTGTGAGGATAAATGTGTGCCGGTAGATTTCGGCCAATCCTGCGATCAGGCCTGCGACGGGCAACTGCTGGAGCTGAAAGCCGCCCGGCAGGAGGCCTATGCCGGTCTGTCGGATATTACTGATCAGATTCCGCTCGGGGCCAACCTGTATACCCTCAGGCAGCTGGTGGACAATTTCTATCCTTTTGGTGAAACAGTCTTTGAAGTCTTTGAGGATGAGGAAAACGATCTGGAGGAGGCCTTTGATGCGTATCTGGCCTATGAAATGTCGGACCTTGCCGTAAAGAGCTTTAACTTCAGCAAGTGCATCAATGTCTGCTCCACCGGCGGGGCCGATGCCGAAAACATATGCATCACCTGTCAGGGCATCTACAGCTCCTGCGTGGGAGACAATATGAGAGAGCTGACCGACGGTCACAATTACCTGGTGACCCGCTGGGAAGATGAAGACGGCTTCCCCTATGCCACCATCGATGATATGGACTCCGACGAGATCGGAAAGCTGGGGACGTACCTGCATAGCTTCCTTGAGGAAGAATTCAGCAATTCCTTTGTCAGAAACCTCAATAACTGGTACTACACAGCGGGCGAGGCCAGCAATGACTGCTCCAGCTGTACAGGACCATCCAGTCCGTATTGCAATTCCAACTCCTGGAATGTGAGCCGCTTCCCCGATATACTGCTGCCCGTGCTGGAAGCAGCCAACACACGCTGCCAGCAGGAGTACGACAATTGTGTAGGGCTGGCAACCAATCCTGCTCTCACGCTTTGTGAGCAGAACCTGTCCGATTGTATCGCCATTATTCCCGAGGGGCTCAGCAATCAGGACTATCAGGATCACTACGATCAGTGTCTGGTAGCGGTGGACTGCTCCGGCGATCTGTCTGGAGTAGAGGAAGCGGAGCGCCGGATGATGATCTACGAGGTGCAGAAGGAGCTTCATCTTGATTACACGATCATCATGGCCAAAACGGAGGAGGTATATCAGCAGACGCTCAGTCTTACCCTGCCCGAGCTTGCCTTGTATCTGTTTGATTACAAATATGCCGAAGAGTGCCGTCTTGCCTGCGCAGGGCAGTTTGAAGAAGCCTTCAGCGCCTGGTATGAGCAGCAGCTGCTCACCACGCGTGAACGCATCGAAGAAGCTTTCCTGAGCCAGTGCTACAACCGCAACGAATCCTTTACGGCGACATTTGAGCAGTCGAACTATCACTATACCCTGTATGAGTATGATGAGGCCGGCCGCCTTACCGGTACCGTGCCGCCGGAGGGTATCGATTTTGTCGATACCGACAATCCGGATCCGCTGATCAGCGGACGTACGCCGGTGCATCGCATGAAAACGCAGTATGAGAGCAACAGTCTCAGCCAGCTGCTGGAATCGGAAACCCCGGACGGGGGAGAAACCCGCTATCTGTACGACAAAGCCGGCAGGATCCGTTTCTCGCAGAGTGCCGAGCAGGCGGAGCGGGGTACCGCGCAGAACCTCTTTATCTTCAGCTATACCAAATACGATCCGGAGACCGGCCGTGTCACGGAGATCGGAGAGTTCCGCACTGCTGTGGGCAGCCGGGACGCCTATGGCTGGCAGCGTCCTTCAAGTAGCGGGTCGGTTGCTTACCTCAACGAAAGAGCCGACAATATACTATGGCCGGTGGATGGCTCACGCTGCTTTGAGCAGAGCAATTTTTACTACGATACGCCGATGCTGACCGGACTGACCGGAGTAAGTCAGGAGAACGTGCAGGAGCGGGTATCCAAAGTAGCCAACGCGCACGGAGCTACCTACTACAGCTACGACGAGCACGGACGTGCCAAAACCGTCGTGCAGGAATTGCTGGATCCGCAGGAGGAAGCCATGCGCTTCAAAACCATAGATTACAGCTTTGACAGGCTCACCTCGCAGGTTACGCAGGTCGTGTATCAGAAAGGAGTGCCCGGCGAGGAGCTTGCGCACAGATATACCTATGATGCAGACAACCGTCTGAGTGAAGTCTTTGTGGCCAGAGAGCGGTTGCGGAGAGGCGTGTCAACGACAAAAACGCCACGCTATACAATAGTGGGTCGTGATTTTGTATGGGAGGGAGGAGGACCTATCACTATTGATTTCTGGGTCAAAATAGAGGCCTCGGATGTGGGCGGCTGGGCCTTTAGGACAGGTCCTTCCGGTAATGACCGGATTTCTGCCCACGTACCCTGGACCGACAACAAGCTTTCGTGGGATTACGGCAACTATCAGGGCAATGGCCGGGTTTGGGCTGATTATACAGATTATCTTGGCCAATGGACACATATAGCCCTTGTTTCGGAAGGTATTGGCGGTCGTTTTAAAGGTATCTATCTGAATGGGGAGCTGGTAGCGTCCGAAAATGTTTCAGATGGTCCTGCTCCCAGAAGCGTCTTGCAGCTGGCCTACGATTACAAGGGATCACTGGACGACTTCCGTATCTGGGACAAAGTGCTTTCGGCTCAGGAGGTCAGCTATTATATGCAGAATAACGCA
>JAEVZS010000027.1 GCA_023392125.1 Bacteroidota bacterium
TCACATACAGCCAAGCCCACATAGCTTTAAGCTTGTATTTCCTGTGAATCTTAATATCTTGGCGGTTTCTCAAGGAAACAGGAAATTTATGCCGTAAATATAGAAACCTTTTTAGATTTATTAAAAATCTTTAAGCTATATGTTGTATTTCTTAGTGCATTCTTACTGATCAAAACGAATGGGTAAAAGTTTGGTTTTCTGTGAAACATTATAAAAATGTAATATTGACCAAATTTTTATGCCACATTTTTGTAACCCCATCGACCAGATTAATTATAGAGTAGATTGATGTCCGGGAATACCACTGTAAAAATTGTTCCGCATCCAGACATGAATCAGATTACAAAACAATCCTGCAAGCTTCCACACAATATAAAAACCTTATTATGAAAACAATAACAAAAAATATATTCTGAGAAGCATTTCAAAAATCTTGTCCTGAGGTTCGAAATCAGCATATAAGCCGTGAGTGGCTTTAATTAAGAGTAATATTTTTTCTTATTTTCTTAATATTATCCCTGTAAACACCCTTTTTTCTTTATCCGGAGCACAATACTTAACGTATATGAAAGGAAGTTCCTGCGGACTATCCGGCAGATCTGTTTTCATCAGTTAGTAGCAAATGCAAGAAAATACATGCTTAGCGCATGAGTATACGCTGGTACTTTTCGGAGTTGAGCGGATCCAGTTCTCTCAATATTCTGGCAGCCTCTTCCCGTACTTTCATATCTCCCTTGGAAAAAACTCCTACCAGCTCGTCTGATTTAGCCAGAAAAAATGATTTAATAACTATGGAATAGGGTTTTAGTATATTGACCTGTCTGATCGACTTAAGGTATTCGAGAATTTCTTTCCTTTTTTCGTCCTGATTTTCATCAAACGAATCAAGAGCTACTCTGTGATATTTGTAAAACCCTTCTCTAAATTCTGTAATCTGCTGATGATTCATATTTTCCTGCAGCCAGTAGCGACCGTTATAATCCTTTCCTTCATCCCAGCCCGGAGCCGAAGACATCGCCGTGTTCAGAATATTCCGGGCTTTTTCAAAATACGGAGAGCCGCCCAACGGAGAAAAAGAATCATAATCCATTCCTATGATAATATTGATATAATAGCCAAGTACAGAGGTAAGATTGGACAGGAAGCTGTTTTCATTAAAATTCATCTGAATGGACTCTCTGTACTCAAACTGAAAGCTCCTGTCCAGAAAGTTTAACAATACCGTCTCATAGGTAGAGCCATATACAGGCCTCAGTGCCATAATCTGTATAGATCCCTCATAACTTCCAGCTGTCACCGCTCCTTTTTCGAGGGTAATAAGTATATTGCATTTAATACGTTCTTCTGTTTCAAAAGCATCGTCAGTCCATTTACGGGTATTGATAAATGATGCAATATCCTTCTGCATGGTTTCAAATACACGTCTGTCTGTAGCCTGTATCTTCTCCGCATTAATCGAGACATTGCAGTTCAATTCCTGAGCACGTGCATACAAGCCCTGAAAAATGAGAAAAAAGAGTATAATGTGTATTTTATTCATGAATTATAATAGAGCAAAGATATTCTGAATGATATCTGATGCAGCGTCTTTCTTACTTTTTAACTCAAAAGCGTTTATTTTATTATACCTGTCAATAATCGTTATCTTGTTGGTATCATATCCGAAACCGGCTCCGGGGTCATTAAGCGAGTTTAAAACAATAAAATCCAGATTCTTGCTAAGAATTTTCTTTTGTGCATTCTGAAGCTCATTATCTGTTTCAAGAGCAAATCCGATGATTATCTGATCTTTTCTTTTTCTTTTACCAAGCTCGGCAGCTATATCTTTTGTTTGAGTAAGTGGCAGTGCCAGCATGTCATCCCCGGCATCTTTTTTCATTTTGCTGCTATGAACAATAGCGGGTTTATAATCCGCTACAGCAGCAGCCATAATTATGATATCGGCTTTCTCTGAATACCGGAGAGCCTCAGTATACATTTCCTCGGCTGTTTCAACACGAACACACATTACTCCTTCTTCCTCTCTGAGATAGGTTGGCCCGGATACCAATATTACTTCTCCGCCCTGATGCAGACACTCTGCAGCGAGTGCATAGCCCATTTTACCGGTTGAACGATTGCCTATAAAGCGGACAGGATCCACTGGTTCGTAAGTAGGTCCTGCGGTAATAAGCACTTTTTTTCCTTTCAGGGGTAAATGCTCCGGACTGCTCAGCAAATTTTGCAGATAACTCAGAAGCTCTTCCGGCTCCTGCATTCTTCCTTTACCTATAAGTCCGCTTGCCAGTTCTCCGTGTGAAGAATCTGCTATATGATTGCCATATTCCTGCAAAAGTTTCAGATTTCTTCTGGTTGCGGGATGCTGATACATATCCAGATCCATGGCAGGAGCAAAAACTACCGGACACCTGGCAGACAGATATACAGCTGTCAGCAGATTGTCACAGATACCACCCGCGCATTTGGCTATAGTATTGGCAGAGGCAGGAGCAATAAGAAAAATATCTGCCCAAAGCCCCAGTTCAACGTGATTATTCCAAACTCCGGTTTGAGCATCACTTGTAAGCTCAGTAATAACCGGATGCTTGCTTAATGTCGAAAGAGTGAGCGGAGTAATAAAAGAACAGGCAGAAGTAGTGGCAATTACCTTTACTTCTGCCTGTTCTTTTACAAGTAAACGCACCAGATGAGCCGCTTTATAAGCGGCTATGCTTCCGCAAACTCCGAGTAATACCTTCTTTCCACGGAGCATACAGGTACTTATTCTTTCTCTGACTGAGAAGGTGTATTTTCCTCCTCAACCCTTCTGAACATGATTTTGTCATCCATAAACTCTTCCAATGCTACAATAGAAGGCTTTGGCATTCTTTCATAGAATTTCGAGATTTCAATTTGCTCTCTGTTTTCAAAGATTTCTTCCAGATTATCAACGGTAGAAGCAAAGTCAGCAAGTTTATTATTCAATTCTTCCTTAACTTTAGTAGACACCTGTCTTGCTCTTTTAGACGCTACAACAATGCTTTCGTATATATTTCCGGTCTTTGCAGCAAGTTTTTCCGTATCTCTGGTTATAATCGCTGAAGGTATGTTTGTTTTTTTCATAATTAGCTTCTGATCTTTTTTATACTGTCAAGGCTCTTTTTATAAATTTGCTCAGCCTCTTTTTTGAATTTACTATTCGGATACTGATCTACAAAATTCTCATAAAATTCGATAGCTTCCAAATACCTTTCCTCCTGTTTTGCAGTTACACTGACCTGAGCCAGCTTAAACTGGGAGTTAATCTGCAACCAGGATGCTTCCTCAACATAACCGGAAGAAGGGTATTGCTTCATAAAAGCCCCAAAAGCTATAACCGCTGATTTATAATGAATATTATTGTTTTTTCCCAGATCGTAATATAGCCTGGCTTTGTCAAAAGCCTTTCTCTCAAGCTTTTTATTGATCTCATCTGTCAGCTGATTTACCTCTTCGAGATACTGGCTTTTAGGATAACGGTTCACAAATTTCTGAAAAGCCCTTAATGCATCATGAGAACTGGTCTGATCAAGATTATATCTCGGAGCATCATTGTACAGGGATTTTGCGGCCATATACAAAGACTCTTCAGCCCGGTCGCTTCTGGTATAAAGATCATAAAATTCTTTAAAGTAATAAGCGCTCAGCACATACTGCTTTTGCTGGTAATAGCTCTGCGCTCTGTAAAATGAGGCCTTTTCTGCAGCTTCCGATCCTTTTAGCAAAGGCAATGTTTCATCAAAAAGAACCTGAGCTTTGTAATATTCTCCTTCTTCATAATACCCATAAGCCGCCTCAAGCCTTTTATTGAGATCATTGCTGTTTCTGATTTTTTCAAATTTACTGCAACTCAGAATAGTTCCTGCAACGATGAGGAGAAAAAAATATACCAGCTTTCTTTTCATGACACGCAAATATAACATTTGTAAAATTTACATCAAATCCGATTTTAGAGCTTCTGTTTGACAACCTGCTCACGGGTTGGTCTGCGTTCATGCCACCACTTAAATCCTTTCAATCTGGTATCAGGCTCCTGAATCAGCTGGGGTGGAATAAAAGAGCCTTCAGGCTTTTTGAGGAACGATATGGTCTTTACTTTATTATTTTCAAAAAACATCTTCATATTACTGCTTATCACTTTATTCATACCGGTAAGCGCAGTATCTCCTTCCAGCACAAAATAGATACTCTGTGCATTTCCGACAACATCCACTCTCCGGATCGAATCATTGACAAACCATGCATCAATATCTCTTCCCTTAACCTGGTTATAGTGCTTTAGTTCGTCAAGCGATATAATAAAGCTGTTCTGACGCAGGTACATCATGTCTATATGCCCGTTGACCATCTGCACATAAATGGTATCTCCCAGAATCTGATTATCAAGATTCCACAGCACCGGTTGCTCGTAAAAGGAAATAAGTGAATCGGCAAAGTTATACACAAGCGAGTCGGCAACAGCCTGAAAGTCCTTTTTGAAAACTTTACTGTTATAGTAAGCAAGCAGTTTCTTCTCACCGGTAGTCTGTTTTTTATCGATCGACACAAGTGTATCCGCATTCAAAAATAACGTGTCTCCGTCAGAGACTTTTATCATTAAAGCATCACCGAAAACCTTGGTATACCCCAAATCTCCGCGATGAATGGCATCATTTCCAAGAATAGTAATATCATCTTCTTTACTGTACATCCGAACATTACCTTTCAATGTACCCCGATCGAGCAGTTTATTGTAAATGATATTATCACCTGAAATTTCATAAGCACCGGATAAAATAACGGATTGATCCATATCACTTTCCTTCGTCATCGTATTGTAGTTTCCTGACTCCGCATGAATAGTATCACCTTTCGAAATGATCGTGGAAGGGCCAAGGAAAGTAGCAATTTTAGTTTCCGAGTTGTACAAGAGATGCTGGGAATAGAGAATAAAATCGTCTGTCTGATTAATAACTTTTACATTATCCCGGAAATCGAAGATCCGGCTGCTAGCCTCATATTTGCCCCTGACACTGGTAAGGGTGTTCGGAGGATCAAAAATTGTAGCGCCATCATTATATATGGCGGTCTTGTCTGCCATATTATAATCCAGCGCTTCTGTTTTTACCGTAGAATTTCCGTCAACAAGAACAACGTTATTCCTAAAACGTGCGAGCTTAGTGTTTCCATTGTAAAAAAGCTTGGAAGATGTGATGGTGCTTTCATCCGGCTGCACAATCCTTACTCTGCCAAAAGCATCCAGTGCATTTTCTTTCGGATAAAAATACGCGGAATCCGTATACATCAATGCGCCGTCCTGCTTAAATATAACATTGCCCTTCAGTACCCGCACTCCCTTGCCTCTCCCCTCGAGCACATCTGCCTGTACCAGTTCTATTTTATCCTTCTGGCCGAAGCAAAAAACAGGGACAATTATAGCGAATAAAATGAAAAATATTTTCCTCTTCGTCATGACAATGCAAATTGCATAAAGTTACAGAAAAAAACTACATTCGTCCCTATGTTAGATCGTTTCAATAAATACATAAAGGATAAGAATCTTTTCAATAAAACGCACTTTCTGATCGTTGCCGTGAGCGGCGGAATAGACTCAGTCTGCCTTTGTCACCTGCTTCATCTGTCCGGATATAGTTTTGCCATTGCTCACTGCAATTTTGGACTCCGGGGCCGGGAGTCCGATCTGGACGAGGAGTTTGTAAAAGAACTTGCAGAGCGATATAAGGTCCCGTTTTTTGTCAAATCTTTTGATACGACCGGATTTGCGGAACAAAACAGAGTCTCGATTCAGATGGCAGCCCGTTCCTTGCGCTATCAGTGGTTTGAAGAATTACTTTCACTGCATAAAGCTGACAAAGTTCTCACAGCCCATCATCGTAACGACTCGATTGAAACATTTTTTCTAAACCTGACAAGAGGGACTGGTATCGCCGGTTTACATGGCATTCAGGCCCGAGCAGACATTTATGCCAGACCTCTGCTTTTCACTACCCGGGAAGAGATTAAAATCTTAACAGAAACCCATGGGCTGCAATGGCGTGAAGACAGTTCGAACAAAAGCACGAAATACAAGCGCAATTTTTTGAGACACAACATTATACCTCAGTTTTCAGAGTTGAATCCTAATTTTACGGAAACCATAACCGAAACAATCGAGAAGATTGCACTTGCAGAGGCTGTTTTTGGAGAGCAGGTTGAACACTTCCGAAGCAATGTGCTCAAAAAAAATGCAGGCTACTATTCAATCAATATCGAAAAGTTAAAAGCTTATAAGCACGTGCTTATTCTGCTCTATGAAGTCCTCAAAACCTTTCATTTTAATTTCAATCAGTGCAAGGAGATTCTGAGCGCACTTGATTCCGGGCCAGGAAAAAAATTTATTTCGAAGGATTATATCTTAATAAAGGATCGTAGCGAACTGGTTATTACACGCACAGAAACAAATACAGATAATGCTACAGGACTCATAAACTCCGACACTGAAGTATTCCGTTTTCAATCCATGACGCTGTACATAAGAATGTATTCTGCCAGCGAATACATTATAAAGCCAAATTCTGACATTGTTGCGCTGGATATGGAAAAGCTTCGCTTTCCACTGACAATCAGATACTGGCAACAGGGTGATCACTTTCAACCTTTGGGAATGACCGGAACCAAAAAAGTAAGTGATTTACTGATCAACAGCAAAGTCCCGCTGAATTTGAAAAGCCATGTCTGTGTTTTACTTTCTGATGAAAAAATTGCCTGGATTATCGGGCAGCGGTTAGATAATCGCTTTAAGATTACTCCCAAAACCAAAAAAGTAATGGAAGTACAGGCAATTAGTGATTTTTATCAATAATTACCCAAAGGAACTACTTTATTGCCAACATTTTTTCTAAAAATGAGTGTATAGAAAAAATGAAATAAATGGCCAGACACTGGTTTGTTCGCTTTGGCTCTCTGCTCAGGGCAACAATTATCAAATGGAACAAAGATGAAGCATTTACCATGGCTTCATCATTATCCTATTATGCCATATTCTCTCTACCACCCTTATTATTGATTATTGTAAACGCTGCCGGCAAGCTACTGGGTAAAAAAGCAACAGAAGGCAAGGTCTCCGCAGCATTCGGAGATATAATCGGACACGACATAGCTGATCATATACAGTTGATCATAGCAAACTCAAGTCTGGAAAAAACAGGGCTATCCCGTTCCTTGTTCAGCTTCTTTCTGCTACTTGTTGCCGCCACAGGCCTGTTGGGGCAATTGCAGGGCTGTCTGGATAAAATCTGGAAAATAAAGCCAAGAAAAGGGACGGCGATTATTAAGATTATAGTAGAAAGAGTAGAAGGCTTTTTAATCATTCTGCTTATTGGATGCTTTTTTATTCTGCTTCTTTTTTCTCAGAATATCTTCCGGAATGTCAACTCCTATTTTTTTACCATAAAGTTCCATTATACAGCAGAAGTTTTATTTATTCTGAAACTACTTGTTGCCTTATTTCTGTTAACTCTTTTGTTTGGACTGCTGCTTAAAATTCTGTCCAATGTATACCTCAGCTTCCGTTTTATCTGGCCAGGAGCATTAATAACTGCGGTATTATTTATGGGGGGAAAATACGCCCTGCAACTTTATCTCCATCACTTTAACCCTGGCTCAGCCTACGGGAAAGCCGGATTTGTGATTATTCTTTTAATCTGGGTATTCTATTCAAGCCTGCTGCTGCTTTTTGGCGCCGAATTTACCCAAGTCTACTCGGAAGTAAGCGGCCAGGATATCAGACCGAACAAGCTGGCAAAAAGAGCCTGATCTCGTTCCCGGAATTTAAAAATCACTTAAAAAGTACCTCTCTGTCCTTATTTCTGTAGCGTCCCGAAATTTTACCTCCCGCTTCTGTCTTTTGCTCCGGTACCACAGAAAAGGTCCTTTGTATAGCCAGCCGCACTGTCTGACCCGCAAAAAGCGAACTAACAGACACCGGTATCGTAACAAAATCGCTTCCAGGTGATTCCTCTGTAAGATAGCGGACCGTCCCGTGAGATACAGGAATCACAAAAAGCATGGCAGTCTCATTGTATTGGAGAGAGGCTCCGGACCAGTATATTTGCTGCTCATTTTTCGCATCCAGCTCGTCAAAATCCTGTATTTCGATCGGGACAAGCTTAACAAAGTTGTAGTAACGCTTCCCTTCCAGATCTTCCCATACAAAAGTTCCGCTTTCTGTATAACCTTCAATAACCTTCTCATAACTTTGAATCAGCGGATTATAATCCAGGTAAAAATCATCAAAACGTACCGTGCTCGGACTGGTTAACCGTAATATATTCCCTGTTGATTTCTTGTGCCGGAACTGAGCTCTGATATAGGTTCTGTCTTCCGCTTTGTTATAAAACAGCTCGTATTCTGAATAAATCTTGCGCTGATTTACATCCAGCGTTTCATCCATTTTGCAGCCTGCTGCTACAAGACAAAGCAAGAGCAGAAAAAACTGCATCTTCATTTTCATACATTTAACTATGAGAAATTAACTCTCTTACTTTGTTAAAGACAACCAATAACATATAATAGCTGCATCATCAGCGCATATTATATCTAACACCAATTGAAACCCCTTCAGAAAGGGAGCGCTCACTAATCTGCGCTTCTTTAGTATAAATAGAATGCAGCTGCAGCCGGGCATGAATGCCTGCAAACAAATCAAACCGCTGATGAATGCTCCGGTAAAATAATATATCTGCCATTACCCCCATCACCCAGTCGCGGTATCGGATCTCCTCCCTGCGGATACGTTCATAATTACTATTGTAGTATGGCGGTCCGGCTACATAGTATTTTGTTTCAAAATAAGGAAAATACCGGGGAGCTGTTTTTCGGATCAGAACTGCGCCAAAATATCCTCCCGAAAGAGTTACTTTATTTTTTCCGGCCTTGTGTTCATAGCCTGCCTGTAAAGTAAAGGCTGAGAATATCAGACGGGAATCATATCTATAACTGCGCTCTTCTACAAACGAGGGAGTCAGAAAGCTCACATAATAATCTGTATGGATTCCCCTTTTTATCTGATAACTGGCATTCAGCCCCGGCTTAATAAAAAAGCTTCCCAATACTCTTATGGCATGTCCTGTTTGCAGTGTTATCCCGGGGTCCGGCCCCCCGTAATCGTTGTATAGCTTATAGTCGATACTCTGATTGGTTGTACCTTTCATATTCCAGATCGAAAACTCAGGGTGAAGAGACAAAGTTGTCCACTGGTTAGACCTGTATTTTCTGCGAATAAGCCGAACTCTTTTCCTGTACAACTGCCGGTCCCTTATTTTCAGGGAATCATGTTTCTGAACAAGAATCACCGAATCTCTGTTTTGAATAAATACTGGATCTTTCGTTATCTCTGCACCCGATACGATATCCCATAAGCTGACTTTATACAGAACCGGGATATTTTTATTTTGTGCATATTTTACCGGATACAGACTGATTGTATCCTTGAATGCAGAATCAGCCGGGATATTTTTTATTTTATTTTTTTGTTCCTGATAGAATGTTTTGCGAAACAGGACAATATATATTCCTATGATGCTATGTTCAATGGCAAAACGTTCGGAAAGAATATCCAGGAAACTCCCCAGAGAGATTTGGCTCACATTAAAAGACATCAGCGTGTCCAATGGAATCATGCTTCCTGCATAGGAAAAATTCAGAGAGTAATCCAATGAAATATCTGAAAGAATTTTCTGAAGCCGAACATCCTTATATACCAGAGAAATCTGAATTGAACGTATAGAATCCCGCGTTGCAACGGGTTTTACATCAGCATTTTTCTGGGGAAAAATATCTCCAGAGTATAAAAAGCAAAAAAAAAGTATGAGGCAAGACCTGATCATAAGTTCCTGCCAATAATATGTAAAAAATAAGATTATTACAATCCAACTCTAATCAAAGAACTACAAACCGGAGCATCCTTTACCGGTAAACTCAATACGATCAGGCTTTTCTTCATAACCAAGATTCAGGCTCAGAGAGATGACGGAAATTATCTCCTCTATTTTTGGATTTATAAATATTCCAGAAAAAGTACAATTTAATAATTCCGGATCAGAGACCGCAATAGTATTGCCAAAGTAATTTTCCAGATCTTCTATTACCTCCTTTACTCTGGTTTCTTCAAAAACCAGTCTGCCGGTTTGCCAGGCACTGGCATTAATACGGTATTTAGCAATCCGGAGATGTTCGCTCTCATTCAACACAGCGCTTGAACCAGCTGCCAATTGTAAGCTTTGGCTCTGATCTTTATGACTGAATGTAACCAAACCTGAATATACAGTAATCCGATCCTCACGAAGCTCAGTAGAAGAGCTTATGTTGAAGGATGTTCCCAATACGGTAGTAACCGAACGGGAAGTTGAAACCACAAACGGCAACTTCTCCTGTTTGGCAACATCAAAGAAAGCCGTCCCTTCGAGATAGATTACCCGCTCTTTTTTTCCAAAATCCGAATTATACTTAACAGAGCTTCCGGACTCAAGAACAATCTTCGATCCATCAGGCAATTTTATAATCTTTCCGCGCTGAACAGCTTTTTCAACAAACGTCTGAACTGCCTGGGGAGAAGATACGGCTTCTACGTTAATCTCTGCCGCATCAGATAAATGTACCTTTTCAGCTTCTTGAGCAGGAGCTCTATGCCCTTTTGTCTCCATAGCACTTACATCCGGAATCTGATGCCCGGTTGTAACATAGGCAGGAGACTGCGAAAGACGGCTGGTTAAAAAGAGTATACAGCCAAACAAGGCAACAGTCACAGAAGCCGCAAGCATATACCTGCGAATAACATTATGTTTATTTTGAGTCTGTCCGAGATTTTCGGCGATTGCAGGAAAAAGATCTCTCCCTTCATCTATTCGATGATCCGAAAATCTTCGTTCCAGAATCTTTTCCAAATTATCAGGTTCTTTAACTAACATAGTTGTATTGTTCGAGCAAACTGATCAACTGACGCCGGGCTCTGGTATACTGAGACCTGGATGTGCTTTCTGTTATATTTAATATTTCAGCTATTTCTTTATGCGAATATCCGTCTATCGCAAACATGTTAAAAACAAACCTGTAGCCCGAAGGAAGCTCGTTGATAAGGGAATAAAGCTCATTAATTGAAATTTTTTCAGCTATTTCAACAATTCCGGCTTCGTTCTCCCCTACTTCATCCAGCTGAATCTGCCTTCCGAAGCTCAGATTACTTTTATAATAGTTAATGGCTGTATTTATCACAATCCTGCGAATCCAGCTTTCAAAGGCACCCTGTCTGTTATAACTGCCAATTTTAAGAAAGACCTTTATAAATGCTTCCTGAAGAATATCATCAACCTCAAAAACGGTACGTACATACCGAAAACAGATACTGCGCATCCGTGGCACGTAATGCCTGTACAGGGAGTTCATTGCTTTCTGATCCCCCTTTATGCAGCGGTCAATGAGTTCTTCTTCCTTCATAAATTACAATCAGAAGAGAAATTTAAGGAAGAAACTTCATTAATAACAGACAGTAAAAAAATAAAATATGCTGCATGCATCTTAAAATTAAAAATACACCGGTTCAAGCATCGTCTTTTTTCTGAAGAAATTTCCATTTGCTAATCAACAGGCTCAATCAGAATTTTATTGATTTCATTTATGACCAGATCAAGCTCAATGGCGCTCTCTTCCAGCTTTTTCAGATAAAGGATCCTATCGGCCATACTATCAGTATTCTTTAACAACTCAACCAGCCCCATGACTCGTGCCAGTGGTCCTCTGACCTTATGAGAATTGAAAAACGCATACTCAATCAGCTGATAGTTCTGTTTTTCCAGACGAGCTGTTTTATCTTCTATCATCTGACTAAGTCTTTTATTTATACGCTCAATCTGGAAGGCTTTTTCATTCAGTTCTTCATTCTTTTTCTGTATTTCATTGCTCTTTTCTACAGCTTCCATTTTTTGCTTCTGAATCACCCGGGAAGTGCGCTCATAATCTTTCCGCACAATTATTCCTCCATAAATTATATAGGCAATGGCCAGAACAAAACCAAGAAGATAGTGAAAATCCGGATTGGAATATTCGGTCTGCCGGATCCATTGCGGATAGTAAAACTGTATGACAATAAGACCTGCAAAAAGCAGCGTATGAAAAACAAGCAGAATATTTCGCCTGTATCCGGTAAGCAATACAGAATAAGAGTAGGCGACAATAATAAAGTAAAACAGAATAATTCCCCGATAACCGCCATGAAAAAAATAAAACACTGAAAGCATGATCAGAATAAACAGTAATATCGGAGCCACAAGTCTGTTCAGAATTCCATGCTTTTTAAACAGGAGAAATACCACGACCAGTATCGTAAAAAAAATAAAATCCAGAGAAAGAAGCCATACATTCGGGATTACCAGCAAGTTGTACACTGAATGTATCAGCAAAATTATAAAACCGAACCCGAGCAGACCGGTAAACACTCCGTAATTCAGGTCATTATTTATACTTTTATCTGATTTCATACTAATCAGTCCCTATGTAATATTAACTTAAAAGCAAAGAATTTATTTTGCAATGAATCTGAAACACATAACAGCTCCTTTCACTTAATTGATCAGAGAATATCAACGGTGTTTAAACAAACAAATTTCCTATATTTTATATACCTCCCCAACCATACAACAGAATTTATTGATCAGAAAGGCAGAATTTAGATGAGATAGCCAAATACGATCGTCAGGCAGACAAGAAAAGCGACAAGATTAAAAAAACAATCATTCTGTTATTAAAAAAATGTAAGCTTTTCAATAACAGAATGATTTTGGGTAATTTCACCGGAATTATGCTGCAAAAGCGGAAACCGGCACTTCCTTATTTTCAACAATCTCCACTGCGATTACATCAATAAGCTTCTGCAATTGCCGGCAAACCTGCTCAAATCGTTCTTCCTGCCCCGTCATGGTAAGCAGCATTTCCGAATAACGATCCTGAGAAGTTTCTATTTTTATAGCATTAATGGAATATCCTCTACGCTCAAGGGCTAATGCCACTCTGGCAACCAGACCATCCAGGCTGTTAAAGGTAATGTTTACACAAAATACTTTTTTCATTTTATACCAATTTTAGCGTACAATAATTTATCAGGTGCTCCCTTCCGGCATTTCCATTTTGCCTTCCGGTGGTCCCAGAATCATATCTTCCGCAGTCTTACCTGCCGGAATCATTGGGAAAAGATTATCTTCTTTGATTACTTCAGCGTGAATTAAACAGGGGCCGGGATAAGCAAATGCCTCTGTTAAAACCCGGGTGAGCTTCCCGGGATGATCAATATGAAAGCCTTTGACTCCATAGGCTTCAGCCAGTTTAACAAAATCCGGATTCCCTACCATATCCACACCTGAATAGCGGCTTTCCAAAAAGAACTCCTGCCATTGTCTTACCATTCCCAGATACTTATTATCTATAACCAGTATCTTCACTGCAAGGTTGTGAATCAGTATAGTTGACAGCTCAGCCAGAGTCATCTGGAATCCCCCGTCTCCGACAATTGCAATCACCAGATCATTTTTTCGGGCAAGCTGGGCCCCGATAGCTGCAGGAAAACCAAATCCCATCGTGCCAGCTCCACCGGAAGACAACCAGGTATCCGGTTGATTTGTCCTGAAAAACTGGGCAGCCCACATTTGATGCTGACCAACGTCCGTACTTACAATTGCTTTACCACCGGTAATTTTGTACGCCTCCTCTATCACCTGCTGGGCTCTTAATTCATCTGTTTTGGGATAATCCAGCGGAAAATCCTTTTTATATGAATCAAGCTTATCCAGCCATTTTCTTTCCCTCTGATCTTCGATAAGCGGCAAAAGCTGTTTTAACACTATTTTGGCATCTCCGATGACATGTGCATCTGGTTTTACTATCTTACCGATCTCGGCAGGATCAATATCAATATGCAGCTTTTTGGCACTCGGACAGAATTTACCGGGATTCCCGTTAATTCTGTCATCCCACCGACAGCCAATTGACATAACAAGGTCACAATCCAGAAGCGCTTTGTTGGCATACGCTGTTCCGTACATGCCCAGCATTCCAAGCGCAAGCTCGTGATTTTCTGGAAATGCTCCTTTTCCAAGTAAGGTTGTGGTTACAGGTGCCTGCAATCGCTCAGCAAGCTCCATAACCTCAGCCATAGCGCCGGCAATAAGGGCTCCGTGACCAGCTATTATAAGCGGTTTTTCGGCTTTATTCAGATAAAACGCAAGCTGTTTAACATGGCCTGCATCTGGCTTACCCGGGACTTTATAGCCGGGAAGGTTTATTTCTGCCCGCTCTTTTGCTTCCTCCTGATATATTGCGGAAGTAACATCTTTGGGCAAATCAATCAGTACAGGTCCGGGTCTGCCTGAACCTGCAATCGTAAAAGCTTCTTTTACAATCCTGGGAATATCCCCCGTATTTCTGACAAGGTAGTTATGCTTTACAACCGGAATGGATATCCCAAAAACATCTGCCTCCTGAAATGCATCCATGCCAAGAAGATTGGTATTAGTCTGTCCTGTCAGCACAATCATAGGTACAGAGTCCATGTGGGCTGTCATGATACCGGTAATTGTATTGGTCGCTCCCGGACCGCTGGTAACCAAAACTACTCCGGGTTTTCCGGTTACACGGGCATATCCGTCTGCCATATGCGTTGCCCCCTGCTCATGACGGGACATTATCAGCTTTATATTCGAATGATACAACGCATCAAATATTGGCAAAGCAGCCCCGCCAGAGTATCCGAATATATACTCTACCCCCTCTTTCTCCAGGTATTCGACCAATATTTCCGCACCATTTTTTCTTCGAACTTCCATGTTGTAAAAACTTTAGTCTGTGCAAGATGCAGTAAATAAAAGAACAAATGGGATTTATTTTTTATATTTGTACGGTTTCAAGAAACAAAACAAACAAATTATATATATATAAATCAATTAGTTAAATATAAAATTATTACATTTTATAAAGCATTTTGTAATTTTTGGTAAATTACAATTTCATATAGTAATAAAACAATATTAAAATATTAATAATAAACTAATTAAATTGAAATTAATTACAATGTCAAGAACCAAATCCAAAGAGCTATATGAACTGATAAAATCACTTGACAAGAACGAAAAAAGATACTTTAAGGTGATGTTTGCCAAAAGCAGCAATCAGGAAGATTTAAAAATGCTTCGGTTTTTTGACTATGTAAATCAGCAGAAAGACTTCAGTGAAGACAATATTCCGGATAAAGTGTCTGGTATAAAGGCCTCGCAGATTTCCAATATGAAAGCCTATCTTCACGAAAAGATCCTTCAGAGCCTTCGTCAGTATCACCTTAACCGGATGCCGGATATAAAAATCCGGGAACAAATTGATTTCAGTCAACTGCTGCTTGAACGCAGGCAATATCAACTGGCTGCCACCTGTCTGAAAAAGGCCCGAAAAATGGCCCGGCACATTAATAATCTGGAGCTGCAGCTGGAGATATTAAAAATCGAAAAAGAAATGTTGCTGCAGTCTGTTGAACCGGAAGGAACCACAGACGCGCTGATTGAAGAAGTACGCGATCTGAACAACCGCATCAATAATATCAACACGTTTTCCAATCTGGCTGTCAAGCTTAACTCCTACTACCGGAGGCTGGGTTTTATCAGAGACGAGAAAAGCTATGTAAATGTCAAGGAATATTTTTATTCTAATCTGCCCGTTTATCAGGAGGACCAGCTTTCTGCGTCTGAAAAACTGCATTTATACCGGCTATTTTCTGCTTATTACTTTTTTATACAGGATTTTGACAACGGGTATATGTATGCCCGCAAACTGGAGAATCAGTTTGATCAGTCACCGGAACTCATCAGAAGCCATCCGGAGCTTTATCTCACCTCTCTAAATACTGTACTCAATGCTGAGTTCAAGCTTCTCCGGTATCAGGAGTTTCTGGATACTACAATTAAGCTGGAGAAGGCTAAAGATCTTTTCAGTTCAAATCTCAATTTTAACCTGCGCATCAGGCTTCAGAAGTATTTCTTTATTCATAAGATCAATCTTTACTTTCTGAAAGGTGACTTTGACGAAGGAATCCGGTTTATTGAGGTTCATAATGAAGAGCTTGAAAAAATTGAATTGCTGCTGGATACTCACTCAACAATGATTCTCCGATATAAAATTGCCTGTCTGTACTTCGGGGCAGCCCGTTTCAACTCATGTATACGCTGGCTAAACAAGGTTATTAACTCCCAAAACATTGATATCCGGGAGGACCTGCATTGCTTTGCCAGGATTCTGAATCTTATCTGCCATTATGAACTTGGAAATTTTGATGTTATCCGGTATTATATTATTTCAACTTATCGTTTCCTGCTAAAGAAAGATGATCTTCATCTGTTTCAGGAATACATTATTACATTTTTAAAGAACCTCTCCGACCAGCGGGGAAAAGAATTGACTGAGCAATTCAGCAAACTAAAAAATCAGCTGATTCCGCTTATAGACAGTCCGTTTGAAAAACGTGCTTTTGTCTATTTTGATATTATAAGCTGGCTTGAAAGTAAAATATCACGTAAGCCGGTCCAAACGATTATTCAGGAAAAATTTAAAACTATGCACAAAACTATATGATCAGCTGGCCGGCTTTTCTCCGGTATCAGTGGTTTTCTGAGGATTGTTTAGTTTTAATGCATACCAGTTTACCTTCTTGTTTTGTGAGCAGGTATAATTAAAAACAGAGACGATCTGTCTGCTGCCAGACTTGTATCGATATTCATGCGGGGCGTTACGCTTTTTTACCACATATGAATAATATACCGGCGGCATCTGATTATACGAATCAGGCTTTAAGTCTATCTCAACTGTGTCCGTAACCGGTACTATTTCATCTGGTGCCTCATCTTCCCAATCATATACTTCCTCGGCAGACTGATCCAGGTCTTTATAATACCAGGCACAAAAGGCTCCGATAATTCCCCCAAACAAATGTGATTCCCATGATACCCCCTTGTATATCGGCAATACACCCCAAACCATACCTCCGTACACAAACGTAACCAGAAGCGCCAGAGCAAGTGAGCGACGATCCTTACGGATAAGTCCGCTAAAAAACAGGAAGCTCACCAGACCATATATCAAACCACTCGCTCCAAGATGATACCCGGATCCATCTGCGACAGCCCAGACCAATATACCGGTCAGCAGATAAGTCCATGAGAACAGTGACAATGCCGTAGTCCGGTAAAAATACATTATAATGATACCAAGAATAAGCAATGGCAGTGTATTGGATACAAGATGACTTATATCTCCATGTATGAGCGGGGCTGTGGTAACTCCCAACACCCCGTGAATGCTTCTTGGCAAAATACCAAGTTTGGCTAACGAAACTTCTGAAAAATGCTCCAGAAGCTTTATAGACCACAATAACGCAACAAAAAGGAAAGGATACAGGACACTTTCAGCAATTTTATTTTTTTCTTCCTCTTCCATAGCTAAATAATAAGGATTTATCTCATTTTGTTTTATCCTCCTCCAGCAGACGGTCAATTAAATAATTGAACAGTGATAGTAGTACAGAAAAAACAAAAGCCCAGCCAAATGAAGCCACCCAGAAGCCAGCAAGCATCCAGTCAGCCAGCAAAACAATTACGGTATTAATAACCAGCAGAAAAAGCCCGAAAGTTATTATCGTAATCGGAATAGTGAGCAAAATAAGCAACGGCTTTATAAACCAGTTGAGAACAGCAAGGATAATAACAAGTCCGACAGCTGTACCAACCCCCTTGACATGAATTTCCGGGATAAAATAGGTTGTAGCAATAATTGCTGCTATCAGCAATACAGGTTTTAATAATAAACGCATATTTATTCGATTTTAAATGATTTGATTCCCCATATTTTTAAAAGGATAATGCCGAAAAGCATCCCGCCCAGATGTGCGAAATTTGCCACATTCGAGAACTGGTCAGTAAGGCCGAGATAAAGCTCTATAAATCCAAGAATTACCACAAAATACTTGGCTTTTAGCGGGAAAAGAAAATAAATATAGATATGGACATTGGGAAACAGCAATCCGAATGCAAGCAGGATCCCAAATACAGCTCCGGAGGCTCCGATCGAAGGTCTGTCAACCATTGTCTGATAGTATTCCGACACAACTTTTTTCGATGCTTCATCATAATAACTGTTGCCCGGCTCTTTCTGCCAGGACAGAATCAGACGATTTATTCCCCGAAGAAATGGCTGCTGCCTGTCATTATCTGATGAAAGATCTCCTATTTCATCATAAACAAAATTTTGAAAATTTTGCAATCCGGGATTTTGCATATATTCCTCAACCCTTTTCTCCAGCTGTACCAGTGAAAATGAGCTGATTAGCAAATGTAGCAAGGCTGCTCCGACTCCGGTAAAAAAGTAGTAATACAAAAATCTTTTTCGACTCCAGACTGTTTCAAGCGCTGACCCAAACATCCATAGTATAAACATATTAAAAAATATGTGTATTATGTCTGCATGCAGAAACATATGGGTGATCAATTGATAAATCTGAAACTTATCGGATCTGAAATTAAAAAGAGCAAACCATTCAACAATCGAGATTGAAAAATACGCCGCAAGAAGCTCCTGTACCAGAAATACGAGAACATTGGCAATTACCAGATATTTTACAACCGGCGGAGCTCCTCCTGCAGAGATTCTGCCACCAGATTTATATGCATTGGATTCTTCTGACATTATAGAAATATTAACCAAGTAATTATGGGATCGTTCTGCCTATACCCCAAATAAAATAAGATATCCTGTTGTGACCGAAGCGATTTATTAAAATAAAAAAATAATTTTACAGCATCATAATTCCTGCGGCGAATCTGCCGGAATGGGCAGATCTTCTGGCTGAAAAAAATCTGTCCGGACTGGCATATGTACAAATTCCGGCAAGTTCTATATTTTGCTCAGGAATACCACCGTTCAGCAACTGTTTCCGGTTTGCCTCCCACAGATTCAGACAAGCTTTTCCCGGATTTCTGCTTTCTTTAAATAATCCGGCACCGGTTCCATAGTATCTGTTTACTGCTTCGATCACTTCTTCTCCAACTTCATAATTAGCCTGACTGATTGAAGGTCCGATCCCGGCAATAATATCGTCTGATTTCGAATTATAATCATTCATGAAAATATTCAGTGCATTGGCTACAATACCGGAAACAGTGCCACGCCATCCGGCATGGATTGCAGCAATCACCTTTCGAACCGGATCGTACAAAAGCACCGGAACACAATCTGCAGCCATCACTGCAATACATAATCCCGGTTCCTGTGTAATAAGCGCATCGACATTTTCAGAAGAAACCGATGAGTAATTGTCCTGATTTACTTTCAGAACCCGATTTGAATGAACCTGAGCAGGAAATGCTATTCCGGTGGCTTCAAGAGCTTCTCCTATTATTAAACGGTTACGTTCTACATTTTCCGGAAGATCATTCACTGAAAAGCTCAGGTTTAATGCTGCCTTTTCTCCTGAGCTTACCCCGCCCTGCCGGCCGGATACAAAATGCCGTATATGATTATACTTACTGAATTTTTCAAAATGGTATAAAATCAATCCCCCGGAATATTGTTTTTCAATCATACAAATTACCAGTTTAGATATTCCCAGGCACTGTGATATGCTCCAATGCGCTCAATATAGGCAAAAAAATCCCTATAGAAAGAATTATTGCCCAGCGTTGAAGAATCTCCCACTACGACCAGCTTTTTCTTCGCTCTGGTCAATGCAACATTCATTCTCCGGATATCTGACAGAAAACCGATTTCTCCGGATTCATTACTCCGGACCAGACTAATCAGAATTATATCTCTTTCCTGCCCCTGAAATCCATCTATGGTATTAACTGATATCTTTACAACCTTGTCTGCCGGAAATGTCAACTTTTCTGTCAGTAGCTTTAAATATTCCACCTGGGCCTTATACGGTGAAATAATTCCTACTGAACATACAGCCTCATCATCTGGTAAGACATCAAGTAAGCTTGTCAGATAATTCACCAGTATACCTGCCTCATCCTTATTAAAAAAGCTTTGTGATTTCGGCTCGGTTTCTTCAGGATAGCTGCATCCTGCAGTATCAATAAAACTAACAGGCTCGAAGAGATTGCTGACCCTGACATCTCCAAGCCCCCTGTCGCGAACACCCTTATCGGGCACCAGCTGACCGCTATAAAACTTCTGATTCGAAAATTCCATTATCAGCTCATGCATCCTATATTGAATTTTGAGCATTACGTCTACCTGCTGACGCTCAATACATTTTTCGAAAAGTGTTACTGACAAGCCTGCTTTGGATGCTTCATAACTTTTGACTGTCGGCGGAAGCTGCTTATGATCCCCGGCAAATACAACTCTCCCCGCTCTCAAAATCGGGATCCAGGTAGCTGTTTCCAACGCCTGCGAAGCTTCATCAATAAACACTGAGGAGTAATTACGGTCAGCAATCAGATGATTCGATGACCCTACAAGCGTGCAGGTAATTACTTCTGCTTCTTCCAATAGCTCTTCAACAATATAGTTTTCAATCATTCCGGCTTCTTCGGAAAGCTTTCTGGCCTCCTGATAAATAACCCTTCTCTGCTCTCTTTCTGCTCTTCCGAAATTGCGTTTATACCGTCCGGCAATATTCCTTAAATCATTGGCTGATTTACGCAGTTCTTTTATTCTTTTGTAATCTTTGTGGGAAGAAACCTGAACATCCACCGTGTGCTTCAACTGTTCTTCACTTACCCGCGCCGGGTTACCTATACGCAATACCCTGATGCCCTTAGCCGCGATCTTTTCCGTCAGCAGATCAACAGCTGTATTACTCGCTGCGGTCACAAGAACCTGATTTTCTGATTTAATTACCTCCTGAATAGCAGCAACCAGAGTAGTCGTTTTTCCGGTTCCGGGCGGCCCGTGAATAATGGCCACATCAGCTGCCTGTAAAATAGAATTTACTGCCTCATTTTGTGTTTCATTCAGCTCCGGCAAATTCACCGGCTCATAGTCCGAAACTTGCGAAGGCAACTTATATCCCAGTAAGATTTCTCTTAAAACCGCAGTACGATTATTTTTTGATCGTATGACTTCTCTGACAGCAGCATCCATTTCCTTGTAGCTGGTCTCATCAAACATGAGCTCAACTCCCAGTTTTCCTTTATGGGCCCACTCCGGGACATCGTCTGTAAAAAAAACGACTTTCATAAATTTCTGTCCGACAGCAGAAATAACCCCTGCAATCTCATTTTGATCCGCGGGGTCATAATTTGAAAAGAATGTTACTGTTTTTCCTGTCTGAAAATGATGAGGCTCTTCCGAATCATATGATTTTTCAAGCTCAATAATCAGCCTGTCTCCCATACCGTAATAGGTATCTTTTATAACAAGCGGATACCAGGCCCAACCTTCCTCCTTTTTCTGAGCAAGGTTCATAAGTTTCATTTTACGCTGGTACATCATCCGGTCTTCTTCCATTTCTATTTTCAGAAGATCCAGTGTTTTTTCAAGCTCTGTCAGGCTATCGGAGTTTATCGGCATCTGGCAAGGAAGAACTGTTTATTAAAGAGTATATTAATTCAAATAACTCTTATTTCAACAATAAAATATAGTGAAACTAATAAAATTTGGGGCAAGGAATTGGTCTGCCCTTTTTCTTCGTTTTGTATGGAGCTTTCCATTCAGCAACCAATGAAATTTCGTGGGCGCCACCGGTATATTTTCTTAATGGAGAAATAGTAAAATCATAGCTGTATGCTATCAGCATTCGCTTGTAATGCACACCAGCCATCAGGATCAACGCGTCATTATTAATGCGTCCGTCTACTGCGGGTTTGACCGGTATGCCACGATACCATAATCCGACAGTAATCGGAGCATAAATACCATATACACCTATATCAAGCTGATCAAAACGCCCCTGTGTTTTATACAAAAATGTAGGAATCACACTTTTTTCCTTTTTTCCTCTACCCGGTTTTTCAAAGTAAAACTTATATCCGGCATTAAAGGTAGCTTTAACCGGTAAGCGATCTGTCGTATTTGTCAGAAATGCCTGGTCGGGCCTGTTCATATGATTCAATGAGACTCCCAACCAGTAATCTTCAGAATACAAAACTCCACCTGCCGATAAATCAAGATAGTTCGTGCGGTTTGAGTATACCAGCCCTTCATTGGTTGGTGCAATATAAGTAGGATCACCAAGATCAAACTGGTCTTCAAATATAAGTGTCCGGTAGTTCAGGCTTCTGCTTACCCAGGATGCCTGAATCGCCGGTACAAAAACAAGTGTTGAGTTAAGGGAAAGCAGATAGGATCCAATCAGTCCGATTTCTGTAGCTGCCAGATTCGAAGCTCCCTGCTCATCTCTTCTTACTACCAACCCCACACCTGCATTAGCTGGTTCAATCAGATGATCAATAGAAAGTGAATAAGACTGAAACGGATTGCTCAGTCCCGGCCATTGCTTACGATAGTTTACAACTGCCCTGGAATTATCTGCCGTACCGGTAAATGCAGGATTAAGAAATAAAGGCGCATTATAATACTGACTGTATTGCAAATCCTGTGAAAAACCCAGGAAGCTGCATAACATGAGGTAACTATATAAGAAATAACGTTTTTTCATTTACTTTTTTTCCTAATCCTGATTGTGCGTTTATAAAACGCCCTTGGTGCTTGGCAACTGATATGGATTAAAACGATCCTTTCTGATTGCCATCTTTATTGATTTTGCCAGGGCTTTAAATATAGCCTCGATTTTATGATGCTCATTGTCTCCGGAAACACTGATATTCAGATTACATCTGGCAGTATCGGAGAATGACTTGAAGAAATGATAAAACATCTCGGTTGGCATATCTCCGATTTTTTCTCTCTTAAACTCTGCATCCCAGACCAGCCAGCTTCTGCCACTGAAATCGATAGCCACCTGAGCCAATGCATCATCCATAGGCAGCAGAAACCCATAGCGCTCTATTCCCATTTTATCCCCCAGCGCTTTAAGAAAAGCCTCACCAAGGGCCAGGCCGGTATCTTCAATCGTATGATGCTCATCAATATGAAGATCACCAGCCACTTTAATGCGAAGATCAGCTCCGGAATGCCTTCCAAGCTGCTCCAGCATATGATCAAAAAAATGCAGCCCGGTCGAGATGTCAGTTTTTCCGGTACCATCCAGATTCAATTCAATCTGTACATCCGTTTCTTTTGTTTTTCTCCGTAATGAAGTCTCGCGCCGTCTGGCTGTCAGAAAATCCGCTATTTCCGTCCAGTCATCAGAAGTAAAGGTAGCTTCTTCATTTGGCTGATCTGCTATCAGTATGGATTTGGCCCCAAGATTTTTTGCCAGCTGCACATCAGTCAGGCGATCACCGATAACATAGCTGTTTGCCAGATCATACTCTTCTGAAAAATATTCCGTCAGCATTGCTGTTCCCGGTTTACGGGTCGGCAGTTTTTCATGTTCAAATGATCTGTCTATATGGATATTGGAAAAAATAATTCCTTCTCCGGACAGGATCGACAGCATTTTATTATGAGCAGGCCAGAAAGTATCTTCCGGAAAAGAAGATGTACCAAGACCATCCTGATTAGTAACCATAACCAATTCATAATCGGTCTTTAAAACCAGTTCCCGGATAGCCGAGATTGCTTTAGGCAGAAATTCGAGTTTCTCGAGCGAATCAACCTGCTTGTCAATCGGAGGCTCGATTATAATCGTGCCATCCCTGTCTATAAACAATACTTTCTTTTTCATAGCATCAAACTCAGGCAAAAATAAAGAAATTGCCAATAATACCTAAGTTATTCCTCAACAGACTTGTCATAAGCAGAAAAGTTTATGACACGACATAGCCTGGTTCCGGTGATTCATTCATTAATGAGAAAACTAGTCTCGGGTCTTGAGAAAAACGCTAAACTCCGTTCCTTTGCCAACCTCACTCTCCACTTCAATCTTTCCTCCGGAGTTTTCAATAATACGCTTTACTATATATAAGCCAATACCCGTACCCTCAACATGTGTGTGCATACGTTTGAACATCCTGAAAATTTTATCTTTCTGCTGCAATTCCAGACCCAGGCCATTATCCCTGACCTTAATAAGCACATAATCCTTTAGTTTCTCAGAAGATACATGAACAACCGGCGTTCGTTCTCCGGAACGATACTTTATGGCATTGCTGATCAGATTATACAGTATACTTCGTAAATTTTTCCTTGAGAAACGGACATTCAGCAGTTTCAGGTCCGTTCTAAAATCTACCCCTTCCTGGTCCAGCAAATGTCTTATGTCATACTTTACCTCATCAATAAGCTCTTCGATGGAGATCTGACTGATATCCTCTCCCATATCCTTTTGAATCTTGGTTATTTCCGTCAGATCTTTAATCGTAGTCTTAAACTTATTGATGGAAATATTGATCATCTCTATTAAATAATCATATTCATTATTGTCTGAGCTTTTTAATTCATCAGAAAGTGTATTAATCAGCCCCTCGATATTGGAAATGGGCGATTTCAGATCATGAGATGCCGTATAAACAAAGTTGTCGAGATCTGAATTGATTTTGAGAAGCTCTTCATTCTTGATCCGCAGTTCCTCATTTTTATTCGATAGTTCCTCAGTTCGTTGCCTGACCCTGTTTTCAAGGCGGGTATTGATTCTGACCAGGTTTTCTTCTGCCTGTTTCAATTCCTCGTATGCCTCTTTCAGTATCTTTTCAGCTTCCTTTCTTTCAGTAATATCCTGTATATAACCGGTAATCTTTACGATTTTGCCCTTTGTATTTATGACTGGCTTGGCATGCCCGTACACTACCTTAGTTAATTTACCCGGAACCTTGATCTTATGCTCGAAGTTAGACGGCTTATACGTAGTCATTACTTTATTCCATGTCGAAGTCATAATTTCTCTGGCATCTTCGGAAAGCAGAGAATAAAAAGCCTCCAAGTCAGGCTTTATTTCTTTGGGCTTCAATCCGAAAATACGAAAGACCTCATCAGACCATACCATTTTACTTTCTATCGGATCATACTCAAAACTACCAAGCCTGGCAAGCTCCTGTGCTTCAATCAATAGTGCTTCACTACGTTTCAGACGATTTTCGACAAGCTTTCTTTCTGTAATATCTCTGAAAAAAAGATGATATCCTTTCAGGTCACCAAACTTATCCTGGTATGGAACCACAGTTATTTCTACATAAATACCCGACAGTTCCTTGCTTTGCAGCCGGGCTTCAAAGGAAGCGCTGCTTTCAGTCTTTACCTGATCAAAAGCACGGTTTGCAAGTTCAAGATCTTCCGGGGCAAGTAAATCTTTCCAGCATTTATCCTGTAGCTCGCTGGTAGTCAGATCAACCAGCTTGCCCACCGCCTTATTCGCAGAAATAAATTTTTCGTCCGTATTAATCAGCGCAATACCCTCAACCGTATGCTTCAATGATTCGCTAAGTTCTCTAAGGGCTTCTTCTGCTTTGGTTCGCTCTGTAATATTATGAACAATCACCAAACCACCCGTAATGGACTTATCCGGATTATATACCGGCATTATAAACACTTCAAATTTTTGATTATTACGGAGAAACTGAAACTCTTCCAGATAGATGATTTCACCATCAAGGACTTTCTTTAATGCCTCCATCTGAAATTCAGGGTTGTTATCAATAATATCTTCTACGTAGCTCCCCAGAGCCTTTGCCTTCATAATTCCGGTCACCAGTTCCATTTGGGGATTCCATGCAGTACATTTGAACGATTTATTGAATGCAAACACACCATCTATTGAATTATTGATCAGGTTCTCAGAGAACTGCTTCTGCTGGCGCAGCTTTTCTTCAATCTTTTTTCTTCTGGTAATTTCATGAAACACGACCATACCTCCCGAAACCGATCCGTCTGAAGTAAGAATCGGAGTATAGCTCGAATTATAATATCCTTCTTTACCCGAAACAGGTATGGTATAGCTTACTTCCGGTACCATAAGGCTTAGCCCTTTCAGTACCTGCTGGTAAAAACGGATCTCACCGCTATCGCACAGATGAGGCATTACCAGATCAACTTTCTGTCCGATTACTTCCTCCCGGCTTAAGCCTGTCAGATTCTCCAGAGCCGGATTAAATTCACTGATGACAAGATTACTGTCATACACAAGAATTCCGTCTATACTGTTTCTGAAAAGGCTTTCTGCCAGCTTCCTTTCCTCCTGAACCTTTGATATTATTCCCGTAGCAGCTGCGGTAAACTCTATATCCAGACCATTGAAAAAATGAAAAAGTATTTTCTGCAGATCCAACTGCTCAGTCAGAGAGCTGGTATACCGATCAATCAGGTCAAAAAAAATCTTCTGAAATACCTTCAGCACTTTATAAAAAGTAAGATCTCCTGATTCGAAATCTGATACTACATCAAATTCATTTTTTATTGCAATTATTACCTCATTGAGGGAGTACTTTCCTCCAAAGCAGGAATACAGCTTTGCTAATTCTTTCTGAGAATCACCTGATTTTATGCTTGCTGAGTGAATACCGAAAAAATCTCTGGAATAGTTAATATATTTCTCTGCTACCACCTTGTTTTCTTCGGTAATGATGTATGAAATATATGACTTCAATACATCAGCGCTGAAAACAGATAATATATTTTCCATAACTATCTCATTCTAATATGCTGAAATATAATTTAAAAATAAAAGCTATACAAGCTGGCAGCTAAAAAACCAATTTAATAACTTAGAGGATCGGCAGGCTCTTCTGTCAGACAAAACCTATAGAAACTAGTCTCAAATATTACGTTATTCAGCTCTACCCAAAATGATACAAGTACGTATTGGCGGTGTTCCGGAACATTTTAATTTTCCATGGCATGTCGCTATTGAAAACGGTCTTTTCCTGGAAAAGAACATTCAGATCGAATGGTCTGATTTTAATACAGGAACCGGTGCCATGTGCCAGGAGCTAAAAAACAATAACCTTGAAATGGCTCTTTTGTTAACAGAAGGGGCCATAAAAGAACTGGCGCATTCCCAATATTTCAAAATTGTCAAGATTTATGTTGAATCCCCGCTTATCTGGGGTATTCACACGGCTCTGGATAGCGCCTTAAACAATGTTGAAGACATAAAGGATAAAACCTATGCCATCAGTCGTTACGGATCAGGCTCTCATCTTATGGCCTACGTTGATGCACGATTGAGAGGCTGGGACACAAAAGAATTAAAATTTAAAACTGTCAATAACTTACCAGGTGCAATCGAGTCTTTCCGGCAAAAAGAAACAGCCGTTTTTTTCTGGGAAAAATTTACGACCAAACCATTTGTGGAGAACGGATATTTCAAATACCTTGGCTCCCGCCCGACCCCCTGGCCATGTTTTGTGTTAGTTGCACGCACATCATTTCTACAGGAGCATCAGGAATATGTAAAAACAATTGCTGAAATCATATCGGCAGCATCCCGAAAAGTTAAGGCCGATCAGTCAGCTTCAACAGAACAGATTGCCCGGCGATACGACCTGAAAGTCGCAGATGTACAGGAATGGTTTGCTCTTACGGAATGGAATTATTCGCTTACTATTCCTGAAAAAGATATTAACCTTGTTGCCAAAACGTTACATAGCCTCCAGCTAATCCCGGAAATACCAAAGGTAACAGAGCTTATCTGCCCTTTTAGCACCTTGCAATAAAAAAAGCCTCAATGGAGGCTTTTTTTAATTCCCGTAAGCTTTTTTGCGTACCCAGTACCGGATAATACCAGCGGCGGCGCCTGTAGAGACTCCCCAGACCAGCGCTTTGCCTACCACTCCTTTTTTCTTCTTTTTTGACTTCTTATTGTTGAATCGCTCCATACCACGTGTCAAAGCTTTGCGAACTGCCCACGCTCCAAGCATAGGTATACCTGCTCTTACAGCTTTCTTTTTCATTAACTTTCCAAACACTGCCATATTCTTATCTTGTTTGTCTTTTCATATTAACAGAGTGTGTATTTTAATTGTTTCCCTTTGATAAATTTCGGCAGTTTTCCCATTCATTCCGACAAAAACGGACCAATTGCCATTAATGGTATCAAAAATTACATTTCCCTTTATATCAATATTTAACCCAAACACCAGAGCGAAATAGTGTTATTTTTTTAAAATAAAATACAATTTAAAAACAAATAAAAACATAGCTAAGTTATATCATAACGACAAGCAATGAGATTTTCAGCTAAATACATTCTTGTTCCGGAAGGTTTTTTATTGAGTACTTTTGTCGATTTTAAGTCTCTTTACATCACAACTTAAGCCAATGGAAAAACTAAACACTGTATTGATCGTTGACGATGATTTTATAAATAACTTCCTGACTGAACGAATTATAAAAAAAATGGACATTGCTAATAATATCAAAGTTCTGATGAATGGTCATGAAGGCATGACATATCTCAAAGAAACCTGCCTATATGATACAAAACAATGTCCTGAGCTCATCTTTCTTGACATAAACATGCCTGTAATGGACGGTTTTGACTTTATAGAGGCTTTTGAGCACTTACCACTCGCCCATAAATCAAAAATCGTTATTCTGACCACAAGCAGACATAACAGTGATATCGAAAAAATAAGCGCCCTGGGAGATTTCGAAATGGTTAATAAACCACTTACCCAGGAAAAGCTGCTGGATTGCCTCGCCAAAGTAGGCTAAAAAGGTTTTTTGCCTGATATTTACAACAGACAATAAAAGTCTGCTGCTAACAGACTTCTATTTTTATTTCAACCCGGATATACTCAGGATTTCCGTTCGCAGATTTCTTTAAGTTTTCTTAATGCCCGTGGCCAGGCATCTTCAAAATAAGCCTTAAATTCGTCATTGAAGGTGACATCCAGGTCAACCGTGACTATTGTAGTACTTTGTCCCTGCTCTTCAAACGAGTAGTTCTCTTTAGCTCCGGCCCATTCTCTGACTTCCGGTCCATCCGTAATCTCCTTATCGCCGTCAATCAGCCCAAGGTGCTCGATTGACACAAACTTTTCAGGAATGTTTTCCTTGATTTTGCTAACCATTCCTTCTCTTTTACCTTCAGAGTTTAACCCGATGAAGAGGATCTTGTCTCCCTTCTTCCACGAGCCTTCATAATAAGAAGTCGGATTAAACTCTGAGGACCATTTTCTATAATCATCTTTGTCCAGCATAATTCTGTATACATCACGTACAGGTGCGCCAACAGAAATTTTAAATTGCAGCGTTTGCATTGCCATAACATTTTTATTTTTTGGAATTATAGTTAATCATCCAGCGGATACCAAACTTATCCACCAGCGATCCAAAATAATCTCCCCAAAACATATCATCCATAGGCATCTCTACATCTCCGCCTTCAGAAAGAGCTTTAAAAACCTTATCTGCTTCTTCTCTGCTATCCGGAGAAAAAGAGATATAGCTATGATTGCCTATAGTAAGCTCATGCCCCTCAGACTTAAGAATATCAGAGGCCATCAGCATATTATCTCCGATCGGCAATGAAACATGCATCACTCTGTCTTTTTCCTTTTCGTTATCAAATCCGGGAACATTTTTCATTTTCTGTATATAAAGTTCTCCACCGAATATGGACTGATAGAATTTAAATGCTTTTTCTGCCGTACCATCAAAATTCAGATATGGATTAATCGTTGCCATAGTTTTTTTATTTTTTATTTTAAAAATCAGTTTCTTATTTCATTGAGTGAAGGCCAAAAGCATTACCTTCGCTATCAATACATATACTACAGAATCCATGAGGTCCCAGCGCCGTTTTTGATTTATGGACGACTCCCCCGGCAGCCTCTACTCTGCTTTCTTCAATGCCACAGTCTTCACAGGGAAAATAAACCATGGTAGTTGCTTTAGAAGAATCTCCATTTACTCTGGCTCCTTCCATCTGAACCAGTGCCCCGCTAACCCCGAAACACTCCGGATTGGAGGGAAAAAAAGACATTCTGTAATCTCCTGCGTCCTCTACAGCCGGGGCATCTTCAAACGTAAAACCCAATACCGAATGATAAAACTTCTTTGCTCGCTCGATATCGTCAACATAAATCTCAAACCAGCATATTATGTTTTCTTTCATAACCTTTTTTATTTTTTAATTCAAATCAGACATTGACAGCTGCATTTAGAAAAACCGCTTTCTCTTTTTCAAAAGTATAACTCACAGACGGATGAAAGGAAGGCACATTATGCCTTTTTTGAGGGGTATTTGTGACATTTTGCTTATTTTATCCGTACTTCACCTCAAAAAACGCGAAGACATGATTCAGCTTTCAATTCTTCTGACACAACATTACCGGCTTCTCAGCCTCGTTGCCATTATTGACGTATTCGAAACAGTTAATCGCTTTTTTACCGAGGAAAGCAAAGAAAAGGCCTTTGAAATCAACCTGATTGGCATGACCGGGCAACCGGATCTGCCGGACAACTTTAAAAAATATTCCTACAGCACTTTCACAGAAATACAGGAAAAACAGGATATTCTTTTTATACCCGCGTTCGGTTCGGAGAACATGGAGCAAACCATAGCAAGCAATGGGTGCTTTATGTCATTTATAGTCAGACAGCATACCCTGGGAGCAGCAATTGTAAGCCTTTGTACCGGTTCTTTTCTGCTGGCAGCGGCAGGGTTGCTTAATGGACGGGAAGCAACAACGCATATTGAAGCTTCTGACCGCTTTGCCCACAGTTTTCCGGAAGTCAGGCTGCAACCACATGCTATTGTCACCCATTGCAATAATATCTATACGAGCGGTGGCGCCACCAGCAGCTTCCATATGAAGCTTTTTCTGATTCAGCAATACTGCGGGCGGGAGATGGCTGTCCGTATCGCCAAAACATTCGCTATCGATATGAACAGGAACAATCAGCTGTATTTCGAGCATTTTAAACCAGAGCTCGCTAATAACGACAATCTGGTTAAAGATGTACAGATGATTATCAATAAAGAATATGCTGATTTAAAAAATATTGAAGAAGCCTTGGAAAGAATTCCCTCAAGCAGGAGAAATATCATACGACGTTTTAAACAGTCTACAGGCATGACTCCAATCCGGTATCTGCAAAAAACAAAAATTGAGGCTGCCAAGAAACTACTGGAAAATAGTGACAAGGATATCATGGAAGTTATGCTTTCGTCCGGGTATAACGATCTGAAAAACTTCCGGCAGCTGTTTAAATCTTTTACCGGCCTTACCCCCAAAGCTTATCGGGATAAATATGGAATGCGTCTTAATTAATTATGAGACGTGTTATTCCTTAATAAGCTTATGCAGATATACCCGTTCCCTGTCAGAAATTAAACGAAGTACATATACCCCTCTTTCAATATCACTGAAGGAAATATTTTTTCTGTTCGCATAAACAGGAATAACCTTAAGCAACCGTCCCCATAAGGTGTACAACTCCGCTCTTTCAATGTACACATCTGTCTCGATACAGGTCATTTCATTAACAGGATTAGGCCACACTCGCAGGAAATCTTTCTTTTGACCTGACAGTGCAGCAGTTTCAACACACTCCAGCTGATTAATATGTTTCCAGATTTTGTCATTCAACAAAAAAGGCACTTCCGAATCATCCGGAGAGTCACCCAGACGCAACCATATCAGATTCTGGCTCGGAACAATATTGAGAAACTGGCCATTTTTTCCTATTGCAGCAATCATATCTGCAGGAGCATTAGGACTTATGGCCCCGTTGAAAAGAACCTGAGTCCCCGGAAGCCTGAATGTTGATTTTCCGTTGAGCCACCACAGATAACCATAAGCCTCATTTAATGGCTGAGAACTATTGACCATTTGTTCGAAATACTCCGAATCCTGCAATATCTGGTTACCTGCCCAGTTTCCTTTGTTAAGAACCAGAAGTCCGAATCGCGCCATGCTCCTGGCATTACTGAAGAAAACATTGTTATAACCAACCGATACAAACATTCCTGTCATTCCGGTTGGAATACCAATCTTTTCGGTTACATAACCATTCAGTGTTTTTCCTGTCGCCGACTCAATTACCTGATCAAGCAGAGTATAAGGAGCATTATGATAAGCCCAGCGGGTACCCGGTACAGCGATGCAGGACAAACAGGCCGGCAACGTACAAAAATGGTCTTCTGCTCCATCATCCAGCCCTGAAGTCATTGTCAGTTGATGCCGGACTGTTATTCCTTGTTCTTCCTGCGATAAGCAAGCGGTCCAACCTTCACCAAGATAAGCGGAAGTCATGTCATCAATCGAAAGAAGCTCCTCCTGCCGGGCAATACCTACCGCAAAAGCCGTAAGCGTTTTTCCGGCCGAAGCCCAATACCACGGAGTCGCCTGAGTATGCGAACCAAAATATTTTTCGAGCACAATTCTGCCGTCTTTCAAAAGAATAAACGCCTTT
Organism: Bacteroidota bacterium; assembly: GCA_023392125.1. Classification (GTDB taxonomy): domain Bacteria; phylum Bacteroidota; class Bacteroidia; order Cytophagales; family Cytophagaceae; genus SpSt-227. Next base: position 32,449 of record JAEVZS010000027.1, read on the forward strand.
GTATTTTCTGCTTCAAGCATATCATAAAGAGCATTTATTCCTGGTTCACACCAATTGAGAGATTCCGGCGGCTGTTCCTCCCACACTTCACCATTTTTAGGGGGAAAATACAAACTTTGTGCGTGTAAGTTCAGCAACGCAAGCCTGCCAAAAAGAACAGCAAATAATATACAGGTAATCGACCGCATAGAATAATGAATCAAATTAGTATCTCATCACATTCCATGTGACGTAAAAAGTATTCACACAGTTTCCGATATTTCCCTGTATTTCTATTCTGCAAAAAAACACATCCTGCCTATTGAGCAAGATACCCCCCATCTACATTGTAGTACGCACCGGTTACAAATGAAGCTTTGTCTGAATTCAACCATAAAGCCAGTTCGGCCACTTCTTCTGCAGTCCCCAACCGGCCTGTCGGATGTAGTCCCACCAGGGCCTTTATAGCATCGTCATCCAATGCCTTTTTTACCAAAGGAGTCATAATATACCCGGGACCAATACAGTTAATCCGGATTTTTTTCTCAGCATACTCTAATGCTGCCGCCTTTGTCAGTCCGACAACTCCATGCTTTGATGCTACATAAGCAGGAGACCTTTTTGTTCCTACCTGCCCCAGTATGGATGCTACATTTACAATACTTCCACCGCCTGATTTAATCAGCGCCGGAATCTGGTAATGCAATCCGTAAAACACTCCGGACAGATTAACGGCTATTACCTTATCCCATCCTTCTACCCGATATTCAGCAAGCAACTCAACAGGACCGCCTATACCTGCATTATTCACTGCTATATTCAACTGATTGTATTTCTTTAACGTCTGTTCTACCAGTCTTTTATTATCTTCAGCCTTAGAAGTATCCGTTTTTTCGAAAAAAGCTTCCCCTCCCTCAGAGACAATTCTTTCGACAGTTTCTTTACCGCCCTGCTCATCCAGATCGGAAACTACAACCTTCGCACCTTCCTTTGCATATAACAGAGCCATTGCTCTGCCTATACCAGACCCTGCTCCGGTTATAAGAGCAACCTTATTATCGAGAATTTTCATAGCAGAATACTATTTAATTTTTACTATTAAACTGCACATACTATACTCTCAAACCAGCTGCCGACGTGTTTGTTAGGATCAGTCAAAGGTTTGTTTCCGTAACAATACAGTAATGTATAAAGTCAGATTATAGCAGACAATGCTCAAAACGGAAAAATATAAATCTCCGGATTATTACTTTGATCAGTATACAAAAAAGTCAGGATTAATTATCAATGCAAACAATACAAAAGGGTACAGGAACATCCTCTGAAAAGTATTTTCAGACAAACAGAGAACCCGACAGAATTTATGAAATGGAAGAGTTAAACTGATATGCAATTACGAAAAAATTCCGGATAAACCGGAAAAATACCTTAAATAAGAAAAGCCCATATATTGGGCTATGTGATCCCGTTTGGATTCGAACCAAAGACCTACTGCTTAGAAGGCAGTTGCTCTATCCAGCTGAGCTACGGGACCTTCCTTATTTTGTTGTCGGGGTGGCAGGATTCGAACCTGCGACCTCATGGTCCCAAACCATGCGCGATAACCGGGCTACGCTACACCCCGAACACTTTTCTTTAAGATTTGAGGGTGCAAAGGTAACAAAATTTTCTAAATAATTCAAAAATTTATTTTCCTTTATTCTCTCATCTTTTGGCGGAGAGGGCGGGATTCGAACCCGCGGTACGATTTGACTCGTACGACGGTTTAGCAAACCGCTCCTTTCGGCCTCTCAGGCACCTCTCCGAAAAAGTTGTGCAAAGGTAGTACAAATTTATTTTATAAAGCAAGCCTTAATAACAAAAAAATAATATTTTATTTGTTCCTTGTGTAAATTAAGCAATTGAACGAAGTTTAGCCCCTCTAACTCTAGTAACAGATGAGTTTTGTTTATCAGCCTGATCTCTTTATTTATATTCTAATCTCATCTTTTATCTGCTTTTATGGCATTTATCTGATTCGAATGTTTCAGATATCCAGAGCCACAGGTAAAAGAATAAATACACTCGTTTACAAATTCATACTCCGAACTGTTTATTTCCTTCTTTTCATGGTAAGCTTGCTAGGACCGCTAATCATGAGTACCCGGTCAGTAAAAGATATACAAAAAAACGTCTTTATAGCAGTTGATCTTTCATACAGCATGACTGCGGCCGATCTCGCTCCTTCCCGCTTTGAAATTTGCAGGGAAAAAATAACCGAACTTATTGATCAGCTTCAAAACGCACGAATCGGTATTATTGTCTTTTCTTCGGAAGCCTTTTTACATGCTCCGCTTACCTCTGACAAAAAAAGCCTTGGAACATATGTCAGTATACTGAATCCGGATATTCTTGCAAACAAAGGATCAAACCTTAATACCCCCATCGAACTTGCTTTACAGAAGTTCTCTCAGACAGAGGGGCCTGTATCGAATAATATTGTCCTTTTTTCGGATGGTGAGTCCCATACAGTCATACAGCAAAAACTTCTCAAAAGAGCACAGAAAGAAAATATCCGTATTCATACCGTAGGAATCGGCACGAGAGAAGGAAGCAGGCTATCAGTACAAAACCAACAGGTCATCAGTAAGCTTCGTTCAGAAATCCTCCAGGAAATTTCTTCACAAAGTAATGGTCAATATGTTGAGTATTCAATGCTTCCCGGTGATATCCCAAGCCTGGCCGGTACAATCAACAAATCCAACTACCATATCGACAGCAGTACAAGAAACGATGCCGAAACCAACAAATACTTTTACTTTCTAATCATTGCATTTTATCTTATGATCCTTGACGTGCTGGTAACCATAAACATTTTATCACTATGAAATTATTAGCAGCCATATTTGCCATAGTGACTCTCTTTTTATCCTTTTTTACAAGAACAGACTCTATTAACCATCTGATTACAGATGCTGAAAAAGAATATGTTAATCAAAATTATGAGAGGGCGGCCATAATGTATGATTCTCTTTTGCATTTTTATGAAATCGGCAGCGCTCAGGTTAAATGGAATCTGGCATCCTCCTGGCTGAAAGCTTCCAATTATGACTCTGCTTACAAATACTTCGAACAGCTTTCTGTCACAGGCCGGCTGTCTCTGCAATCTGCCTCATTAAACCAGCTTGGCCTTATAGCATATTACTTCAAGGACAACCGGTCTGAAGCAATTTCTCAATTTAAAAAAGCATTAAAGATTGACCCGCACAATCAGGAAGCTATTTATAATCTCGAGCTTCTTCAAAAAACAGCAGCAGAATCCCCCCCTTCCTCACCGGCCGCCAAAGACAGTATCAGAACAATGAGCGAGAAAAAACAGAAAATAAAAGCTGAACGAGAAATACATACACAACGTAGTAATCAGGCCAAAGGTAACCGCTCACAAACCTCAGGAAGCTCCTCTCCTGGCATACAAGAATCTGAAAAGAAGAAATTTAGCGAAGGAGGCAAAAATAAAGAAGAAGATACCTCTGCCTCGGGGAAACTTATTACTCAGAGAAAGAGTAATCAGGATATAAACCCGGAGCGTATCCTTGAGTTAATGCGCCAAAATGAAACACGTTATCTGCAGCAGATAAAAAGAAGATCTCAGGAAGCACCTATAGATACCGGACCCGCTTATTAAACATTATATTACCATTATGAAAGAAGTTTATATTCTATCTGCAGTCCGTACTCCGATCGGAAGTTTTGGCGGCAGCTTACAAAGTTTTTCGGCTCCCCGGCTGGGTGCAGCAGCAATAAAAGGAGCGCTGGAGAAGGCTTCTGTCTCCCCTGACCAGGTAGAAGAAGTACTGATGGGCAACGTTCTTACTGCAAATCTGGGGCAGGCTCCGGCCCGCCAGGCTGCTGTACTGGCAGGACTACCATATTCGGTACAGTGTACAACAATCAATAAAGTATGCGCGTCCGGCACCAAAGCGGTTATGCTTGCTGCGCAAAGTATTCAGCTGGGGCTGGCAGATGTAGTTGTCGCAGGAGGAATGGAAAGCATGAGCAATGTGCCCTATTATCTCGACAAAGCTCGATTTGGTTATAAGCTCGGACAGGGTAATCTTATCGATGGCCTGATAAAAGATGGTCTGTGGGATGTATACAACGACTACCATATGGGTAATGCCGCCGAAAATACTGCCAGAGAAATGAATATTTCCCGTTCAATGCAGGATGAGTACGCAATCACATCCTATCGCCGTGCCAATGACGCTATTCTCTCCGGCAAGTTTAAAAACGAGATCATTCCTCTGGAAGTAAAATCCAGAAACGGAACCGAATATATTGAGCTGGACGAAGAACCGGCCAAAGTAAATTACGAAAAAATTCCTTCTCTGAATCCTGTTTTTCTGAAAGACGGTACTGTAACTGCTGCCAATGCAAGTTCTCTGAACGATGGAGCATCTGCTATTGTACTGGCAAGTAAGGAAAAAGCCGAACAGCTGGGTTTAAAACCGATTGCCCGGATTGTTGGATTTGCGGATGCCGAGCAAGCCCCCGAATGGTTCACAACAAGCCCGGCTCTGGCCATTCCAAAAGCCCTGAAACATGCTTCTCTTTCGCTCAGCGATGTCGACTTCTTTGAAATTAACGAAGCGTTTGCAGTTGTTTCCATTGCCAACAACCAGCGTATGCAACTGGATCCTCAGAAAGTAAATATTTACGGCGGAGCAGTAGCGCTGGGACACCCGATCGGTTGTTCAGGCACCCGTATTGTTACCACGTTGCTCAATGTTCTTCAGAATGAAGATGGGGAAATCGGAGTTGCCGGTATATGCAACGGTGGTGGCGGAGCATCTGCTATTGTGGTACAAAGATTGTAATTTATTAATAAAGAAAAACCAAGGGGCAAATGCGCTTTTCATTAATTATTCTGTTAGCTGGCATTACAAACATTTGTATTGCTCAAAATAAGGTACAGCGTATATTTTATGATAACAATATCAGATTGTTGAAAGAAGAGTTTCATACTGACGACAGTAATAACAAGCATGGAATCTTTAAAAGTTATTTTCCGGGAGGCAATCCGGAAATCCTCGCCTATTATATTCATGGAAAAAGAGACAGCGCATTTATTGAGTTCTATGAAAACGGGAGACCCAAGGTCCGGGGCAATTATAAAGATGGCCTAAAAACTGGCATGTTTGAATACTATGAGCCTAGCGGCAAGCTAAAGTTTAAAGAGTTTTACAATAATGACCCCGTACATGCAGGAACCTACATTCAATATAGTCCCAATGATTCAATAACAGCCCGCGGATTTCTGAAACACGGCGTACTCGACAGCACATTTATTGAATTCTATCCCAATGGAAAAATCAAGACAAGATGCACGTTGCGCAATGGTAAAAAAAATGGACAAATGGAAGTTTTCCATCCCAATGGCAATCTTCTTCAGAAAACCTACTTTCAGAATGATTCCATTGATGGCTCCATCAGTACCTACTACCCTAATGGAAATATAAAACACGAAACCAGTTATCACAACGGTAAGCTGAATGGCCTTTTAAAAGAGTATTATGAAAACGGAAATCTGAAATCAGAAAGTACCTATCTGAATAACCAGCAAAACGGGCTTACTACTACGTATTATTCCAATGGCAATAAAATGACCGAAGAAAATTATGTCAACGGGAAATTAAGCGGTTTTTTCCGAACGTTCTTCCCGGAAGGCGGACTGGAAACTGTTTCGTTCATTACCAACAACAACCGTTCCGGTGTGTATCAGAGCTTTACCAAAGAAGGAATCAAAATTTTTGAAGGAAACTTTATCGATGGAATCCTGAATGGAAAAGTTACCACCTGGTATGACAGCGGTCAGCTAAAGCAAGAACTCAACTACAGTCTCGGTAAGAAATCAGGTAAAAACCTCACCTATTATCCTAATGGCAATATTCAGCGAAAAGAACTCTATAAAAATACTGAACAGGGGTGGCTTATTGAGCTGGAGACTTTTTTTGACAACAAAAATCCGGAACAAAAAGGCTCTCTGCTTCTGCCTCACAGCCCTCAGACTGTGGAGAAGTCCAATGAACAGAGGCAATTTGAACTGGAAAACTCTCTAAAACCCGGACAGAAAATATATGAGCGCAGCTTGCTCCAGACTGAAAAAACTGTCAAAACCGGTGAATGGCTGACTTACTACCCCAACAAGCGCCTTATGATAAAAGAATCTTTTATCAACGACAAGCTGATGGGTCCCAGAACCCTGTTTTATGAAAACAGCGCTCAGATAAAAGCAGTTGAAAACTACTCCCACGGAATCAAAACCGGTAACTGGAAAGAATTTCATGAAAACGGACAAGCCAGTGTTGATGCCACATATAAAAGCAATACACGGTATGGACCATATAAAGAATTCCATAGCAACGGGCAGTTGAAAACTGAAGGAAACTACATTGCAGGAAGAGAAACCGGAAAGTGGCTGTATTACAATGAAGAGGGAGTATTAGAAAAAACGCTCACCTTCCGTAATGGTGAAATCATCAAACAAAAATAAAGTTTACGCGAAAAGCCTTGTTGCTTTCAGTGCCATATTCTTTATACTGTTTTAATTTTTCATAAATTTGTCCTTGGTTTATGAAAAACATGGAAGCAATTAAAGAGACAAACTATCAGTTTCCGGGGCAAACCGGGTTCTACAAAGGCAAAGTAAGAGATGTATATTTCTTTCAGGACAAGCTCGTTGTAGTTGTCAGTGACAGGATATCCGCATTTGATGTTGTTTTGCCAAGACCTATCCCTTATAAAGGACAGGTACTTAACCAGATTGCTTCCAGGTTTCTGCATGCCACCAGAGATATTGTCCCGAACTGGGTGACTTCAGTACCGGATCCTAATGTCACTATTGGCAAAAAATGCGAAGCATATCCCGTAGAGATGGTGATCAGAGGATATCTTGCCGGCCACGCCTGGCGGGAATACAAAGCCGGAAAAAGAAGTATTTGTGGTGTTCCGCTACCTGAAGGCTTAAAAGAAAATGATCCTCTGCCCGCTCCCATTATTACTCCTACTACCAAAGCAAAAGAAGGACATGATGAAGATATTTCAAGAGAAGATATTCTGAAAAGTAATCTTGTAAGCGAACCAGACTACCTGATTCTTGAAGAGTATACCCGTCTTTTGTTTAAAAAGGGCAGCGAAATGGCTGCAGAACGCGGCTTGATTCTCGTGGATACCAAATACGAATTCGGTAAACTTGACGATAAAATCTATCTTATTGATGAAGTTCACACACCTGACTCATCCAGATATTTTTACAGTGAAGGGTATGCAGAGAGGCAGAAAAACGGCGAACCACAAAAGCAACTTTCCAAAGAGTTTGTAAGACAGTGGTTAATTGAGAATAATTTTCAGGGAAAGGAAGGACAACAGGTCCCCGAGATGACAGATGAAGTAATTAAAAAAATATCCGATCGCTATATAGAGCTTTATGAGCATATGACCGGTGAAAAATTTGTCAGGGAATCCGCAGATGCCATCAGTCAGCGAATCGAAAAAAATATCCTGAACGCACTACGCTGATTATCGATCAGTCAACTACTAACCAGATGAAATTTACTTTAAAAAATGAAGAAAAATATAGCATAATTAGCTTACAGGAAGACAAGCTGACCTCTGCTATAGCGCCCGCCCTGAAGTCTGAGCTCGTAAAGTTGAAAACAGATGGGGTTACCAACATAATCCTGAATCTGGCAGAAATCAAATACGCCGATTCTTCAGGTCTTAGCTCTATTCTGGTTGGCAACCGGCTTTGTCAGGAAGCTGAAGGTATTTTTATTTTATCCTGTTGCAATGATCATGTCATAAAACTTTTAAAGATATCTCAGCTTGATACAATATTAAATGTCCTCCCGACCGTTGAAGAAGCAGTTGACGCTGTATTTATGCACGAACTGGAAAAATCATTTAATGAAGAAGAAAATAACGAAGAATAACATTGCCGTTTGAATTAACCATACTGGGAGCAAACTCTGCTACTCCTGTTTTTAACAGGCATCAGACTGCTCAGATATTGCAAATTGAGAATGAACTGATTCTTATTGATTGCGGTGAGGGTACACAGATGCAAATCAACAGATACCGCTTCAGGCTCAACAAAATCAATTATATATTTATAAGTCATTTGCATGGAGACCACTACCTGGGTCTGGTTGGACTTATCAGTACCATGCACCTCTTCGGACGCTCCAAAGAGCTATATCTCTTCGGCCCTCCCGGACTGGCCGAAATCATAACTACCCAGCTGAAATACTCCGAAACGGTTTTAAACTATAAAATTATTTTTCAGGAACTGGATACGAAGCAAAGCTCCATGATTCTGACAACGGACAAATTTACAGTTACTACAATTCCCCTTGTCCACAGAATAAAATGCTGCGGTTTCCTTTTTCGTGAAACCGCCAGAAAACATAAGATTCGTAAAGACCTGCTTCCTGACAACACTCCCTTGCTTACCATTGCCAACCTGAAAAAAGGACTGGATATTGTCGATGATGAGGGGACTATCATTTATAAAAACTCAGATTATACAGTTCCGCCAAGACGTACGTATTCCTATGCATTCATGTCAGATACCGCATATAGCGAAACATATCTTGACCTGATCAGAGGAACGGATCTGCTGTATCATGAAAGTACATTTTTGGAAGAGATGAAGCCAAGGGCCAGAGAAACCTTTCATACTACAGCACTTGAGGCCGGTCTTTTCGCTTCCAAAGCGCAGGTTGGCCGGCTCATTATCGGGCATTTTTCTTCCAGATACAGAGAGTTAGGGCCGTTGCTGGAAGAAGCCCAAAGTGTTTTTCCCAATACCCACCTGGCTCTGGAAGGTGAAAAATTCAGTGTTTATGATCATGAACTCCCTTCTGAGCACCAATAATGCAGCAGGCAGAAAAAACCTTCTGTTTATTGTATTAACAGGTTTTTTCCTGACCAATGCGCTGCTGGCGGAAATTATAGGTGTCAAAATTTTTTCTCTCGAAAAAACACTGGCACTCCCTCCTGCTCAGATTTCTCTTTTTTCTGATATTATCCTTGATTTTAATCTTACTGCCGGAGTCTTGCTTTGGCCGGTTGTATTTATTACTACCGATCTTATAAATGAGTACTACGGATACTCTGCTGTAAAAAAAGTAAGTATCCTGGCTTCTGTCCTGATCGCATACAGCTTTCTGGCCATACTGATTACCACAGAGCTTCCTCCCGCAGATTTCTGGCTGATTGTCAATAAATCTGCTGATAATCCTGATTTTGACATCAATGTCAGCTATAACAGGATTTTCAGACAAGGACTCGGAATAATTATCGGATCACTGACAGCATTTCTGACTGGACAATTGATAGATGCTTATGTGTTTCAGGCATTAAAAAAAATCACTAACAGCAAAAAGCTCTGGCTCAGAGCCACTGGTTCAACTCTATTGTCACAGTTTATTGACAGCTTTGTAGTTTTATTCGTGGCATTCTATCTCTTTGGCGGAGAAAGTCGCTGGTCACTTACCCAAATCGCCTCAGTGGGAATCATTAATTATATATACAAATTCATTGTCGCAGTGCTTCTAACTCCGGTTTTGTATATTATTCATCATTGTTTCGACAATTATCTGAATATTCCTGATAACATTGCCAGACAACACCAGAAAAAATCAGCCGGATCTCCGAAAAACCGCTCTTTGTCTCAGCATCAGAAAGGATAATAAAGCTCAGGATCCGGAACAAAAGGGTTATCCGGCTCCTTAAAATAAAGCGAAGACTGATTGTCCGGTTCTTCCTCTACATTCCCTCCGGTATTATCCGTAAAATTATCCTGTCGGCCAGGTTTTTGAGTCTGAGACTGAATAAAAGTACTGTTGCCCGGATTAGTTACCTGATTGGGATTCCCGTTTGAACAAAAAATATTGTTTAAATTGTTCTCCGAACATACCACCGGTCCATTCTGAACCTGTATCGTTCCTTCCGGATTCTGTGCCATTCCCCATGTTCCATAACAGATACCCAACACTACAAGCAACCTTCCTTTGCCAAATATACTTCCCATCACAAGCCTCCCTTCCCATCTTTGCCATCACAACACCATCGTATCCGTTTTACGTTCCCCTTCTGACAATATTATAACTATTTCAACAGACAAACCTTAAAAACACCCCTTATCCGATAAAAAAACAGAAGATTCTCAACCCTGCGGCTGATTTTCCGTATAAGACAAAAAAGTACAATATGCCTCTTTCAAACCAAGTATTGATTGTCGAAAGCTCCCGTCAAACCATCAGTGAGATTATTGCTGACCTCACTCAACTGAATGTAAAAGCTGATTTCAGGGTCGCATTAAACAACGGACATGCATTATTACATATAAAGCACCTTCATCTGGAAAGTAAGATTGATTCGATAAATCTATTGGTCATTCTGAATATGCATACCCCGATTTCCAATGGCTTTGATTTTTTTAAGGGCTACAATGCGGACGAAGAAATTGACAAAAATAAAATAAAAATACTTGTTTTTGAAGATAATCTCTCTCCCTGGGAAAAGGAAGATCTGGAAGCCATGGGCATAACTGACTTCATATCCTTTCCTCTGACAGGAGAAAAAGAAAAGAGTATAATAAGCAGCTATTTTCACTCAACAGATCCACCTCAAACGGAACCAACACCAGTCCAAAATACGTTATCCAAAAAGAAAGACAGAAAAAGCAGGAAAGGGTTTCACGGATCTTCGAGGATATAATCACCTCAACTCTGCTATCCGGCAAACAGGAGACTTCCGTAAACCTTTATCACTCAAAACATAATAAACCCATAAAAATTGCAAAATAAATTACAAAAATAATATTACTTATTTTGTTTTTAAAGTTTCTTATATCTACCTTTGACTATGCTTAGCGGTATCTCAGAGGTCTGTCTTACCAATACGCAGCTTGTATTTTATTTTATTATCTATATTCAATGAACATTTTCGTAGGAAACCTGAACTATCAGGCCAGTGAGACAGAACTGGAAAGTCTGTTTTCAGAATTCGGGACAGTAACTTCTGTTAAAATTATTAAAGACAACGAAACCGGTAGAGCTAAAGGGTTTGCGTTTGTCGAAATGGAAAATGATGCAGAAGCAGAAGAAGCTATCCAGGCTCTTCATGAGACCGATTTCAAACAAAGAGCTCTTGTTGTAAACAAGGCACGTCCAAGAGAAAAATCTTCCGGAGGTTTCTCAAGAGGCGGCGGTCAGCAGAGAAGTAACAAAGGATTCAACAGCCGCTATTAATTAGCAGCCAATAAATTAAAAAAAGGCCTCGATCTGAGGCCTTTTTTTTTGAATGAAAATCTCCCTAAAATTGTTACATTCTGACAAAAGAACGCTACGCCATGTCTATGAAATTGCAAGGAGTTACATACAGACATTCAGTCATTGAGGATTGGACAACATTTAGGGCTACTCCTGCACGCTTTCAGGACTTTTTAAAGCAAACCAACGGTATCATTGCATTCAAAGGCGGATTACATATACGGGGTTGCTGCCATGAACCGGCCTGGCATTCAATAGATCATTATATTTCAGGTCAGGCAGCTTTCTGGAAAATATATCCGGATGTGCTGGATATAGATATTCCGTTTGCGCAGGACTGCATGGGTGATCAGTTTCTTTTTCGGGGAGAAAAAGTATATAAACTGAGCCTTGAAACAGGCCTTCTCTCCTTTTTTGATTATGATTTTTATGGTTTTCTGGAAGCCATTGACAATAATCCGATTGAGTTTCTCGGGATGTATCCGCTCGTACAGCATGAAATGGATGGTAAGGAGCTGTCGCCCGGACAGCTTTTACAGGCCTATCCCCCGTTGTGCTTAAATATCCCCGGTAGTGTAATAAGTCTGGAAGCAGTGCCGGCTGAAGAACAGATCGTATTTCTTGAGAATCTCTATAAGCAACACAGAAATCCTTATGCGCCGGAGGAGTAATATCTCCTGATCCGGGTAAAATCATTCCAGCAGATATTTTGATTCCGGATAACTAATTATCAACATATTAGTTATGATGTGAAAAAACTGTGCAAATGGAAAATCATCTGGTGGAAATAAACCTGCTTAGACATGTGAAAGCCATGGTATATCTTATAGGAAGTAACGGTTCTTTTTCAAATAATAACCAGCTTCCGCTTGTATTTTATACACAGGTGCTTTCCATACAGGAAGGGGATGCCGAAACCCTGGAAGATCTGTTCAGATACAATGGCTGGACCGGTTGTCACCGAAACAGTATATCCGGAAAACACCATTACCATAGCCAGGCCCATGAAGCCATGGGAGTTTATCAGGGGTATGCCAGAGTCCAATTCGGCGGACCTTCCGGGCTGATAAAAGAAATTCATCCGGGCGATGTCATTATCATCCCTTCCGGAGTAGCACACAAAAATATTGAATCAAGTCCCGATTTTGCCTGTGTGAGTACCTATCCCGAAGGCCAGACCTTCGATTTAAATTATATTTCACTTAAGCTTTCGGAGTCTCATGAGGAGAAAATAAAATCTACCCCGCTTCCCGAGTCTGACCCCGTGTTTGGTAAAACAGGAGAACTTATCAGCTATTGGCGGAAATAATCTAAAAATATTTGCGATTGAATATTTCAGAAGCAATAAAAGCGCCTCTTACCGATTGGGGATTTTTAAACATTCCGGCATATTCATTGTCTGATACGGTTTTCTTTTTTGAGGAAACCGTTTTGCCGGCAGTGCTTTCAACTGAATCATTCTCTTTCTTTACCGGTAGTTGCTGCTCAGCCGGTCTGTGCTCTGAACTATGCGAGCTTTCATTTACATTTTTCGGGCGATACGATGCTGTTTCCGGAGATCTTTTATGCCGAGAAACCACTTCGCGTTCCGGCTTTTCTTTTTTAGATGCCGGAAAAAACTCTCCCTGCTCCCGCCTTTCCGGCAAATGGGGTTCCTGTCTGGGTCGGGACTGTTTTTTTAGTTTCTCAGATTCCCTATAAATCTGAACTATAAAAAAAATTATACCCAGTATTATGTAAATTAAATTTTCCATCCGGAACAAATCTAATAATTAATTTTAAATTTGTAGTTTGCTACACATCAAAAATCCCTATGCAGCTTAGCAAACTGGAAATAAAAGGTTTTAAAAGTTTTGGCGACAAGGTAATTGTCAATTTTGATGATGGAATCACCGGCATCGTGGGGCCAAACGGGTGTGGCAAATCCAATATTGTCGATGCAATACGCTGGGTGCTCGGAGAACAAAAAACACGTGCCCTCCGGTCTGAAAAAATGGAAAATGTCATTTTTAATGGAACCAAATCCAGAAAACCATTACAAATGGCCGAAGTTTCCCTCACTTTTAACAATACCAAAAACCTCCTTCCTACTGAATATTCTCAAGTTACCATTACACGGCGGTATTATCGCTCCGGAGAGAGTGAATACCTTCTCAATGGCGTATCCTGTCGTCTGAAAGACATCAATGATCTTTTTCTGGACACCGGTATCGGTCCGGATAGTTATGCGATTATTGAGTTGAAAATGGTTGATGATATCCTGAACGATAAGGAAAACTCCAGAAGAAATCTGTTTGAAGAAGCCGCAGGTATCTCAAAGTTTAAGAAAAGAAAAAAAGAAAGCCTCAAGAAACTGGAAGATACAGATAAGGACCTTGAGCGTGTTGAAGATCTTCTTTTTGAAATTACCGGCAATCTTAAGAGTCTTGAGAAACAGGCCAGACAGGCAAAGAAGTATTTCGATCTGAAGGAAGAATACAAGTCAGCCAGTGTTAAGCTGGCAAAGGTAAGCCTTGGGAAACAACGAGAGGAACAAGTATCCATTCAAAGGGACCTTGACACATTTACAGATAAAAGAATAGCTCTAAACACCCAGCTGCAGGAAAAAGAAGCCGAGATTGAAAAAAACAAGACAGAGCTTGTCAACCGGGAAAAAACACTTTCATCCAGACAAAAAACACTTAATGAGCACGTAGCCAGAATCCGGCAGTACGAAAGCGAGAAAAAAATAAAAAATGAACGTCTGCGCTTTCTTAATGACAAAAAAGAAAGCATTAACGAACAGCTCGAACAAGATAAAAAAAGCTGCGACAGAGCTGACTTTAGTATTCAAAGCCTGGAAAGAGAACTCGAAAGCGCTGATAAGCTATTAGCTGAACATGAGACTCAGCTGGAAACATTAAAAAGAGCATATGATGGGCAGAAGCAAAAAAATACTGCTCTTCAGGAAGAAGCCAATGTCATCAATAACAACCAGAAAAGACAACAGGAAACTGTATATAATCTCAACAAGAGTCTCGAAATAAGTAATATTCAGCTTTCCAGTCTTAAACAGGAGCTGGAAAAGACATCCACCGACGATGATGAAAACAGTGCACGTATAGCAGAGTTTGACTCAAAACTTAAAGAAACAGAAGGTCTTCTTGATAAAAAAAATACCGATCTTCAAAAGCTTGAGGAGTTTGAAAAAGAACTATTACACAAAATCGGTATAACCGAGCAGGAAATTGACTCCATAAAGGATCGGCTTACTCAACTGAATCGTAAACTGGATGCCCGTCAGAATGAGTACAGTTTAACCAAATCAATGGTTGAGAATCTGGAGGGCTTCCCGGAAGCAATCAAGTTTCTGCGAAAAAGCGCCACATGGGGCAAGGATACACCTCTACTTTCTGATATTCTGACCTGCGAAGAAACATACAGGCTTTCGATTGAGAATTATCTGGAACCTTTTATGAACTATTATGTAGTTCAGGATGAAGATCAGGCCTATCAGGCTGTCAATCTGCTGAGCAATGCTTCAAAAGGCAAGGCAAACTTTTTTATTCTCTCCAATTTCACCTCATTTACTCCGGCAGAAAAAAACAGCTTCGAAACTGCAAAATGCGCGTTGGACATTGTTGAATACGATGCCAGGTATCAAAAGCTGATCGAATACATTCTGGATAAAGTTTATATTCTTACCGACAGGCAGGACGAGATTCCGGATGATAGTTCTTATATTTTCATTACCCAGAACGGTAAAATAACCAAAAGGCAGTATAGCATCACAGGAGGCTCTGTCGGACTTTTTGAGGGAAAAAGAATAGGAAGAGCAAAAAACCTGGAAAAACTTGACAAAGAAATAAAAAGCCTGAGCAATGAGCTTGAATCTGTAAAACGCTCTATTGAGAAAAAACAAAAGGAACTTGTAAATTATAAGGAAGGCCTGCAGAAAGACCAGATAGAGGCTTTAAAGAAAGAAATCAATCTGATCTCCCAGGATTTTGTTTCTCTCAGGACCAAGCAGGAACAATACAATCAGTTTTTAAGCAATAATGTACTTCGCAAAGAGGATATTCTGGAAAAAATTCAGAAGATTCAGGAAGAAATTGCTGATAATACTCCTAAGCTAAAAGCAGAAAAGGAACAGCTGAGCGAGTTTGAAGAGCGGCTTAATGAAATTAATGATGATCTCATCCGCCAAAATGAGCTTTTCAATCAGAAGTCCGCAGCATACAATCAGGCTAATATTCAGCTTCACCAGTTTCAGAATAAATTAAACAGCCTGGAACAGGAAATAAGCTTTAAAAAGCAGTCCCTTGAAGGAAGCAGAGATCGTATTGATAAAAACCTGCAGGAACTCAGGAAAACGGATGAAGAGATAAAAACCCTGCTTGACAAAGCCGATATCCAGGATGATGAGCTTGTTGAGTTTTACAAAGAGCAGGAAGCTATCGAGCAAGGCCTGAATGAAGTTGAAAAAGAATACTATTCGATTCGGGCAGCAATAGATGATTCGGAGAAAATAACCCGGGAAATACGCAAGCAGAAGGAAACCAACGACCTTCTGTTTACCGAACTGCAAAACCGGCTCAATGAAAACAAGCTGTCTCTTAACTCTGTTAAAGAGCGCCTGTCTGTAGAGTTTAATATAAACCTTGATGAAATCATGAAGGAGGATTCTGCTCCGATAGAAGAATCCGAACCCGAGCTGAAACAACATGTAGCGTCTATCCGTGAAAAAATCGATCGTATCGGTCCCATCAATCCCATGGCTATGGAAGCATACGATGAGATCAAGGAAAGACATCAGTTTATTATTGATCAGAAAGAGGACCTTCTAAAGGCTAAAACGACGCTACTTGACACAATCAGAGAAATAGACGTGGTTGCCAAAGAAACGTTTATGGAGGCCTATGAAAAGATCAGAACCAATTTTCAGCATGTTTTCCGGTCACTTTTTACGGAGGAAGACACTTGCGATTTAAGTCTTTCCTCTCCGGACAATCCGCTCGATTCGGCTATTGAGATTATGGCCAAGCCAAAAGGGAAAAGACCTTTGACAATCAATCAGCTATCCGGTGGTGAAAAAACACTGACTGCTATCTCTCTCTTGTTTGCTATCTACCTGATCAAACCGGCTCCGTTCTGTATCTTTGATGAGGTTGATGCACCGCTGGATGATGCCAACATTGACAAATTCAATAATATTATCCGCAAGTTCTCAAAAGAGTCTCAGTTTATCATTGTCACACACAACAAACGTACGATGTCCAGTACGGATGTTATCTACGGGGTAACCATGATCGAACAAGGTGTCTCTCGCCTTGTACCGGTAGATTTACGTTCCCTGGCCTGACCTTCCTGAAACAATTTACAATCCATCCGGCTTAGATACATATGAGACTGCCATTTAAGCTGAACAAAATTTTGCTGGTTGACGATGATATTCTCAGTAATCATTTGACCAAACGGTTGCTTGAGAACTCCAGAATCGCCGAAGAAGTCAGCATGGTTTCCGATGGAAAAGCTGCCCTGAATTATCTGCTGAATCCGCACAAAAAATTCCCCGAGCTGATTTTTCTGGATATCAGTATGCCGGTTATGGACGGACTGATTTTTCTGAAAAAGTTTTCAAATACCAAAACCGCTGCCAGAAACATTACCCGGGTAATTGTTCTTTCCCAGTTCTTCAGAGAAGATGATATCAGAGAAATTGCCGTTTTTGATGAAGTAATAGGATATATGCCCAAGCCACTGACACTCGAAAAGATCGAGCAGGCATATCATTATTATTCCATCAAAATGAACAAAGTAAAATCAGAATAGCACTCACCAACCAAGACGTTTACTGACAAACCGGGGATTAAAGCCAAACATAATCTCATCATCATCCCATACCATCAGTGGAAACAACGGGTGATTTTCGACATATTCATTCACAAACATACAGTTTATTTCAATCTTAAAGACCTGTTCATCAAGAAAGAAATCATTGCTATGCCGAACTCTGTCAAGAAATTCCTTCTGACTAAGCTCATCTTCAAAATATTCAAATCTACACAGACTACCTTGGGGAGTAACATACACGTCGCCTATTTCTACAGCCTTCTTCTTCATAATCACCTCCTCTTTGTATTCTCAACAAAATCTCTTTGAAAACCTTTCCACTGAAACAAAATAATATCTCAAGGGGCAGTAAATAGTTATTAAACAATATATTTAAATAAATAATATCAAATAATTAAAAATCAATAAACTATAAAAAAAACAATCTGTAAGAAATCAATTGATTTTGAAATTTATAAACGATGTCAATACTTTTGTATTACTTTCGTTATTTGTTTTAGTCCAATTGTTTTCTGTTATGAAAAGAACATTTTTTTGCTCAGTTGTGTTACTGCTATTTGCATTTACCTCCTACAGTCAGCAGCCCAAAATGCAAGGGCTTGTCAGCTGGTTGTCTTTTGAAGAAGCTGAAAAGAAAGTCAAAGAAAATCCCAAACCCATCCTGGTTGACGTATATACGGACTGGTGCGGCTGGTGCAAGCGGATGATGCTTACGACCTATTCTGATCCTCAGGTTGCCGATTATATCAATACCTACTTTTATCCGGTGGCTTTTAATGCAGAAACCAAAGATACCATCCGGTATCAGGGTACAACCTATGTCAATCCTGCTGCTACCGGAAAAGGAACTCATCAGCTTGCCGCAAAACTGTCTCCTCAGCGACTCTCGTATCCGACAACGCTATTTATGAATGACCAGTTTCAGCACTCCACTCTTGTACCGGGATATCTTGAGGCAAAAACCATAGCTCCCATATTGGTTTTTTATAAAGAAAAAATATACACAGATGCCAACATCAACGACTTTATAGCCTATTTTGACAGCACTTTTACTCCGGCTTCCCCGGTCCTGAAATCCGAACAGGCAACCGTTAACTGGCTCCCGCTGCAGGACGCATTGAATCAGAACCAGGACTCTCCCCGCAAGATTCTGATACACCTGACCAGTCCGGATTGCATAAGCTGTAAGGTAATGGATAGTACAACTTATCGTCAGTCAGATATTGTCCGCTACCTGAATGAAAATTATTATACTGCCAGATTTGATATTACCTCCCGGGATACTATTACTATCCTTAACCAGAAATTGTATAATACAGGTGTTTTTCATCAACTGGCACACGCTGCCTTAAAAAACCAGATTGAATTACCCGCTGTTTTAATTCTCAATGAAAGAAATGAGCTCATCAGTCCGGTTCCTCAGTATATGACACCTTCGTTTCTTAAACCGGTTTTGATGTTCTTTAAGGAAGATCATTTTCAGTCGAAATCATTTTCCGACTTTTATGAACAGTTTACAAAAAAATAACACTGAGTCATATCCATTGGCTTGTATAGCGAATCAGCAACAGGAAACCCGGAGGACCCCAGCCCAAAACATCAAAATAAAAGGGGACTCTTATGTAAAGAGTCCCCCTTTTATTCAATATAGAAGACCAGGCAAATTATTTTACCTTAAAGCTGCCTTCACCAATATGGTAACCTTCTGAATAAATATTTACTTTATACAATCCCTGAATATAGTTAAATCCTTTAAGCATTGTAAAAGTCAGTTTCTGATTGGTATTATCAAACTTCATAGCCTGATTCATTGTATAAAGCACTTCTGATCCGTCAGCCAGGGTGATCATACCACCTCCATTATTCGGATCAGAAAAGACTTCACCTTTGGGAGTAGTCAGCGCTACAAAAAATCCTTTATTATCCTTCTTAGCCGCTTTATTATCAGCAAGAGAAAAGCTCACTTTAATACGGTCAATTCTGCTGCCTTTAAGCTCTTCCCCTTCAAACTCTTTTCCATTTTCCTTCAAAGCCACAACTTTAACATTCTCGGCTTTGAGAATTGCTGCATATGCCAAAGCGCTTGCAGCGCTTCTCAGACTGTCTCCAAGCTTATTTTTTTCAAAAGTTGCTTCACTCAGACCAGTTGCAAGAGAATCTCTTTCCCCGATCAGAACAGCAATCTGCTGATCCTTCTCAAGAATTTCAGCTCTAAGATCAGCAATCATTTTTTCAAGTTTGCGCTTAGTGTCAGAATCAAGCTTTGTTGTCTGTTTAAGCTTGGCAATTGTAGCTCCCAATGTAGCAATCCGGTCGTTTAAAGAATCATTGGACAATCCCAGCTTTTCTCTTTCCTCTCTGATCCGTTCCAGATCTGTTTGCAATCCTTCCAGCTCAGTTGTTTTACTATGTACTTCTGCATCCTTTTGTATTACCTCATTATTCAGGGAAGCAATTATACTTTCCTGTTCACTGACTCTGTTCATGTTGATAAACAAGCCTATCCCAAGTCCGATGTTGGTCAGAATAGACAATACCAGCACTATAATTAAACCAGTACTGCTGTTCTTTTCTTCTTTTTTGGCGCCTGTATTTTTTTTAGGCTCCGGAGCTTTTGATTCCATAAAGTTTCTTTAAGTTATGTTAGTTATTAATCGTAAAATAATAGTTGCTTCGTATATTATTTTAACTCTTTATTTTAAGGCGAAAAATAATAAAAAACATCAATAATATACAATTAATTAGCTATTCATTTCCAAGAATCGGCAGGAACCCGTCCTTGATATATTTCTTTTTGTATTGCATAACAACATACTGTATCGAACAGTCGTATGAAGAGCTATAAAAGACAATACGAGAAGGTAAAAGAGAAGAAACAGCTGTGCATGCGGTTACCCCGGAAATACTGTGTGCAAATCTTTGATTGTGGATAAAAATAAAGCTTCTGCCCATCTCAGATTTTCTGAACTTACGTTTATATTCGGATCATATATTTTCTAATACTTTTATCTCATTCATAATCATTAGAACGAATGCTGTTCAAGAATTTATTTAAGTCCGGCAAGGCTAAGCTTATACTTGCCGGAGTCGCAGTTTGCTCCGTTACTGCCATAATCATTACAACACTTATCCAATCCGATACATCACAGAATTATAAATTCGATGAAGCATTCAGACCATATATCAGCGGATATACAAGTGGAGTTATTTCCAGTGAATCTCCTATTCTGATCACTTTTACCTCTGAAGTTGCCAGACCGGATCAATTCAATCACCCTATAGACGAAAAGCTGTTTGACATAAAACCTGGTATACAGGGAACCACCTCATGGATCAATTCAAATACCATACGTTTTGTCCCGGATAAAAGTCTTAAAAGCGGCGAAGCCTATAAAGTATCCTTCAATATGGGCGCAGTCATGTCTGTCCCTGATAATCTGAAAAAATTTCCATTCAGCTTCCAGATTATGCAGCAGTATTTTGATGTACAGACAGAAGGCTTACATTTTTATGAAGATGGCAGCAGAAACAGGCAAAAGCTCTCAGGTACTATCCTGACAGCCGATGTCGCATCAGGAGAATCCGTCGAAAAAATCCTTTCTGCTACTCAAAACAACAATAAGCTACCCATTCGCTGGAATCATAATGGGGATCGCCTGACCCATTTCTTCGAAATAGAAAATATAGCCAGAGGTGAAAAGCCCGGTTCGGTTACATTAAACTGGAATGGCGCTCCGATCGGAGCAGACCTGCAAGGTAGCCTGGATTATGAGATTCCGGCATTAGGAAATTTTGAATTGTTAAATGCCAAAGTAGTACAAAGCAATGAGCAGTATGTAAGACTTGAGTTTTCAGATCCCTTAGATGCGGTCCAGGACCTGAGAGGTCTGGTTGTTCTGGAAAATGCAGGAGATATACGTACTATCATTGAAAATAACATCATCCGGGTTTATCCGTCTGTAAGGCAGACCGGAGTTAAAAGTATTGTATTGAATGAGAATATTAAAAACACAGATAGTAAACCACTCGGTAAAACCCAGCGATTGGATATTTTATTCGAAGAGCTTAAACCATCTCTCCAGATCAGCGACAAAGGTGTGATCCTTCCCTCAACCGATGGTATGATTTTTCCGTTTGAAGCGGTCAGCCTGAAGTCTATCAATGTTAAAATCACTAAAATTCATTCAGGTAATATCAATCAGTTTTTTCAGGTCAATACATTTACCGGTAACAGAGAAGTTAAACGGGTAGGAAGCGTTGTTGTACAAAAGACTGTAGCGCTGAATAACACGAATCCCAACGATTACTCCAGATTAAAAAAATACGCTTTAAATCTAACAGAATTAATTCAGACAGAACCTGGGGCAGTTTATCAGATAAAGCTTTCCTTTAACAAGAAAAACACCTGGTACAATTGTCCGGAAGAGAGCAATCAGACCGACAGCTCATTCGATACCTACGATGATGATGAAAATTATGATGAGCCTGAGTACAGCTATTGGGACTATGATTATGACTATTATTATTATCCCCCGGATTATGACTATCAAGAACGGGATAATCCATGCAGCAACTCGTATTATGGAGACTGGAGAAGCGTAACCAAGAATATTTTCGCCTCCGATCTCGGCATTATAGCAAAAAAAGGTTCCAACAATAAGCTGACTATAGCAGTAACTGACCTTCTTTCTGCAAAGCCTCAATCGAATGCAGTCGTTGAAGCATACGACTATCAGCAACAGCTTTTAACAAGCAATACAACCAATCAGGATGGTATCGTCAGCCTATCCCCCGCCAGACAGCCTTTTTTCCTGATTGTAAAAAAAGACAGTCAGCGAGGCTATCTGAAACTGGATGATGGCTCAAGTCTTTCTGTCACCAGTTTTGATGTATCCGGACAAAAAATTCAAAAAGGACTGAAAGGCTATATCTATGGTGAACGCGGCGTATGGCGACCCGGTGATTCCCTGCATCTGACATTCATCCTTGAGAATAAGCTGGAAAATAACACTGGCAGCCATCCGGTTATTTTTGAGCTCCAGAATCCTCAGGGGCAAATTGTAAAACGAATGGTAAATGGCACTCCCAAGCATAACTTCTACTATTTCCCTACTGCAACTGACGAAGATGCGCCTACAGGCAACTGGATTGCCCGAATGAAAGTCGGCGGGGCAGAGTTTACCAGACTGATTAAAATTGAAACGATAAAGCCCAACCGGCTGAAAATAAAAGTTGATTTCGGTAAAGAAAAAATTACTTCTTCAGATCAGCAAATTTCCGGTAACATGGAAGTCAAATGGCTACATGGAGCAATTGCAAAGAATTTAAAAGCCGATGTTGAATTAAAGCTGACGCAAACCACCACCAGCTTTCCGAAGTTTGCCGAATATACCTTTGATGATCCGGGTCGCATCTTTCAATCAGAGCAACTGGATATTTTCAATGACAAAATCGATCAGAACGGAAAAGCTGTTATCAAAGCAAGGGTCCACACCGAAGGTACGGCTCCGGGTGCATTAAATGCCAACTTCAAGATAAGAGTCTTCGAAGAAGGCGGTGATTTCAGTACAGATCAGTTCAGTATCCCCTACTACCCCTATTCTTCCTACGTAGGAATCCGGGTTCCCCAAGGCGATGCAGCACGCAATATGCTGTTGACAGATACCAGTCATACGATCAGTCTGGTAACAATAGATGACAATGGCAAACCCGTTTCAGGCAGAAAGCTGGATATGCAATTGTATAAACTTGACTGGAAATGGTGGTGGGATAATTCAGAGAATGATCTTTCAAATATTCTGGAAAGTAATTACAAACGTCCTATTCAAACCGGGTCCGTAACCAGCTCTAATGGTAAAGCAAGCTGGCAGCTTCGCATCAATTATCCTGAGTGGGGACGCTACTATCTGAGAGTTTATGATAATGTAAGCAAACACAGCAGCGGCAAAATCATTTACGTAGACTGGCCGGGCTGGGCTGGTAAATCAAAAGAAAATACCAACGGCAGCCACCATCTGCTTTCATTTACTGCTGATAAGGAAAAATACGCTGTTGGAGAAGATATAAGTCTTGCCATCCCCGGCAGTGCAGGCGGCAGAGCTCTTATCAGTGTGGAAAGCGGTTCCAATGTCGTAGAAACCCACTGGTTTGAAACCCAAAACGGTAAAAACACCTTCACCTTTAAAGCAAGCGAGGCCATGGCTCCAGGTGTATATATAAATATCACCCTCCTGCAACCTCATGCCAATACAGCCAACGACCACCCTATCAGGTTGTATGGTATAATACCTGTTAAGGTGGAAAACAAAAACAGCATTCTTAAACCAATAATTGAAACCCCCGAAACTTACAAGCCCGAAGAAACTGCCAGCATAAGTGTCAGCGAGGCCAATGGACAGCCAATGACCTATACATTGGCAGTTGTTGATGAAGGCCTTCTGGATCTGACCCGTTTCAAGACTCCGGACCCGTGGTCAGAGTTTTATGCCAGGGAAGCCCTTGGCGTAAAATCGTTTGACATGTATGAGTATGTTATCGGTGCACTAGATCAAAAAATTAACCGGCTGATCAGTATCGGAGGCGATGCAGAGCTCAGGAACAAAGATGCCGGCAAAGCAAAGCGCTTTCCGCCTGTAGTCCGCTATATGGGACCGTTTGAGCTGGCTCAGGGTAAAACAGCTACGCATTCATTCAAAATGCCTCAGTATATTGGTTCAGTAAGAGTAATGGCCATTGCCGGTAATCCGTCCGGAGCTTATGGACATGCTGAAAAAGCAGTTCCGGTAAGAAAGCCATTGATGGTTCTTGCAACCCTTCCACGGGTATTAGGCCCCGAAGAATACGTAGCGCTTCCTGTCAACATATTTGCCATGACGCCACAGACAAAATCGGTACAGGTAGAAGTAAAAACGGATAAACTGATTGATATAAATGATAACTCCAAAAAAACAATACATTTTAGCGCACCGGGAGATGAAGTAGTCAACTTCTATCTGAAAGCAAAAGCTGCCACAGGCACTTCCAAAATATTGGTTACTGCAACAAGTGGCTCCGAAAGAGCGACCTACGAGATCAATATAGAAATCAGAAACCCCAATTCTCCGATAACAAAAACGGAAGAGAAAGTATTGTCAGCCGGAGAAACAGCAAGTTTTGCTCATTCTGTTTTTGGTGTATCCGGAAGTAACAAAACCATACTCGAAGTTTCATCCATTCCGCCCATTAATCTGGAAAAGAGATTACAATATCTGATCCAGTATCCATATGGATGTATTGAACAAACTACCTCTGCAGCGTTTCCGCAACTGTATGTACTGGAGCTGACACAGCCGGAAAACGGGCTTGCCGGCCGGATACAGGCCAATGTCAACTCAGCAATCAACAGGTTAAAATCATTTCAGCTGCCCGAAGGCGGGTTCTCCTACTGGCCAGGAATGGAAGACTATAATTCCTGGTCTACTTCTTATGTCGGTCACTTTATGCTTGAAGCTGAGAAAAAAGGCTATGTATTACCTGTCGGTATGAAAAGCCAGTGGATTAAGTTTCAACGT
The DNA here is from genome assembly GCA_023392125.1 of Bacteroidota bacterium. Classification (GTDB taxonomy): domain Bacteria; phylum Bacteroidota; class Bacteroidia; order Cytophagales; family Cytophagaceae; genus SpSt-227. Next base: position 57,125 of record JAEVZS010000027.1, read on the forward strand.
AAAGCTTCCCAAAACTGGACTGACAGAGGAAATCACTCCGATTTGTCTCAGGCATACCGGTTGTTTACACTTGCTCTTGCAGGTGAACCCGAAACGGGAGCAATGAACAGATTGAGGGAAATGAAAAATTTATCAGCCACCGCTGCATGGCAACTTGCCGCGGCCTATACCCTTGCCGGCCAGGATGACGCTGCCAACTCTTTAATCGGCACTAATCCGCGGACAATCCCCTCCTATCAGGAAATGAGCAATAACTTTGGGTCGACCACAAGAGACAAGGCAGTAATTCTGTACGTAATGGGCCTTATGAAAAAACATACGGTAGGAATGACAATGCTAAAAGAAGTGTCTCAGGCCCTATCTTCAGAATCGTGGATGAGTACCCAGGAAACCGCTTATTGCCTGTTGGCCGTTTCGAAATTTCTGAACAGCGGCGGTATAAAGAGCTCGTCGGTAAGCTTTACCTATCAGCCCGATAATGATAAAATCATTAAGGGCACAACTGATCTGAAAATCGCTCAGGTTTCTATTCCGCTTTCTGCGAAAGAAGTCTCTATAAAAAATACCAGCGACGGATCGCTGTATTTCAGATTAATCCGTACAGGTACTCCTGCTGCAGGTCAGGAAGAAGCAAGCAATAATAATATAACACTGAAAGTGAGCTATAAAAACAAAGAGGGTTACGATATTGATCCGGCTATACTCGAACAGGGAACTGATTTCATAGCCGAAGTTTCTATATACAACCCCGGCAGCACAGGCACACTTCAAAATGTGGCATTAAGGCAGATATTCCCTTCCGGATGGGAAATACATAATTACCGTATGGATGCCGGTATGAGCCAGCAGGCAGGAAGTATACCCAATTATCAGGATATTCGTGATGACAGAGTGTATACCTTCTTTGATCTTCCGGCAAGAAGCACTAAAACGTTCCGAATCATGCTCAACGCAGCCTACCTCGGCAAGTTTTACTTGCCATCCGTTTATGCCGAAGTTATGTATAACGGATCGACCAATGCCCTGGTACCCGGAAAATGGGTTGAAGTAGTATCGCCGGGCAGTGACGGGTTCTCTATGATGGAATAAATAATAGAATTTCCCCGGAGTTATCATGTGACAGCAGAAATTCCGGGGAAAATTCCCCCCGTTATATTCATTATAAAATTTAATAAGACAGCTTGAGGCACCGAAGATTTATAATCGTTGGCTGTAGTGTTCTAATCACTATCAGCTTCATCTTTTGGTATTCTCTGCCATCGGCCCTTTTCAGGTCACCAACGTCTACAATACTCGAAGACAATAAAGGCAACTTACTGGCTGCACGTATAGCGGCTGATGGCCAGTGGCGCTTTCCATTATGCGATTCCGTCCCTCAGAAGTTCGAAAAAGCAATTCTTGCTTTTGAAGATGAAGATTTCTTTTCACATCCTGGAATTGATATAAAAGCGCTGACGGCAGCAGCCCATCAGAACCTGCGTGAAGGTAAAATTCTTCGTGGCGGTAGTACAATCACCATGCAGGTTATTCGCTTGTCAAAAAGAAATCCGCCCAGAACATACCGGGAAAAATTCATTGAAATTATTCAGGCCTTACGACTGGAATTGAGGCACAGCAAAAATGAAATTCTTCGTATGTACACCTCCGAAGCGCCTTTCGGTGGTAATGTGGTCGGGCTTGAAGCTGCTGCATGGCGTTATTATGGTCGTCCTGCATGGAAATTAACCTGGGCTGAAAGTTGTCTTCTTGCCATTCTTCCCAATGCTCCTTCTTTGATGTATCCGGGAAAAAACGAGGCCTTGCTGCGCACTAAACGTGACAGGCTTTTGCACAAGCTACATCAAAACGGGACCATAGATTCTCTAACTTTTCAGCTTGCTTTACTGGAATCTCTTCCTGGTAAACCAATGGCGTTACCATCACTCACTCCTCATTTGCTGGACTACAGTGAACTTTCCGGATGGAAAGGACAGAAAATCCGGTCAACCATTGACATAAATCTTCAGATCCGAATAAATGACCTGTTATCCCGGCATTTTATACGTCTTTCCGGTAATGAAATATTCAATGCCGCAGCCATTGTTCTTGAAGTGGAAAGCGGCAATGTTGTGGCTTATTGCGGCAATATTCCGGACAAGCCTTTTCCTCACAAAGGGTATGACGTAGACATTATTCAGGCTCCCAGAAGCACAGGAAGTATCCTGAAACCCTTCCTTCTTACTATGTTGCTCAATGAAGGTCATTATCTTCCCACTTCGCTGGTTCCTGATATACCTACATTTATAGGCGGCTACATACCCAAAAACTACTATCTGACTTTTGATGGAGCAATCCCACTGAAACAAGTTGTATCCAGATCCTTAAATGTACCCGCTGTCCGGCTTCTCCATGAATACGGAATCGAAAAGTTCCATCTCCGGTTGCGCAATATGGGGATGAACACACTCAACAGACCTGCCGCACATTATGGTTTAAGCATCATTTTAGGCGGAGCGGAAGGTTCTCTCTGGGATATGGCATCGATCTATAGAAGCATGGCCTGGAAGCTCAATCACTATCATTTGCAAAAAACAGGTGATACCACGAAACTTTATCCGGCAAAATGGAACAGCAGAAAGATGTCCTCTCCTGTCAATACGGAAATTTTGCCGGGGGTAGCAAGCATTTATCAAACATTTGAAGCAATGAATGAAGTAGCCCGGCCAGAAGAAGATCAGGCATGGACCTCATTTGCCTCTTCCTATAAAGTAGCATGGAAAACCGGAACCAGTTTTGGCCATAGAGATGGATGGGCTATTGGTTGTACACCGTCTCATGTAGTAGCAGTCTGGGCGGGTAATGCCAGCGGAGAAGGGCGACCAGGACTGACCGGAATCGATGCTGCCGCCCCCATAATGTTTGATATTTTCAGAATGTTGCCCAATACCAGATGGTTTATACCCCCTATCAGTCAGATGCAAAAGATTAATGTATGCAGGCAAAGCGGGTTCAAGTCCGGAGACATATGCGAGAAAACAGACAGCATCTGGATTCAGGCATCAGGAGCAAACTCTCCGATTTGTCCTTATCATCACTGGATCTTTCTGGATAAAAATACACATAAACGTGTCAATGCACTCTGCGAAAACATGCAGAACATCATCCGAAAACCATGGTTCTCATTACCATCCGTTATGGAATATTACTATAAGAATAAACATCCTGAATATTTTATTAAACCACCACACAGACAGGATTGCATTCCGGCTCAGGCAGAAAAATCCACATTTTCAGTCATTTACCCTCAAAACAACAGTAAAATACTGATCCCAAGAGAGCTGGATGGCAACCCGGGACGGGTTATCTTTGAAGCAGTCTCAGGAAAGAGCAATGAAGAATTATTCTGGTATATCAATGATAGCTTTCTCGGCAAAACAATGGATTTTCATCAGATGGGACTCAATCCGCCCGCCGGAAAGCACCTGCTTACCCTGGTCAACCAAAGCGGAGAAAGCATATCGGTCAGATTCGAAATTCTCGAGGCTGACCGATAATAAGTATATGTTCCTCCGGATTTACTTTTGCTTGTACATCCACCGGATAAATAATGAAACTATAATTACACCAATCAATAACACAATTATTGATCCGGCACTGACATTTTCATATCCTCTCATAAGCCCGTAAATTTAGAAAGTTCATCCAGTAATATCGAATTCTCCTTTTCTGTACCCACCGTAATCCTCAGGCAGCTCTCACACATAATAACATTGGAACGATTTCTTGTAATAATCTTTCGCTCAACCAAATAACTATAAGCAGCATTGGCATCTGTCATTTTCACAAGAAGAAAATTGGCATCCGAAGGATATACTTTAACCACGACAGGTATTTTTAACAATTCTTCTTTCAGCCGTTCCCGTTCGGTCAGTATCTCTTCAACCATTTTTTCCTTTTGCAACAGCCCTTTCAAGCCTTCCAGCGCAACAGACTGGGCCAGCCCGTTGATATTGTACGGATACTTTATTTTATTAAGCACCCGGACAATTTCCTCCGAAGCAAATGCCATACCTACTCTTAGGCCGGCAAGTCCCCAGGCTTTGGAAAACGTCTGCAAAACAACCAGATTGGGATAGGAAGCCAGTTCCGGGACCAACGTTGTTGCCGGAGCAAAATCAATATATGCCTCATCGACCACCACAATTCCTTCAAACGATTCAATAAGCTTTCTGATGGCTTTGCCATTCAATGCATTTCCGGAAGGATTATTGGGCGAACAGATAAACAGAAGCTTAGTGTTTTTATCAATTGCCGCCAATACCTTTTCAACATCAATCTGGAAATCCTCAGTAAGATTAACCTTCCTGGTCGGCACATCATTGATGTCTGCAGCGACCTGATACATGCCGTAAGTCGGTGGCAGTATGATCGCATTATCAACTCCCGGTCTGCAAAAGGCTCTGAAAAGCAGGTCGATCGGTTCATCACTTCCATTACCCAGGAAAATCATACTTTTTTCGACCTTTTTAATTACTGCTATCCGCTCCTTAAGCTTCCATTGCAGCGGATCGGGATACCGGTTATGAGCCGGAGTGACAGTCGAACCAAGCGGATTTTCGTTTGCGTCCAGAAAAACTCCTTCCGTCCCGCTGTATTCATCACGGGCAGAAGAGTATGGAACAATTGATTTTATGTTATCTCGCAGGAGATTTTCAAGCTTAAATAGTTTACTCATGTTCAAAACACCATTATAAAGCAAAGGTATGGAATCCGGCTTCTATTTGCCAATAAAAACAACGTTCTCAAAAAATCAATCACAACCACTGGAAATACTCCAAATAATCTTAAATTTGCATTTCTGTACCATGAAATAAGTGTAAATTGCTGTCGAAATGAAAGAAAGATATCGTTGGCTAATAGAATGTAAGCATACTCCGGAAACAATTGACAGAATAATGTTACCTATCCGAAAAAGAGGAATTTCGGTTATCAGCATTTCGTATAAGCAAAAAAGCCTGCAAACTGCCAGCTGCGAGCTGGAATTTGAAATCGAGCCGGAAGCAGTTGACAGAATTTACAAAAATTTTATCCGTATTCAGGACATTCAGCAGGTAACACGCCTGTAGCTACAATCCGGGGCAACCTCTCATATATAAAAATAGTATGGGAAAGAATATTCCGGTATACAGCCTCAATCAATTCAAAAAAGATACAGTCAGACGAAAACATTATCAGGTAGAGGTTTTTGATAAAAACAGAAACTTCAAAGTCGAATATCCCCACAGACATGATAATTTTTATGAAATACTTTTCCTGACAAGAGGTAGCGGCTCCTACACAATCGATTTTAAAACCTATCCCCTTCACCCGGATCATGTTTTTTTTGTTTCTCCGGGCCAGGTTCACTCCATCAGCTTTTCGGACGATATTCTGGGCTATATCTTTCTGTTTACAGAAGAGTTTTATCTTCTTCCCAAAATAGACAAGAACCGGCTTCTCGATTTTCCCTTCTTTCATGGACTGACATACGAAAATCCGCCTTTTCGCATTCCGGAGCCGGAATCATTAAGCAGACTTTTTGAATTAATCTGCAGGGAAACAACCCGCGATTCTCCGGAATCTGATGAAATCGCCCTGTCCGGACTTGACCTCATTCTTACAATTTGTAAAAAGAACTATCCGTACAGAGAAGAGCATATTGCCGGTAAAGGCCGGCAGCTGGTCCGGAAATTTAAACAGCTTATTGATCAGCATATAAACAAGATGCATCTTGTACAATGGTATGCCGGCCACCTCAATGTCACTGCCAGCCACCTCAATGAAACCGTAAAGCAACTGACCGGATTGACAGCCAAAGAACTCATAAAAGAACGCCTGATCATCGAAATTAAGCGCTTCCTTTCTCATACAGAGCTTAACATAAATGAAATTGCAGAAGCTGTCAGCTTTGAAGATCAGTCCTATTTCTCCCGTTTTTTTAAAAAAAATACAGGCGAAACCCCCAATGAGTTTCGAAATCGGACTTTTAATCAGTAAAAAGAGTTTACTTTAAAGATCTCAAAGGGTATTTAGCAGGAACCGGAGAATTTTTTATCTGACATATCGTTTTACAAAAGTTTGGTAAGAAATTTGAACTGTAAATCGTCTTAGTAAACATTAATTTAACAAATTATGATAAAATCACTTAAAGGAAACTTTTACCTGATTGCGCTAGCTGTCGCAGCATTCTCTCTTTTCTCCTTTATTCTGCAAAGCGATCCCTGGGACTCATCACAATTAATTGAACCTTCAGCTCTCGCCAAAAAGCTGAATGATCCGAAAGCAGCCAAACCAGTGATCCTGAACGTTGGTCCCATGGAGAAAATCAAATACGCCAAAGATATGGGAGCCGGAGCAAGCCAGAAAGGTATTGAAGCCTTTAAGGCACATGTAGACAAACTGCCCCTTCAGCAGGAAATCGTAGTTTACTGTGGATGTTGCAAGCTTGTCAACTGTCCGAATATAAAAAATACAATGCTTTATCTGGAAACGCGCGGGTATACAAACTTTAAACTTTTGAATTTGCCTACAAGTCTTGAAGATGACTGGATCAAGAAAGGTTATCCAATGGCAGCTCAATAATTACCAATTAACATATCTAAACTATTTACAAAAGCTGATGCCCAAACATCAGCTTTTTTCATTCTACATTCCGGCATAGTTTCCATTTTTCAGAGGCCACAAACCTCAATTATTATTTCCGAAACTCAGCTATTTCCCTCTCCCTGATTCATTAAAGGCTTACTAAGCCCCTATTCTTTTTTTCCCGGAAAGTGTGTAGACAGTCCGTCCGTCCATGCTTCTACTACTTTAAGCTTTTCCTGAAAGGATTGAATGCACATACCATTAAGCGCTAAAGTCAACTACTTTATAATTCAGGAAAGTCTTCAACATTACAGAGACTCCGGACAATTTAACTAAGGTTTTGTCATAAAAAGATTGAAAATTAATTTACAAAAGTTACAAGCTTTAATTTACAATTGCAACAATTGTAAATTAAAGCTTGTATTTTAGTTTATTTTTGTTATTTTTATTAAAACATTTGTTAACTTTGATTTACTTTTGTTATATTTGATAGTAAATTAAGTTACATTTGTTAAAACAAACATAATTACATTTGTAAAAAGATTATTATGACCGAAGAAATAACCGACCGGATAAGGCAGTTGATGCAGGAATATAATCTTTCTCCCTCTGCATTTGCGGATGAGATTGGTATTCAGCGACCTGCGATTTCTCACATACTTTCAGGCAGAAATCGCCCCAGCCTTGATGTTGTAATGAAAATTCTCAAGGCATTTGACCAAATCAACCCACAATGGCTCTTAACAGGAGAAGGAACAATGAAACAGCTAAACTTATTTGAAGACCCATCCGAGGAAACAAATAAAACTATTGATAATAAGGAAGTTACAAAAGAAACACCTTTAGAATCGCGTGTAGAGAATCAGCCCGTATCTTCGTCCGATACAGCGCATTCTCAGCCTGTTTATTCTCAGCCGGACTCAATACCCGTCCTGCCACAGGAACCACCGGTATCTGAATCACGCCGGAGAGATGATGTTCAGTCTTTCAGACAAACGCCTCCTTCTCCGCCTTCTTTTTATCACAATCCGCCACCCTCCAGCCCGGAATTGGCACGGGAACCCGATCACAGCTACTCCTCTACGCCACCTTATGGTCATTATGAATATCCCCGTGAGCAATATAAGCACCGTCATGTCCAATATGAGCAGTCTGCCCCTCATGAAGCAATAAAAACCAATGATAATAAGGGAATTATAAAAGATAGTACAATAACCGACGCCTTATTTGGCAATTCAGAAGGAAAGAAAATCGAACGCATAGTAATGTTTTTTGCAGATAAGACTTTTGCTGTATATACTCCGGAATAGCATAAATCCGGAAAGCGGGTAAACAAATTGGATTGTTCGTTTCTTATTTTTTGAGGAAACAGCATTCTATGGGGACCTGGCCGGTAAAGTTCGTTCACAGACGGGTTAAAAGCCCGTTACGTCGTCTCAATCTGTTAGTTAAGCAGAAGATGGGCTGGCTTGGCAATCCCAAGATTCTGCCCTATATTGGCTTTGGTAATCAGGATGTTATATACGTAAGGGGACGCATAGTTGAAGACAGGGAGCTGGCTAAACCCGATTCCGAAAAGAACATCTGGGATAATATCTCTGCCATGATCAAACGATATGTAAGCAATGAAATTCCCTATGTTAAGCTAAAAGCCGAGTTTAATGGGCAGGCCCATGTTACTGAATCAAATGCATATGGCGAATTTGAGTTTAATTTCATATTAATCAACAGGCTACATCCAAAAACCAACTGGTATATTGTTACTATTACGCTGATTGATGAAGCTTTCTGTGAGACAGATTGTGAAGTAGCTTTCGCCGAAGTTCTGGTGCCTGTACCGGAAAGCAAATTTGGAATAATCTCCGATATTGATGATACCATACTGATAAGCCATTCTACCAGCTTATTCAAAAAACTTCGTCTTATGCTGCTTAAAAATGCCTCTACCCGTCTTCCTTTCGAAGGAGTAGCTGCTTTTTACAGAGCATTGCACTCTAATAGCAGTGATGGGAAATACCTCAATCCTATTTTTTATGTGTCCAGCAGTGAATGGAATCTTTATGACCTTCTGGTTGATTTCTGTAAAAATCAAAACATTCCCAAAGGAATGTTCATGCTTCATGAGTTAAAAGTGGGATTATTTAAACTTTTCCGTTCAGGCAGAGGCAAGCATGATCATAAATTAACAAAGATCAGACATATATTAGAAACCTTTGATAAGCTAGGATTTATCCTGATCGGAGACAGTGGTCAGAAAGATCCGGAGATATATCAGCAAACCATAGAAAAATATCCCGATCGTATCAAAGCAGTATATATCCGGGATGTCAGCAACAAAAATCGGCATAACGAAGTAAAAAGAATCGCTGAGCAAATTATCAAAGAATATCAGATTGATATGCTGCTGGTTAAAGATACAGAGGCGGCAGCCCTGCATGCTATTGATAAGGGCTTCATCCAGCCTGAAGCATTATTTGATATTGCCCGGGAACGTTATAAAGATCAGTATTCAAAGTCCCAGTTCCTGAAAATTCTCCGGGGAAACTGATTTTTCAACCATTTCTCCTGCCCGCTGTATACGCTATACCCGGAAAAATATCTGAGAAGTTTTTGCCGTTCTGATACCAAATCCTATTCTAATAAAAACATTTATTTTACTACTTTTACTTTTCAAAAGTTTGAACATGAACCGAAACTTTACAGAAAAGCTACTTGATAAACATCTCAATACAGAATATTACCCTTCATCTTTTTCTGTTACAAAGTTTACCAATAACGTTTTACAGATACTTTTTCCGGCGCTGTCCAAGTCCAGAAAGAAATTTCGTACTATTGAAGACATAAATAAAGGACTTGATGAACTGCAAATCGAACTGGCATCTATTTTATCCAAAATTCCATCCATAACTGACCAGTCTGCTACATTAGCCGGTACCTTTTTCCAAAGATTACCGGAAGTCTATGAGCTACTGCAAACGGATATAGAAACTATAGTCAAGGAAGATCCTGCGGCCGTATCCGAATATGAAGTTATTCGCGCATATCCAGGCTTTTATGCGATTGCTTTTTACAGACTGGCACATCTGCTGCATCAGCTTGATATTCCGTTATTACCCAGAGTTCTGACTGAATATGCCCATAGCAGAACAGGTATTGACATACACCCGTCAGCTGAAATAGGGCCTTACTTCTTTATCGATCACGGAACAGGAATTGTAATCGGTGCAACCACCAACATTGGTAAATATGTCAAAATATACCAGGGAGTAACTCTGGGCGCTCTCAGTGTTTCGAAAGAACTTTCTGAAACCAAAAGACATCCCACTATTGAGGACAACGTGGTAATATATTCCGGGGCTACTATTCTTGGCGGTGATACTGTTATAGGACAAGGATCTGTTATCGGGGGTAATGTATGGCTCACCAAAAGTATCCCGGCCTATTCGGTAGTATACCATATTGCAGAAATAGACCTCAGAAGGGCACAAGACAAAGCAGCTTTTATAAAAAAATAATACCGTATGGCAACTTTACTGGATCTTGTGGGCAATACACCCATGATCGAAATAAAAAACCTGATACATAAGGACGGAGTCAGAATTTTCGCCAAGCTGGAAGGCCACAACCCCGGTGGCAGCATTAAAGACAGGGCCGCATATGGTATGATCAAAGGCGCTCTGGAACGCGGCGATATAAAGCCGGGCATGAAACTTATCGAAGCCACCAGCGGCAACACAGGTATTGCTCTGGCCATGATCGCACGGTTATTTCATCTTGACATAGAGCTGGTAATGCCGGAAAATTCAACCAGAGAGCGTATACAGACGATGAGAGCTTTCGGAGCCACAGTAACACTGACACCTGAAGCAGGCTCTATGGAAGCAGCTATTGACTATGCCCATAATAAAGTAGCACAAGGCGGATATCTTATGCTGAATCAGTTTGCCAATCCGGACAATTATATGGCGCATTATTATGGCACAGGACCTGAGATATGGCGTGATACGGATCATAAGATCACACACTTTGTGTCCTCTATGGGAACAACAGGAACCATAATGGGGGTCTCCCGATTTCTCAAAGAAAAAAACAATGCAATCGAAATTGTCGGAGTACAGCCTACCGATGGATCCAAAATTCCTGGAATCCGCAGGTGGCCTAAAGAATATCTTCCCAAGATTTTTGATCCTTCAAGAGTCGACAGAATAATCGATGTAACTCAGGCAGAAGCTACCGATATGACCAGAAAAATGGCACGAATCGAAGGAATATTTGCCGGAATGAGCAGCGGAGGCGCGGTAGCAGCAGCTGAAAAACTTGTGCATCAAATAGATAAAGGCATCGTAGTGTGTATAATCTGTGATAAAGGAGACCGATATCTATCCTCTGACCTGTTCGATTATAATTAACCAACAAAAGCGTGTAGTTTTTAGCAGATTTAAGACATTTTAAGACACGTTCTCACAAAATCCAGGGGAGGGTCAATCAAAACTCAAACCTGTCTTAAATCTGCTAAATTAACACTCAAATTAATTCAGAGTGATTTCAAGCGAAGACTAACAGCATTTTTGTGGGCCCGAAGGCCTTCATTTTCAGCCATAGTCTCAATGTACGGACCAATCGTACGAAGTCCTTCCGGGCGAATGTGCTGAAAAGTTACTTTTTTAACAAAAGAATCAACCGAAACACCTGAATACATTCTGGCATAACCATTCGTTGGCAAGGTATGGTTGGTTCCGCTTGCATAATCTCCTGCTGCTTCCGGTGTATAATTGCCCATAAACACAGAACCTGCATTCACAACTTCATCTGCCCAGCGCTGTACATCACTGACCTGCAAAATCAAATGCTCGGGAGCATATGCATTAATAACAGCCATCCCTTCTTCAATATCATTCACCAGCACGCACACACTGTTGCTTAGGGTTTTCAAAGCAAATTCCTTTCTTGGAAGATCTGCCACCTGTTTATCAACTTCGGTCAGTACTTCCTTCACGAGGTCCTTATCATTGGTAACAAACAGCAAATGACTGTCCGTACCATGTTCTGCCTGAGAAAGCAGATCCGAAGCGATAAAAACGGCATTACCGCTCTTATCGGCCAGCACAGCGGCTTCGGAAGGGCCAGCCGGCATATCTATAGCGGTACCCTGACGGTTAACCAGCTGCTTAGCCACCGTTACATACTGATTACCGGGACCAAATATTTTATCTGTTTTAGGAATCGATGCGGTGCCATACGCCATTCCGGCAATTGCCTGAGCGCCGCCGGCCTTTATAATCCTTGTTACGCCTAACAGATTTGCTGTATACAAAATAGCAGGATGCACTTTTCCATTCTTATCAGGCGGCGTACACAATACTATTTCTTCACAACCGGCAATATTGGCAGGAATAGCCAGCATTAAGACCGTAGAAAATAAGGGAGCTGAGCCACCCGGTATATACAATCCGACCTTTTGAATGGCAATACTCTTTCGCCAGCAGGATACTCCCGTCATGGTTTCTACAGGTTCCATCCTTTCCAGCTGCGCATAATGAAAACGATAAATATTCTGTCTTGCTATATTAATCGCCTCTTTCAGCTCCTGATCCACAAGTCCTTCAGCCTCTTTTATTTCTGCGTCAGAAACTATTAGCCCGGATAGCTTCACCTTATCAAATTTCTCCGTCAACTCAATAATAGCCCGGTCTCCATGCTGCCTTACCTCCGCCAGAACCGGCTTTACAATATCTTCCAGGTGTTCCAGAGAAAAGCCTGGTCTCTGAATGATTTTATCCCAATTCTCTCTTTCCGGATATTCTATAACCTTCATCAGCGAATAATTTTTTCAATCGGTAATACTAAAATTCCCTCAGCGCCTGCTTCTCTTAATTTTTCTATAACTTCCCAGAACTCATTCTCATTCACGACTGAATGCAATGAACTCCACCCCTCCTCAGCCAGAGGCATTATAGTCGGACTCTTTACTCCGGGTAACAGTTGAATAATCGTATCAATGGAAGCATTGGGAGCATTCAGCAAAATATACTTTTTATTCTGTGCATTTCTCACAGCATTCATTCTGAACAATAAATCATTCAGAATCCCGGATTTTTCTTCAGACAGACCGGGGTATCCAATAAGAACGGCTTCTGATCTGAAAATAACTTCAGCTTCCTTTAACCCATTACTTATCAACGTACTTCCTGAGCTTACGATATCACAAACAGCATCTGCCAATCCGATACTGGGAGCAATCTCGACTGAGCCGCTGATTTCATGAATTCCGGCAGTAATCCCGTTTTCTTTCAGAAATTCAGACAAAATATATGGATAGGATGTAGCAATCTCCATCCCCTGCAACGATTCTATTCCTTTATAATCAAAGGATTTATCAACTCCAATGGACAAGCGACATTTTGAGAACCCAAGCTTTTCGATCACTTTTACTGACTTTTGCTTCTCAACATACACATTCTCCCCTACTATCCCCAGGTCGGCAACTCCGTCTGATACATAGCCGGGTATATCATCATCCCGCAAAAACAATAACTCAATCGGGAAATTTGAAGCGACCGATTTTAACTTACCGGCACCGTTGTTAAACGATATACCACATTCTTTTATAAGTTTCAGAGAATCTTCACTTAGTCTTCCGGATTTTTGAACGGCCAGTCTCAGCACTTTTGTCATTATGAATAGGATATTGATATTTTAGCAAAGTAACATAGGGAAACCATTAAATACAATTTTTTAAAAACCGAATAATTAATTTATTATTACATTTCATAAAAAAGTATATGAGAGCTATAATCATTGCCACTCTTCTGAGCATTGGGTTTTCTGCCTGCACTACCTGTATTGAATGTTCTTATACGGATAACACCGGTAATAAGACCCAAATGAGTGAGTACTGCGGCAAAAGCCGTGAACAGGATAAGATCCGGAGATACTGCCGGGTACAGGCTGACAGCCTTGGCGGACAGTGTACCTGTAAATAGCTGCTACATCCTTTCAACCGCCCGAGAGTTGCAAACATTGTTATTTTTTCCGGATTACCCGAACCATACTAAGCAACTGCCTTATACCAATTACTCATTCACTCCCCGATAATTACGGAACTGATATAAGCAGTCTGCTTAGCGATTCAGTATCAACGTTATTAATTTCTGTATACCCAAAATCCGGAGCTCCGGTTTCTCTTAGAATAAGACAATATATTTCACGAGTATTATTACGACTTCATACTTTTTATCTTTCAAAAAATTTTCACTCTTTATCCTGGATTTTTACCCTGGTTAACAATTGTAACCCTTTAAAAAATTGGATTTTTACAATATGACATTATGTCAAAATAAAAATAAGAATCAATTTAAAAAATTTTATATCAACACAATACATACAAATATATAACCTAATACTTTAACATAAAGTATCTGTTAAAATTTAAACCGATTATCCATTTATATCTTTTACGTCTAAGCACAAAAAAAGGATGCAGTGCTTTCTATAAGCAACAGCATCCCCTATTCAGAAGCCCTCCCGTGATCAGGCCACATCAGAAAGGTACAAAATCATCTTCTTCCCCGCCGCCTGCATTATTCATAGGTGGAAGAGGGTTATTAAAATCATTGATTTTACTTCCAAGTGTTCTGGCCGGAGCATCAAATCCCGGAGCAGCTGCATCAAGAGCAGCATTACTAAACCCACCGAAATCACTGTTTACCTCAAGATCTCCGAACTTGGTGTATTTACCAATAAATTTGAGAAAGACACTATCCAGGCTACCATTTCTGTGCTTTGCCACAATAACCTCGCCCACGCCTTTCAGAGAGTTCCCCATTTCATCCTGATCAATCTTATAATACTCCGGACGATATAAAAAGATAACCATATCCGCATCCTGCTCAATCGCACCGGATTCCCTCAAATCCGACAGCTGAGGTCTCTTATCTCCCCCTCTTGTTTCCACAGCACGGCTAAGCTGCGACAGAGCTATCACAGGAACACTAAGCTCTTTTGCCAGATTTTTCAGCGCCCTGGAGATCGCAGAAATTTCCTGCTCTCTGTTTCCCTGATTTCCTTTGCCGCTGCTGTCCCCGGACATAAGCTGGAGGTAGTCAATGATAATCATTTCCAGCCCGTGCTTGGCTTTTAATCGCCGGCATTTTGTCCGAAGCTCACGAATAGACAAAGCCGGGGTATCGTCTATATATATAGGTGCGCTTTCCAGTTTCCGGATTTTATGATGCAACTGCTGCCACTCATACTCTTCAAGAGTACCTTTTTTTATTTTTTCACTGTCCAGTTCAGCTTCCGCACAAATAAGACGATTGACAAGCTGGACAGATGACATTTCCAGAGAAAATATGGCCACCGGTTTATTAAAATCGACAGCAGCGTTCCGCATAGCAGAAACAACAAAAGCTGTTTTACCCATACCCGGACGAGCTGCAAGAATAATAAGGTCGCTTCGTTGCCAGCCGGAAGTCAGGCGATCAAGCTGAGTAAACCCGCTGGGCACTCCGGTCAATGCTCCTTCATGTCCGCGCTTGCTTTCCAGTTCCGCAAGTGCGCTTCGAAGAATTGAACGCATATCGGAAAAATTCTTCTTGATATTGGCCTCAGATACTTTGTAAAGATTCTGCTCCGTCTTGTCCAGAAGTTCAAACACGTCGGTCGTATCTTCATAGGCATCCTTTTCAATCTGACTGGCAATGGTTATAAGCTCACGCTTGATAGCCTGCTCCTGAATAATCCGGGTATGCGCTTCAATATTGGCAGCAGAGTTAACCGTAGCCGTAAGCTCGGAAACAAAAAAAGCTCCTCCGGCAAGTTCCAGTTCTCCGTTAACTCTGAGCTGATTTACAACCGTGAGAATATCAATAGGCTCAGACCTGTCAAACAGCTGAATAATTGATTTATAAATCAATTGATGCTTGGGATGATAAAAGCTTTCAGGCTTTAAAATATCAATAACCTGTATCAGCGCATCTTTCTCCAGCATGATTGCCCCCAATACAGCAGCCTCGATATCAAGCGCCTGTGGTTGAATCTTGCCCAAGCCTTTCGCAATTTCTTCAATGTTTTTGCGATAGTTGCCAACTCGACTTTTGGTTTTATCCATTCGGTAAAATTAATTGATTGAACACTCCTCTAATCCACATTCTTTGGATACATATCAACACCGGGGTTATGGCTGTATGTAAATTTATCACAATTTTCGGCAGGTATTATACCTGAACTTCGAAAATAGAATCACTCTTAAAGGAAAGCAAATTTGATGGTTTTTTAAATTATTTTAATTTTGACATATACTTTATACGAGGAGATGTTGGAAAAAGGAAAAATTCATTTTATTGCCATTGGCGGAAGTGCCATGCATAATCTGGCTTTAGCATTAGCTAATCAGGGATTTCAGGTAAGTGGTTCGGACGACGAGATTTTTGAACCCTCCAGAACAAGACTTGCCAAAGCCGGTATTTTGCCCGAATCTGTCGGGTGGTTTCCGGAAAAAATCACCGGAGATCTGGATGCGGTCATTCTCGGAATGCATGCCAGAAAAGATAATCCCGAACTGATTAAAGCTCAGCAGCTGGGTCTTAAAATATACTCGTACCCCGAATTCATATACGAACAGTCGAAAGACAAACAACGCATTGTTATATGTGGCAGTCATGGGAAAACAACCATTACCTCTATGATTCTGCATGTTCTGGCGTTTCATAAACGCAAGTTTGACTATATGGTCGGCGCCCAGCTGGAAGGTTTTGACACTATGGTAAAACTTTCGGATGATGCACCCATTATAATCATTGAAGGTGATGAGTACCTCAGTTCTCCTGCAGATCCTACCCCGAAGTTTTTACATTATCATCATCATATTGCACTGATAAGCGGAATCAGCTGGGATCACATCAATGTATTCCCTACTTTTGATGAATACGTTCGTCAGTTTGAGACACTGGCTGATTTTACTCCCAAAGGCGGCTCGCTTATATACAACGAAGAAGATGATCTTTTAACCGTTATATGCAGAAAAGAACGTGATGATGTTCAGCAGATTGAATACAAGACCCCGAAATATGAAATTAAAAATGGTATAACTTTTCTCAGCAAAGAAGAGCCACCGGTAGCATTGCAGGTATTCGGAAAACACAACCTTAATAATCTGAGCGGAGCCAGAGCTGTTTGTCTTAAAATAGGAATCACTGCCGAAATGTTTAATGAAGCGATTAAGTCCTTCAGAGGAGCATCAAACCGGCTGGAGCTTCTGAAAAAGAACAGCTCAACCATTGTTTTCAAAGATTTTGCCCATGCCCCTTCTAAACTTAAAGCAACGACATCTGCTGTAAAAGAACAGTTTGCCCAATATGAAGTAGTTGCTGTTCTGGAATTACATACTTTTAGCAGCCTGAACAAGCAGTTTCTTCCTCAATACAAAGACTGTTTTGAAAATGCGGACTTACCTTTTGTATATTACAACCCTAAGACAATCGAGCACAAAAAGCTGGAGGCAATCACCCCGGAAGAAGTTCAAAATGCCTTCAACAATAAACAGCTAAAAGTATTCACAGACAGTAGCGAACTAAAACAGGCCATATTAAGCCTCGATCTGAAGAGTAAAGTTATACTACTAATGACTTCCGGAAACTTTGATGGTATTTCCCTCAGAGATTTTGCAGAGGAGATTGTTCAATAAATCAAAATATTATTAAAGTGACCTTACATTTAAAAAAACCTCTGGCTTTTTTTGACCTTGAAACAACAGGAACAAATATAACTCAGGACCGGATTGTTGAAATCAGCATACTAAAAGTCAATGTTGCCAACGAGGTAACTGTCAAAACTACCAGAATCAATCCAACAATACCCATTCCTGTGGAATCAAGTCTGATCCACGGAATATATGATGAAGACGTGGTCAATATGCCTACTTTTAAAAGTATTGCCCATTCATTAGCCCAATTTCTTGAAGGATGTGACCTTGGAGGTTTTAACCTGATCAAATTTGATGTACCGGTACTGGTAGAAGAATTTTTGCGTGCCGGAATCGAGTTTGATGTAAACAATCGTAAAATTGTTGATGTTCAACGCATTTTTCACCTGATGGAACCACGTACTCTCAGCGCTGCGTATAAATTTTACTGCCAGAAGGAACTGGAGGATGCTCACAGTGCAGAAGCTGACACCATTGCAACCTATGAAGTGTTCAAGGCACAGCTTGAGCGCTACAAAGATGTCGTGATAAAAGATAAAAACGGGAAAGAGTATGTTCCTGTCCAACATGATGTAAACGCTCTTCATAATCTTACCGCCATGCAGTTTGCTGATCTGGCCGGAAGAATTGCATACAATAGTAAAGGAGAAGAGGTATTTAATTTCGGAAAATATAAAGACCAGCCGGTAGCCGCAATTCTGGAAAAGGACCCTTCCTATTATGACTGGATAATGAAAGGAGATTTTGCGCTCAATACCAAACGAAAAATCACAGAAATTAAATTAAGGAAATTTAACCTTCGCTAAACTTCCGGACCGGTCGTCAGGAGCAGTAAGTAATCCATCAGGTTCATTCTTCTTCTGACAACCGGTTACTTTCTTTTAAAAATTTCCCAGAAACCTTTATCATTGTTTTTCTTCTTTGCTTTAGAAGATTTCTTTGCATAATTACTCTGAGATGCCGGCCTACGGTAAGCTCTGGCACGGGAAGCAGATGAATCTTTTCGATTATTTCCTGCACCAAAAAGCTTATCCCAGAAAGACGTACTGTCTGCCGGCTCCAAATACAAGGGACAATCCAGAGCCTCTTTCATCTCTTGGGACAGTTCAGGAAATTTCGATTTACGCATGGATGCATAGCCGGGGTCTGCCAAAATACTTGACATAAATTCTCCCCAGATTGGCAAGGCTGTATTTGAGCCCTGTCCGAGACTTATCGATCTGAAGCGAATTCGTCTGTCTTCTCCTCCTACCCAGGCGCCGGCCACCAGATCAGGAGTGTACCCGATAAACCAGCCATCTGCATGATTCTGAGTCGTTCCCGTTTTACCGGCAATAGGAATCATCAACCCATACTGATATCGAAGTCGCTGACCAGTCCCCTGGGTAATTACATTTTGCATGATGGAAGTCATCATCTGCGTTTGCTCTTCGGTCAGGACTGAGATTTCTTCATTATCCACTATGCTGAAATCCTCGAGAATTTTTCCTTCCGAATTTTCAATTCGAAGCAAATATCGCGGTGTCCTGTATTTCCCCCCGGAGGCAAATACCATATAGGCACTAACCATTTCATACAGAGAAATATCTGCAGTACCCAGGGCAAGAGAAGGCACCGGACTCAAAGGACTGCGTATGCCCATATTTTCAGCCAGCTGAACAACACTTTCAGCTCCGGTTTTCATTATAAGACTGGCTGATATCGTATTGACAGAGTTTGTCAGAGCTCCTTTCAGCGAATATTCCCCCCCATATTGTCCGTCTGCATTAGAGGGTGACCAGTTATCATACATTTCATAGGTTTGTTTTTCATTTGGAAAAAACTCACAAGGCTGAAATCCCTGTCGAAGCGCTTCCGCATAAACAATAGGTTTGAATGTAGACCCAACCTGACGCTTTGCCATCCTGTTGACATGATCATACTTAAAAAATTCATGATTGATACCCCCCACCCAGGCTCTTATCTCGGCAGTATGCGGATCCATAACCAAAAAACCGGCATGAAGAAACTTCAGATAATAGCGAATTGAATCCAGAGGAGTCATTTGCACGGACTTACTCCCCTTATATGAAAAAAGTGACACATCCGTCTGCTTTTGGAAATCAGCCTGTATCTCTTTTTCTGAATATCCCTCCTTCTTAAGCCTTTTGTACCGCACACTTCTTTTTTTGGCGTCTTCAATTACTGAAGTATTTTTGCCCCAGGGAGTTTGCTTGCCCCAATGGTCTGCAAATTGTTTCTGCAAACGCTCCATCTGCTTGTACACAGCAGATTCTGCATACATCTGCATCTTGTAATCAAGAGTAGTATAAATTTTCAGACCATCTGTATATATATTATAAGGTGTTCCATCCTCCTTCCGGTTTCTGGCACACCAGTCAGCCAGTTCCATTCTCAGCTGTTCTCTGAAATAGGTTGCTGGTCCCTGATTATGATCAATAAATTTATAATCCAGTTTTAAAGGTAACTTTTGTATAGAATCGTATTGCTGATCAGACAGATATTCATATTTATTCATCTGATTTAAAACCACGTTACGGCGATTCAGCGCAGCTTCCGGATGTCTTCTCGGATTATACAAAGATGTTGCCTTCAGCATACCCACCAGAGTCGCAGCTTCCTGAACTGTAACATTTCCTGCGGATTTATTAAAAAACCGTCTGGAAGCAACTTCAATACCGTACGCATTTTCACCAAAAGGTACTGTATTAAGGTAAAGCATTAGAATCTCTTCCTTGGAAAAAAAGCTTTCCAGCTTTTCAGCAATAATAAATTCCCGGATTTTATTAAGCGGCAATGAGACAAAGCGAAATCTTTTTCTTGGAAAAAGATTTTTTGCCAATTGCTGGGTAATGGTACTACCTCCGCCTGACTCTTCCTTTCCCTGAAGAATCGTTTTGAAAAAAACCCGTAGCAGGCTTCTCTTATCAATACCCTTGTGCTCATAAAAGCGAATATCTTCTGTTGCAATCAATGCATCCACAATATGCTCTGATACTGCATCAAGTTTTATATTCGTTCGATCATACAAAAAATATTTTCCCAGCAGCTGTCCGTCTTTGCTATAAACTTCCGATGAAGTATAATTCCGTAAACTTTGAAAGGTAGTCGTTGAAGGTACGGTGGAATACATCCACAGGTACACCCCCAAAAACAATAGCAGAAAAAAAGCAGTCAACACCAGCCCCAGTCTTATCAATTTCAAGAGGACAGGATGCCGCGCAAAACCGTTCCTTATTTTGGAGTATAAATTTTCTATTTTTTGAGCAAAATTAATCTTGTCTGTCACCTGAAAAAAACATCAACATCTAAACCTGAACAAAGTTCATAAAAAATCTGCGATAACAAGATCTGTATAAGCTTTAGAATAGCTTCCTGCGTGAAACTGAGAAAACCCTGAAAAGAGAAGTTACTTTAAACTGTCACAGTACAAAACAATTAAAAGTAACTTGTAGGTTAATTTTTCGGAACAGGTGAAATTTCAAGTAAACTATTCTGAGTACAGAACTCAGAATTAATTATAATAGCAAAGAAAGCCGACAATCATAGCAAGTGCAGACGCCCCTGAAATTACGCTTAATGCTAATTGCTTGTTTTGATTCAACTCACCATTAGAACTAAACATCACTTCTCTTCTCGACATTGTCAATCCACCATAGATTCCAAGGATAAATCCTCCGACCATTAAAATTACGCCTAAAGTTGCCATCAAGTTTATTTTAAAGTTTGGGCAAAATAACAACTTTTTAGATAATGAAGCGAGTTTTAAAATAAAAATATTTCCCCGAAGTAATATTCTCCGGTATCCGGCTCATTCGGGTACATCATATATTAATACATACAATACAAACAATCTGTCATTATCATCGGGATATGAGGTTACCAATCTCATTCTTACGATATTTATAAGGGCTTATTGATTATAAGCCACATTATAACAACAAATTACCACACACTTGAATCAGTTTTTTACTAACTATTTAATTTAAAGGCTGATCACAGCTTACCAGTCAACTTTAAAAACAATACTAAAATTTAGTCTTATATTTGAAAGTTCATTTGTATACAAAAAATGGAATGATAGATAAAAAGTAACTAACTAAAACTTTTACTTGTTTGCCTGGATAATTAAAATATAACAATTTGCATGGATAATAGGATTTTTTCATCTCAATTGTATATGAAATATTAAAAAGATTAAGAAAATAATAAAAAAAGTCCATTACTAACAACTTGTTCCCTGATCTAATACGTATTAGTACAATGTATCAGTCTGATTAAAAGATTATAACCTGCGGCATATGATCTATGCTGCCCCAAACCAGTTACCGGACCAGATCTTTTATCACTTTCATATTTATATTTCAAGTCTCCGGTATTGGATTTTGTTTTTTATATCAGGTAATCGAAAGGATAAAACATTCCTCTGGCAAGAGCATTGGTTATCCGTTTAAGTAAACAAAAACACTTAAATCACTATGAAAAAACACTTTAACATTCTGTTAAAGCTATTAATAGTTCTTCCTTTTTCAGGACTCAGTTTTCTTTCCTTTTCTGAAGGAACAAAAGAGTTACAACCAGCTGCATCGGATTATGGATTCCTGCAAATATACGATCTGAATACCCGTACAAGGCCATTCGCCACGTATGATACTCCCGAAGAATATCGGCTCAATATAAGAATATGTAATCTGGGAGAGAAAATATACTTTGGCCTGCACCAGAGCGATAATGACGTATACTTTCGCTTAAAAGATCCGGGCGGCAATGTTGTTATGGGCCCTACTCTTATACCTTCCTGGGGGCAGCAGGGATTTATTCCTAACCATGCTGCAGCCGTTTCCGGCCCTTCACAGCTTACCGGAGCTGGTTATTTTGCTTTCGAACACGAGGCAACAATGACCGGAGATTATTACATTGAATTTAATCCAAGAAGTCCGACCAATATTACTCCGGAAAAGAGAGTCTTTAATTTTGTCGATTTTACTGTAGCGGATGTTTCAGGCCCCACTCCTGTAATAAAGAAAGGAAGACTACACTCAAAAAACTGGGACATTCAGTGTATGAGTGATGCCAATCCTTTCAGGGCCGAAATGTTTGTATATGCAAAGGACAGCATTGTCACTGCTCTTGACTTCAACAACATCATGGGATTTGGATTTACGGTTTCGGCCAACTCCCGTGGATGTACAATCACAGATGATCCGATAGCCGACAGGCAATCGCGTTATGGCAACGAGACATTTCCGGAATACATGATATTTCTAAATAACCCGGACCCCGAATGCTTTCCTTCCGGAGACTTCGGAGAAATAACCGAGCCTTCAACCATTACCGGTTGCGATCCGGACAATCGCTGTATTAATATATATGTGAGCAAAGCAGGCGCAATTGATATAACCCTCGATCTCAACAACATACCAGGGTATCAGGCAGGAACAGAAGACGTTCTTTTTCAGGTGGATGTTGTCCCGGGGCATAATTGTATAAAATGGGATTCCCGCAACGGGCTCGGAGAACGTGTCTCTCCGGACACCCGAATGGAAGTCATTATTGATTATTTCAATGGAATGACTCACCTTCCCTTGTATGATGTGGAACATCATCGGGACGGATATATTGTTAATCTGGTAAGACCTTTTCCCCCTTCAGGCGTTGTAAAACCTAAATTATACTGGGATGATTCGCGACTTGATCCACGGCGGGGGCAGGCTCTTGACCCTATGGTCAATCTGACAGGTTGCGAACTCGATGGTTGCCACAAGTGGCAAAATCGTGGTGAAAACGGTCCTTACATGGAAACAATCAATACCTGGTGGTATGCCAATGTAATCCGTGATCAGATCAGTTATGTGGTGCAAGAAGTCACAGTAGATGCAAATGCTAATACTCCGCTGTACGAACCAAACGATACCACCGTTTGTATTTCTGCACTTCCTCTCAATCTGAATGGTGAAGTAACCGGAGCTCCCGGAGGAATATGGTCGTATGGCAGGGGAATATTTTCTTCACTGACCGATCTTCAAGGAACTTATATGCCTTCGGAAAGTGAAATCGCAGCGAGACTGGCTACTATTGTACTGACATCAACCGGAAACGACGGGTGTCCGCCTGTTTCTGATACCATGAATATTTTTATTCAGCCGCTTCCGGTGGTTGATCCCGGAGAACCATTTAATGTATGTGTCAATAATCCTGTTTTCTCCCTGACTGCATCTGTAGAAAATGCAACAGGTGTTCGCTGGTCTGGTGGAGAAGGTCAGATATTTCCCAATGAAAATGCTCTTTCCATTACCTATGAGCCTTCTGCCGGGGAGTTAAACCGGGGATTTGTAACACTGAATATAGAATCAACCGGTAACGGTCTGTGCGAAGCAGATAAAAAAGATATCACTATTACCTTTACTCCTGCACCCCTTATAGATGCCGGAGATCCTGTAGAAGTCTGCGCCAACAACCCTGAAATTGAACTGAATGGTTCCATCGAAGGAGCAGAAGGCGGAAGATGGATCGGCGGAAACGGCACTTTTGTACCAGGAAGAGATGAGCTTGCAGCAACGTATATTCCGACACAAGCCGAGATAAATGCAGGCGGCTTACAGTTATATCTTGAGTCTACCGGAAATGGCGGTTGTCTCGGAGTTTCCGACACACTAAGGATTTCGTTTATAACCGGCCCCATCGTAAATGCCGGTCCTGATGTAAAGGTATGTGCCAATACAACTATTGACCTGACAGGAATAGTTGTTGGAGCTCCGGGCGCTGTCTGGTCGGGAGGAGCAGGCACATTTTTACCCAATCCACAGGATCCGAGGGCCAGCTATATCCCATCCGAAGGAGAAAATATTCCGGGTAGTACCATTGTTTTAAAATTAACCTCCACATCTTCTGAAAACTGTCCTGATGATGAAGATGAGCTGGTCATTACTATAGGCGAAGGCCCTCAGGCTAATGCCGGTCCCAGTATGTTTATATGTGATAATAATCCGGTAGCAAATCTTTCGGGATCGGTAAGTCTTGCCACCGGTGGCATATGGTCCGGCGGGCAGGGCAATTTTATTCCCAATCGTACTTCACTGAATGTGCGCTATATTCCGACTGAAAGTGAGATTCGCTCCGGAATCATACCGCTGCTTCTTACAACTACCGGCAATGATACATGCGGTGCAGCTGTTGATACCATTATAATATTAATATCGTCGTCACCCGTGGTAGATGCCGGCCAGAATCAGGTGATATGCGCCAATAATTCTGAAATCCAGCTAAACGGAAGCACATCGAATGCAACCGATTATCTCTGGTCCGGCGGACAGGGCATTTTTCTTCCCAACGCCAATACTTTAAATCCCAGATACATACCTTCTCAAAATGAAATCCAGAGCGGCTATCTGAGACTAAGGCTGCAAGCCAATCAGACTTCATGTAATGCGGTAGAAGATTATCTTGAGATCCGCTTTACCCAGGCACCACAAGCTCATACGGGGCCACCTGCTGTGGTATGTGAAAACAAGCCCGATGCTTTTGTATACAGTTATGTTATTACAGCAACCGGAGGTATTTGGTCCGGCGGGCAGGGAAAATACTCCCCTTCCAATACCGCATCTCATATTACCTACACTCCGACGGCTGAGGAAGTCAGAAACGGATCAGTAACGCTGGTTCTTACCACTACAGGTAACGGCAATTGCCTTGAGGACAAAGATAGTGTGGAAATTTCATTTATTCCGGGCCCGACAGTCAACGCCGGACCGGACCAGGAGATATGCTACAACAATCCCGTAATCAATCTGGCCGGAGTCATAAGCGGTTCTGGGCGGGGATACTGGTCTGGCGGGCAGGGCGGATATTTTTCTCCAGGCAACCACCTTCTCAACACCAGCTATATCCCCAGCCAGCATGAATTAAACAGCGGACTTATTACGCTCTATCTGACGAGCCAGGACAACGGAAACTGTAATCCGGTAACAGATACAATCAATATACGGGTTATTCCGGCTCCGGCAATTGAGGCAGGTCCCGACAAAGTGATGTGCGCATCGGGCGATCCTGTTACTCTGTCTGTAAATCTCTCCGGAGCAAATGGAGTAGTCTGGTCCGGTGGTCTGGGAACATTTAATCCCGATAATGGCCTGACTACCAGATATACACCTTCGATTACCGAGGTCAGAAACGGAATTGTGACCCTCACTGCAACCTCAACAGGAAATGGTCCATGTAAAGCTGTTTCTGATAACGTAAACGTCCGGATCATGGAAGGTCCTTCTGTTAATGCCGGACCGGATCAGGTAATCTGTGGTGCAGAGACCAATTTCTTTTTAAGCAGAGGTTCATACACCAACAGTTCCGGTATTCAATGGACCACTACCGGCAATGGCTCTTTCAGTCCATCCAACACAGTGATATCTCCTACTTATAATATCACCAGTGAAGATAAAACCAGAGGATATGTTAATATTATTCTGAAAAGCACAGGCAATTCATTATGCCCGGAAGTTTCCGATACCATGCAGGTAAGCTTTACTCCTGTTCCGTCAATTGATGCAGGACCGAACAAAACCGTCTGTACAAATGCTTTACCCGTTAATCTATACGCGGAGGGGACTCCGGCTGTATGGACCGGTGGTCAGGGCCGCTTCTCTCCTTCCAGAGAAGTAATGAACCCGGAATATCATCCGAGTCCCGCTGAATTAAGTGCAGGAAGCGTAACTCTTACAAGCACTACAATACCAAGCGGCTCATGCCCGGCTGTATCAGATCAGGTCACCATACGTTTTGAAGAAGGTCCTTCTGTATCCCTTGGTCCGGATATCGTACTTTGCGGTAATGCAGGCAGCATTGAGCTTTCTGCAAATTATCAGAATACAGGAGGTGTTGTATGGTCATCCAACGGAAGCGGAACATTTCTGCCAGATAAAGAAAGCGCCCGGGTCACCTACTTACTTTCATCCGGCGATAAGCTAAACGAAAACATATTCTTCTTTGCCAATACCAGCGGCAACTCTATCTGTCCGGGAAATAAAGACACCTTAAAGCTGACACTTACCCCGGAAATAAAAGTTAATGCCGGACCGGATCAGACATTCTGCGCAGATATTGACGAAATCACTCTTACCGGTTCCGTAACCAATACGAGCACTATCACCTGGTCAAGTCTGGGTTCGGGTCAGTTCCGTAATTCAAGCAGCTTAAATACCAGTTATATTCCGTCTGCTACCGATAAAAACAACGGAAGCGTGGCACTGATTCTTACCACCGGAGCCACCCAGCAATGTCCTCCGGTTTCCGATACAGTAGTATTCTCCTTCACTCCTGCTCCTACTATTAATGCCGGACCGGATCGAAGCATATGTGAATCAGCAGACAGTATTCAGCTGAACGGTCATATGACCATAGCAACAGAAGCCGCCTGGAAAACAAATGGCCGCGGCTCTTTTTCGCCAAGTAATATCGGTACCAGTGTACAATATTATCTTTCCCCTGAAGACCGCGGTTTAGCTTCTATTCAATTTATACTGGAAACAACCTCTCAGGGCAATTGCAAACCCGTTTCAGATACGCTCATTGTTCAGCTCCAG
The DNA here is from genome assembly GCA_023392125.1 of Bacteroidota bacterium. Taxonomy (GTDB): domain Bacteria; phylum Bacteroidota; class Bacteroidia; order Cytophagales; family Cytophagaceae; genus SpSt-227. Next base: position 84,005 of record JAEVZS010000027.1, read on the forward strand.
CCGGAAGCAACTGTAGAAGCAGGAGATAGAATAGAACTTTGCGAGACCAATTCCTTTGTTGAAATTAGGGGCAGTGTCAGCAATGCTACCGGTATGCAGTGGACGACCTCCGGATCAGGTTCGTTCAGCAACCCAAACACATTAAATACCCGGTATCAACCAGGAGCTCTTGATTACTCAAACGGCTCGGTATTACTCACTCTGGAATCTGTAGATGATCAGCAGATATGCCAGGCTCAGAAAGATTATGTAGAAGTGATTTTCATAAAATCCCCAACGCTTGAGGTCAGCCCTGTTCAGCATATATGTATTAATTCACCGGATATAAGTCTGTCTGCTTCCAGCGAGGCCTCATCCGGAATCATATGGACATCCAGCGGCAATGGTATATTCAATAATACACAGAATAGCCTTTTTGCTACTTATTATTTCTCACTGGCTGACCAGAATCAGCCTGAAATTATATTTGAGGCAAAAGTCAGTGGCAACGCCGACTGTCCCGATATTATAAAAACAACGAAAGCCGTGTTTATTCCGCTTCCGGAACCTAATGCAGGGCCGGACATCACCGTATGTGCAGATACAGCCTCTATTCATTTGAACGCAAGTGCCGACAACTCAACGGAAGGCTTATGGAATACAAACGGGACCGGCGTTTTCTATCCCAACAGAACAGTTCTCAATCCTCAATATACTCTTTCTGAACAAGACATTCGTAAAGGGACTATACGTCTTGTATATACCGCTCTCAGCAGTGGTCCCTGCCCTTCGGTTGCCGATACGATGAATATCATAATCACTCCGGCCACCGTTTCATCTGCCGGATCAGATATGGTCGTATGTGCCAGCCAGCATGCAATTCCTCTGGCCGGACAGGTAAGCTATACCTCTTCAGGAATATGGACGACATCGGGCAGCGGAAGCTTTTCTCCTTCTGCAGACGTGCTCAATGCAACCTACATACCTTCCGCAGCAGATACTACTGCCAGAAAAGTTGTATTGACACTATCTACCACCGGCAATGATTTATGTAAAGTTCACAGTGATCAGTTAGAAATAAACTTCACCGCGGTTCCGGAAGTAAAACTGGGGCCGGACATTACAATCTGCGAGACTGCTGTCTCAATACCTCTTAAAGCCTCTGTCGCTAACGCAGGCGGTGGTCGCTGGTCTTATTCAGGCACCGGTCGCTTAAGTCCGGATATAGCCCATCCGCAACCGGAGTATTTCATCTCTGAAGCAGACAGGGCAAGAGGAGAAATTCGCTTTATCTATACTTCTACCAACAACGGACTTTGCCCTGAGCACAGAGACACAATGAAGGTCTTCCTGTCTCCTCTGCCTCAAATCGAAGCCGGCCCGGATCTGAGCATATGCTATGATGAAACAGGGGCCCCTCTTTCGGTAAGCTACACCAATGCATCAGGTATTGAGTGGTTTTCAGATGGAAACGGCGAATTTGCTCCGGATAGATACACTCCTTCGGCTGTCTATATTCCTTCTGCAAACGATAAAAACAGTGGCTTAGTTAACATTAGAGTGGCAAGTCTGAGTGACGGACTCTGTCCTGCAACAGAGGACCAGCTAAAACTTACCATTACTCCGGCTCCTCTTGTTAATGCCGGACCGGATCAGCTGGTCTGCGAGGATTCAGAAGGAATTAAGCTCAGTGGTGCAGTTCAGCACGCAGGGGGCGCTATATGGATTACATCCGGCAGCGGTGTTTTCTCTCCCGACGCCTCATCTCTTAACGCTATATACTACCAGTCAAAAGACGACATAGAAGCCGGCGGAATAACATTAACCCTGCTTACAACAGATAATAACAACTGTTTTGCTGTCAGAGACTCAATGCTTATACGATTTGATCCGCTTCCGAAACTGGACGTCGGCCCTGATTTATTTATATGTGAAGACGTGGTATCTTTCCCCCTTCAGGCTGTAACCGAAAATGCAACAGGAGTATTGTGGCAGGTACTGGAGGGGAATGGGACATTTAATCCTTCTTCGGCCCTTGTTTCCACCAGTTACGAGCCCAGTATAGATGACAAAACAAGATCCTACGTTACTTTTATGGCTACAGCCACGGGAACCGGAAAGTGTAATTCTCCCTCTGACCATATCAGGATAACCTTCTCTCCGTTGCCAGCAGTAGACGCAGGCCCGGATAAATCCATATGCGTTACTGATCTTCCGATAAGACTGGAAGGAAGTGGTACGTACGGACAATGGACAGGCGGAAACGGAACCTATTCTCCCGGCCCGACAACATTAAGAGCTGAGTATCATCCTACAGCTGCTGAAATAGCCGCCGGTACGCTGGAACTTCATCTTGAATCACTGGATCACGGCACCTGTCCGCCAACTCATTCTTCAGTTGTATTTACGATTCTGCAAGGACCTCAAATATCTGCTCTTGCTCCCGGAGATATCTGCTCATCGGAAAACAGCATAAGCCTGTCGGCCAATATCCTCAATGCCGGCAGCATGATATGGAATAGTTCCGGAACCGGCACATTTTCCAATAACCAGCAGAGTAATACGACCTATACATTAAGCGCACTGGATAAAGTATCAGGTTCACTAACCTTTACCGCCAGAACAATTCAGGATAATTTATGTGCCCCCGTATCCATACAGGTACAAACAAATATTCATATAGCTCCATTCGCAGATGCAGGCTACGACCTTTCCGGTTGTGAAGACCGAAGCAGCTATCCGCTAACCGCTTCGGTTCAGCATGCAACTTCTCTGCAATGGACCGGCGGAACAGGGACTTTCACGGGCAGTTCCAGCGCTGCAACTATCTATACTCCTTCAGGTTCTGATAAGTCAACCGGTATTGTAACCCTCTATATAGAAGCATCCGGCAACAGTCTATGCCCGCCGGCACGAGACAGCGTTAAAATACGATTTGTTAATCCGCCCGCAGCTTCTATTGAAAACCCCGATCCACTATGTACCGATCAGGAGTATATAGAACTGAAAAGTACAGTAAACGGAGCTGGCGGAGGCATATGGAGCTCATCGGGAACAGGGACTTTTTCACCCGGCCCGGCAAATCTGAATCCACGATATTATCTGTCTCTGACGGACAAAATCCAGAATCAGATTCTATTCACACTCACTACAACCGGAAATAATGCCTGCGGGCCAGTTTCCGCACATGCTCCTGTTGAGCTTGTCCCTTCCCCTGTCATCAATGCTATCACCACGCCTCCGGCTGTTTGTGAAGATAATACCGCTATTCCGTTGGAGGCAACCATACTGCATGCTACCGGTGTAAACTGGTCAACATCAGGTAGCGGACAGTTTACACCGGATGCCGGCAGCCTGACACCGGTATATCGTCCAACTCTCCAGGAAATTAATCAGGGCGCTGTATCTCTGAGAGTAGTCACAACCGGACATCATAACTCATGCGCACCCAGCGTACGGACAATCGTCATACCAATCAGTCCTTCCCCAACAGCGCAGGTCAACGCAGGGCAGGACCAGGAACTCTGTATTGATATTGAAGAAGTGCATCTTAACGGACAAATAACAATATCTAAAACTGCCGAATGGAAAAGCTCGGGCGATGGGATATTTACACCTTCAAATACGTATCTGTCTGCAAAATATATACCTGGTCCGGCAGATCGGAGCAACGGAATGGTCTTAATTTCATTAACCACTACAGACAACGGAATATGCGCACCGGCAAGCGATACCATGCAGGTGACCTTTACTCCGGCTCCTGCTGTTTCACTAGGACCTGATGATACTGTATGCGTAGAAACTTTCCGGATTAATCTTTCAGGTTCCGTCGATATAGCTACAGGCGGGCGATGGTCATCTAACGGAAGCGGATACTTTGCTCCGGCAGCAACGAGTCTGAGTACGGCTTATATCCCTTCCGAAGAAGATAAAAGAAAGAATGAACTGATATTTACGCTTACAACTACCGGCAACGGGACATGCAAGCCTGTTTCAACTGATCAGATTGTAACACTAATCGCCGTTCCGTCTATCCGGATCGAACCCCTTGAAGAAATCTGCGCATCTGAAAACAGCATACAACTTAACGCTTCTGCAACGAATGCAAATGATGTAGTATGGACAGCAAACGGAACAGGATCGTTTGATAATATCAACGGATTGTCTCCGGTTTACAACTTAAGCAGTGACGACCAGCAGAGAAACGAATTAAGCTTCTCCGCTCAAACAGTCGGAAATACATACTGCGAAGCAAGAAATGCCACTGTCCGACTGACAATAGTACCGGTTCCGGAACTGTACATCAGTTCATCCGGAAGTGTGTGCTCTGATACTGAATTAATCGCTCTTTCCGCATATATCGAAGATAATACGATTCCTGTTCAATGGATTGCAAACGGAACCGGCAACTTCTTCCCTGATCCGAATCTGATTAATACCGGTTATATCCCTTCTCAGGATGATCGTCAGAAAGACTCACTTCTTTTTGAGCTTACCATAACAGGTGATCATGTATGCAGGAACACGTTTATTTCAAAAACAATCCACATTGCTCCTGCTCCCGTAGCCACTACGGCTCCTGTATCAACCTGCGATTATGCTATGGGCATTTCCCTCTCAGGCAGTGTACAGAATGCCGGCAATGGCCGATGGAGCAGTTCCGGAAGCGGGATTTTCTCCCCTACCGGATACTCGCTGAACACTCAATACTATCCTTCAACAGCAGATGCAGAAAAAAGAAGCATACAACTTTATTTTGTTAGTACAGACAATGGTATCTGCGGAGCTGACTCGGTGCAAACAGAAATACTTCTTAACCCGCCACCAGTGGCGGATGCCGGAAGAGACCAGCGGATATGCGTAAATACACCGATGATTCTGTCTGGTAATGCCAATCCGCTGTATTCGTTCCAGTGGCGATCCGCAACAGGTCATGTACTTGCCAACGATTATCTGGTAAAAATCACTACCAATATAAATACCTTCTATACTTATACAGTTACAGATCCCCACGGATGTCAGAATACGGATACAGTTCATGTGACAGTACTTACACCACCGACACTGAACCTTGAACCACATTACTGCTTCGTAAAGGATCTGGTACTTGACTCCAGACCTCAAAGCATCAGTCCGATGATCGGAGACTTTCACTGGATGAAAAACAGCAATATCATACCAAACGAGCAATCTCCTCTTCTCTGGGTGACAGATAAAGGAGCTTATGTGGTAATATACAGCGATGGCAACTGCTCGGTAAAAGATCTCTCGGAAGTAACGGCTCCGCCTGCGCTGAGAACTTCAGGTAAAATAACCTGTGCCGGAGATTTAACTACCATCCGATCCGTAGGAGCCGGCCAGCTTAATTATACATGGATACAGCAAAATGGCGGGATATTAAATTCTACGACTTCCTCTGTCAATTATCTTGTTCCCAATGATACTTCAATGATCACAGTAATCGGAACCGATTCCAGAGGATGTATAACCAAAGACAGTGCATTTATAATCGGAACACCAAGACCTCTTGTTGTCCTTTCCGATTCGGCAGTATGTCAGGGAGAAGAAGTTATTTTTGTTTCTACTCCGAAAAACTGGAATCTGATTGAAAAATATACTCCTGAACTTGACTGGTATCATAAAAATACCCTCGTCAGTCAAACAGATTCTGTGCTTGCACGGGAAGCCGGAAGCTATATTGCCACCATACGCATCGGTGAATGTATTGCCAGAGACACGGCAACTCTGAGATATAACCCCAATCCGGAAGCCGGTCTTGAAAAAGAAAAGCGCTATTGCGAAGAAATTGATAAATATATTTCCATTGAATCCTACTCTAACGGCCTCACGTATCTGTGGACTCCGACCGGTGATACAACAAGGTCAATAATTGTACATGAACCTGGCACATATTATTTAAAAGTAAGCAACGAGTTTAACTGTATTGATACCGACAGTATTCTTGTCCGTGATATATGTCCGCCCCGCGTATTTGCCCCGACTGCAATTACTGTTAACGGCGATACGCACAATGACCATTTTGAGATTTTCGGTAAATACTTTACTAACTTTACCCTTACAATCTTCAGCAGATGGGGCGAAGTAATATATTACAGTGAAGATCCTAACAAGGCCTGGGACGGGCATTACCGCGGTCAGCCAATGCCTATCGGTGTATATCCCTGGATCATTACCTATGAGGGTATTCATGAAGATTACAAAGGCCCGTATATGATAGAAGGAAAAGTATCCGTAATCCGATAAACTCAGAATATGTATAAAGCAGTCTTCCTTTGTTTAATAATATTGAGTCAGCTTACGGCTTATACACAGTCACTGGATGAAGGGAAGAATAAAAATGACCGGAATTTTCATGCAAAGGAAGCCAATAAGGTAATTGAAACCAGAGGAAGCCGTGTGAAAGCAAATTCGAAAAAGCAGCAGAAGAATAAAGCCGAAGAACAAAAGCAATTGAGAAAAAAGAAAAAGACACGCAGAAAATCTACAAAAAGCGGCAACTTCGGATTTTATTAATATACAAGGAAAAAGTTCCTGCGTGATAGTTCCTGACTATTGGAAACACAACTAATGCGCCGGAGCTATCCCTCTTTGCAATCCCGCCTATCCGGGCAAAAAGTTGTTTGGTCTATATAAATAACTCCTGCCTGCCCTGCTTCATTTAAACATAAGACGGACTCAACAGAAGAAACAGCACTCACGGGATTATTGCTACATCCCCATCCCCGAAAAGATAAAAAATAACCGTGCCTTTATTCGGGCTAAAAATCGGGACAGGGTAGTCGCTTCATGGACTTTTTCCGCTTGGGAAAACTGTCATGCACATACACTATATGAAGCTCATGCGCCCCTCCCGTTCTGGCACGACTAAGCCTTGAAACAGTAAAGTCGTAACTATAGCTGACAATCCATGACTGAATTTTGTAACCGAGAATCACTACCATCGATTCGTTGTTTCTAAGCTCATTGCTATAATCTTTGATCAACGGAAGTCCGCGGTACCAAAACCCAAGGAGATATTGCTCATATGCTCCGTAAAGTCCGAAATCTACCTGATCCGATTTGCCCTGAAACTTATAATGAACCGTAGGAGTGATGCTAATCTCCAAATGTTCCTGTGTTACAGTCGATTTTCGCCTTTCTGAATGTCCCAATACAAACTTATATCCACCCACCCATGTATATTTAACAGGAAGACGACTTATATCTTCGAGCAGGCTCTGGTTGGGACTATTCATATGATGCGCTGAGATTCCAAACCATAACCGGTTCGTATACACAATACCCCCGGAAGATACATCGGCAAAAAACTTGGTCGGATTGTGCCTGGCATCATAGCTGATTCCGCCCGTCGGACCATTGTTGCTCAACTGATCGGGAAACAACTGATTGGCGTAATTAAACGTTCTGGAAAACAGGCCCAGCTGCAAACCGGCCCTCACCGTAACAGCCTCACTAACGTGTAGCTCATATGAATACTGAAAGTCGACCTCTGTTGACTTCAGGTCACTACCACCCTGCCAGTCCTGAATCAACATCAGCCCAAAACCGCTGTTATATTTATTCCAGTAAGTATCGAAAGTAAACTTTGATGTGATGTAATTCGCATCCAGATAAGGCCATTGCAAACGCTGATGTAGGGTAAACCGTTTTTTGTGTGCGCTTCCGGCAAAGGCCGGATTCAGGTATAAGCCGGCAGCATAAAACTGAGAAAACTGAATATCCTGACCAAGAACATTTACAATGTTTATAAAGCTAAGAATCAATACAACAAGGCCTTTATTAAACATTTATATAAATGTTTTTCATGTAAAAACCACTAAAAATACTAATTTAAATTAACTTTTTACACCAAAATTCAACATCTTTTAATGCCCGTAGAATGTCGGACAAGGCAGACGTTTGAGCGTTTTGTTTGACTTTGAGCGCTTCTGCACGTACGTTATATTTATCTCATGGGCCCCTCTTGTCGATGCAGGACGCAAACGGCTCAAGGTAAAATCATAGCTGTAAGAAATACTAAAATTCCGATACATCCACCCGATCATTCCGACCAGTGATTCATTATTATGAAGATCCGAGTTATACTTCTTAAACGGAATACCCCTGTACCATATCCCCGTAAGCAGCTGCTCATAAATAACATATGTTCCTATATCCATCTGATCGGCCTTCCCCTGCATTTTGTAATGCAGAACCGGAGTAATGCTAAACTCTTCTTTTACATTAAGGTATGCCATATTGTGGCTTTTGGAAAGATTAAACTTATACCCTATTGCAGTGGAAAATTTAATTGGCAGCCTGGCAACATCACCCAATGCCGAATAATTGGGCATGTTCAGATGATTGCCTGCGATAGAAAACCAAAACTGGTCTGAATACAAAACACCACCCGCTCCTACATCCGGATAAAGTTTGTTCTGGTTTGCCCAGTCATAATCATTGTACCATTGATGCATTCCATTATCATTAAACTGATGGGGAAAACGCAGTGACGCATAGTTTCCGTTTCGTGATGCCATACCGAGCTGCAAACCCGGGCGCACGCTTAGCTTTTTACTGATAGGCAACTCATACGCGTATTGCAAATGGACTTCGGTAGACGTAATATTGTTAGAACCCAGATAGTCATGAAAAACCATTACCCCGAAACCACTTCTGTATTTCTGAGAGAAAAAGTCAGCCGAGAAATAGGAAGTAATATATTTTGCATCCAGTCTCGGCCATTGTAATCTCTGGTGAAACATATATCTGGGTGCATGAGCTGATCCGGCAAACCCTGGATTTAAATAAGTCTGCGCAGCATAAAACTGTGAAAATTGCACATCCTGCCCCAATGCAACCAAACCTGAAAAAATCAGTACAATAACAGAAGTTAACCCTTTTTTATGCTTAGAAAACATATTCATTCACCTTCAATAATTTACAATATTGGTAGTATATCGACCCTCCCTATTTACGATAAATTATAAAAATGGATATGAAAATCGCATAAATAATTCGTTTTTTTAATTCCTAAAAATTTATATTTGACAGACCAATTTGCCTCTTTATCCATGAAATCACTTAGTTTATTGCTCCTTGTATTCTTCATCACACTTAATCTCAACTGCCGTGCGCAATCAAAAAGCGATCGACTGTACAAAGAGAAAATCGCCCAGGAAACCCTAAACAGCGGCCAGTTTCGGAAAGCGCTCAATTTGTATCTGGAACTGGATAGTCTGAATCAGCAGGCATCCTATAATTATGAAATCGGATTATGTTATATAAATCTCCAGGATAATAACAAAGCTCTTCCCTATCTGCTAAAATGTCTGGAAAAACCGGACAGCTACCCGGACGCGCTCTATTTTTATACCGGAAAAGCCTACCATCTGTCCCATATGATGGACTCTGCTATCACCAACTATCAGCACTTCAAAAACAAATTCAAAGAAGGCAAAAACAAGCGTTTCCTTGATAAAAACAGAGGTATACTGGAGCAGGTAGACCGGGAAATCGAGATGTGTGAGTACGGGAAAGTACTCATGATTAATGCCAAAAATATCAAGATAAAAAACCTCGGAGCCACTATAAACTCTCCGTATCCTGATTATGGCGTGGTTATATCCGCAGATGAAAGAGAGATTTTCTTTACTTCAACCAGACCAGGAACAACAGGCGGACATATTGATGCAAGCGACGGCCTGGGATTATACTTTGAAGATATATACTATACTCAAAAAACCGGAGATGGCTGGAGTGAGCCCAAAAACCTGGGGTCTCCTGTCAATACCAACGGCAATGATGCCAGCATATCACTGAGCGCTGACGGACAGAAGCTACTGATTTACCGTTCTGAAAGAAGCAACCTGCTGTCCAAAAGCTCCGGCAACCTTTACATAACCACCTTAAAAGGAAATGAATGGTCGGTTCCTGAAAAGCTGCCTGATATTATCAATGGCAAAGGACGTGTCACGGGAGCAAGTCTGTCGGCAGATGAACGCATATTATATTTTTCCAGCGACAGAGAAGGCGGCTACGGCGGAATGGATATATACAGAGTCCGAAAGCTCCCAAACGGAGAGTGGGCCATGCCTCAAAATCTCGGTCCGGAGATCAATACACCTTACGATGAGGATTCACCATTTATTCACCCTGACGGAAAAACCCTTTATTTTAGTTCAAACGGCCTGAAAACCATGGGGGGATTTGATGTTTTCGTCAGCAAATTAAATGAAGATCAGAATGCCTGGAGCAAACCGGAAAACGTAGGTTATCCAATCAGTACTGCCCACGATGATATTCACCTTGCCTGGTCTGCAGACGGTAAAAAAGTATACTTTTCCTCTTACCGCACCGATGGGTACGGAGACAAGGACATATATTACGCTGAAATGGAAAAAGAAGAGGCTAACCTGGTTGTCTTAAAGGGTACAGTAACTGATTCCTCAAGTAAAATTCCAATGGAAGCCCAAATCACCGTTAAAGACCTTAATACAAATGAAATAATCGGAGTTTTTAATTCCAATAGCGAATCCGGACGATACCTGGTAGTTTTACAGGAAGGCAAAAATTATGTATTTTCCATAGCAGCTGAAAACTATATTGAATGTTCTGAAATAATTAATGTACCCCAGCTCGGCGGCTTTGAAGTAATAGACAAAAACATTCAGCTTTGTACCAAGCCTAAATAATAGGCCGTTTATCTGTATGAGTCTTGGATAAAGCAAAGGCTCATACAGATATATTCCTGCGCACATTATCCAGAATAACAGCAGTAGCTACCCCCACATTCAAGGATTCTGCCGCTCCATACCGCGGAATAGTTACCGGATATTGAACATATTTTTTCAGATCTTCACTAATCCCCCGCGACTCATTACCCATAATCAGATAGCCGCCCTGAGTGAAATTTGCGGAATGCACTGATTTTCCTTCAAGCATAGCTCCATATACCGGTATCTTTGAATCCCTGAGAACAGTTTCCAATGGTCCGTAATACGGTATTACCCGCGTAAATGAGCCCATAGAGCTGGCGATAACTTTGGGATTATAAAATTCAGCGGTATTTTCAGAACAATATAATCTGGAAACTCCATACCAGTCTGCTATACGAATAATTGTTCCCAGATTACCCGGATCCCGAACATCGTCCAATACCAGGGCAAGCTCCCCCCCGACAGGTTCCGTTTTCAGATTCTCCTTCATCTCGGCAATAGCAATTCCGGCATTATTGGTCTCAAAAGTTCCGGCCTGAATCAGGTCATTTTCACCGACAAGAACGATTTCGGTATCCTTCAGTTTTTCAATCCTGTCTGCACAACATTTATACAAATACTCTGTTAAGAACAATGAACGGGTTTTATAGTCAGAATCCAGAAGTTCAGTGATACTTTTAGCCCCTTCTACTAAAAACAACCTTTCCTGCTTGCGGTGCTTTTTTATTTGCAAAGATTTAATGAACTTTATCCTGTTCTTTGATAACATATTTGAAAGTTTGAGAAGCCTATATTACACTTTTCTGTTTTGCTGTACAATTTTTTTGCTGGGAGCCTGCTCTGTAACCCGTAATCTGAACGAAGACGAATATCTTCTGTCTAAGGTATCTGTTAAAGGAAACAAAAAAGTTAATAAGGAAGCGCTGTTAGAAATTGTAAAACAAACTCCCAACCGTAAAATTGCCGGGGCTATGCCCTATCTCTCCATATACAATTTTGGCCGGAAATTTTATGATACTACCAAAGTTTCGAAAGAAATAGCCAGAGCAGAAAAAAAATATACTGACAAGATTGAGCATGCCGGCACAGATAAGAAAAAAGAAAAATATACGCTCAGGAAAGAGAAAAAGCTGGAAAAGCTTAATCAGAAAAAAGAAGACGGAAACTGGCTGATGCGGGTCCCGGGTGAGCCGCCGGTAATATATGATTCCGCTTCAACGAGTCAAAGTACCCGTCACATGTCTTATTATGTCAAATCTCAGGGATTTTTCAGAGGATATGTTGTCTCATCTACCGATACTGTCGGAAAAAAAATCAAGGTACGATATAAAGTCAGTGAAGGAAAAGGCTACTATGTGAAGGGATTTTCCTACATACTTCCGGAGAAAAACAGGGAGGAAAGAGCCATAGACAGTATTGTGCAGGCAAATTTCCATCATTCACATATAAAAACAGGTGAACGATATAATGAAGAATACCTTTCTGCTGAACGGGAACGGGTCAATGAGCTTTTAAAAAATGAAGGCTATTATGATTTTAGCAGGCAATACATTTTCTTCAATGTCGATACTATACAAGAGCCTTATTCTGTATACCTGAGCCTGATCATAGAAAATGCGAAAGATAAGAAAGAGCACCAGCAATATTTTGTTAATAAAATCATATTCGATGCTGATGTTACAGAAAAGAAAAGCTTTGATACTGACACGATTTCATATAAAAATATTGATTTTATTCTCTACGGTAACAACTATTCAAAACGCATACTTGAAAATAAAATAAAGATAAAGTACAGAAAACTATACAGGATAAAAGATATTCAGGCAACACAGCGACATCTTGCAACACTGGATATGTTTAAATTTATCAATATAAACTATGAAAAAGACCGTCAGGATTCTACCGGAAATTCGCTGATCGCTTATATACGAACAAGCCCTCTGAAAAAATTCCAGATTACCGATGAATGGGGTCTCACCGTTGCAACCCAGGCCTTTGTACCGGGTCCATTTGCTAATATCAACTTTAAAACCCGAAACGTTTTTGGTGGCTTTGAGGTGCTGGATATAAATCTAAAAGCTTCTGCTGAAGGTTATTCAAGTTTTTCAGACCCCAATAATGTACTTCGTACTCAGGAATTTTCCGGCAATACCGGTCTTACCTTTGCAGAAATCCTGTTTCCTTTCAGCAAAATCAGAGATCTGTTAAAAGACTATAGCCCCAGAACCAAAGTTGCAGGCGGAGCAAGCCTTACCAAACGTCCGGAGTATGATCGTCTGATTATAAACAGCTCCTATCAATACGCATGGTTTACCGGACAATACAGCACATATACTTTTTCCCTTATTGATGTAAACATAATCAATACCTTACGCAAAGAAAGAGCATTTGTCGAATATCTGGAAAATCTCCATAATAATTATGGAAGCAACCTTATATACAGTTTCAATAACTCTTTTGTATCCAACTCAAATATATCATACATCTATAATGACAACCAGCTCAATCAAAATAAAAACTCCAGCTATGTAAAGCTGTATGCCGAACCGGGTGGTACTATATTCAATATTCCCAACCTTGCACCGCAGGATTCCATTTTCGGTCTTAAGACCTATCGTTATCTGAGAGGATCTGTTGATCTCCGAAAGTATTTTCCCCTCTCTAAAAAAAGTACATTTGCCGTGCGACTGAATGTCGGGGCTGTCTATGCATACGATGCAACAGGCGCTCTGCCGTATGAAAAGTTTTATTTTGCAGGAGGAAGCAACAGTATCAGAGCATGGAAACCCAGAAGACTTGGCCCTGGTTCCTATGTGGACCGGAACAATGAAGGTGAGCCTCAATATAATTTCGAGCAACCAGGAGAATTTCTCATAGAAAACAGCTATGAATACCGATTCAACATTACCGGATTTATCGATGGCGCTCTGTTCATAGATGCCGGAAATATATGGACACTTCATCGGGAGTCTTCCTATTCAAGGCCCGGAAGTTTGCTTCAGGCCAATACTTTTCTGCAGCAAATTGCTGTAGGAAGCGGTTTCGGGATACGGCTCAATTTCTCATTCCTGATCCTTCGGTTTGATATCGGTATCAAGACTATTGATCCTTCGAGACCTAAAGGAGAACGCTTTGTTTTGCCGGAACTGTTCGATGCTCCGCCATTCGGTCCCAAAAACTTAACCGCATTTAATATAGGTATTGGATATCCGTTCTAGCAATCGATTATACCTCTCCCTTACCAGCCATGTATGGCTTCCGCCTGCTCTCTCATTGCTGGCCAGCATGCTATATGTGTATTCCGTATATCCTTACGGCCTCGGCGTCACCGATGATTCCGTCAATTATTTCTCTGCCGCCTTGTCCTTTCCGCCCTCATTGCAAAAAGTCGATGGCAGCCCTTTTGTCGAATGGCCTCCGTTGTACCCGCTTTTATTGTCGCTTTTTAAATATACCGGGCTATCACCTGTCCTATTTGCGTTTGGACTTCATCTGCTATCCCTGCAACTGTCATTCTGGATTATTGGCAGCCTGATCGTAAAGGATGTGTACTCTTTTTCGATCAGAATATGGGCAGCAATTCTCTCCCTCTTTTCATTACCTGTTCTGCTGGTTTATGCTTTCGCATGGTCAGAAGCTTTTTTTACCACCCTGGTCCTGCTCATCGTTTACCAGCTCAAAATATATAATAAAAGGCCTTCGCTCAGGACTTTTATTATCATAGCAATACTTTCCGTTCTGCTTTGCTTTCAACGAAAATCAGGTATTGTGATCACCTCTGCAATAAGCCTTTATCTGCTTAGCTTTCCACACGGATCCGGTCATAGAAAACGAATCCTCACTGCTGCAAACTATTTTTTGCTCAGTATACTCCCATTTTTACTCTATCTCATAGCACGCTACACAAGTTCAGGCAGATTTGTCACTGAACAAAATGAGCTTTCGCTAAAAAGTGTATTGAATAACCTGAGTGAAACCATAAATGTGGTATCTACCTGGGTTATACCGGACGAACTGCCATTCAGTATTCGTTTATCATTCTGTCTGCTCATATTATTCTTTGCCATCACAATCTGCTTTTTCCTGTTCAGGCGCATCAGGCTATCTCCGTATCATTGCTGCCTGCTGACAATTCTTGCAGGTTATCTGATCTTTACCAATATCATTTTTCTGTTTCTGAAGCTGGATGATCATCTTGATGACCGGATATTTGCTCCTGTATATCCGGTTTTTCTGCTCTTGCTATCATCAGGAGCTGATTTTTTATATACAAACAGGCACCGTTTTAATCATTATACATATCCCCTGATCATTATTGGCAGCCTATGGCTCACTTACCCGATAAGCCGCACCATCTATCATTTATACAAATGGCATACAACGGGAGTCGGAGGATATAGTAATAAGCTATGGAAAAACCACGCTATAATTAACTGGATACAACAACATCAACCAGATCAGAGAATACGCACTAATCAGATTTTCCCGGTTTTCTACTATTCTGCCATCACAGGGAAAAACAGGTATACCAATTTTGATTTACAAGATTCCGAAAATAAGCCTTACCTTTATATTGGATTCGATTCGGACGTACCTGAGCCGGGAAAAGCCTCACTTATATTTAAATCAGGCAATGATCATATCTATTATATAGCACCTGAAAACTGACTATGCTAACAAAAAACGACATACAAGAGTGGTTGAAAAACCTTCAGGATCACATCTGCACACAACTCGAAAATGAAGACGGGAAAGCCGTATTTAAAGAAGACTTATGGCAACGGGAAGGCGGCGGCGGCGGGCGTAGCCGCGTAATTACCAATGGAAATGTACTGGCTAAAGGCGGAGTTAACTTTTCAGCAGTACATGGAAAAACTCCGGAAAACATATTGAAAGCGCTTAACTTGCCACCCTCTGATTTCTTTGCAACAGGCGTATCAATTGTTTTACACCCTGTCAATCCATGGGTTCCCATTATTCATATGAACCTTCGGTATTTTGAAATGTCGGAAGGAACAAGCTGGTTTGGCGGCGGAATAGATGTAACACCTCACTACATAATCCCGGATGATGCTAAATTTGTTCATGCAGAGTTAAAAGCGCTTTGTGACAAACATCATACTGATTACTACCCATGGTTCAGAAAATGGGCTGATGATTATTTTTACCTGCCTCACCGTGATGAGACCAGAGGAATCGGAGGCATTTTCTTTGACCGGTTGGGTAATGATACCCAAGATAAAAGCACTTATTTTCCATTTATTCAGGATACAGGAATGCTTTTTTCTCCTCTGTACATTGAACTAATCCGGAGAAACAGGGATAAAACGTATGGGAAACGTGAAATCGAATGGCAGCATGTACGCAGAGGACGCTACGTAGAGTTTAACCTGGTCTATGACAAAGGCACTAAATTCGGGCTGGAGACTAATGGCCGTACTGAGTCTATTCTTATGAGTCTTCCGCCAATAGCTGAATGGCAATATAATTTCCAGCCACTCCCCAATAGTCCGGAAGCAGAAACGTTAAACCTTCTAAAAAAAGATATTCATTGGATATAATTTACGACCTATCCCGGCTGGATACCAATATCCTTATCTGGCTCAACAGTTTTCACTCCCCCTTTTGGGATCAGTTTATGATACTGATTACAGGAAAAGCCATCTGGATTCCTTTTTATCTTTTAATTGCTCTGGCCATTTATAAGAACTTCGGCAGGGCATGGTGGATCATCCTGCTCTCTATCGGATGCACTATCGCCTGCGCTGATTTATTTGCTTCCTCATTATTAAAACCGGGTATAGAACGGCTAAGGCCATGCCATGTAGAGACTTTGCAGGAGATCCTGCATATGCCTGCAGGATGCGGTGGTAAGTTCGGATTTATATCATCCCACTCATCCAACACGTTTGCCCTGGCAACATTCTTGTTTTTACTTTTTCGGAACAGGTATCGCTATATAGGTCTGTTATTTATATGGGCTACAGCAATCAGTTATAGCAGGGTTTATCTTGCTGTACATTATCCTGGCGATATTATAGCAGGAGTGATTTCAGGCTCATTATGGGCAGCCCTGTTTTATTATATATGTAAAGTGGCGGTAAGAAGATATATACCTAAAGCAGGTTGAGCCTTTTTATGAAATCATCCTTATAAGAGGCTCCGATCGGAATATATTTCTTATTAATCACTACAAAAAGGTTTTCAATGGCATTTATTTTATTGACATTCAAAATGTATGAACGATGTACTCTTGCAAATAAATCCTGAGGCAAACGACTCTGAAACCCCTTCATTGTTGAATGGACAATGAGTTTCTGATCTGCCGTAAAAATCATAATGTAGTCGGCCAGCGCCTCAACATACAGAATGTCTTCGTAACGCACCTTTACTATTCTGGAATCAGCTCTTACATACAGTTCCTCATGATTGCGGTTGCCGATTGCAGCAGCATTCTGATAATTAATACGCTCCTGGGCCCGGGTTACTGCTTTTAAGAACCTGCTATAAGTAAGCGGCTTCACCAGATAATCAGTCACATCATAGTTAAATGCTTCAACTGCATGCTCTTTCTTCGCAGTCACGAGAATAACCTGAGGCGGATTATCTACAAATGTATCCAGAAGCTCATAACCGGACATCTCAGGCATTTCAATATCCAGGAATATAACATCTACTTTTTCTTTATTGATGAAGTTGGAAGCTTCAATGGCATTTTCACACACTCCTACCAGATTTAAAAATTCTGTCTGTTCAACGAAGTGTCTGACCATGCTTCGTGACATTTCCTCATCATCTACTATCAAACAATTCATGGGCTTAGGATTATATTATATTATTAAAATTGAATATTACGAAATATTATCGTCTGGTTTGATATTTAAGAAACAAATTACGTAAATATTTTCCAATAACATCAAATTCAACGTTCACTATATCACCTGTTCTTAATAAATTCATATTGGTAAATTCAAATGTATAGGGAATCACGGCTACTGAAAACTCCCCATCTTTTGAATCTATAACTGTAAGGCTTATTCCGTTCATGCAGACAGATCCTTTTTCCACCGTATAATTTCCCTGCGTATCATCATAGCGAAATGTAAATAAATGGCTGTCGCCTTCTTGTCTGATCGCAATGCATTCAGCAACCTGGTCTACATGTCCTTGTACGATATGCCCGTCAAAACGGCCATCAGCTTTCATACTTCTTTCGAGATTAACTCTGTCGCTGGTCTTTAACGCTCCCAGATTCGTTTTTTTCAGAGTTTCCGGAATTGCCGTTACCCGATAGCTGGCTTCGAATAACTCAGTCACAGTAAGGCACACCCCGTTATGACTGATACTCTGGTCTATTTTCAGCTCATTTACAAACTCTGCGGCAATTTCAAAATCTGTTGAACCGCCTTTATCATCTATGGCAAGCACCTTTCCGGTGCATTCTACAATCCCTGTAAACATTTTAAAATTTAGGTTATTTTCCTCGTCCCTGAATAATGATCAGTACTGTATGCAACAGTATTTTAAAATCCATGGCAATAGACATGTTCTCAATATAAAAAACATCGTATTTCAATCTTTTTACCATTTCATTGACATTTTCTGCATAGCCAAATTTTACCTGCCCCAGGGAAGTCAGTCCGGGTCTGACTTTTTGCAGATGCCGGTATTCCGGGGCAAGCAATACAATCTGATCAATAAAATATTGCCTTTCCGGGCGGGGACCAACAAGAGACATATCCCCTTTCAGTACATTGTAGAACTGCGGAAGCTCATCCAGACGATACCGTCTCATTACTTTACCCCAGCCGGTTATCCTGGAATCAATATTACTTGCCAGTGCCGGACCGTCCTTCTCCGAATTAACAAACATACTCCTGTATTTTATTATCCTGAATGGTTTTCCACCCATACCTATCCGCTCCTGCTTATAGAAAACCGGCCCCGGCGAGCTCAGCTTGGTCAGCAATCCTATCAGAAAGAAAAAGGGAAAACCAAGCAGAAGCACCATAAAAGAAACTCCGATATCCATTATCCTTTTCAACATCTGCTGCCATTGAGGGATAATTTCAGGATTTACTTCAATCAATGGTATATCCGCCAGCTGACTTACTTTTACCGTCCCCAGCAACAACTGATACATATCAGGCATAATTCCGATTTTTACATTATGCCCGGCCAGACTGGTTAGTATTTCCTGTATTTTTTTGTGTTCGGAAGCTTCAATCGCGATGATAACCTGATCAATATATGTCCTTCGTATAACTTTGGTCAGGTTTGAATAGGTACCAAAACTTCTCAGACGACCTTTTAATATTTCATCATCAGGCTCGTTTACATAAAGACATCCTATAAACCGGAATCCCCAGTCAGGACTTTTCATAATCTCCTCGTAAATTTCCAGGGCATTTTTATTGGCTCCGACAATAAGGGTATTAAAAACAATTCGGCCCTGCCTGATCATTCTTTTCACAATGGTAATCACCATGATTCTGGCCCAGGCAGAACAGCACATCTGGATGATAAAATAACTCCCCAGAGTTTTATAATATGCTTTGTAACTGGATACTCCCTCATCGTCCAGCAATAAGGCAAAAAAGACAAGCACCACTCCGATGATATTATAGCCTACCAGACTAAACAGATCCTTTACCCTGGAACGCCTGTAAATATCTTTATAAAATCCGGCCAGAAAATACAGGACTACCCAAAACAGGGCGATAACACCTGCCCCGGTAAGGGCTTTGAGTTGAAATATGCTTTCCGGCTCCTCCTCAAGGATATACTTTCTGAGAGCAAAAAACAAGAGCCATGCCCCATATGCTCCAATAAAGTCAGCAATAAGAAACCAGGAAAGATGGTAGGTTTTCTTCAACGTTTATAAAAAGGAATTAAATTAATCCACTAATTTTGTCACTATAACGCAAATTAATCAGTTGTATCAGATACAAAAATATTCTTTTAATAATATAATACCAGAAAAAAATTCTTACTAAAAATAAAGCAATACTCTTTTGGAAGACAGCTACAGACATAAAGGCATGCGCAATCTGCTCGTCAGAAAACTGGCAGAAAAGGGTATCACAGATCAGGCAGTACTAAAAGCTATCGGCACAGTGCCCAGACACTTTTTTCTGGACCCGGCCTTTCTCGAACATGCCTATCAGGATAAGGCTTTTCCGATCGGAGAAGGACAGACCATATCGCAGCCATATACGGTAGCATTCCAGACCCAGCTACTTTCTGTAAAGCAGGGACTGAAAGTCCTTGAAATCGGTACCGGATCCGGCTATCAGTGCAGTATACTGGCGGCCATAGGCTGTCGCGTATATACCATTGAACGGATGAAACCCTTATTCGAACAATCCAGACGACTATTGAACCAGATGGGCTATAAAGCAAATTTTTACTGCGGAGACGGTACACTGGGCTTGCCTTCTCAGGCGCCTTACGACCGGATCATTGTTACTGCGGGTGCCCCGGCTATACCGGAAAAACTCGTAGAGCAACTGAGCCCTGAAGGCATTCTCGTCATCCCGGTTGGAGATGCACAGACCCAGAAGATGCTTCGTCTGACCAAAGAATTATCAGGCCATGTTTCTATACAGGAATTCGGCAATTTTAGCTTTGTACCACTAAAAGGGCATTCGGGGTGGAATTAACCTTATTGTAAAAATGAAAAAATACGCAAAAGACTCTCTGGCAACCATGACAGAAATGGTTCTGCCTAATGATACAAATCCGCTTCATAATATGATGGGAGGTCGTATGATGCATCTGATGGATGTGGTAGCTGCAATAGCTGCACAAAGACATTCCAACAGCATAGTAGTCACAGCATCTGTAGATCATGTTTCGTTCAACTCTTCCATTAAGCTGGGTAATGTAGTAACCCTCAAGGCGCAGGTGACAAGATCCTTCAACTCTTCTATGGAAGTATACATAGAAGTCTGGACAGAAAATATACCTGATAATACAAAAGAGAAATCAAATCATGCTTTTTTCACTTTTGTTGCTCTGAATCAACAGGGCAAACCGATAAGAGTACCCGAACTCGTACCTGAAACAAGCGAAGAAATCGAGCTTTTTGACGGAGCTCTGAGACGAAGACAGCTGCGTCTCATTCTGGCAGGCAAGATGCAGGCAAAAGATGCTACGGAATTGCAGCGCATATTCAATCTTTCTGACAATTCATAGCTTGTTTTCACACACCTCTTATCACCCGAAGAAGAAACGCGATTACTGCAAGCACCAGTAAAACATGTATAATTCCGCCAACTGTATCTCCAAATCCTAAAAAGCCGATCAACCACATTACAATTAACACAATGGCTATAATATAAAGTAGATTTCCCATATTAGTATATATTTGACAAACAGGGGTACAACAACACATACCCTGACTCAAATGATATAACACGGCAGATAAATTAAATGTTAAGCTATTTACTTGAAATAATCGGGCTGTTGGTTTAATTTTATAATCATGTCTGGCCTGATTTCAGCACATACAATGGAGCAAAAAGAACAATTTATCCCATTTTTGTTTGAAGAACCTGTTTATCTCATACAAAATACACAGTCCGTAACCAAACCGGTGTCTGCTCCTTCTTCTCATTTTCAAGCTTCTCCATCCGAAGATACCCAGACACAGATAGCAAAAAAGAAACTGATTGTATTTTGTAATGAAGCCACTCCCGATGAGCTGGCATTTCTTAGCAAGATTCTGGATGCTATAAAACTCACTCCGGCAGATTACCATATTGAAACAGGCCCTCTGAGTCCGGCAATCGCCTCCGACAAGCTATTATATTTCGGCCAGCATCCACAGACAGGACCCCATGCCATGTACGAACTGCTTCAGATAGATAACCAGATAGTGCTGTCTGCAGATTCTTTAAATGTACTTCAGCATGATGTCAGCAGAAAAAAGCTGCTCTGGGCAGCTCTTCAAAAGATGTTTTCCTGATTCTTTCCTTAAAAGTAGATCTTCTCTGCTACCCTGA
Source organism: Bacteroidota bacterium (assembly GCA_023392125.1). Classification (GTDB taxonomy): domain Bacteria; phylum Bacteroidota; class Bacteroidia; order Cytophagales; family Cytophagaceae; genus SpSt-227. The sequence continues at coordinate 105,708 of JAEVZS010000027.1, forward strand.
ATGTATTGCAATGAGCTTCTACAATATCCGGGAGACGGGAAGAATAGCCACCTCCTAAATCAACCGCTACAGGAATTTTCCTTTTACTGCAAAGTTCAAACACCATACGGTCTCTCTCCCTACACCCTTCTCTGCTCAACGATAACCAGCCGAGCTTATCACTTTTCAATACATCAACACCCGACTGGTAAAAAACAAAATCGGGCTCGAACGAATCGATAATGTCCCGCAATGCCTGTTTCAGTATGGCTAGATATTGCTCATCCTCTGTTCCCGCAGGCAACTCAATATCCAGATCCGATTGTTCTTTTTTGGAGAAAACATTTTCTGCACAATGCATACTAAATGTAAAAACTTCATTGATATTCTGAAATATCCGGGCTGTACCATTGCCCTGATGGACATCCAGATCTATAATGAGTACCCTGCCGGCAAGCTTTTCCCGAAGCAGAAAACCGGCAGCTATAGCATTGTCATTCAATAAGCAAAATCCTTCGGCTTTGTCCGGATAAGCATGATGTGTACCACCGGCAATGTTGAAGGCAACACCATACTGGCAGGCATATCGGGCAGCCATAATTGTGCCCTGCATTATACATCGCTCGCGATGAATCAACTCAGCCGTCAGTTCAAAACCGGAACGTCGCTGTTCAAGATGGGTCAGAGAGAGATTTTTTAATTTGTACCAGTATTCCGGAGTATGTACGCCAAGTATCCATTTTTCTTCAACCGGCGCAGGCTCAAAAAGATTGTCCCTGGTAATAAGACCTTCATAAAGCAATTGCTCCGCAATCAGGTCGTATTTGATCATAGGAAAACGATGGCCCTCCGGCACAGGGTAGTTATATACACCGGAATATGCAATTTTCAACATACTTCTTTAATCCACCACTGTGAACTAAAGCATTTTTTTTAAATAAAGCGTTTAATCAGCCTTTTTTTCTGTCTTCTTCTGATTTTTATTTCTTCTCCGGGAATAAAACGTTTTTTCAGCTTCCGGACTCTTAACAGCATTTTCTCTTTTCCTGAACACTGACTTCATTTCGGGAAGCTTCGGAGATGCAGGCGATTTTTGCTTATCATCACTATCCTTATCTTTCTTCTGGCTCTCCCCGGAAAGCTGCCGGCCGGCTTCCGACTTCAGATCAGATACCACTTCTTCCCGGTTATAGTTAGAATAGTCGACAATTTTTTCCCAGATACGTTTCAACAGATTACTCATTACAGCCCTCCAGCGTTTTCCTTTCAAAACATCTTTTGCGGCAGGGTTGTTCATCATCTGTAAACTATAAAAAAACGGCTTCCCTTTCACAAAGAGAAGCCGCTGATAAATAAAAGAAACGTATTTTTTTAAAAAGCTTTCAATTCATTGATGGGAATATTCTCAAACTTACCGTTCGTAACAGTAATTTTTTTCTCAGCGCCCTGCCTGTTGATAAGCACCATTTCAAAAACGCCGGAAACAATTCCTTTTTCCAGATCCAGTTTCTGAATATCTACAAATCCGTTCAGAGGCTTATATATCTTATCTGTACCTGGCTCCACATAACGGACATATACCTCTCTGTTATTTGACTCGGAAAGGGCTATTTTTCGTTCTTCCGGATTCAGGAGTACAAAAGCTTCAAACTTATCATTGCTCAAAGACAATTGCTTGTGTCCGCCGGTAATTGTGCGATATTTTGCCTTTGCATCCTTTAAAATCATTTCTCTGCCATTAACCTTACAAACAAAAGCTCCCTGTTCCAGCGTATCTGCAGTAAATGCAGACAATATTAAAAAACACAGAACAGAAACCAGATTTACACAGTATTTCATAATTTTTTATAGCTTTTTCTGTATTAATGCGGGACTAAAATACAAATTTTCATGTTTAAAATAAATTTATTACAATTATTTTATCCACGAATTTCTGCCAGCTGATAAATCAGACCTTTCTCTCTCTCGGAAAGATTTTCCGGTATATCCGCTACAATTCGTGCATACAAATCACCATGCAGATCGCCCATATTATATTTTGGCATCCCCAGGTTTCTCAGTCTCAAAACCTTACCATTTTTCGTTTCGGCCGGTATATCTACCGCCACAGGCCCCTTTAATGTGGTCAGCGTCTTCTTTCCGCCCAGCATAAGCGTATACAATGGTATATGGAAATCAACATATAAATCATCACCTTTCCGGTCAAATACCGGATCAGGCTCGATCTGAACAGTAATATAAAGATCACCATTGGGGCCACCATATACTCCCGGTCCCCCGCTCCCATTGACTTTTAATGTCTGTCCATCGGCTATTCCAGGCTTTAGACGTATGGTATACGGACGTTCATTTATCTTAAAAAGTTTACTTGTTCCGTGAAAAGCTTCCCTGAGAGTTATCGTCATATTTCCTTCATAATCGGTACCCCGGACACCACCTCTTCCGCCCTTCTTAAATCCTCCGCCAAAAAATGTCTCAAAGAAATCCGAAAAAGCTCCCCGTTGTCCGAATATGTCATGCTCTTCCTGTTCACTCTCAGCATTTGCTCTGCTCCCGGCCTCCTTGTAATATTTCCAGTTTTCTGCGTACTGATCGTATTGTCTGCGTTTTTCCTGATCGGACAATACTGTATATGCTTCATTGATTATTTTAAACTTTTCTTCCGCCTCTTTATTCCCCGGATTTTTATCCGGATGATATTTTACTGCAAGCTTTTTGAACGCTTTCTTGATCTCATCTTCGGAAGATGTTCTGGAAACTCCTAAATCCTGATAATAATCTCTGAATTGCATAGTCCCCCCCTCATTATATATATATAACTCAGGTAAACAAGGTATTTGTTAGATTACAAGCCAAGATTTATAATAAACTGGAAGTTTATATTACTCCTTTCCGGTAAAAAGTTTAGCCGAAATCCTCCGTTGAAAGGTACAATATTACTGAAAACATGAAAATCATTCAGCAATTCAAACCCGATACTCGGATAGTATACCGGCTCTACATTCGGGTTAGTGCCAATGCCCAAATCAGTATACAGATTGGTATATATTCTCTTGATGTAAATAAAGCCGGGAATATTGAAATCCGGATAAATCAGCGGCATGGAATAGTTGAAACGAACTACTGTCATCTGTCGGTTATATAATCCTGAATATCCCCGCGGATACGTAATCAGATTCGTATAGTCAAAACTCCCGTTTGTATAATTTCGCTGGTAGCCGGCAGAAATATTGATACCATGATTCTTTAGCAATCCGGGCAGCAGCAGTCCCCCCTGCACATACAACTGATTGTTGTACTGAAACCCTCCCCAGGGTGAATGCCGGAAACCTGTCTGCAGATATTGTCCCCATCTGGGCTGTAACTCCAGAAGCGCTCTTTTTCTTCTGCGGGAAAGATTGAGAGAATAATAGACGGAGTTGACATTAATATCGGCTATCTCGGCTCCGCCCGGCAGATCCTGCACAGAGATATACGAATACTGAACAGCAGGCACGACAAACTGATAGTATGCTCCTCTGGTAAAATTCAGAGGAACAGCCGCTTGAAATGTGCCAATTCTTTCCTGCCAGCGCAACTCACGCCCTGCACTGTTTACGGTTCGTCGATTGCCGACTTTACCAGCCACGGTTAGCTGAGGATACAGACCTTTGTAAACAAAGCTGGCATTCAGCGACCCGGATTCCTCATTAAGGTCATATACATAACTGATATTGGTAAATGAAGTGCTCAGATTATTCTGCGACAGCAATGTTACGGAAGGATTTAACGAATAGGACTCCGTATTCACTGACAATGGAGACCAGCTGTGAATATTGAATAAATGCTTCCACTTCGGATAGGATTTAATTTCAAAATCTTTTGCAGACGATGAATCAAAGTAAATAGTCTGCTCCTCACCCAGCAATTCTTCATAAAGCTTAAAAGATGTATTCCTGACCTCCTTTAATTTTTCCCATTGATCCGGCAATAGTTTCATCCGGGCCATATTATACCCGTCAGCGCTGTATTCATTGTACCATAGCTCATTTTTCTCCTGGTCTACAGACGGATTAAAAGCGCCAAATCTGGAATCCGTTACTTTAAACACTTCTTTGGATAGCGTATCTACCGCATAGATATTGTCAATGCCGGACCAGATGCCGTGAAAAAGAATATAGTTTTTGTAAGCAACCGGATTGGTAATGTCATTACTTGCAGCATCAAGCACCATATTCGAATTGCCCGATCTTGTATCAAGAATCTCTAATCTTTTTCCTGTCTGATCCAGTGAAATGTAAACAATACGATTATTGTCAACCCATTGGGGCGTCAGCAGGAAAGGATTTTCTTTCAACTGAATCCGGTTATATACCTCACCTGACAGAATATCAATAAACGTAAGATAAAAATGATAGTCCGGCGTAGCCTCAATTGCAACAATTCTCTTTCCATCGGGAGAAATAGCCGGGACAAACAGAAAGCTTTTGCTTGTAAGCATCTTTCGCTTATTACTCACAAAATCATATACAAACAGATTGGAATAAATCCTGTTGGACCATCTTTTGTCCAACACATATTCACTCCAGGCAAGCCTGCCGGTTGCTTCATTATACGAAAAACGGCTTTGCTGGATCAGTCCGGGAAAAAACACATGCTCTTCCCGTCCATTGCTGTCTATCAGTACAAATTCATCTATCTGTTCATAACCGGACTTAAGCGCCAGCGTTTGACTGCGACTGGTTTCAACCGGGAACAAATAATTCGTAAAAAATCTGTGAGCAGTCCTGTTTGCAGGAACATACGCATCCGGTCTGACAATCTGATCCTGGTTCTGCCAGACAGAATCCAGAGATTCCATTGCCTTCCGGTAAAACTTCCTTTTTCCCAAACCCGCATTTTTCTTCACTGTCTTATTGAATATGGTAGGAAGATAAGGCTTTCTTGCTGATTTGGTCAATGCTTCCTCCCATATTGATGTTCCATACCACCACCTTCCCATTCCGGTCAGATAATAACCCAGATTATAATAACTCGGTACAAAGTCTTTGTAAGACCCCAGATAGGCCTTTTCATAGGAATACATCCCTTTTTCCATAAGCTGGGTCCTAAGCGGCATGGAAAACGAAGGAAGACGCCCCCGGCCCGACTTACTCAGGGTTGTTTCTGCAATTACGGCATCTCCTTCAACAAACCAGAACGGGATATACAAGCCGAAAACCGCAGCGGTTGCCTGCTGACCAAAAATATAGTAAAGCAGCTGAGTTATCCCCTGATGCATCTTATCAATCTGTACTACATGACGAAACTCATGTATAGCCAGCTGATCAAGCCAGTCCTGATTATATATATCCTGAGGCGGTATGGTATTAAAATTGGACCGGCTGGGAGCCCAGAGCACATTGGCATTGGCATTGCTGTTATACGTATGCAGAATGACTGTAATGGATCTCGGCTGGTGATCCAGCGTAACAGATGCGGCTGAGTACACTTTCTCCAGCGCATTTGCAAGCCGTACAGCCTGCTTCTGAAAATCCTTCGGAAAAAGGATCTGAAAGTTCTCCGTTTTAATCTCCTTCCATACAATAGAGGCCGGATCCTGACCGGAGTCAACATACTGTGCCGGTAACGGAAAAAATACGAAAAAAAAGAAAAAAACGCCCAAAAATGCCCTTAACATCAGGATAAAAAGTTAAGCAGTTTCCGCCAGATCACTTGTAGTTGCCGTCCGGTTTTTCGGTTTTTAATTTACCTCTTCTTCCTTTGGTGAATAAACAAGCTTTACTACCAACACACTTTGTTTCGATTTTTTAAGAATAGTCAACTCATACTCCTCGAAAGTTGTTTTCTCATAGAGCTCCGGTATTTTATCAAAAATTGTATTCACCCATCCGGCTACCGTATCATAGCTGCTGCTTTTAGGCAGGGGAACAGGTAAATAATTATTGACATCTTCTATTCCGGACAGGGCATTGACTACGTATTCATTTGTGTGCAGCTTCTCTACAATCGGTGCTTCTTCATCATATTCATCCTGAATTTCCCCTACCAGCTCTTCCAGAATATCCTCAATAGTCACAATACCCGCAATACCGCCAAACTCATCCGTTATGACAGCCATATGAAGATGCTTTTCCTGCAGTTCCTTGAGCAGCTCATTTATTTTTTTGGTATGCGGAACATAGTAGGGCGGACGCATAACCGATTTCAAATCAAACTTTTCCTGTTTGCCGATCATTCTCAGCAGATCCTTAATATACACAACTCCGATAATGTTGTCAATGCTGTCTTTATATAGCGGCATCCGGCTATATCCCTCCTTAATAATCAGATCAGTCACTTCCTGCTCCGTGAGCTCGATATCTATGGCGCAAATGCTTGTTCTCGGCACCATAATCTGTCTCGCAGTTATAAAGTTGAAATTAAAGACGTTCTTTATCAGCTCATGCTCTGATGCTTTTATTGCACCGGATTCCTTACTTTGTTCAAGCAGCAGCTTAATTTCTTCTGCTGAATGCACTTCGAGGTGATCATGAGCTGAAAATCCCATGCTCCTCAAAAGCATATTGGCAAGTCCGTTGAGCAGCCAGATAAATGGTCGGAACAGCACATAAAACACTTTCATCGGATAGGTGACAGCCAGTGTCGTGGCTTCAGACCTTTGTATCGCTATGGACTTGGGAGCAAGCTCTCCGAAAACTATATGAAGTACCGTAATGACAGCAAACGCAATCGGCAGAGCAATCTGATGAGCACTCTCCTCTGAAACAGACACTCCCAGACCATCCATCAACTGAATAATCAGTCTGGTAACAACAGATTCCCCGATCCAGCCGAGCCCCAGACTGGCAAGAGTGATTCCCAGCTGTGTTGCAGAAAGATAGGCATCAAGATTTTTGACAAGGCTCAGAGCAGCCCTGGAAGTAATATTGCCGGCGACAGCCTTAATTTCCAGTTGGGATATCCGCACCTTAACCATTGCAAATTCGGCTGCAACAAAAAAACCATTTAAAAAAACAAGGAAAAAAGTTACTATTATATCAATTAGCATTAGTACCGTAGTAGATATTTTTTTAATTAGCGGAAAGGACCGAATCGGTAAAAATACATATTTTAACTCCAAAAAAACAGCTAATCGAAATATTATATTATTTATGTAAAACTATTTAGGAAACAATGCAGTATACGAAGGGGTGAAAAAAACAGGTAAAATATTTTTTTTAGAAAGAATTTATCTAATTTTACAATCAACTACAATATGAAAAAAGGGGCAATTTTAGTAGACTTTAGCATACATTTTAACCTTAATGTAATTACTGTACAAATTAAAAAATGTCCCTTTTCCATTAGTGTTTCATTCGATAAACTAAAACTAAAACCTCTTAAGAAAAGGGCATGAAAGAAGAAATTGCACTAAACCCGTATCTACCCATCGGGATGCAGTTTTTGGTTGCACTGGGCTTTGTATGCGTAAGTTTGTTAGCATCCTGGCTGCTTGGCCCCAAAGTTAAAACAAGTAACAAAGTAGAAGCCTTCGAGGCAGGGATTGAATCGGTAGGAAATGCCCGGATGCAGTTTTCCATTAAATATTTTCTGGTTGCAACTTTGTTTGTACTTTTTGATGTCGAAGTAATCTTTTTATATCCCTGGGCCGTCAATTTCATCGAGTTTTCCAATGGCGGACTGAAAGAATTCTGGGCAATGCTGTTATTTCTGAGTACCCTGCTTATCGGCTTCTTTTATGTCATTAAAAAAGGGGCACTGGACTGGGAATAAATCATACGAAATTTTCGTTTTGTAATTAAGATAAATTAGTTGGGCAATTCTTAAAATTGATAAGGGATTATGGTTAATGTAGCACAAGCACCAAGTGGGGTTGAGGGTCCGGGTTTTTTTGCCACATCATTGGATAAAGCGATTGGTCTGGCACGTAAACATTCGCTCTGGCCATTGCCATTTGCAACTTCCTGCTGCGGTATTGAATTTATGGCAACCATGGGCGCAACCTATGACTTAGCCCGTTTTGGAGCTGAACGACCAAGCTTCTCACCACGCCAGGCAGATTTATTGATGGTAATGGGAACCATCGCCAAGAAAATGGGCCCCGTTCTGAGACAGGTATATGAGCAAATGGCTGAACCTAAATGGGTAATAGCTGTTGGGGCCTGCGCTTCCAGTGGTGGTATATTTGATACATATAGCGTGCTACAGGGTATTGACAAGATTATTCCGGTGGACGTATACGTGCCCGGGTGTCCGCCAAGACCTGAGCAGATTCTGGATGGAATCATGAAAATCCAGGATCTTGTTGCCAATGAATCACTGAGACGAAGAGACTCACCTGAATATAAACAATTACTTGCTTCCTACGGAATTAAATAATGGCTGAACTGACAAACGAATTCATTGTAGAAAAGCTAAATGCTAAATTCGGAGAAAGTATTGTACTGAATACAGAGGTATCTTACAATATGCTTTCCATTGAAATTAATAAAGACCATATCCTCGAGGTGGTAACTTACTTATACTCCGAAGAAGATCTTGGCTTTACCTTTTTGACAGATCTGACCGGAGTACATTATCCGGAACCGGAAGACCGCCTCGGTGTAATCTACCACCTGCACAACCTGCCTAACAATAAAAGAGTACGTCTGAAAGCTTTTTTTCCAAAAGCGAAACCGGAAATTGCATCCCTCACTCCTGTTTTCAAATCAGCAAACTGGATGGAAAGAGAAACGTATGACTTTTTTGGAGTCATATTCAAAAATCATCCGAATCTCAAGCGTATTCTGAATGTCGAAGATATGACCTACTATCCGCTTCGCAAGGAATATGCGCTGGAAGACGCAACCAGAACTGATAAAAACGATGCTATGTTTGGCCGCTAAGTCTTTAAGGAATGCTTACAGAGGAAGATAAAAACAAAAAATTAGCTGAGGTACCGGAAGATCAATTAGTCACGTTGAACATGGGCCCTACCCATCCGGCAACTCACGGTGTATTTCAGAATATATTAAAGCTGGACGGCGAAAAAATCGTATCATCCGAAGCCACTATCGGATATATTCACCGTGCTTTTGAGAAAATCGCGGAAAGAAGGCCGTATTATCAGATCACTCCGCTAACTGACCGTCTTAACTATTGCTCCGCTCCGCTAAATAATTTCGGTTACCATATGACTGTTGAAAAACTGTTAGGAATCGAGACACCTAAGCGAGTAGACTACCTGAGAGTGATTGTTATGGAACTGGCCAGGATTGCCGATCACCTTATCTGTAACAGCATTTTGGGTGTAGACTCCGGAGCATTCACCGGCTTCCTGTACGTAATGCAGTTCAGAGAACGCATTTATGAAATTTATGAAGAAATATGTGGTGCCAGACTCACCACTAATATGGGAAGAATAGGCGGATTTGAGCGCCCGTGGCCTGAACTTGCTTTCAGAAAACTGGAAAAGTTTCTGGATGAGTTTCCTGCTGTAATGAAAGAGTTTGAAGCACTTTTTAATCGCAACAGGATTTTCATGGACCGCTGTATCAGCGTAGGTGCTATTTCTGTAGAAGATGCTCTAAATTATGGATTTACAGGTCCAAACCTCAGAGCGACAGGCATTGATTATGACGTAAGGGTCATGAACCCATATTCATCCTATCAGGATTTTGATTTTGAAATTCCTGTAGGTATCAGTGGTGATGCTTACGACCGCTTTATGGTTCGTAATCACGAAATCTGGCAGAGCCTGAGCATTATCAGGCAGGCATTGCAAAAACTACCTGCCGGTCCTCATCATGCAGAAGTACCGGAATATTTTCTGCCTCCCAAAGCCGATGTATACAACCATATGGAGGCCCTGATATGGCACTTTAAAATTGTAATGGGTGAGATTGACGTCCCTATAGGAGAAGTATATCATTCAATTGAAGCAGCTAATGGGGAATTAGGTTTCTATCTGGTAAGTGATGGCGGCAGAAGCCCGTTCAGACTACATTTCAGACGTCCCGGATTCATTTACTATCAGGCATTCGGCCAAATGATAAAAGGGGGACAGATCGCAGATGCTGTAGTTACATTGAGCAGTATAAATCTAATTGCGGGTGAAATTGACGCATAAATCTAACATACAAACCTGTACAGAAGGATCAGTTTGTTAAACATGGAACAGGAAACAACAGAGATTAAATTCTCCAGCGAAAAGCTAAAAAAAGTTCAGGAAATCATAGGCCGGTATCCGGAAGGAAAACAAAAGTCAGCCCTCCTTCCCCTCCTTCATATAGCTCAGAGAGAGTTTGGCGGATGGCTAAGCGTGCCAGTCATGGATTATGTTGCTTCATTGCTGGATATCAAGCCGATTGAAGTATACGAAGTTGCCTCATTCTATACAATGTTTAATTTAAAACCGGTTGGGCATTGTATGATCGAATTTTGCCGGACAGGCCCGTGTATGGCTGTAGGTTCACATCAGCTTATTGACTATACACTCAATAAGCTAGGTATCAAAGAAGGCGAAACTACCCCTGACGGAAAATTTACTGTTAAAGGTGTTGAATGTCTCGGTTCCTGCGGAACTGCTCCCATGGCACAAATAGGCAAGTATTATTATGAACACCTGACTGAAGAGAAAATAAATAAGATCATTGAAATTTTCGGTGATCCTTCGAGTGATACTTATACTAAATACGATATCTGATGGCCAGGAAAATATTATTTGAAAATATTCATGTTCCGGGCATTGAGACCTATAAGGTTTACAAAGAAACCGGAGGATACAGGGCTGCTGAAAAAGCGCTAAAAACGATGTCGCCCGATGAAATCATGGAAGAAGTAAAAGCTTCCGGACTCAGAGGGCGCGGTGGTGCGGGTTTCCCAACTGGTCTGAAATGGAGCTTTCTTGACAGAAAAAGTGACAAACCCCGTTATCTGGTGTGCAATGCAGATGAAAGTGAACCCGGCACATTTAAAGATCGTTACCTGATGGAGCATATCCCTCATTTGCTTATTGAGGGTCTTATAATATCTTCCTACTCTCTTGGTTCAAACAGAACCTATATATATATCCGCGGAGAGTACAAATGGATTATAGATATACTTGAAAATGCTATCGCAGAAGCTAAAAACGCAGGGTATCTGGGCAAAAATATTCTTGGCACGGGATATGATCTGGAAATATACGTGCAGACAGGTGGCGGTGCTTACATATGTGGAGAAGAAACTGCTCTTATTGAATCCCTCGAAGGGAAACGTGGTAATCCCAGAATAAAACCACCTTTCCCGGCAATATCCGGGTTGTATAACTGTCCGACGGTAGTTAACAATGTAGAAACGCTGGCAACGGTAACACCAATTATTAATATGGGTGGCGCCGAATATGCAAAAATTGGCATTGGAAAAAGTACAGGAACAAAGCTTATATCAGCCTGTGGAAATCTCAAAAAACCGGGCGTTTATGAAATAGAGCTTGGCCTTCCGGTAGAGGAATTTATATACTCTGATGAGTACTGTGGCGGAATCAGAGACGGCCATAAGCTAAAGGCAGTTGTAGCCGGTGGCTCTTCCGTACCCATTCTTCCAACCGAGCTGATTTTGAAAACAGCAGCCGGTGAACCCAGGCTCATGACATATGAGTCCCTTTCCGAAGGTGGTTTTGCCACCGGAACCATGCTTGGGTCCGGCGGATTTATTGCCATGGATGAAACAGTCTGCATCGTCAGAAATCTTTGGACATTTACAAGATTCTACCACCATGAATCCTGCGGTCAGTGCAGCCCGTGCCGTGAAGGTACAGGTTGGATGGAAAAAGTACTGCATCGTCTTGAGCATGGTCACGGCACGATGGAAGATATTGACCTTCTGGTCAGTATCGCAAAAAAAATCGAGGGTAATACTATTTGCCCGCTCGGAGATGCCGCTGCATGGCCTGTAGCCAGTGCTATACGTCACTTCAGAGAAGAGTTTGAATATCATGCAAAATATCCGGATAAAGTGGCCCAAAGCCAGTTTGCACATCTGGATAACTATAAAACTGAATTAAATCCGGCTTAGTCATGATGAAAGTAACAATTGACGGAATTGAGGTAGAAGTAGAACCGGGAACAACCATCCTCAATGCTGCCAGAAAAATCGGTAAAAATGTACCGCCTGCCATGTGCTATTACTCCAAGCTGGAGGCAAGCGGAGGAAAATGCCGTGTATGTCTGGTAAAAGTAACCCAAGGTTCTGAAAAGGATCCCAGGCCAATGCCCAAACTTGTGGCATCATGCAGAACAACAGTCATGGACGGGATGGTTGTTGAAAATACAACCAGCAAAGAAGTAATAGAAGCGCGTAATGCTGTTGTTGAGTTTTTGCTTATCAATCACCCGCTGGATTGTCCGGTATGCGACCAGGCCGGTGAATGTGATCTTCAGAATCTTTCTTTTGAGCATGGCACTGCCAAGACACGCTACCAGGAAGCCAGAAGAACATTCGACCGCATAGATATCGGTGACAAGATTCAACTTCATATGAACCGTTGTATTCTGTGCTACCGCTGCGTATTTACAGCTGACCAGATTACCAATGAACGTGTTCACGGTGTTCTTAATCGTGGTGATGCAGCTGAAATCGGTACCTACATCAAGAATGCAATTGACAACGATTTCTCCGGAAATGTCATAGACGTATGCCCGGTTGGAGCACTGACTGACAAAACATTCCGCTTCAAAAGCCGTGTATGGTTTGTAAAACCGGTCGACGCCCACAGAAACTGTGACAAATGCTGCGGCAAGGTTAATCTCTGGATGTATAATGATCAGATCTATCGTGTAACAGGAAGAAAAGACCAGTGGGGTGAAGTAGAAGAGTTTATCTGTAACACATGCCGCTTTGACAAAAAAGAGGTTGGAGACTGGATTATTGAGGGTCCCAAGAAATTGAAAAAGTCTTCTGTAATCACAGCCAATAAATATAGTTTAGGAACAGAAAAAGTAGACGCTCCCAAGCGCATAGGATATGGAAATATTTCTGATCGATAAAATTGTAGTAATAACGCTTGTCTTTGCCATTTCACTGGTAGTTGCCTTATACAGCACCCTGGCTGAACGTAAAGTATCAGGATTTATCCAGGATCGTCTCGGTCCAAACAGGGCCGGTATATTCGGAATACTTCAACCACTGGCTGACGGCGGAAAGTTCTTCTTCAAGGAGGAGTTTATCCCTGCCAATGCAGACAAGTTTCTCTTTATTCTTGGACCATCCATCTCAATGTTGACTGCATTAATGACCAGTGCTGTTATTCCATGGGGAACTTATCTTGAGGTAGCAGGAAGAGCCGTAACACTTCAGGTTACTGATATTAACATTGGTCTTCTTTATGTCTTTGCCGTGGTATCCGTAGGAGTTTACGGAATAATGATCGGCGGCTGGGCATCGAATAATAAGTTTTCACTGCTTGGAGCACTTCGGGCTTCTTCGCAAATGATCAGTTATGAAATCGCCATGGGATTATCAATAATTGCGCTGGTTATGACTTCCGGATCTCTGTCTATAGGAACCATCGTTGGACAACAGACCAGTGAATTATTTGGTATAAGCGGAGCTTCCTGGAACATCATTTATCAGCCTCTGGGCTTTATGATATTCTTTATCTGTGCTCTGGCGGAATGCAACAGAACGCCTTTTGACCTCCCCGAATCTGAGTCAGAGCTTGTTGCAGGTTATCATACCGAATATAGCAGTATGAAGCTTGGTCTTTACCTTTTCGCCGAATACATTAACATGTTCATTTCCGGTGCGATTATGAGCGCTCTTTATTTTGGCGGTTATAACTTCCCGTTTATGAATGAGCTTGTTGAAATGGGCTGGAGCCATAATCTCGTTGCCATTATGGGAGTTGGAGTTTTCTTCCTGAAAATTTTCTTCTTTATTTTCCTTTTCATGTGGATACGCTGGACGCTGCCAAGATTCAGATATGATCAGCTAATGAATCTGGGATGGAAAATATTGATACCTCTGGCCCTCTTTAATATTTTAATAACAGGATTATTTATTCTGGTTTTCTAAAACGACAAGAGAGAAGAAATCCGATATGAAATTAACAAACAGATCGAAAGTAGTAGTAAATAAGGAAATGACACTGGCCGAGAAACTGTATCTGCCGGCAATCCTTAGCGGGATGGGTATTACTATAAAGCATTTCTTTAAAAAGAAACCTACTATTCAATATCCGGAACAAAAGCGAGACTTCAGTTTCATCTACCGGGGCAAGCATGTGTTAAAACGTGATGAAGAAGGGAGGGAAAATTGTACCGCCTGCGGCTTATGCGCAGTTTCCTGCCCTGCCGAGGCAATATCCATTGTGGCAGGAGAACGTAAACCCGGTGAGGAAAAATTGTACAGGGAAGAAAAATACGCCAAATCGTATGAAATTAATATGCTGCGTTGTATTTTCTGCGGCCTGTGTGAAGAAGCCTGTCCGAAAGATGCAATCTATCTGACAGAAGAGCTCGCTCCGGCAAACTACGACCGAAGCAACTTTATTTATGGAAAAGATAAGTTGGTACAGCCACTTGGCACCAGTGCTCATCCTAAAACATATAAACCATACAAAAAATAATGGATCAGTTGTTTTTTTTAATTCTGTCAATTCTTGCAATCGGCAGTGCATTAAGTGTCATTTTAACACCCAATCCAGTATATAGTGTTTTGTTTCTTGTTCTGACCTTTTTCTCCATTGCGGGGCATTATGCATTCATACTGGGAGCTCAGTTCGTGGCTATCGTCAATATCATAGTATATGCAGGAGCCATACTTGTTCTTTTCCTCTTTGTCATCATGCTTCTTAACCTCAACAAAAGAGAGCAGTATAAAAAACCGTTTTCGTCCAAGATCGTCGGAATTGTATGCGGGGGCTTGTTCGTTCTTTCCCTTCTGGCTGCGATGGCCGGTTATCAGTCCAACGAGGAGATGATTAAAGCCTCTTCTGCTGATATCGGAACGGTTCAGGTGCTGGGCAAGGTGCTGTTTAATGAATTTGTCCTTCCATTTGAAGTCTGTTCCGTTCTGTTCCTTTCTGCTATGATCGGGGCCATCATGTTGGGTAAGAAAAACTTAAAAGATCATTAATTCGATGGAAAATATTTTACAACATTTTTCAGGTTCCTTAAATAATTACATTATTCTCTGTTCTATACTGTTCGCCATAGGCGTAATGGGTGTTTTAATCAGAAGAAATATCATTATAATATTTATGTCCATTGAGCTTATGCTCAATTCAATCAATCTTTTAATGGTTGCATTTTCAATGCATCATGGAGATCCTTCAGGTCAGGTTTTTGTATTTTTTGTTATGGCAGTTGCCGCAGCTGAAATTACTGTAGGTCTGGCTTTATTGGTAATGATCTACCGCAACACAGGCTCCGTAAGCATTGATGCGCTAAAAAATCTTAAGTGGTAAAACAAAATTTGATATAACAAACAATGAATCTGGTTTGGTTAATTCCTTTGCTTCCCCTATTGGGCTTTACAATAATAGGGTTATTTCCAAAGTATCTGAACAAATCACTGGTTGGTATAATCGGATCAGGGTCTGTATTAGGATCATTTATACTGGTACTTACCCTGTTATTTCCTTTTTTGACAGGATCAGCCGAATCTCAGGTTTATAAGCTGTTTGACTGGGTTACTACAGGCTCCCTGGATATTAGTTTTTCTTTTCTGATCGATCCGCTGTCTGTATGGATGATGACCATCATTACAGGTGTTGGATTCCTAATTCATGTTTATTCCATATCTTACATGCACGAGGATGAAGGCTTCAAAAGATATTTTGCCTATCTGAATCTCTTCATTTTCTCCATGCTTTTGCTGGTCATGGGCTCAAATTACCTTATCATGTTTGCTGGCTGGGAAGGTGTAGGACTTTGCTCCTATCTGCTCATCGGATTCTGGTTTAAGAATACAGCATACAACAATGCAGCCAAGAAAGCTTTTATAATGAACCGTATCGGGGATCTGGGTTTTCTTCTCGGAATGCTGTTTTTACTGTTTCAATTTAACAGCCTTGATTTCCAGCATATATTCTCCGCTGCGCCGTCAGCATTTACTGAAAATTCCTGGATTATCATTACTATAACCCTGTTATTATTTGTAGGCGCAACAGGTAAAAGTGCACAAATCCCCTTATACACCTGGCTGCCGGACGCAATGGCCGGACCTACTCCGGTTTCAGCTCTTATTCACGCTGCTACTATGGTAACAGCAGGTATATACATGGTTGTACGATCCAATATTTTATACAGCCTCGCTCCCTTTACAATGGAGATCATTGCTATTATCGGGCTGGTCACGGCTCTGTTCGCAGCAACAATAGCTCTGGTACAAAATGATATTAAGAAGGTTCTGGCTTATTCTACAGTCAGTCAGCTCGGATATATGGTCTTTGCATTAGGTATGGGAGCCTATCAGATTGCTATTTTCCATGTTACTACGCACGCTTTCTTTAAGGCTCTTCTTTTCCTTGGTTCCGGAAGTGTAATTCATGCCATGTCTCATGAGCAGGATATACGTAAAATGGGGGGCTTGAAAAAATATATGCCGGTTACATACTATACGTTCCTGATCGGCACACTGGCCATCGCAGGTATTCCTCCCCTCGCCGGATTCTTCTCCAAAGACCAGATTCTGGCTAATGCATGGGCGCATTCTCCCCTATTCTGGATATTGGGAACAGCAGGCGCTCTGATGACTGCCTTTTACATGTTCAGGCTACTGTTCCTTACTTTTCATGGGGAATTCAGAGGAACAGCAGAACAAAAATCACATCTTCATGAGTCTCCTGCACTAATGACAGTACCTTTGATAATACTTGCTGTGCTTTCAATAACAGGCGGCTGGATAGGAATTCCTGAAGTTCTTCACGGAAACAACTTTGTCGTATCATTCCTTGCTCCGGTTATTACTGCACCGTCCGTGCCACACGAAGTTGCCCATAGTACGGAATATATTCTTATGGCAATATCAACACTGGCTGTAATAGGTGCGATCGCTGTTGCATTCGTTCTTTTTGTCAAAAAGAGTAATGTGCCTTCATCTGACGAAAAAGGTTATACACCGGTACATAAGCTCCTGTATCATAAGTATTATATTGATGAAATATACAATGCGCTTTTTGTAAAGCCCACATCATGGCTTTCTGGAGTGATCTACAAGCTCTTTGAAATCAAGATACTCGACGCGTTTGTAAACTCATGGGGTAAAGGTGTAAAACAAGGAAGCTCAGGTTTAAGACTTTTACAAAACGGCAGTATAAGCTATTACATATTTGCCATGGTTTTGGGAATGATTGTTTTATTATTTTTAAGCCGGAACAGCGAATTCATATCAACTTTATTTTAATTTTCTTCTAATATAGCAAGATGATAACCGCTCTATTAATAGTATTTCCATTATTAGCAGGTATTATTACCTGGTTATTAAAAGATAAAAAGGCCGCATGGTTTGCATTCGGAGCTTCTATATTGGAGTTTCTGATCAGTGTGGTCGCATTTATCAATTTTTCTCCCGGTTCCAGGGCTTATGAGCTTAATGTAAACTGGGTAAGCCAACTTGGTATATCTTTCTATATAGATATGGACGGAATCAGCATTCTGCTGGTAATGCTTACTACATTTCTGGTGCCTTTAATAATTCTGACTTCCTTTATCAGAGAATACAAAAACAGTTCTCTTTTCTATGCCTTAATATTATTAATGCAATCAGCGCTGGTTGGTGTTTTTGTTGCAAAAGATGCGTTTCTGTTCTATCTGTTCTGGGAACTTGCATTAATTCCGATATATTTTATCGCTCTGTTATGGGGCGGAGAAAACAGGGCAAAAATTACCTTCAAGTTCTTTCTTTACACACTTTTCGGAAGCTTATTTATGCTTATCGGAATCATTTACCTGTATCTGCAGACAGGCCCTGATTTCCATACATTCAGCATTGATGCATTTTATAAAGTCCGTTTAAGTCCGGTAGAGCAAATGTGGCTGTTCTGGGCATTTTTTCTGGCTTTTGCCATTAAGATGCCAATATTTCCATTCCATACATGGCAACCTGATACATACTCTGTTGCCCCGACTCAGGGTACCATGCTTCTTTCCGGAATCATGCTGAAAATGGGTGTATATGGTGTGATCCGCTGGATGATGCCGATTGTTCCATATGCTATGGGAGCAAACTGGGGCGGACATGCAGCAATTATTCTGAGTATAACAGGTATTTTGTACGCTTCTGTTATTGCTATTATGCAAAAAGATTATAAGCGTCTGATAGCCTATGTATCTATTGCTCACGTCGGCCTTATTGGTGCCGGTATTCTTACCATGAGCTTCGAAGGTCTTCAGGGCGGTGTTATTCAGATGCTGTCACACGGTATCAATGTTGTCGGTTTGTTCTTCATTATTGATATAATCTTCCAAAGAACCAATACCCGTATGCTGTCTGAACTAGGCGGAATTCGTTCTCAGGCTCCCCAGTTAGCTACCTTTTTTATGATCATTCTGTTTAGCTCAATTGCTCTGCCACTGACAAGCGGATTTATAGGTGAGTTTCTTTTATTCGTAGGACTGTTCAACTACAGCGGCTGGCTGACTGCATTATCAGCATTATCGATCATATTTGGCGCTGTGTATATGCTCAGAAGCTTCCAGCTTTCCATGCTGGGCGAAACTTCCGATAAAACAGCAGGATTTACAGATGTAACAGGATTGGAAAAAGCTGTACTTATCCCCATAACAATTCTGATTTTCTGGATTGGCTTATATCCAAAGATTTTCCTGGATATATCCGAACCTGCAGTTGTTTCTATTATTGATGTAATTAAAAATACCTATTCTCTGAAATAAGCATGAAGACATTAATTGTTGTTGCGGTACTTGGGATAATATCCATGCTTTCCGACATTCTTGGCTACAGAAAAATATTATTTCCGATTGTTCTGGGTGGCCTTCTGCTGGCTCTGGGCATTACAGTATGTGAATGGAATGCCCCGGCAGTGTACTTTGACATGCTGGTTGTTGACAATTACTCGGTGGCATTCAGCAGCCTGATTCTCGGATTGCTTTTTTTATGGATGATTTTAAGTCAGGAACAATATAAGTCTGAGTTTAATATGGCGGATCAGTTCGCCCTTATTTTGTTCTCTTCTGTGGGCGCTCTCGTTCTGGTTTCATTCTCCAGTCTTGTTATGTTGTTTATCGGGATTGAAGTAATGTCAATACCATTGTATATCCTTGCCGGAAGCAGAAAAAGCGACTTGCGAAGCAATGAAGCATCCCTGAAATATTTTATGATGGGAGCTTTCACTACTGGTATCCTCTTGTTTGGTATTACGTTGATATATGGCGCTTCGGGATCATTTGACATTGGAGCTATAAAAGAATATGTGGCCAATGGCGGCGGTGAAACTTCCGGAATTTTATACACCGGAATCATCTTCATGATAATAGCATTATGTTTCAAAGTATCTGCAGTTCCTTTTCATTTCTGGGCTCCTGATGTATACCAGGGCTCTCCAATGATGATTACAGCCTTCATGGCATCCATAGTAAAAACAGCCGCTTTCGGAGCATTTTACAGATTATTTGGATTTGCGCTTTCGGAACTTAACGCCGAATGGGCCTCAATACTTTCTATAATTATCATTGCAACAATTCTCGCAGGCAATATTATGGCAGTCGGCCAGACAAGTGTGAAAAGAATGCTGGCATACTCAGGTATAAGCCAGGCCGGATATATGTTGATGACATTACTTGTACTCGACGAACGCAGCACCAATGCCTTATTATTCTATGCAGGATCTTACTCACTGGCTACAATGACCGCCTTTTTCATTTTATATACAGTAGGTAAAGAAAAAAACAGCGAGGATTTTGATATTTTCAACGGTTTAGCAAAAAAGCAGCCCCTGCTTGCCATTGTAATGACTGTTGCTATGTTCTCACTGGCAGGTATCCCGCCTGCGGTCGGTTTTTTTGCAAAGTTTTATCTGTTTGCCGCCGTATTGAATGCCGGATATACAGCTTTGGTAATTGTTGCTGTTATCGGCTCTGTCATAAGTGTATACTACTATTTCAAAATCATTATCGCGATGTATGGTAAAGAAGCTGTTTCTGAGCACACACCGGCTCAGACCAGTCTGAAGCTTAATCTTGTTTATCAGGTAGTTTTGATAGTCCTTGTAACCTTGATCGTTCTTTTTGGGATTAACCCAACTATTCTCATAGGTGTTATATAGTAGTAGATAAACATTGATATGGAATACATTCATGAAGTAATTGAACAATTACTGGATCCGGAGAAGCTTATCCTTTTTGGTGGTGTTACCCTTATATTATTGATTATTTTTGCAGAAAACGGAATATTTTTCTGCTTTTTCTTTCCCGGAGATACACTTTTATTTACTGCCGGAATTTTATGCTCTACCGGGTATATCGATACAAATGTATTTCTCTTATGTGCCATGATATGGCTGGCAGCCATTCTTGGCAACCTTCTTGGTTATATTTTCGGCAGAAAAGTCGGGGAAACTCTATTCAACAGGAAGGATTCTCTTTTATTTAAAAAAAAATACATCGTTGCTGCTGAAGCATTTTTTCAAAAACACGGTGGCTTTGCCTTAGTAATGGGAAGATTTCTTCCTATTATACGTACGTTTGCTCCCATCTTTGCCGGAATGGTAGGGTTTAATTTTAAAAAGTTTCTGTTCTTCAATATTTCCGGTGGTTTCCTTTGGACGTTCAGTCTGGTACTAGCGGGGTATTTTATTGCTGAGGTTTTTCCTCAGATCAAAGACTATCTGGAATATTTTATTATCGGTATTGTTATTATAACCTGGATTCCGGTGATCAGAACCTATCTGAAAGAGCGAAAAAAGCAAAAACTGCAAGAGGAAGAACAACGATCTGCGCAGGAGTAACAGCCTTATAAAATTATTGATCCTTCCTTTTAAGAGTCAAAAAAACCTGTTAAATTGATTTGTTTTGTGATCTCACTTCTATCGTAACTACTTTTGTGTTTTAAATTAAATGGAAAATCTTACTTTCTGGGTTGTATTTAACATTTTTGTATTGGGTATGCTGATTCTTGATCTGGCAATACTGAATAAAAACAATCATGAAGTTAAGGTCAAAGAGGCTTTATGGTGGACAGCTTTCTGGGTTGGTCTGGCCATAGCATTTAATATTGTAGTCTATTTCTGGAAAGGACAGGAAGCAGCAGTACACTTTCTGACAGGATATCTCATAGAAGAATCTCTGAGTGTAGACAATCTTTTTGTTTTCATGCTGATATTCAATTACTTTGCTGTACCTGTTGAATATCAGCGCAAGGTATTATTTTGGGGAATTGTCGGTGCCCTGTTTTTCAGAGCCATATTTATCCTTGTTGGTGTTACACTAATTGAGCATTTTTCATGGACTATATATATACTTGGCGCTTTTCTGGTTATTACCGGTATCAAAATGGCTGTCAGCCAGGATAAGGAGATCAATCCTGAAAAAAACCCTATAATCTCACTTGTAAACAAATTTATTCCCGTATCAAAAAAATATGACAAGGGTAACTTCTTTACCAGAATAAACAGCCGTCTGTATGCAACACCGCTCTTTATTGTTGTACTGGTTATCGAAACGACTGATATTATTTTTGCTGCGGATTCCATACCTGCAATTCTTGCCGTAACGCATGATCCGTTTATTATTTATACATCAAACGTATTTGCATTACTGGGGCTTCGTTCTCTGTATTTTGCACTTGCAGGCATCATGCAGCTATTCCATTATCTCCATTACGGTCTGTCTATTATCCTGGTCTTTATCGGATTCAAGCTTCTTGTTTCGCATGTAGATGCCCTGAAAATTGATATGCTGGTTGCGCTTGCAGTTGTTGCATCCATACTGGTTGGTTCCATTATTCTTTCTGTACTTTTCCCTAAAAAAGAAAATACAGAGGAGGAAGAAGAAGAGGTTTTTCCACCTACCCCGGAGCAAAAAGCGTAGCTGCAACAAAAGAAATAATCTGAATTATGCCCAAAAGTCAGGACTTTTGGGCATAATTATTAAAGAGCCGTCAGTAAAACGCGCTCTATTTCCTTTCTTATTTCAGCGAAGCTGCACTCATAATTATTTATGAGTAATGAAAACGGAAGAAGCTCTCCCTCATTTGTTTTCAGATACCCGCTATAGCCAATTACATTGTTAAAAGAACCGCTTTTGGCAATAACTTTCCCATGAGCATTGGTATTTCTTGCAAAATTTTTCATTGTGCCACTGACACCGGCAACCGGAAGAGAGCTTACAAAAAATGGATCTGATTTAGATTTATGAAGCAGCTTTGCCAGAAACCTGGTGGATACTGTATTACCGGGGGAAAGTCCGCTTCCGTCAATAATACCACATTTTCCGCCCGGAAGGGTGTAACCATTCGTAAGCAGCCATTCTTTCAGAACTTCAATACCAGTTTCAGCGCTGCCGTATCCTTTTACCTGCCTCCCGATAGCATTGAGCATTGCTTCGGCATACAAGTTAATACTTTGGTGATTGGTCTCTTTTACAAGAGATTTCAACGGCGGAGATTGCGCTTTATAAATGGAAGTCAATTTGGCCGAAACATGTACTCTCTTAGCAATAGAGGCATTGAGCGCATTGCCCGTAACGGAAATATTTTCAGCAAGAAGCTGCTTCCTGAGATTATATGCAGCAAAATATGCAGGATCCGGTATAGATCCTTTTATTGAAAATTCATTAACGCCGGCCGGAATAGTCCCCCTCAGATAATGAACTGTTGCAAAAGGGCCGCCGTATATATAGCCGTTATCTCCGGAACCTATCGCTCCGGTTTTCATCTTGTTCAGAAAGGTAAGACCGGGTATTTCAGGAACAACCCTTAATACAGCTGCGCTATCCCCCGGTTTCCCGGGCTTAAAATAAAGCCTGTAATAGTTTTCATTAATATTAATTCCACCGGAGCCAGCTCCATAATAGTTTCCGATATCAGTCCATATCCACCCATCCGGCAGAGGATTTGTCGAATAATTGCCCGGATCTGCAACAATAGCCCCGTTAATCCGGAGTATTCCGAGTTTCTTTATTTCAGCTACCCATAACTTAATTAGCGACAAATAATCAGGATAGCCACTAAAACGATCACTTCCTAAAGAAGGATCTCCACCGCCAAGAAGAATAATATCTCCTTCCAGAACACCTTCCCTGGTGATATTTCCTGAATAAGCCAGGGTGGTTTCAAAAGTAAAGTCAGGACCCAAAATGGCAAGAGCAGCCGAAGATGTTACAATCTTAAGGTTCGATGCCGGAGTCAAAAGTTTATCAGGATTGTGCTCTACCAATACCTTGCCCAGGGGATCCAGAAGGACAAAAGAAATCTGCCCGTTGATCAGGCAGGCTGATTTTTCTAATTGTTCAATCAGCTTTTTAGTATTTGTGACAGGGTCCGCAGCTTCCTTAAAACAAAGCGATGCCAGAAGAATGATAAAAAAAAGTCCGCAAATAAATTTTGCGGACACTATTGAAAGACGTTTAATCATCACTTTGCTGCTTCAAAATAACCACGTAAAAGCAGATCTGCCGTTTTGGGATTAGTTGCAAGAGGCACATCATGGACATCACAAAGTCTCATTAACATCTGAACATCCGGTTCATGCGGATGCTTGCCAAGCGGATCACGGAAAAAAATTACCATATCCAATTCTTTTTCAGCAACCATAGCGGCTATTTGTGCATCCCCCCCCAGCGGTCCGGAAAGCTTCGGCTCGACATTAAGACCGGTTTTTACAACATATGACCCTGTTGTGCCGGTTGCTACAAATGAATAATCTTTCAACTTATCCACCCGTTGAGCCAGAAAATTTACCATATCTGCCTTTTTACTGTCATGGGCAATTACTGCTATCTTTTTTGTGTTCATCTGTAAATTGATAATTTAATAAAAAAGCCTTCCGAAGAAGGCTGATTGAGATTATTGGTTATATTAATTTCGTCTGTTCAACTCATCTCTGATTCTGGCAGCCCTTTCATAGTCTTCTTTGGCAAGCGCTTCTTCCAGCATTGATTTCAGCTGATCATTGGTACTGAATTTAATTTTATCGGCACTTTTTTCAGCTCCACCAGCTTCTTTTGCGGGTGCAGCCTCCTGGCCAGTCAGCTCTTCATCCGTTTCTTCTTCCTGATCCTCTTCTTCGTCTTCCTCAATATCGCTCAGTACGATCCCGGCTTCGGAAAGGATGTTTTCGAATGTATAAATAGGTACATCAAAACGCAATCCGATCGCAATTGCATCTGAAGGTCTTGCATCAATTTCTATTGTATTTATCCCGTCAGAACATACAATCTTTGCAAAAAAAACGCCTTCTCTCAGATCAGAAATGACAATTTCTTCTACATTAAAATTAAAACCGGAAGCAAATGACTTGAATAAATCATGTGTCATTGGCCGGTTAGGAACAATTTTTTCAATTTCAATAGCAATAGCCTGAGCCTCAAACATTCCTATTATGATTGGCAATCTTCTATTGCCGGATTCTTCGCCCAACACCAAGGCAAATGACCCGGTTTGAGATTGACTGGATGACAGACCGAGAATCTCTAATTTAATTTTCTCCACTTAAACCTTTATTTCATTTTTTTTGCCGCTTCGGTAAGTTTCGGCACTACCTCAAAGATGTCACCAACTATTCCATAATCCGCTGCTTTAAAAAAAGGTGCTTCAGGATCCTTATTAACAACAACAATGACTTTGGATGAGTTTACACCTGCAAGATGTTGAATTGCTCCCGAAATTCCTAATGCTATATACAAATTTGGACTAACCTTTACCCCCGTCTGTCCAACGTGCTCATGGTGAGGCCTCCAGCCGACATCCGAAACCGGTTTTGAGCAGCCCGTACCAGCACCTAATGCCTTAGCCAGCTCTTCCAATACACCCCAGTTTTCCGGTCCTTTCATTCCCCGCCCTCCGGAAACCACAATATCTGCTTCCGTCAGCAGCACATCACCGCTTGCTTTTTCTACTTCTTTTACCTTTACCTTAAGATCAGAATCCGGTACAGTCGGAGTAAATTTTTCGACATCTGCATTTCCCCCGGTTTCCTTGGCCTGAACAGCATTTTTCGCAACAGTCAGAACAACTTTGGAAGTCCTGGCAACAGCATATGCAAAGGCTTTTCCGGTATATATAGAACGTTTTACCTTCACTCCTGACGATAAGTCTGGTAGCTCAATTGCTCCGGCAATGACTGCAGCCTTAAGCTTACCCGCAAGGCGGGACGCAGCAGCATCCAGTGTAGAAGATTTCGGTAAAATGATGATATCGACATTATTTTTTTCAACAAGCTGAGCCAGTATCGTTGCAATAGCCTGACTGGTATATTCTTCAGATGCTTCTGACTGAAATACCTTTTTTACACCATAGTTTCCGGCAAGCTTTCCAATATCCCCGCTCACTTCCCCCAGAATAAATCCCAGGCAATCCGTGTTCTTCATTTTAGCAACCTCAGCAGCATAGGATATTGCTTCAAAAGATGATTTTTTAATTTCCTTATCGGCGGAATCTATATAAACAAGAACAGACATATCATTTTAAAATTTAAAAGTTCACATTATTAGAAAGAAAAATAGGTAAAATAACACCTCCACCGGATTAAATCACTTTGGCTTCATTCTTCAGAAGCTCGAGCAGCTTTTCAGGTTCTGAGGCATCAATCATCTTACACGCACCTTTAGCAGGTGGCATTTCAAATGATATGGTTTGGGTATAATCATCTACATTTACAGGCTCAACCACTTTGAGGGGCTTAGTTCGTGCAGACATGATTCCGCGCATATTGGGTATCTTCCACTCTGCAATAGGTTCCTGACAGCCGGCTACAAAAGGCAGCTCAAGCTCTACTATTTCCTTGCCACCCTCTATTTCTCTCGTCATAACTGCCTTATTGCCGTTTATATCCAGTTTCATTACAGGTGAAACAGACGGCAGCTCCAGCATTTCCGCAACAAGGCCATGCACAAGACCACTATTAAAGTCAATCGACTCACGTCCCATTAAAATCAGGTCGTATTTTTCCGCTTTTGCAATTTCCGCAATCTGGGTTGCCACAAACCAGGAATCGGACGGAAATGCATTTACTCTGACAGCATCATCTGCCCCTATAGCAAGCGCCTTCCTGATCGTCGGCTCTGTATCAGCCTCCCCCACATTCAAAACAGTTACGGTGCCCCCAAGGGCCTCTTTCAATTCAATCGCTCTGGAAAGTGCATATTCATCATATGGACCAATAATATATTGTATTCCGGCAGCATTTAACTTTGTATTATTATCAGTAAAAGCAATTTTTGATGTTGTATCAGGAACATTGCTTATGCAAACAAGTATTTTCATATTAAAAAATAGAATTGATTTGTGTACTTAAACTGTAATTTCGTTGTGAAGTTACATTTTTAACAAAAAAATCAAAATTATGTCGAATCCCAGACTGGAGCAACTTCTGGCTTTTCATCAACAAGATCCTGATGATCCATTTATTATATATGGCCTTGCTCTGGAATACCAGAAAAACGCTCCGATGACCGCCCGATCTTATTTCGAAACATTGCTCCTGCGTTTTCCGGACTATCTTCCGGCATATTATCATGCGGCCAAACTTTATGAATCTTTTAATGAACCGGAAACCGCAAGAGATATTTATATAAAGGGCATTGAAGTAAGTATAAATCAAAAGGATGCGCATGCTCAGCGGGAACTGCAAAATGCCTATACCAATTTACTGTTTGAAAATGACCTTTGATAAATGAGCAAAATCCAATTTTTTCTTTAATTTTATCAATTAATCCAGGTGATATGATAAGTAAAACTTAATTAAATTGTTCATTATGAGGTATACATTTTTGTGGTTTATACTACTCTCCTTCAGCGTATTCGGGCAAACAGGTCTGATCGAAAATTTCAATGATAATGTGCTGGATGCCGGGTGGAAAAGTGTTCCTTCTTCCGTTTTTTCTCTGACCGAAGAAAATGAAGAATTGAAGGTTACAGCCAATAATGCAGGTCCAGGCTGGAATAATCTGGAATTTAGCTTTCGTCCGCAGAATATATCCGCTAATCCGGTAATTCAGCTGAAAATAAGGAACCTGCAAAGCTTCAGTCTTCGTATTGATATTGTGGATGCCAACGGACAGTCAAACAATAGTCAGCCGCTCTCCAGGACAATAGCTGCATCAAATGACTATGTTAACCATGTTCTGGACTTCAGCAGCAACCTTGGCTCTGTGAATGCAACCCAGATCGCAAAGATCGTAATCTTTGTCAATCCGGGTCAAAGTCCGGGGTATACGGGTACTTTTTACATCGATGATCTGATTATTGGCGACGCGCTGCCTTATATGACCAGCGGTCCGATACGTATCAATCAGGTGGGATACGAGCTAAGGGGGCCCAAAACGGCTATTCTGGAGCAAAGTGCAGCCACTTTTCCCGTAACAATATTTGAATTGCTTAATGAACAGAATCAGGTCGTCTATACCGGAGCTCTGGAAAACAACGGAGCTGTTCCCGGATGGACCGGCCGTTATTTCTGGACTGCTGACTTTTCTGCTTATAATCAGCCAGGCACCTACACTGTAAAGATTGGCTCCATGCAATCGCATACATTCGAAATTCAGGAGAATCTCCTGTTCAATACCACGGTACAGGATGCCATAAACTTCTTTACCGGCATGCGTAGCACACATAACAGTGACAGAGCACTCCCATTTCACGGAGCCAGAACAGGAACGGCTAATGTGTATGGTGGCTGGTGGGACGCAAACGGTGATCCGGGAAAACACATGTCACATCTTTCATACGCCAATTATTTCAATCCGCAACAAATTCCAATGGTTGTATGGTCTCTGTTAAAATCCCTGGAACTTTCAGAAGCCTCATTTGGCAACTATTCATCAACAGTACTTGAAGAAGCAGCCTGGGGAGCAGACTATCTGTTAAGAAACCTCGATCCTGAAGGCTATTTCTACATAGCAATTTTTGATGACTGGGGTAATGCACCATCCTCAAGAGCCATATGCGAATGGGGAGCTCCCGGTAATAATGCAGCCAGAAGCGCCAATTACCAGGCTGCTTTCCGGGAAGGTGGCGGCTTAGCCATTGCAGCACTGGCACGTGCTTATACAATGAATCTCGATGCCGGGGACAGTAGCATCACCCAATATCTGAACGGCGCTGTTAAAGCCTATGCTCATTTAACATCTCCGGGTAACGGATATGCTAGCAAAAATCTTGAATATGCCAATAACCACGAAGAAAACATCATTGATGATTATTGCGCATTACTTGCTTCTGTTGAACTGTACAAAGCTACCGGCGGGAGTGACTATCTGGCAGATGCGCAATACAGAGTTCAGCGTCTACTCAATCGTTTGAGCCCGGAAGGCTGGCTAAAGTCTGATGAAGCGGGGATACGCCCCTTTTACCATGCTGCCGATGAAGGCATGCCCATGGTCGCTCTGGTAAGTTATATGGATATCGATCAGAGCCTGAATGCGGAAATTGCAGACTTTCTTACAAAGTCTGTTTCCTGGTATCGCGAAATATCCGAAGAAATTGAGAACCCGTTTAATTATTTACGCCAATACCAGAGAGCATTCTCATCGAATACCTATGGTGAGTTTAAAAAAGCCTTTTTCGTTCCTCATAACAATGAAACCGGATACTGGTGGCAGGGAGAAAACGCACGTATCGCTTCATTAAGTACCGCCTTTTTAATGGCTGCCAGAAAACTGGATGCTGCATACGAGCCGGGAACTGATGCTATGACCATGTATGCTCTCAACCAGCTGGACTGGATACTAGGTAAAAATCCGTTTGAAATATGTATGCTATACGGATATGGGTATAAGAATTATCCGGACTACCCTTCCGGTGCCGGCATGCCAAATATAAGAGGTGGAATATGCAACGGTATATCTGCTGATGACGATAATGAAAACAATCTGGCCTGGAAACCTTTTGCTGATAATAACTGGCAAAACTGGCGATGGATTGAACAATGGCTGCCGCATAACGCCTGGTATGTGCTGGCTGTATCAACACTAAACAATCTGAACGTAACACAACCGGACGCGATCTCTAAGTTCGGTACAGTAACGGCTTCACCCCAGGGTAACCATATTTTTATAGACTGGGCAACCCTCTCTGAAAATAACGGAAGCCATTTTGAAATCCAGCGTTCAATCAACGGTAGCGAGTTTGTTACAATAGATCAGGTACCAGCAACAGGCAGTACCGGTACCAACACCAGTTACTCTTATATAGATGAAGAGGAAAATCTTCCGCAGACTACTTCATACAGGATCGTACTTGTTGATCACTATTCAAACAGACTGAACAGTGAAGTAGCAATACTACTTGTCACATCAATGAACCGGGAACACTTCCATTCTGTCATTGCCCGCCCCAATCCATTTATGGGTTCTACACGGCTTGATATTGAGCAGCCTGCTTTCAGAAATGCCACACTGAGAATTGTTGATATTTCCGGTAAGCCGGTTAAACAAGTTGAAGTCGGGTCACACTCAATGATCATGATTGGTGAAGAGCTTGAGCCCGGAGTTTACTTTGTCGAATTACGCAACAGTACTGCTCAACTTAACGGAAGAATCATAAAAGCCCGTTAAATAAAAGAGGGAGTTGGCAAGCCAACTCCCTCTTTTATTAATTTCAACAGGATTTGATACTCAAGCGCGCAATAGTTGATTTTAAGAAAAAATAATTAGTAGTCTCCGGCCAAAGACATAAAAAACGAGAATAAACTTCCCTGATTACCGCACGACAAACATTCATCTTTTCTCATTGCTTTCCATCAGGGCGCTTCGGATTTTGATTAACTCCGGTCCCTACCAACACCCACCGTAACCTTTGAGCCTTAAGCTTTAAACTTTCTCCTTTTATCTGTTAAAAACAACTGTAGGATACATTGCAAAGAAAGCACCTAATATTAATCCAGCATCTATCGTACACGAAGTATCATGTTTTCGTAGAGCTTATAACCTGTCAGACCATTGAGTGCAATAAGCTCATCTATGGACAGTCCAAATTTTTTCGCAATTGATGCCATGCTATCGCCTTCCTTGACTACATACTGCCAGTTTTTCAATTGCTCCTGCGAATAACTTACTTTTACAATCAGCCTCTGTCCGATAAAAATGCGATCAGAAGCAAGGTTATTAATTGTCTTAAGCTCATCCAGGGACATCCCAAACAATCGGGCAATAGAAAACAGTGTATTTTGTGGAGCAACAATAAAAAAGTCCTCTCCTTCTTTCAGTGTTTTTCTTCGAATATGGCTTTCCGGATTCTCCTGACGAAGCTCAAGTCTCTTACCAGAACCCTCAGTTGAATCAGGCGCTGCGTTTTGAATCATTGCCAGAGTAATCGGAGCCACTATATCCGCATCTCCGGTACGACGCACTCTCAATGGCTGATATGCCTCAAGATATTCACCTTTCATTGCATTCATTTCCTTCAGTTCGTCGACAGTCATATTGAATCTTTGAGCAATCTGCTCAAGGCTTGCATTGGGATCTGCTATATAGGTCATAGCCTTAGCTATGTATCCCGGTCCTCCGATAATATGAAACTCAACTCGCCTGTTAAGCTGCCTTCCGGCTGCGTTATCATTCGTTGCCAAAGGCTTTGTTTCCCCGAGAGCGTTGATAACAAGCGCCGATTTATCGACTCCTCTTTGTATAAGAAAATCCAGCGCTGCTTCGCCTCTCTTCCCGGCAAGCATTTTATTGTATTCACTGCTTCCGTAGCTGTCCGTATTTGCATTCATCTCGATCTGAATTTCGGGATTTTGCTTGTAATACTCAGCCAGTTCCTTTAATACTTTTTTCGCTTCGGGTCTTAATGAAAATTTATCAAAACCAAAATAAATATTCTCAAACAGCTTCTTGGAAACTTCATGAGCAGAGGTTTTTACCTGAACATCTTCAATAAGATACTTTACATCACCTGTCAGCCTCGGGTCGTTATCCTCTATCTCTACCTTATAATCTTCTATCGGAAGGTTATCAAAACGAAACTGCCCCTCAGCATTTGTTCTTGTCGTTTTTATAACCCTTCCATCTTTATCAAGAAGCTTATTTTCCACATCAGAAGCAGGCATATTCGTTCCTCCTATCAATACCCTTCCGGTTATAGAAATACTTTTAATCTCAATCGGCTGATCACTAACCATATTAAAAGCAGAGGTAAGGTATTCCTCCTCATCCTGCGTTGCTGATTTTATGGTATTTGCATCATTTCTACTCTGACTTTCGTGATCAGATACCGAAGCTACCGAATACAACGTATCTCGTTTTATCTCTGCCAGCAGCGAATCCTTATTTACTTCCGCAACAATAGCCTCACTACTTTTAATATTGAAAAAGTAAATATCGTCATTGCCCAGCCCGCCTTCACGGTTTGAAGCCAGAAATCCTTTTTCCTCACCTAATACAAAATAGAAATCATCCATATGGGAATTGAATGGCAGACCTATATTGTCAATATCATCAAATCCTTTTCCGGTTGCTTTGAAGATATCCAGCCCGCCAAAACCTTCACGACCATTACTTGAAAAAAACAAGGTTTGCTCTTTGGCGTAGTAACAGGGTGATTTCTCAATAAACGGCGTATTAACTGATTCAAGGTTTACCGCCGGAAGCCAGTTTTCCCCGCTTTCCCTGTTGACACTATAATAAATATCATGCTGCCCCTTCCCTCCCGGGCGCTTGGAAACAAAAAACAGCGTATCTCCATTGGGTGATATGGATGGCTCCGCATTATACTCTCCCCTCATATTGATGTTTTCATTGAGGCGTTCAGGTTTGGACCATCTTCCCTTTTCAAACCTGGAAACGTAGATAGCGGGCATATAATCTATGTAGTCCTGGCTAATATTCCGCTCATCAGCTCTGGTAAAGTAAAATTTCTTTCTGTCAGCAGTAAATGAGCCGGATCCCTCATTAAAAGCGGTATTCAGATCTTTGAATTTATCATCCGAATTGAATACATGCCAGGTACTATCCTTTCCTTTGGTGAACCGGAAAAAATCAGAAAACTTTCCACCCAGTACATTAAAGTCCTTATCACCTACTGTACCGATTCTGGCTGATGTAATCACAATGGTCGTATCATTGCCGAATATAACCGGAGCATATTCGGAAGCCTCGGTATTCAGAGGAGACTTAAGCACATGGAAGTTATAATTCCGTACAGGCTTTTTCAGCTCATGCATTGCAAGTATACAACCGTCAGCATCTATTCTTGCTTTCTCTTTCAGCTGCTTTGCATTCAGACCTGCATCAGGATATTCAATCAGAAACTTTTCAAAGTTTTCGAGCGCTTCTGCATACTGCCCTTTATTCTTAAGCATATTGGCATACCAGTATCGGGCGAGCGGGTAGGCTTCTTTATTTTTTTCGAGAATGAGCCTGTAATACTTCTTGGCATCGTCGTAGTTAAAAAACAGACGGTATGACTCAGCAAGGTAATAAATCGCATATATATATTCAGGATCTTCACTGACTGCTCTGGAATACTCCTGAGCTGCCAGATAATACTCGAAATTATCAAAGTATTTATCTGCAACGCTTACCGCTTCTCTCGCCTTTTTGACTGAAGTGCCCGCTTTATAAGGATCTTCTTCTTCAGTCGCCTTTTGCGCGTAAATTTCATTAAATGGAACAAGAATAAACAGCCAATACAACAAAAGGAATCTCTTCATGCCTTTTTGAACGTCAGTTTTGCATAATAGTTATATTCTGGGGGTATAAAATCGCACTGTTTTTGAAGGATGCGGCTTGGTTATCTTCAATGAAATTTCATAGGCACCTTTGCTGTATGACGGATATCGCAAGTGACTTGAATTCATATCATAACTAAATCCCAGAGTAAAATAATCATTGCTTAAGCCAATACTCGCAATAACAGCGTCCTCAAGCCTATACCAGCCCCCGAGAATTAATGCCTTTGGAACATATATGTTTTCATGAAAGGAAAAATTGAAAGTAAAATAGGCTCCTGCATTCAGCTGATGAAACTGATCCTGTGCAGCATAGATCACATTGGGAGATATATTGAATCTGGATGAAATACTTGCTTCAAATCCTGCATGCGCTTTAATCATGATAGGCAATGGAGTTATTTCTCCGGGTATCAGTGACTCATTCGGTTCATTAAGATGGTTAGCAGCCAGTCCCAGGTATGCGCTCGCGCCTTTTTGGTTCGTATTTCTGCCCGCATTATAGTAATACATAAATCCGGCTCCGACATCAGGCATCAATTTCGAATTATAAAATTCCGTCGGCCCGGTCGCAACATCTACCCCGCCCGGACTGTCAGGATTGTATTGCTCACCCCATTGCAGATCCCGGCCAAGAGCCTTATACAGCACTCCCAGCTGTGCAGAAAGCAACACGCTGTGCATGCTGGAAACGGGCACGTTATATGCCATCGATGCATTGACTCCGGTTGTTTTGAACAATCCGGAACCCGCCCGGTCAATAAATACAGATATACCTGCCCCCCCCCAATGTCTCTGATCTACATCTTTATTATAAAAAGGCATGATAAGAGATGCCTGAGTTGTCACATACGGATCACTCGCACTGGTTACCCAACGGTTTCTGTGATTCATCGACAGCGTCCAGTTTGGTTCTACTCCTGCCATAGCCGGATTCAGATACAACCCTGATGCATAAAACTGTGAAAACACAGGGTCCTGGGCATGTCCTGCTCCGACCAGCATAAGTAGTCCGGTAAGAATACCCAGATATCTTATTAAATTAAGCATATATCAAAACAAAACACTCTGAGATTTCAAAAATCTCAGTAAGATACTATTAAAATTATAAACGTATAAGACTACGTTCAAAGTTATTAAAAAATATCTAACGCACATCATTCCTACAGGTAAAGCCGCCCTGAGATATCCGTCTCAATCTTTAGACAACTCTGCCTGTTTAACCCATCAATAGCTTTTTTTATAGGATATATGTAAAAATCACTTAATCGGTAATTGGGGATAAATATTTCACTATTATAACACAATCACAATCAGTCAAAAGTATAAAACTCAGTCTTAGGCACCTACTTTTTTTACTTTTTTTCAAAACCTTCCTCTCGATTCCCCTCGTATACTTTCGGTGGAAGTACGGCTCAACCTGCTTTTCGCAAAAATGTTTATTGAAATGAGAAGATATAACTGTTGGCACATTTTAGCTTTTTTCTTCATGCCACTCATGGTATTGGCAGAAGGAACCCGACAACTTACACCTAGTTCGACGGATAACGGACACATCCAGATTTTTGATAATAATACGCTTACAAGACCATTTGCTACTTTTGACTGTCCGGAAGAACACCGTCTGAACTTTACGATCTGTAACCTCGGAGAAAAGGTATACTTTGGCTTCCGGCAAGACGACAAGGATGTTCATTTCAGAATAAAAGACCCGGACGGTGAGTTTGTTCTTATCAACGGAAATACAATCAATCCGGTGCCAACATCCGGAGCAGGATATATTGCAAATTATTCCAGCGCATACAATGGCCCGTCAGCCATAGTAGGAACAGGCGGCTATAGCGCTCTGTCCTTTACTCCCACAAAAACCGGGGATTACCATATCGAATTTAACCCTAAACGCAGCGATCGCCCGGCAACTGAAATTAATCCTGTCAAAAGAGTATTCAGCTACTTTGATATCACCGTAACCTCTGCCAGCAACCAAATCATTCCGGGCAGGCTATGGTCCAGAGCATGGGACCTTCAGTGTAACGGTAGCAGGAATCCCTTTAACGGAAAGATGTACATATATTCGGATGATGGTATTGTAACTTCCCTCGATTTTAATGGTATGATGCCATACGGGTTCGTTGTTTTCGCCAACTCCAGCGGACTTCGTAATACGGGAAATTCCAACTCCGACAGACAGTCCGAAAATGGCAATGTTAACTATCCTCAGTACAAAATATTCCTGAACAATCCTGATATCAGCTGCTACCCTACCGGTACATTTGGAAATCTCACCCAACCTTCAACGGTTTCCGGATGCTCTGAGAGTGATTATTGCATTAATGTATATACCGATCAAAGCGGAACTATTGAGATATTGCTGGATTTTGAAGCACCTGCCGGATTTCAGCCCAATACGCGGGACCGTATTATTTCTGTCAAAGATGCTATTGTCGGTCACAATTGTGTACGCTGGGACGGACGTGATGGCAAAAATAACCTGATAACAGCGGGAAGTGAAATTGATATGGAAGTTAACTTCCTGAACGGGCTTACGCACTTACCGCTTTTTGATGTTGAGTTTCACCCTAACGGCTATATTGTTGAGCTGGTCCGGCCAACCGGCCCCCCCCCAATGTTGTATTGGGATGACAGCCAGGTCGGCGGCGAGGTTAATCTGGCAGGATGCCTCAGTACAAACGGTTGTCATACCTGGCCGGCATCAGGCAGCGGTTTTGGTAATGAAAGAACGATCAATACATGGTGGCATGCCCAGACAGTAAAAGAAAAGCTTCTTTTTTCAACATATGATATTGTAGTTGATGCAAACGGAGACAATGGAGTTGGCAACGGGATAGCCAATGATACTATAATTTGTGATGCCAGCCCTGTATATCAGCTAAACGGAGTGATTGTAAATGCCCTTGGCGGAGAATGGTCTACCTCCGGTACCGGAACCTTTTCCGATGTTACTGATCTGAAAGGTACCTATACACTCTCCGAACAGGATATAGCTAACAGACAAGTAACTCTTACACTGACCACAACAGGAACCGGCTTATGCCCTCCTCAATCTGACCAGCTGACAATACGAATTGATAATCTCCCGATTATCACTACATCTGATGTAGAAGTTTGCGCCAACAATGCTGTCGCCAATTTAAGCGCTACTGTAACTAACTCTACCGGATTGACATGGTCTGGTGGAGCCGGGTCATTTAATAATACCTCGATTCCTAATCCAAGATATACACCTGCTCCAGCCGAAATTGAAGCCGGATCAGCAGAGCTTACGCTTACAATAAATCGCAACGGAGCCTGCGCCCAGCAAACAAGGCTGGTAACCGTAACCTATACCCCGGCTCCGGAGATTGAAACAACATCTCCTCTTTCCGTTTGTAAAAACAATCCGACTGTTAACCTGACTGCTACAGTAGATGTGGCTACGGGCTTAGCCTGGTCAGGGGGAAATGGAAGTTTCACCAATCCTAACAGTCTGACTCCGGCCTACTCACCGACAAGCGCTGAATTAAATTCAGGCTCGGTAACACTCAGGGCAACCACAACAGGCAATGGAAACTGTCAGGCTGTTTCCCAAAATGTTACGGTGAATTTTACCAATGTTCCGTTAGTAAATGCCGGTCCGGATCAGGTTGCATGTAACAGCAGCACTGAAATCACTTTGAATGGTCAGGTCACCGGTTCTGCTAACCATACCTGGTCAGGTGGTACAG
This sequence comes from Bacteroidota bacterium, assembly GCA_023392125.1. Classification (GTDB taxonomy): domain Bacteria; phylum Bacteroidota; class Bacteroidia; order Cytophagales; family Cytophagaceae; genus SpSt-227. The sequence continues at coordinate 142,200 of JAEVZS010000027.1, forward strand.
GTGTAATCGCTGATCCTAATGCGCTTACCACAACATATGCGCTTACTGCTACCGACATAAGTGCAGGCTCTGTCACCTTATATCTCGAATCTGCTGAAAGTAACTGTATTCCTGTGAGAGATTCATTGAGAATCACATTCACGGCTGCTCCGGGTATCGATATAGGAAATGACAGATCCGTATGCGGTAACAATCCTTCCGCCTCTCTTCAGGCCCAGCTAACAGGAGCTACTCAGGTTCTGTGGGAAGGTTTTGGAACTTTCTCTAATAATACGTCTATTAATACCGTCTATACACCATCAAGTTTTGAAATTTCGCTGGGTCTGGCTTCCGTAATTGCCAGCACAACAGACAATGGAATATGCCCACCGGCAAGAGATACGCTTATTATTTCCATTTCTCCCGCTCCGACAGCAAATGCCGGTCCGGATCAGAGTGTTTGTAAAAACAATCCTTCGGTGAGTCTTAACGGCACCGTGGGTTCCGGAGCTACAGGACAGCAATGGGTTGGCGGAGCCGGTTTGTTTGTTCCTAACAGAAACACCCTGAATGCTACGTATATCCCTACCGGAAACGAACTTGCAGCCGGTTCATTAAACCTTGTTTTAAGCGCATCCAAGACTTCATGTAACAACGTTACAGATACAGTTACTATTCGATTTACTGATGCTCCGATAGTAAATGCAGGAGCTGACCAGTCTATCTGTATCAATAATCCTGTAGTTAACCTGAGCGGGTCGGTAACCGGAGCAACCGGTGGTACATGGTCAGGCCCCGGAACTTTCAACCCGAATCCAAACAGCTTAAGTGGTACATATACAGCAACAGCTACCGAAGTAACAAGCGGAAGTATTGAACTTATTCTTACTTCAACGGGCAACGGAAATTGTAATGCAGTAACTGATACCTTACGGGCAACCTTTACTCCTGCACCGACTGCAAATGCGGGAAATAATTTTTCCGTTTGTTCCAATAATTCCGACATTCAGCTAAATGGCAGCGTTACCAGAGCAACCGGAGGAACCTGGAGCGGAGGCAACGGAATATTTGTACCGAGTCAGTCTGCCCTTTCGACTACTTATCGACCTACCACTGCAGAAATCAACGCCGGATCTGTTACGCTGACATTAACAACTACAGGCAACGGCAACTGCCAGGCAGTAGACGATCAGGTGACAATCTCCTTTACTGATGCACCTGCCATAACAGCCAGCAATATAACCGTATGCGCCGACAACCCTGTTGTCAATCTGAATGCCAGTGTAACTGTTGCTACCAGCGGTTCATGGTCAGGCGGAAACGGTTCGTTTTCTAATACAAGCAGTCTTGTAACAACCTATACTCCTACTCCGGCTGAAATCGCAGCAGGATCTGTGAATCTTACCGTTACAACCGCAAATAACGGTACATGTAATCCGGTTTCCCGCCAGATTACCGCCACAATATTACCTGTACCTGTTATTGATGCCGGAGCGGATCAGACTGTCTGTGGCAATATTACCAGTGTACCGCTGAATGCCACCGTAACTAATGCTGCAGGAGTTACCTGGTCTGTGCTAAAAGGACACGGCACTATACAAAATGCCAGTAGCCTTAACGCAGTATACCAGCCAACCAATCAGGACCGTCTTGACGGAGCCGTAAAATTAAAAGCAACATCTACAGGCAACAATGTCTGCCAGGCAGTAAGTGATTCTATGGTTATCACATTTACCGTAGTACCTACAGTCGATGCAGGTAATAACCAGACAGTATGTACAAACGACCTTCCTGTACAGCTTGACGGATCGGGCTCAGCAGCCATATGGTCTGGCGGAAGCGGAACATTCAGCCCGGGCGCCAGTGATCATAAAGCCACTTATACACCGGCACCATCTGAGTATGGCTCCTCAGTAACTCTTACTCTGACTACTGTACCGAACGGAGCCTGCCCTGTTATTTCAGATCAGGTTACCATTACTATTCCCAATGGTCCGGTTGTAAACGCAGGGAATAATACCCAGATCTGCGGAAACAGTACAACAATCAACCTGAGCGGTCAGGTTAGCAATGCCACGGGCGGAACCTGGACACACAATGGCGGTGGTACAATCGCCAATCCGGGAGCCTTGAATACAAGCTACCAGGTCAACGCAAATGACAGAGCTGCCGGACACGTTGAGTTTATTCTGACTTCAACCGGAAATGCATATTGTTCATCTGCCAGTGATACCTTCGTGGTAACACTTACTCCTGAATTAAAAGTAAACGCCGGTCCTGATCAGAGCGTTTGTGCTGATATCAGCACAATTAATCTAAATGGCTCTATGGAAAATGCCGGAGGGGTACAATGGACAAGCAATGGAAGCGGATCATTCGGAAGTCCGACTTCATCAAGTACGACTTATACGCCTAGTCAGGCCGACCGGTCATTAAGCAGTATTACATTTACCATAACGACTACCAACAATGGAATCTGTTCTCCTGTATCTGACCAGGTAGTATACACGATCACTCCTGCCCCAACTGTAAATGCGGGAAATGATATCGGAATATGCGGGGATTCTTCGTATGTAGCCCTCAACGGAACTTATACAGTCGCCGGTGGCATCATCTGGTCCACAAGTGGCACGGGAGCTTTTACTCCCGGCAATTCTCTTGCAGCAACTTCTTACATTCCATCTGAAGCAGACATAGCAGCCGGAAGAGTTAATCTCATTCTTACCACTACAGATAACGGAACATGTCAGCCCGTTCGCGATACACTTGTTCTTACCATCAACAGTATTCCGACCTCTGATGCCGGAAATGATACTACTATATGCGCGGATGCCGGAACTCTTCAGCTAAACGGCAAAATATCCGGGGCCGGAGGAGGAATCTGGTCGACCAGTGGTACTGGTTTCTTTAACAATCCGACTTTATTAAACAGTATTTATACATTCAGCAGCCAGGATAGTCTGAATGGCATTGTTACTCTTACACTTACAACTACCGATAATGGTCTTTGCAAGCCGGTATTTTCGCAACGAATTGTAACACTGACACCTGCACCTACTCTTACAGTAGTCAGTCCTGTTACTATTTGTGCAGACGCCGCATCTGTATCTCTTAACTCCAGCATCACAGTCTCACAAGGCGTGCTGTGGAGCACATCAGGTACAGGAGCTTTTGCAGACCCTGCCTCATTAAATCCTACTTATTTTCCAAGTAATGCTGATACCACCAGTGGTACTGTCTATCTGATTGCTACAACTACTGGTAATGGCTTGTGCCATGCAATCAGCGACACTGTTGAACTAACAATAACTCCTGTACCTGTAGTTATCGCCGGAACCGATCTGACTATATGTGCGGATTCGGCCATGATCAACCTTTCGGGTATAGTGCATAACGCATATTCCGGAACCTGGCATTCAAGCGGTACAGGCTCTTTTATTCCTAAGTTTGACACCACCGTTACTTCTTACATGCCTTCTTCGGCAGACAGAGCATATGGTCAGATAACACTTACACTTACTTCTACCGGACACGGAACCTGTAATCCGGTAAGTGATGTCCTGACACTTACCATAACTCCTGCTCCCACTGTTGATGCGGGATATCCTTCCACTGTCTGTGCGGATACTGCTTTCGTCCAGCTAAACGGATCCGTAACGGTTTCTTCAACAGTCAGCTGGAGCAGTTCAGGCTCAGGTACATTTGCACCTTCCTCCACTGATCTGAATGCCCGATACATACCCGGAGAAGACGATATATTAGCAGGGAAAGCCTATCTGACACTGATTACTACCGACAATGGTCAGTGTCGCAGCAAATCTTCCACGGTAGAAGTCACCATTAACCCGGCTCCTACTGTAAACACAGGGCCTGATCGTACTCTGTGTGCCGATGTCACTTCTATACCGCTCAATGGTACCGTTCGTATTGCCGGCGGTGGAGTGTGGACCAGTACCGGTACAGGACATTTTATACCTTCTGATACAGATCTTAATGCATCGTATATTCCTTCTGGCGCAGATACAGCCAATAGCTCTGTAAACCTGATTCTCACATCCTCGTTAAACGGCCTTTGTAAGCCGGTTGCGGATACGATGACGGTAACATTTACACCACAGCCGATTGTCATGGCGGGAAGTGACTCCACCATTTGCGCTGATTACACCGGTGTTCGTCTGGATGGCAGAATACTTCATGCCGACGCTGCGATATGGACCACTTCAGGAACCGGCTATTTTTCTCCAAGCGCTACGCATACGGATGCTACCTACGTTCCTTCCGGTACAGATAAAACAGCAGGTCAGGTAACTCTTACACTGACTACAACATCCATGAGGACATGTAACGCAGTATCTGATGCACTGACTATTTCTATATTGCCGGCACCAATTGTCAATGCTGGCAGCGATGTAACAATATGCTCCGATGCTGAAGCTGTCGTTCCCGGAGGTTCTGTCACTCATGCAGGAGGAGGGATCTGGACAACTTCCGGATCAGGTTACTTCTCACCTGATGCCAATACGATCAATGCACGGTATATCCACTCGGAGGAAGATATTGCCAATCGTTCCGTTATTCTTACACTGACTTCTGACCTTGACAGCGTATGTACGTCTGTTTCAGATGCAATTATTGTTACTATTGAACCTAAACCGGAAGCGAATGCCGGTCCTGCGCAGACACTGTGTAAAGACAGTGATCTGATATCTCTGAACGGCTCAGTAAGAAATGCAGGCGGAGGAATCTGGAGCTCATCCGGAAGCGGAACATTTTCCGATGATGAGAATCTGGTTACAAGTTATATTCCAAGCTCACAAGATACTCTGGCTGGAACAGTAACCCTGTCCCTGACTACTACCCAGAACGGCTCATGTAATTTTGTAAGCTCTCATTTAATCGTCACCTTTACAGATATCCCGACAGTTTCAGTATCAGACGATGTAACAATTTGTGCTGATGCCAGAGAGGTAACCATAAACGGAGCGATCAGCATTGCTTCCGGTGGTCAATGGGGTACCAATGGTGATGGAAACTTCTCTCCGAGTATTAATTCAGTAAATGCCAACTATCATCCAGGTCCTTCAGATATTGCCGCAGGGTCTGTTGTTCTTACACTTACATCCACAGGCAACGGAACATGTAAGGCATATGATGACCAGATGACCGTAACGATTCAACCCGAACCAGTTGTTAATGCCGGCAGTGATCTTACCGTATGCGCAGATACAGCCGGGATACACCTAAACGGAGTTATATCCAATGCAAGCAATGTAATCTGGTCAACCGGATCCGGATCCGGCACCTTCACTCCTGCTGCCAGTGACCTGAATGCCATATTTACACCTTCTCCTTCGCAAATTGCAGCAGGACGGGCCAATCTTACCCTCACAACACTTGCAGAAGGAGCGTGTGCATCCCGCAATGATGTAGTGGTTATCAATATTACTCCGGCGCCAACTCTTACAGCAGGAAGTGACCTTTCTGTATGTACCGGTCTTCAGAATATAGACCTGAGCTCTTCATATACTGTGGCAACAGGAGTTACCTGGAGTGGCGGCTTGGGAACCTTTACAAACCCAACCTCAGCCATGACAATTTATCAGCCGGATAATTCCGAAAATACGGCAGGCAATATCATTACTGTATATGTCACCACAACTGGTAACGGACTTTGTAAAGCGCTTACCGAAGCAATCAATATCAGTTTCTCCGCTTTGCCGCCGATCGAAGCAGGTAATGATATGACTGTGTGTGACAGCGATCTTCCTGTTACCCTGAAAGGATCAGGAAGTCCGGGTACCTGGGTTGGCGGCCTGGGAACGTTTGCGCCTTCCCGCAACAGTCTGCATGCAACCTATCAGCCTGCTCCATCTGAAATACTCACTGGTTCTGTTAAGTTGCACCTGGAAACTATCAATGACGGACTATGTGCCCCTGGTGTTGACAGTATTGTAATCGTATTCGAAAAAGGTCCTGAACTGGATGCAGGAGCAGCCCAGACTATCTGTGCCAATGAAGAATATGTGCAGCTGAATGCAACTGCAGATTATACCAATGGTATCATCTGGAAGGCTGAGGGTACAGGATCCTTTGATAATAATACATTAAGTAACGCCAGATATTATTTTACATCTCAGGATGTCGTGTCACAAACGATCCTGTTTACTATCACTTCACCGGCCTTCGGATATTGTAAAGAAAAAACCGATACGTTAACAGTAAGCTTTACACCTGCTCCGACTATCAATGCCGGTCCTGACAGATCATATTGTGCTACCATACCGACAATTTCCCTAAGCGGAAATTATACTATAGCAACTGCCGGACAATGGTCTATTGAAGAAGGGAACGGCTCGTTGAATAACCCAACTTCTCTAACGCCTGTCTATACTCCTTCTGCGGATGACCGGACCAACCGGATCGTCCGGTTAAGATTTGAAACCACCAGCCAGGGAACATGTTTACCGGTGTCCGATCTGGTACAGATTACATTTACAGACGGACCATCAGCGACTGCCGGAAATCCGTTGAGAATATGCGGAGACAGTGCATTTGTCCAGCTGGCCGGTTCCGTCCATGTCGCTCAGGGCGGTGAATGGTCCACTAATGGCAGCGGAGTATTTTCTCCAAACCGTTTTGCTCTCGGAGCAAGATACATCCCTTCTGCTGCTGATATAGCGTCCAATATGGTCACTTTACGTCTTACAACTACCGGAAACGGTGACTGTCCGGCTGAATTTGATGAGCTGGCACTGACGATTGATCCGATTCCTACTGTAACAGCCGGAAGCAATATGGTTCACTGTAAGGATGTAACAAATATTTCTCTGAGCGGCGATTATACTATTGCCGGAGGCATCAGCTGGAGCACTTCCGGCAGCGGATCCTTCAGCTCGGCAACAGACAGAAACGCAACTTATACACCAAGTACGGCTGACAAAAACAATAATTCAGTCATTCTGACCATTGTGACCACTAACAATGACCTGTGTAAACCTGTCAGTGACAGGGTCAGAGTCGACTTCACTCCTATACCAGAAGTAGATGCTGGTTTTCCGCAAACAATCTGTGCAAACTCAGGCGCTGTCAGCCTGGAAGCTCTGGTAAAGATTGCTACCGGAGTTAACTGGACGAGTCCGACAAATCAGGCAGGATTCTCTGACGAATCCAACCTTCAGACTTCGTACATGCCCAATACCTCGGATATAGGCAACGGCTCTGTATTACTTACAGCAACTACGACAGGCAACGGTACCTGTCTCCCTGTATACGATACTGTTCGTGTTCATTTCACTCCTGCTCCGACAGTAGATGCCGGAACAGATGAAGATGTATGCGCTGATATTGATCATATCCAGCTGGGTGGTACCTATACTATTGCTTCCGGTATTATCTGGAGAAGTTCAGGTAGTGGTGTATTCCAGCCTTCCGCAGATGTAGCGAATGCGGTTTATATTCCTTCAGCACAGGATACAGCTGCCGGCAATATCACTCTTACAGCTGTTACAACCGGCAACGGAGACTGTATTGCGGTACAGGATGCACTCGATGTATCATTCAGACCTGCGCCGGTAGTCATAGCCGGAGCGGATACGGAATTCTGTTATGATGCCGGTAATATACAACTCAACGGCTCCTATCATAACTCTGCAGGTATTCTCTGGTCAACGACAAGCGGCGGAACCATATCCAACCCGGCTATTGTAAATCCGATATATACCTTCTCTCCTTCCGAAAAAGCGCATGGAACCGTCATTGTCAAGCTGACTTCCACCGGCAATCCGGATTGTAAGGTATATTCTGATTATGTAGTGCTTACCAAGAATCCGTTTAAGGATATAAGAGTTCTGGCAGGAGGAGACTTTGACCTATGCTCAGACGCAGAAACGGTAATACTGAACGGGTATAGTGAAAACTCCGGAACAATCTGGTCTGCCTTAAACGGCGCCGGTACCTTTGCGGCTCCTGGTCAGCTGAATACAACATACATGATCAGTCCTTCGGACATCACCACAGGTTCTGTAACATTCGTTTTAAGCTCTACCGATCATGATGTATGTACAGCTGTGACGGATACCATTACCATGATCCTTACTCCGATTCCGACTGTAACAGCAGGTAACGATACAACCCTTTGCGGTGATGTGAATCTGATTCCTGTAAGAGGTCTTGTTACAGTGGCCAACGGCGGAAGGTGGACTACATCAGGGAATGGTTTATTTACTCCGACCAATACGTCTCTCAGACCATCTTATATCCCTTCGGCTCAGGATATACAAAATGGTAAAGTATATCTGACCCTCACTACAACAGGTAACGGCTCATGTAAAGCATATAATGCCGTTAAAGAAGTAACGATTACGACACCTCCTACGGTAAGCGCCGGTCCGACTATAAGCATTTGTTCTGATAATGAAAGAGTAACTCTGAACGGAAGCTATACCGTAGCAGGTAGTGTACAATGGACTTCTTCCGGAACCGGAACGTTCAATAACTCAGGCGATGCTGTAACACAATACTATCCTTCTGCGAGAGATATAATAAACAAGGTCGTTACCCTGACTCTGACTACCGGAGACAATGGACAGTGTAAGGCTGTATCCGATAAAATGAATATTCGTTTTACTCCCACACCGACTATCAATGCGGGACTGGATGGCTTATTCTGTTCCGATGAAGAAACTATTCCTCTTTCCGGTGTGGTAGCCGTAGCAGAAGGAGCTGTCTGGACAACTTCCGGCAACGGATATTTCTCACCGGCAACCACTGATCTGAAAGCCATTTATCATCCTTCTGAGGCTGATGTTCAGGCCGGCTCCGTAAAACTGTGGCTCTCCAGTACAGGCAACGGAACATGTAGTTCTGTAAATGATTCGGTCATACTAAACTTTGCCCCTGCTCCTATTGCTGATGCCGGAATAGTGGCTAACTGTATATTCGAGACAGGTGCGATACTTCAGGGTTCTGTTCAGAATGCCAACGGCGGCCGATGGATCAGTAACGGAACCGGGCAGTTTTCTCCGAATCCGTTTACATCCAATGCTGTTTATTATCCTTCCAAGCAGGATTTCAGCAACGGAAAAGTCAGCATAACCTTCAGCACTACCGGAAACGGTGTATGTAAAGCAGCAAACAGTGTTCTGAACTTTATAGTATCGGACGCACCTACCGCTGATGCTGGTCCGGTAAAATACGTTTGTGTCGATGAAGATGTCAATCTTGCTGCTCTTGCCGTACCAGACTATTCATATACCTGGTCAGATCTAAACGGTAACCCGATAAGCAACAGAATCAGTATGCTGGCAACGATAACAGCAGATACGTCATTTGTTGTAAGAGTTACTGATGCCAATGGCTGTCATGCCAATGACACCGCCTATGTCAAAGCAGTAGTAAAACCTGTACTTGACCTCGACCCTCATTACTGCTTTGAGCCTGGCATGATATTAAATACAGATGTGCAAAATCTGCCGCCTTATACCGGAACCTATACATGGACCAGAGACGGAAGCCTGTTTGAAGGTCGTACGGAACCGGCAGCTGCGATCAATAATCCTGGTTTTTACACCATATCCTACACTGTAGGCAACTGTATAACCCGGACTAATACTGAGGTCACAGCTCCTCCTGCACTGATCACACCTTCAAAAATCACGTGTATTGATCAGAATATAGAGGTTAATACTACAAAGCTGAGCGGGCATACCTATACCTGGCTGTACAACGGCAATGTAATCGGCAGCAATTTCTCTACGATTATCAAGGCCCGTCCTGATACAAACAAGTATGTTGTACTGGTTACCGATCCGAGAGGATGTATGTCAAAAGATAGTTCTTATATCGTTGGAATACCCAAACCAAATCCAATGTTAAGAGATACGACACTTTGTGAAGGAACGGAAGTTACGCTAAATGCGAACCCCGGTAACCTTAACAACCCTGCCCTGTACAATATCCTGTACAAATGGCAGCATAACGGTGCCGTTATTTCGACAGAGTCCGAATATACTACCGGTCAGACCGGATTCCACAAAGTTGAAATCACCATTGATTACTGTATAGCTGCTGACTCTGCCGAAATCCGATTCAATCCGTCAATTAAACCATTCCTGCCGGATGAAGCCGTATTCTGTGAAAATGACAGCAGCATGCTCCTTGATGCTTCTGTGGCCGGTCTGTACGGAATGAGCTACGAGTGGAGCACCGGAGCAAAAACCAAATCCATTCTGGTAAGCGAACCGGGCGTATACTTCGTAAAAGCAACCAACGGCTTCAGATGCTCACTGACTGACAGTATTGTAATCATCAGCAATTGCGGACCGAATGTATACATACCGGATGCCATTCACCTCGGAAAGGATCATAAAGAAGGTGATGAAACATTTACGATATTTGGAAAATATTTCGATAACTTTGCCATAACTGTTTTCAATCGCTGGGGTGAGATTATTTTCTACTCTGATGATCCGAAAAAGGGTTGGGACGGACACTATCTCGGACAACCGATGCCAAGTGGTGTATATCCGTACCTGATCACATACATAGGAACCAATGATGGCAAATCCTATCAGAAAGAGGGGCTGGTTACCATCATCCGTTAAACGGGTATTTATGCATACCCACAGAAACTGACTGTATATGAAGAAGCTCTGTTTTGTCATACTCGCCACCATACTGTATATCCCTCTCAACGCTCAGATATGTATCAGAACGGAGGGATATACCCCTGTAGAAGTCAATGGTATAAAGAAACTGGAGATCTGTCCGGGTGAAACAATACTGATGAAAGCAGAAGACTGCGCCAATCCGGCTGCAAACATTAATCCTATATGGACTCTGCCGGGAGATATTAGTCTCCCCGCCGGATTTAATGAAATCAGCGTTTCCAATGCCGGTATATATTCGGTAAAAGCCAGTGACGGCAGGGAAGATAAAATAGAAATCTCACTAAGGGCAGTAACAAGAATGTCTATACATACTTCTGGTACTCTGGTAGTAAAAACACTTGCTTTCTGTGATAATGAAATACTTACTACCACTAACGCTCCCCTTTTTACCAATTTCAAATGGTTTTTTGACCCCGATTCACCTTTGAGCACGACATCTTCAGTTACTGTAAAAAGAACAGATGTCCCAACTTCCGAAGGGGATCTGTACTTATATGTAAGCGCCAACAATAATGGCTGTGTAGTAAGAGATACCTTTCAGATTCTCTTAGTACCGAAACCAGTAATCAACCTCCCTTCCGATACAGCCTTATGTCCGGGCAAATCCCTTATTATAGGAAATGCTGACAGCTATTACGGTTATCCGAACTACCCAACAGGCACCTTTACTGCCAATTGGACCAAGCCAGCCCCACAGGCCCCTCAGAGGTCTCAATACATCAATGTACAGTATCCTGGTAAATATATAGTAAAGGTAGATTCTCCTTTGGGATGTATTACATACGATACAGTCGAAGTAATCGAGAGGCCAGTACCACAACTGGATGAAATTCCCGATACGTACGTATGTCAGGGTGGAGAAGCAACCCTAAAGGCAGTGGTCAATAATGACGACGGAAGCGGTCTGTATGATTTCCGCTGGAGCATCGTAGGTCAGGGAGCTATTCCCAATAACAGCGGAGCAGAAGTAAAGCATACACCTAAAGCCTCTTCTACCAATTACAGAGTGACGGTATACAACCAGTATTTCTGCGAAGCGACAACCAATGCCAGTGTATACTGGTATGCTAATCAGGTCAAGGCTGAGGTTGCATTCAGTGATACATCCGCATGTGGACTTGATCCTGTTACTCTTCAGGCGAGTGGTACAAGCGGGCAGGCTCCATATTCCTACAAATGGTTTCCGGAAATTAACCTGACCGGAGCTACGTTGCCAAATCCGTCGGTCATTCCTATATCTCAGGATACCATCACCTACTCTGTGGTAGTGACCGATGCTCAGGGATGCAGGGATACTTCCTATGTCACGGTAAAAACCCCGGATATGCGTGTAGACATACAGGAAGGGTCAGTGATGTACATATGCGAACAGAAAAGCGTACAGCTCAACGCTAAAATAACCGGTGGACAGCCGCCTTATTCCTACAAATGGGTAAATGATGACCAGACTCTTCAGTCCATATCAGGCGTACAGGCACTGACCAATGTGCTGAATATAACCCGACCCGGTAATCTGAGCGTTCCTGAAGTACGGCTTGAGGTTACCGATGAAAGAGGATGTCCTGTTTTTGACAAGATTGATATCAATGTGTTTGAAACACCTACTATTCAATATTCGGAAGCAGCACGCAATTATTTTGTCTGTGCCGGTAATTCTGTTCAATTTGCAGAACCTGACGTATCCGGCGGAACCGGCGTATTTACTTATATATGGACCGGGCCGTCTCTGTCGGACCACTCCAAGCAGCCAACCTATACTCCGGCTACCGGAGAAACCGGCACAAAAATCTTTTCCGTACGGATTGAAGATGCGCGTGTACAATGTCCGGGTAATACAGAAAACATTCTTGTAACCATTGTCAATAATCCGTATCTCGCTTTTGCTTCTCAGGATACATCCATATGCGAAGGTGGTGAGGCTGTAATAGTCCCGATAGTAAAGTCCACTGATCTGACCTACGAATGGAAAAATACCACCGGAGACATACTATCCACCCAGCAGGACTATATAACTTCCGATGAAGGAAAGTATACGCTTACCGTACGTGAACCAATGGCCGGCTGCTCTTCTTCCGCTCATAAGTCGGTAATTATTAAATACCCTGCCACATATGCCGTAATCTCCGCGGAATCAAACGCTATGAATAATGAAGCGTTCAGCCTGGAAGCCCAAACAGATGATTCAACCCCTCTGTTTACATGGACTACTACCGGAAAAGGCACATTTGATGATCCCGCCAGTTCAAATCCGGTATATTCTCCGGTACCAGCCGATTCGGGACTGATTACCTTTACCGCAGTTGTGACCGGAGCATGTGCCGAAAACCCTCTTGTTGCGACCTATGAAGTGTTGTTTATAAACTATGTCAAACCAAGGGAGAATATAGTTTTTGTACCAAATGTATTCGCCCCTTTCAGTTCCAATGAGAAAAACAGATCTTTGATGGTGTTTTCCGAAACCCTGGCTCCTGATGATTTTACCTTTGTAGTATACAACCGCTGGGGACAAATCGTATACGAAACAAGTAGTATGGAAGAGGCTGCCAAACAGGGATGGAATGGCCAGTTTAATAACTCCGGTACTACGCTGAAAGCAGATGTATATACCTATCTCGTCAAAGGGAAATTTAAAGATGGTAATACCTTCGAGCGCTCAGGAAGCGCAACCCTGATGAGGTAAATGTATTCTACGTAGCTGTTGGGATCTGACGCGTTGACTACCACGCTGAATTCGTTGAGCATTAGGTTTTTATACTCACCAAGCCGTCTATTGTATAAACTTACAAATCAACACATACAAACCACCTGATCCTGCTATTTATATTCTTTCGGCCTGTAGTATTTCATTGCTTCGGGCATGAAGGCTTTAATATCCTCAATTCTTTTCTGAGGATTGGGATGCGTAGCAAGCAGCTCGGGCGGATACTGTCCGTGAGAAGCATTGTCCATTTTTTGCCAGAAGGCCGGAGCTATTTCCGGATTATAGGCAGCCATTGCCATAAATATCAGTCCCAGCTTGTCGGCTTCTGTTTCCTGCATACGGCTGTACGGCAACAATACTCCTATCTGAGTTCCCAATCCATATGAGGCCATAAACAGCTGCTGGGTAATCAGAGGCTTTTCTCTCAAAGCCGTAGCAAGAGCCACCCCACCCAGCTGTGCCGCAAGGCTCTGACTCATCCGTTCATCTCCGTGGCGGGCAACAGCATGCGCTACCTCATGGCCAATCACCACCGCTAGCTCATCCGGACTGGTTACCACTTTAAACAAACCGGTAAATACCACAATCTTGCCTCCCGGAAGACAAAAGGCATTGATATTTTCGTCTTCTACCAGCTTAAACATCCAGTTGTATCCTTTCAGACGTTTTCTATCCTTCTGCTCCTTGAAATATGCTTCTACGGCATTGGCAATCTTGGCGCCGACATCATCCACCCAGCGGGCCTGTGTTGTACCGGTTACCACCTTGTTTTCTTTCAGAAATCCGTTGTACTGCTCAGCCGACATGGCCAGAATCTGTTGCTCTGACAACAGATTCAACTGTTTTCTCCCTGTAATAGGAACTCTGCTGCAATCAGTCATCCAGATCAGACTAATGATAGAAATAAAGCCGGCAATTTTTTTCTTCATAATCCTCTTATTCTTTCTAAAAACATCATGAGCGATGGTTTGTTAATTTTCTATTCCGGTATTCCCAACTTTCTTTCGATTCAGGAAAAAAACAATACATTTGCATCTTACAAGCAATTCCAGTTTCATTCTATAGTTGTATACGTATGAAAATCTTAGCTGTAGGCCGCAATTACGCGGCACATGCCAAAGAATTAAGTAATGAGCCGGCCGAAGAACCAATTATATTCATGAAGCCGGATACTGCACTTTTAAAAGGCAACGCCCCCTTCTATTTTCCCGCCTGGTCAGACAATATTCACTACGAAGTCGAGCTGGTTCTGAAAATCGGAAAAGAAGGCAAGCATATTGCCGAAAAGTTTGCCCACAAGTATATTGAAGCTATAGGCGTTGGTATTGACTTTACAGCAAGAGATCTGCAGAATAAATTAAAAGATAAAGGACTTCCCTGGACACTTGCCAAAGGTTTTAATGACAGCGCTCCGATCAGTTCATTTATCCCCGCAGAAAACTTTTCTGATTTCAGCAACATCCGTTTCTCCCTGAACCGAAATGGTCAGCAGGTACAAAAAGGCAACAGCGGAGATATGATCTTCCCCTTCGGAAAAATCATTGCGTTTATTTCTCAATTCATCACTCTGAAGAAAGGAGATCTTATATTTACCGGCACACCTGAGGGAGTAGGCCCCGTCAGCATAGGAGACAAACTGGAAGCTTTTCTGGAAGGACAGCCACTACTTGAAACCGAAATAAAGTAAAGGCATAATAAAAAAAAATGTACCTTTGATCTTAAATTTGAAGAATTAGATTAGTATGAGTTTACAACCAGGAGATATGGCTCCGGATTTTTCCGGAATTGATCAGAACGGTGAGCAGATAAAGCTTTCTGATTTCAGGGGTAAAAAAGTTGTACTGTATTTCTATCCCAAAGATGATACACCGGGCTGTACAGCCCAGGCATGCAACCTGAGGGACAATTACGATCAGCTTCTGAAAGAGGGCTTTGTCGTATTGGGAATAAGCAAAGACAATGAAAAGTCTCACAGAAAGTTTATCGATAAGTACAATCTTCCGTTCAGCCTGATTGCCGATACCGATACCAAAATCAATGAAGCATACGGGGTATGGGCCGAAAAATCGCTCTACGGAAAAACATACTGGGGAACCAACAGGACCACCTTCGTGATCAATGAAGAAGGCAAGATAGCCGAAATCATCCGAAAAGTAGACACTAAAAATCATATCAGTCAGATTATAAAATAAATACCCGAATAGTATATTACATATGGAAGCTGTCAAAACAAAAGCAGATATAGAACAACTGGAAAAAATCGCCTCTCAGGTAAGAAGGGATATTGTACGTATGGTACACTGCAGAGCATCCGGACATCCGGGCGGATCGCTGGGATGCGCAGATTATTTTGTTGCTCTTTTCTTTCACATACTAAAGCATAACCCTGATTTCTCCATGGACGGGAAGAATGAAGATCTTTTCTTCTTATCCAATGGTCACATCTCAGCGGTTTGGTACAGTTGTCTTGCCCGATCAGGCTATTTTGACGTTGAGGAACTCGGAACATTCAGAGATATCAACAGCCGTGTGCAGGGACACCCTGCCACCGAAGAAGGACTTCCGGGCATACGAATGGCATCCGGTTCACTGGGACAGGGACTTTCCGTAGGATGCGGAGCCGCACTGACCAAAAAGCTAAACGGCGATGACAGACTGGTATACGTACTGATGGGTGACGGTGAGCAGCAGGAAGGCCAGATCTGGGAAGCAGCCATGTATGCCGCTCACAATAAGATCGACAACCTGATCGCAGCCATTGATTACAATGGTCAGCAAATCGACGGACCTGTTGACAAAATAGTTTCCCTTGGCAATCTTAAAGCCAAATATGAAGCATTTGGATGGGAAGTCATTGAGCTTGAGAAAGGCAATGATATGAAATCCGTTGTTGAAACGCTTGAGCACGCCAAAACACTGACCGGAAAAGGGAAACCTGTCATGATCATTATGCGTACAGAAATGGGATACGGAGTTGATTATATGATGGGTTCACACAAATGGCACGGTGTTGCTCCCAATGATGCAGAATGTGCACTTGCCCTTGATCAGCTTCAGGAAACCCTGGGCGATTACTAGAACATAAAAACTAGCATATTGAATAAAAAAAAATCCGCATACAGCTTATCTGCACGCACTGATACCAGACAGTGGTTATCAGTCATCTCAGCAAGAATATTTTCGGTTTTTGTTATTCAAAAGACCTTGATACCGGTTGGAAGAATTTTGATTCTTCTGCCGGTATTCATGCTTTTATCCGTATACGATAGTGCCGGACAACAGCCGGCTCCTCCCCCGCCACCTACTACACGCATTCTGTTTATACTGGATGCATCCGGCTCCATGTACGATGTCATGGACGGTAGAACCAGGATTGTTGTAGCCAAAGAAATCCTTTCAAATCTTGTCGACTCCCTGCGCAATCAGCCAAAGCTGGAAGTCGCCCTGAGGATTTTCGGACATCAGTCCGACCGAAGGCTAAACGACTGCAAGGATACCAAGCTGGAAGTTCCGTTCAGAGCCGGGAATCATGATGAAATAATCAGAAAAATCCGTTCAGTCGATCCCAAAGGGACCACCCTGATCGCCCATTCCATTCTCCAGGCTGCTGAAGACTTTCCAAAGGATCCCAACAGCAGAAACGTGCTTATTCTGATTACCGACGGCATCGAGGCCTGTGGCGGTGATCCCTGCGCCATATCTGTAGCCCTGCAAAAGAAGAATATCTTCCTGAAGCCCTTTATCATCGGCATAGGCGCCAACTCCACCTTTGATAAAGCATTCTCCTGCATGGGGCAGTATTTTGATGCCAACGACAGCAAAACCTTCCGGCTGGTACTGGACAAAGTGATGAAACAAACCTTTGCCAAGACATCCGTAAAGGTGGAACTACTCAATGAAGCAAACCAGCCCAGAGAAACCAATGTCAACGTGACCTTTGTCAATAGCGTCACCGGGCAGCCAGTATACGACTTTGTTCATTTTCTTGACGACAACGGAAAAACGGATGCTATAGAGATTGATCCGGTACTGACCTACGACGTCATTGTAAATACCATTCCGCCGGTTGAACGTAAAGGTGTATATCTCGAAGGTGGTAAAGACAACATCATCCGGATTAAAAGTCCGCAAGGTGTGCTGAATTTCAAAAGTGATTTCAAAGAATATAAGGAGCTGAAAATGATCGTGCGGAGTAAAAACGGAACAACGCTCAACGTGCAGCGCGCTAACACGTTTGATCGCTACCTCACCGGCACGTACGATGTTGAAATACTGACATTGCCCCGGACCATTCTTAAAAACGTATCCGTCCAGCAAAGCAAAACCACCACCCTGCAGATCGAAGCTCCCGGTGCGCTGAGTATAGTGGACAATATTCCGGGATACGGCAGCATCTACAAAATCAATGACAACGGCGAACAGGAATGGATTTACAATCTGGAAAATGAAAACAGCAAAACCAGCATCGGTATGCAACCGGGGAATTACAAGCTGGTATTCCGCTCCAAAAAAGCCCGGGGCAGCCGCTTTACCGATGTCCGCAACTTTACAATCCGCTCAGGCGCTACGACCAATATCAAGCTCTTTTAAGACCAGAATTAAGCGCTTAACACCTACTTCGCTATACATTGATTTTTAGTTTCTTTTAATCATTTTAAAGACTGAAGTTTAACGTTTAAGGCCCAACGATCGCATGCGGCATCAGCGGGAAGCCATCCTGTTTTTTTCTATCGCTGACATGAGGAGTGAAATACGGCCAGTGGTCTATTGATTTCTTTCCATAAAGTCTTTTACTTTGCCTGCGACTTCAACAAAGAGACCAGAAACCACTAAAAACGGGGTAACATCGGTTTCAGATAAGATACTGCCTTGCTTATCGTTTTTGAGCTGTCAGAAAACCTGATCTTTTGATTATTTATATTCCAAGATACATCCTGCTCTATTACCAATATTCATATTAAATGACTTTCGGACTGGAATCTGTATTTTATTTTAATCTCTTTATAGGTCTTATCCAGCTCATGATGTCTGTATTTCTCTTTATCAGGAGAAGCAATACGGCCGGCAACAGACTGCTGGCAATACTTATGTTGCTTCCTGTATTTACGATCCTCAGCAATACTTTTCTTTTTATTTTAAAATGGCATAATTTCATCTTTCTTAATTCCATCAACAGCGCATTGATGATTACATTCGGTCCTGTTTTCATCTCCTATCTGCGCATAATCCAAGGAAGAAAAATCAACGTTGATGCCCGCTTTTTACTACACTTTATTCCTGCCCTTCTGATTCTGTTGTCTGCATTCCAGTACTTTGTAATGACAGAGCCTCAGCGAATACATGCTCTCAGCAGAATTATCGCCGGAGAAGATCTTTATTCAAACGTTATCAACCTGTTATTACTTTGTCATGTAATGGTTTATCTGATAATGGCGTATCGGGAAGTACACAGCTACGCTTCTCATGTATTGAATTTTTATTCTACCATTGAATTGGTTCAGTTACAATGGATGCGTTCTATCGTAAGCTTTATCATCATCTTGAATTCCTCGACATTATTCCTCTTCCTGTTTCCAATAGTTGTAACAGGCAAGGGAAACATCTATGTTGATCTTGTGGCCATTCCCGGTATTGTTTGTCTTCTTTATGGTTTTATGGTATATAAGGGATTTTCGTATAACGCTATCTACGATCAGGCTTCTTACAAAGAGCTTCTGACGCATACCGGAAGGCTTAACAGCTTTATCGATTCACAACTTAAGCCGGATGAGCGCATTCCTGCTCAGGAGAATAGTAAAGAGCCAGGAACATCTCATGAACAAAGTGATGTAAAAGCATCTGACAAATCGGAACTGGCAAACCGGATTCAGCAACTGTTAGATCAGGAGAAAATATATACCAATTCTGAGCTGAATCTTCAGAAGCTTTCCGATGAATTAGATGCTCCTGCCTACCTCGTTTCAAAAATCATTACCAGCGAACTGGGAGAAACCTTTTATGACCTGATCAATAAAAGAAGGATCCGCAAAGCACAGGAACTTCTACTGGCAGACAATAACTTTTCTATTGAAGGCATTGCCTACGAGGTGGGCTTCAACAGCCGCTCCACTTTTTACCGGGCTTTTAAAAAATATATTGGCCAGCATCCTAAAGAGCTCTGGGATAACAAGAAGCCCGAAAGATAAGCATCACCAATTTTAAGGCCCCTCTGAGGTCTGTTATTTTTTCGTTTTTTCTTCGAATTAATATGTATCAATTGGCTAATTGACACAAAATACCTGTTGATTTTGAATAGAATCGCTTCTGATACTAACTATTCACCACAACACGTTGCATTATGAAAAAACAATTTACCCTTGCTGCCACCCTGGGCTTTTTATTATCCATTAATAGTTTCTCCCAGGTCAGTTTAGTGAAGGATTTTTTCCCGGGCGCTTCCGGAAGCTTTAAAAACAACGGAGAGCCTAACAGCTTTAAAGTACATAATGATAGGCTTTATGTATTTGCCAGCGAAAGCCCTACCGAATCAAACAACCTTTACGAATTCACTTCTCTTGGAAACACTCCGGTAAAGATTAAATCGAATGTGGGTGTCCTGAAAGGTTATAATTTTGCAGATGGCGGAATGATCTCTTCCGGCAATAATTTATATTTCTTTAATCAGAAGCCAGCTTCGCTAGACGACATTCTATATGTTTATGATGGTACTCATGTAACTGAATTAGTAACTATTCCATATACATTCTTTTATCCTTACAAAGGATTGAGCTTAGACAACGGAAGTATACTATTTTTAAACACCAGCACCGACTCGGGTCTGGAATTGTGGATTACAGACGGTACTGTTGCCGGAACCAGGCTTGTAAAAGATATCAATTCAGGCAAAGGCAATGTTTCCGGGCAGTTTGCGGGATTGAATGGGTTTTCCTTTAAAGAAAAAGCGTACTTTATGGCCAATGACGGCAACGGCCCGGAAGTATGGGTTTCTGATGGTACAGAGGCAGGAACAGGCATTCTGAAAGATGAGGTTACGACAGGGAATTCCAATCAGTATGTGGCATTGCCTTATGCAAAAAACGACAATTACTTTATCTATCAGGGCGCCAATTTTAATGTATATGCATCAGATGGCACTACCGCCGGCACACAATCAATCGGCACCTACGAAAACGCCCCTATAAATTTCTACACAGAGGGTCTTACTATGGGAGCACAAACTTCCGGATATATGTATTTTACGGCAAAAGACGGCTCCACCAGGCTGTACAAAACAGACGGTACTCAGTCAAATACTACAGTTGTAACAGACCAGATCAATGCCAGCCTGTTAACTTACATAACAGAATACAATGGATCATTATATGGCTTATACTCCAATCCGACTACCAGTAAAGTTGATTTACTTAGCATTTCTTCTTCCGGAATTTCGACAATAAAAACATTTTCGGACGCCAACCTCTCTACTACCACTACTTCGAGCTTTGGAAGAATCTCAGTTGCTGATGGTAAAATGTATTTCAGAGGTGTTGACGGATCTGCAGGCATAGAATATTGGGAATCTGACGGAACGACTGAAGGAACAAAAATGCTAAACGATTTTACCGGGTTTGGAACTGCTGACGGGGCTAAACCTCACAATATAGTATTCGATGATACTTTTGTATTCAGTGCTGAAGATGCATCATCCGGCGGTGTTGGTATTGAACTATGGGCAGCAAAAGGATCTTTGACTACCGGTTTATCTGAGCAGGTAAATGCAGCTTCATTCAGCCTGTATCCCAATCCGTCATCGGGAAGTATACAGATCTCAACCTCTGATAACACTACTAAAGTGATCACCATTTATAACAGCTCAGGCGCTAAAGTATTGGAAGAAACATCCTCTGATGAACATATACGCCTTGCGATCAGCACCCTGCCACAAGGTGTATATCTTGTTCATTGTAATGGCAGCAGCGTACGGTTTATAAAAAAATAGCTCGTCAAAACTCTGAATATCTGACAAGGGAGCAAAATGCCCGCCCGATCCGCCCCCAAGGTTTCTTATTTGCTGTACGCAAACCTTGGGGGCTTGGTCTTATGACCAGCAATCAATCATACAATCATATATATTGGCTTCTCAAACGAACCCATATCTCCCATATACATCTAGCTCTTCAGATTGCAGAAAGCACAAACTATGCTTGCTGGCCAAAGATGGTGATCTGCTTATAACACAAGAGTCTGGTATCAGGCAGGGTTTCGTGCTTCGTCCGAAAGTTTTTTTAACTTTAAAGTATCGACTTCGTAGTTAGGTTTGCGGTAAATATCCCGCCCTGCGCCAAGCCCGAACACGTTCCCGGCAATGTCAGGCGACAGCACAATCACGACAGTTGGTAAAGTCATCGGAGGACTGTCCACTACCCGGCTTCGACTTTGCTTTGACGTAAAATTTAACGAATTGTGCTTTTCATTTTTGCCGGTAGACAGTCAATGTTGATCTTTATAGAAAAAATTATTGCTGACAGACAATCATCTAACAACATTACACCATACGATATGAAAACAACTCCCGCACATGATGAGCGAATCGCAAAAATGACATTTGCATCGGTATATCCGCACTACATCACTAAGGTGGAGGGCAAAGGCAGGACAAAAGAAGAATTACATCAGGTAATAGAATGGCTGACAGGATTTGATAACAAAAAGCTGCAAGAACTCATTGACGAGAAAGTAACTTTTGAAACATTCTTTAAGAGAGCAAACCTGAATCCCAACGCGCAACTGATAACAGGAGTGATTTGTGGCTATCGGATAGAGGAAATTGAAAATCCATTAACAAGGCAAGCAAGGTATCTGGACAAATTGGTGGACGAATTGGCGAAAGGCAGAAAGATGGAAAAGATTTTAAGGAAGTAATCAAAACCAGACCTATGGCAAAAGCAAAGACAACGTACACAGGGAAAGACGTAATGGATTTTGTAAGCTCATTCGTTGACAACGAACAGAAAAAAGCCGACAGTATTCGTCTGATAGAGCTAATGCAGGGATGGTCTGGCTTTGAGCCCAAAATGTGGGGACCAACCATTATCGGATTCGGCAACTATCATTACAAGTATGCAAGCGGACACGAAGGCGATGCGCCAATTCTTGGATTTTCTCCAAGAAAAGCAGCCTTTTCGCTATACGTTTTCTCTGAGACAGAGAGAAGTAAACTATTGTTAGCCGACCTCGGTAAATTCAAAATGAGCAAAGCCTGCATTTATGTAAAAAAGCTTGCGGACATCAACATTTCAACGTTACACGAACTCTGCAAAGAATCCATCAACTACATCAACGAGCACTACGAATGTGCCTGCAGAATAAAATGACAGCCTCATTGACAAAAGAAGAATTTAATACGCTCTGGACGTTAAATGGCCCCGACCAAACTGATATTTACAGGCCAGCATATGCAGAGGCTATCCGGAAAATTAAAATACACGACAAATTTTTGAAGGAGATTGTGCGGAAATGTCGAAAAAGCGCTCCAACCCACCAAGGGTTGTATGAGGCGACGTAAAAAACCCTTGGCGGGTTTTGCATCTTCTTTCTTGCCACTTTCGGTTACTATAACTATCTTTTTACAAGCCTGATGCAATCAAACACAGGCTCCGACGGGTTTTTATATTCTTTTTTTGAGCATTTGTCAGCGCCCGGTCCGATTTCTCAATAAAGCACATGCTGACAAACACATCGTATACCACTACAAAGACAGGACTGCCAGGTAGTCCGATGACTCCGCATAGTTGCTACGCTGTAGCACTCCTCTGTCCTATTGTACTGATTGCAGGCATATTGACACTGGCATCGGAACGTTTTTTTGTTATATTTGCTCACCTAAGACATTTTTTGGCGCAGTGAAAACCAGTATCGATTTTCTTCCACTACACAAGCAGGAACAGCTTCAGGCTATCCGCGACTATATCGTAGCTCAGATGGCGCCCCAAATGATCATACTCTTTGGTTCCTACGCCCACAATGAATGGGTCGAGGACGAATACACCGAAGACGGCATCATATACCAGTACCGCAGCGATTTTGACATACTGGTCATCTCCGAACACAATTTGGACAACAAAGCCAGAGATCGCTGGCATCAGATGGAGCGGGAAGTACGGCATATGACCAAAGGCACACCGGTAGCCTTATACACGAAAGCATAAAAGATGTAAACCAGGAGCTGCGTCGCAACAGCTATTTCTATATCGATATTTACAAAGAAGGCATACTCCTGCACGACAGCGGACAATGTCGCCTCAACCCGCCTCGCACACTTAGCGAAGATGAAACACTGGCCAAAGCAAAAGAGGATTTTGACAACTGGTTTGAAAGTGCAAGTGAGTTTTTCGGTTATTTCCAGAGTGGATTGGAAAAATCTCAATATAAATCAGCTGCCTTTCAACTTCATCAAGCTGTTGAACGCTATTATGCCGCCCTGATTCTGGTATTTACCGGCTACCGTCCCAAAACACATTCCCTCAGGGAACTGGGCGAACAGGCACAGCGCATTCACGAGCGATTTAAAGTAATATTTCCCATTGATATTCCGGAGCAAAAAGCCCGATACGAACTACTCTGCCGGGCCTATATCGATGCCCGATACCAAAGGACTCGCCTGGCTCGCACGTCGGGTAGAAATGCTACGTGATCTGGTCAAGGTGATTTGTGAAGTAAGGATGGGAAGATAGGTTTGAGGGGAATGCGTAAAGAAATATTGAATTGAGAATTATAGAGAATACGCATTAATATACCAAATTATAATTTACTAACAAACAAATAGTTAACCAAAACAAAGCTTTACAGTGTAAAGACGCTTTTTGCTTATATTTAAGAATTAACGGCTATTAAAAATGACAGCACCCCAAAAGACAATACTTGACATTGACGATAGACAAAAAGCATTTCGTAGTATCTCAACAAGACTTGAATTGTTAAACGAAGGTTTTAGAGCCTTATTGTCCTAGCCCCCTAATGAACTGGACTAAATTTGGGAAATAATTTAGTAGAGTTAAATTAGTAAATGAAATGGGAAAAACAAGAAGACATTTTAGTGTAGAACAGAAGATGCAGATCCTTCGGG
>JAEVZS010000019.1 GCA_023392125.1 Bacteroidota bacterium
CGCCAAGATATTAAGATTCACAGGAAATACAAGCTTAAAGCTATGTGGGCTTGGCTGTATGTGAATCTAAGGTCCGTGGCGGTACCTTCAGGGGCATACAGTCCAAGTTCCACTCCTTTTACAAAAACTACATGATTATTAGTAATATTGTTTCGGGAATTGGTAAGATATTTTCTCCCGATAGCAATATACTTTTGTTTTTGTAATTCTGAGGGTCAGGTATTGGTATAAAATTATTATACAGATTTCTCGTTGTGAGAAAAAAATCCCATATGTACAGAATCTTTTTTTCGGGTGTTCTATTTTTTATCCAGATTGTTACCTCTTTTGCACAGACTTCCGCACCTAAATATAGTAATGAATTTTTGAGTATCGGTGTAGGCGCACGTGCTCATGGTATGAGCAATGCAATGACAGCTGTAACCAGCGACGTAACTTCCGGTTACTGGAATCCGGCCGGACTTCTCGATTTATCTTCCAGGTATCAGGTTGGACTTATGCACTCAGAGTATTTTGCTGGTATAGCAAAGTATGACTACGGAAGTGTGGCGACCCGCCTCGATTCCAATTCGGTCATAGGTGTCAGCGTGATTCGTTTCGGGATAGATGATATTCCTGATACACGGTTTTTGTATGATGCCAATGGAACGATTAACTATGACAATGTCCGTTACTTTTCTGCTTCTGATTATGCTTTTATACTTTCATACGCCCGTAAGATTCCCCGCCTGAAAGGAGTACAGACCGGAGCAAATTTTAAAGTAGTGCACCGCATTGTCGGAAGTTTTGCCACGGCCTGGGGGTTTGGTCTTGATGCAGGTGCAAAGTATAAACATAAATCCTGGCTTTTCGGACTTATGGCTCGTGATGTTACCAATACATTTAATGCCTGGTCATATAATACCGAAATGTTCAGAGATATTTTCATTCAGACAGGAAACGAAATACCGCAGAATTCAATAGAAATAACCCTTCCGCGACTGGTTTTGGGAGTGGCAAAAAACTTTGTTAAGGAAGAAAGGAAAATCGGAGTTCTGGCTGCTCTTGATCTGATCACAACGTTTGATGGTAAGAGAAATACGCTGATCAAGACCGGACTTGCTTCTGTCGAACCGGCGGCCGGGATCGAGATTGATTATAAGAAAATCATATTTCTGAGGGGCGGGGTTGGCAACTTTCAGAAGATACAGGATTTTAGCCGAAGTTATTACAGTGTCCAACCAAATTTTGGAATCGGCGTAAAAATTTACAGGTTTTCGATAGATTATGCGCTAACAAACCCTGGAAATACATCGGAGATTCTGTACTCTAATGTGTTTTCATTAACAATAAACTTAAACTGACGGGTAATTGAAACATCTTGATTGTAAGCTTCTGGTGACTTTATTTTTGCTGGGATTGCATATCGTTGCTTTTTCGCAGCAATATGGTAATGAATGGATTGTTCCCGGTCAGCAGTACTATAAAATAGAGACATATCAGAATGGCTTTTATGCCATAACAGGAAGAGAACTTATAGAAAACGGGGTGGCTGTTCAGCAATTAAATCCCGCTAATATCCAGCTTTGGCATAGGGGAAAAGAACAGGCAATTCTTTTAAAAGGAAGTGAAGATGGAAGGTTTGATCCGGAAGATTCCCTGATTTTTTATGGAAAACGGAATGATGGTACACTGGATGCCTATTTATACAATCCTGCTGAGTCGCAACCACACTCATTTATTAACCTTCATTCTGATACATGCGCTTTTTTTCTGACAGAGGGCCGTAATCCTGGTAAGCGTATCCAAAAAAAGCCCTATCAGAATGCTGTGACTTCAATAGACTGGCACTGGCAGGAAGAGTTAATTGTATTGGCAGAGGCATATAACCGGGGGGTAATGACAGGAGAAAACAGATCAGCATATTTTACATATGGTGAAGGATGGACCGGGGCTGCGTTTGGCAAAGGTCCATCGAATCCGGCAGTAGACCGGGTCTATAACTTGCCTGTGTCTGCTATCCGGAATTCCGGACCGGATTCCAGACTTGAAGTTTTACTATCCGGTTATAACAAAGAAAAGCATAACGTTGAGATCATTGTCGGGACGAATAACAGTGTTATTGGCTCCCTGCCGGTACAATTGTTTGAAGGCTTCGAAAACCGGAAATTTTTTACGTATATCCCTTCCGGTCTGATGACCGGAACCTCTCTGCGGGTTACCGTGCGTTTGAAAGGAAGTAGCAGCTATACCGACAGAATAGGCGTTTCCTATATAAAGCTTGAGTATCCGCAAGAGATCATTGTACCGGCTGTATCCGATCACAAGCTGAATTTTGACCTTACCACTTCCGCATCGGTGACTGTGCCGGAAGCTTTCAGCGCTGTTTATAATGTTACAGATCTTAATTCAATTTATGAGGCAGAACCATCGGCCGGCAGCCAGATTCTTTTGCCAGCCGGGAAGCAGCAGATGTTCGTCTCTTCTGCCGGCACTCCCTATCTGAAGCCTCATAAAATTGTGAGCGCATTGACCAGCATTCACGGAGCGGATGACAGCAGGGTAAAAAATGCGGATTTCCTGATTATTACACATCCTCGATTCAGGTCCGAAGCAGAGGAGTATGCAAGGTACAGAAACTCTGTCGAGGGCGGAAGCTATCAGACATCGTTATCATTGGCAGGAGATCTCTTTGATGAGTTTGCTTATGGTGAGTTTACACCGCTGGCTATACGGAACTATTGCCGATATATGGCTGAATATTCCAGGGTCCGGTATCTTTTTATTATCGGAAGAGGTGTCGATCTGGATTACAATCATTATCGGGTAGGCAAATTGCATCGTTTCAATCCTGGAGCTTATCTTGCGCAGAATACATGGGATTATGTTGAAAATTTTGTACCGCATGCCGGGAATCCGACCAGTGATCTTGTATATGTGAATGGTTTGAAGGGCAATCCGGAACATGTGGCTGCTTTTCCTGTGGGCAGGCTGAACGCCAAATACCCCGACGAAGTACGCGCTTATCTGAACAAGGTAAAAACACATGAAAGCCTGCCATCCGGTGAGGCATGGAGAAAAAATGTTCTTCATCTAAGCGGAGGTAAAACGACTGATGAGATTCTGAATTTCAAGAATAAGATTGAAAGCCTGGCTCCGATTGTGGAAGATACGGTTTTTGGTGGCAAGGTGGTAAAGCATATTGTTAAGACAGTCAACTACTATGTTGAGGACCGGCTTATAGAAACAGTTGCGGAGCAAGTCAATAAAGGGGTTTCCTACATAACATTTCTGGGGCATGATTCACCCAACGTGAAAGATATTGATATCGGATATGTAACCAATCAGCTCTATGGGTACAATAACTATGGAAAATACCCGATGCTGATTCTTAATGGTTGCAATACGGTAAGTTCTTCAGTGCCCTACTCATTGGCTGAAAACTGGCTCCATACGGATAATCTCGGGGGAATATTGTCAATGGGGCATACGGATTATGGATATATTTCCCTGCTTGATGATTATACAAGGGTTTTTTATACGCAGATGTTTTCCAGGCGGGCTACGTATGAAACACCATTATCTGTGGGGGATGTGCAGCGTCTGGTTCATCTTGAAATGAACTCCTATGCTGATTTTCATATAAATGCCATGCAACAGCAGGTATTTTTGATGGGGGATCCTTCAATCAGGATGTATGCACCGGAGAAACCGGATTTTGCAATAAAGAATGTGGTGTTGGCTTCCTTTGATGAAAATCCGATAACTGCTGTTTCTGATTCATTCAAAGTGCATATTGATATCCATAATTTCGGGCTGACCTATTCTGAGCCTGTGCTTATTACTGTACAGCGGACGATCGGGACTATCACTTATCTTGACACGGTTTCCGTCCGGTTGCCCAATTATAGCGGCAGGATTGAGCTAACGATCAGAAATGCAGGCGGACAGGGGTTGCACGGGGTGAATGAGTTTTCGGTGACGATCGATCCCTATGAGCAGATAGCAGAACTGGACAGGCAAAACAATCAGTATATATTTCAATATTTTATGCCTGCAAGTGGTATCATTGCCATGTTTCCGGAAAAATACTCTATTGTGAACAAGCCGGAAGTAAGCCTTGTTGCACAGTCTACGGATCTGTATATGGAGGAGAAGGAGTTTGTGTTTGAGCTGGATAGCAGTCACGTTTTTGACAGTCCCTTTAAAAAAACGATCTATGTAAAATCTGCAGCTCTTGTGCATACAGAGCCGGTTTATTTATTACCGGATGTTGCCCTCAATGATACCATGGTGTATTACTGGCGCGTACGATTTAAGGAGGTGGTCAGCGAGCTCGATACAGCCTGGACCTATAGTTCTTTTGTATACATAAAGAATGGCCCTGACGGGTGGTCGCAATCGGCCCTGCCGCAAATTGATGAGGGAACACTACAGGGACTGGCTATTGATATCAACGCAGATGCTTATGTTTTTTCGACTCTGGAAGCAGTCTTGACGGCTGCCTCGCCCGGCAAGCATTATGTAGGACCGGATCATACGCAGCCGCCGATTTATTATACGGATCTGGGAATTAACGGAGATGGGATTGTATATGAAAACCGGGGAAATTGCAGGGAGGGTATTTTGGCTATCACGATGGATAAAAGTGATCTTGTACCTTATTTTCCGTTGACTCTGAACAATGTATGTGGTCAGAGCAACTCCGGCAAACGAATCAATTCTTTTACCAATCTGGGAAATACCAATGACGTCAGCTCCGGACAATTTGACCTGATCCGTTATCTGGATGCTGTAAAACCGGGCGATTATGTGCTTTTAATGAGTTCCGGAACAGTGCCGTATGGCAACTGGCTTCCGGAATTAAAGAGTAAAATAGAAGAAGTATTGGGGGCTACACTTCTTAATGAGCTTGTTCCGGATATGCCCTATATCATTCTGGGCAGAAAAGGGCATGGAACACCACTGTTTGAGCAATATGGTGAGAAGGATGAGATTATTACCTATAGTCATGTGCTTGAAGGCAGAAATCTTTTCGGAACCATCGAGAGTCCGGTAATCGGACCGGCTTCTGAATGGGGATCGCTTAGCTATCAGCTAAAATCACAACCTGGTGACCATTATAGAATCGCTCTTATAGGAATCAATAATGAAGGTAAAAAAGATACCCTGTACAGAGAAGTTTCTGAAAGCTTTATGGATCTTTCTGACCTTGATGCAGTTCAGTTTCCGTATCTTCAGCTAAAGGCGTATCTGTATGACAGTACTGGTCTGACACCTCCTTACCTGCGATACTGGAATATAGCCTATGAAGGAGTACCGGAGGGAACGATGCTGCCGCTTATCTATGGCAAAGAGTATTACGATGCTGTTGTAAAGCAGGAGGGGGATTCTGTCAGGTGGACCTATACTTTTAAAAATATTTCCCCGAGACCGTTTGATGATGCGCTGAAGGTTGTGTTTATTACCCGTAATATGCAGTCAGGAAGAATTAAACGTGATACAATTGCCATACAGCCCCTGCTTCCGGGGGCTTCTGCTGAATTTTCCTATAAATTCAGTACCGTTGGCTGGACTGGTGAGAATACTCTGCTGGCCTATGTAAATCCGGAATTGCAGCCAGAACTATATTATTCCAACAACGTACTGGAAGCTGCTTTTTCAGTTATAGCTGATCATGTCAATCCGTTGCTTGATGTTACATTTGACGGAGTATATCTGATGGATGGTGAAATCATTTCACCAAGTCCGATGATTGAAATAACGCTTCGGGATGAAAACCGGTTTCGGATTATGGATGATACCTCTGGCCTGGAAATCTTTCTCAAAAGGCCATGTACCGGGTGTGCATATGAAAGAATC
Organism: Bacteroidota bacterium; assembly: GCA_023392125.1. Taxonomy (GTDB): domain Bacteria; phylum Bacteroidota; class Bacteroidia; order Cytophagales; family Cytophagaceae; genus SpSt-227. The sequence goes on from JAEVZS010000019.1 coordinate 5,842, forward strand.
AGCTATGCAGATCCCGCTGTAGTGTCATGGGGGCAGATCAGTGGCCAGGCGAATGTATTTAAAGTAGAGTACAATCCGCAAAATCTGGAAGATGGTATTTATATGCTCCGGGTTCAGGGGAAGGACGCATCCGGAAACAGATCCGGTCTGAATCCTTATGAGATTTCATTCGAAGTGATAAATGAATCATCCGTATCCAATTTTTATCCGTATCCCAATCCTTTTTCGTCAAATGTATATTTTGCCTTTACACTGACAGGAAGCAGGGTTCCTGAGGAGATTTCTGTTACGATTATGAATGTCACGGGACAGGTCGTAAGAAAGATCTCTAAAGTGGCCGGATCGGGTTCAATTCGTATTGGTAATAATGTATCAGGCCTGGTCTGGGATGGGAGAGATGAGCGCGGGGGACAGCTGGCCAACGGAATCTATCTGTACAAAGTAGAGATTACAGGCAGCGAAGGATTCAATCATCGGGAAACCGGTGCAGATAAAGTATTCAGAAAGAATGTGGGAAAAATATATCTAAACCGCTGATACCGGCAAAATTGTCCGGTTATTATTTATTCGCTGATACGTTACAAAATCGTATGCGAAGGCATGTTTTTCATCTGCCTCATGACGGATACGACTTGTCTCCAGCCATTGATCCTGCCTGAAATTTTCGAGGAATACATCAGCACCTTCTATGGTTGTTTTGACATCTGTATAATATATTGTATCGGCATAGCTGATCATTTGATTGATAATCTCGGCTCCGCCGATTACAAAGGCTTCTTCTTTTTCATGTTCGGCTACATAGGTTAGCGCATCTTTTACAGAGTTAACAACTACTGCACCATGAAAAGCAAAGTTCTTTTGCCGGGTTATTACGACTGAAGTCCTTCCGGGAAGTACCTTCCCGATGGATTCAAGAGTTTTTCGGCCCATAATCATATGATGCCCCATCGTCTTGTTTTTGAAAAACTTCAGATCATTGGGAAGATGCCAGGGAAGGCTGTTGTTTTTTCCGATTGCTTTGTTCTGATCAGCTGCAACTATGATACTGATAACGGGCATGATGTTTTCTTCTTATGATAATTTATTTCCTCTGAAAAACTCTTCTATTGTCATTCTTTTTTTTCCTTCCATTTGGAGCTCTTTTACCGAAACAGCTCCGTCTCTGGTATGAAGCAGCAGACAATCTTTATTGTTGGTCGAATAAGCCGGATCAATGCCGGATAGTTGTCCGGATACAGAAGAAACAATCTCAGCTGCCAGAATTTTAAAATGTTTGCCGGCGAGGGTGGTCCAGGCAGCCGGATAGGGAGCCAGACCACGAATAAAGTTTTTGACTTCAGGGGCTGTTGCTGAGAAATCAATTTTGCAGTCTTCCTTAAATATCTTTGGAGCAGGTTTGCATTGAGTATCGGGTTGTTGCCTGGAAGTGGTGATACGGTCTGACTGTATATTTTGCACCGTTTTCAGAACAAGCTCAGCCCCCATATTCATAAGGCGGTGATACAGGGATTCAACATTTTCTTCGGGATCAATGGGCGTTTTTTCCTGAAAAATAATATCTCCCGTATCGATTTCGTGATTCAGGAAAAACGTAGTGACTCCGGTCTCTTTTTCTCCGTTGATGATTGCCCAGTTGATCGGGGCGGCCCCGCGGTAGTTTGGAAGCAATGAAGCATGAAGGTTAAATGTGCCGTAAACCGGCATATTCCAGACTGCTTCCGGCAGCATACGAAATGCGACTACGACCTGGAGATTGGCCTTGTAAGAAGCGAGCTCCGCCAGAAAGGATGGATTTTTTAGTTTTTCCGGTTGCAGTACGGGGATATTGTGCTCAAGCGCAACAAGCTTTACCGGTGAGGGAGTCAGCTTGAGTCCGCGTCCGCTGGGCTTGTCCGGAGCGGTTACCACAGCAACAACATTAAATCCGTTCTTGATAAGTATTTCCAGCGATGGTACCGCAAATTCGGGGGTACCCATATATATTATTCTAAGATCTTTTGCCACGCTTGTCTCTATTCAAAATCGGGGTAAAGTAAATACTTTTTCCTTACTTCTTTATATTTATTCAGGTCCGTTTGCCAGCTTTTTCTGATCTCTTCTTCACTCAGGCCGTTTTGTATCTGTTCCCGAAGTTTTTCGTTGCCGGTAAGCTTATAGAAAAACGGAGTAAAATACGTTGATTTGTCTTTGGACTTCTGATAGAAATCAATCAGGTACTTAAGCGTAAAAGCTCTGGTAAGAGGTGAAGAGCGCAGATCCAGTCCATAGCATACTTTGTTCTCAAGTGGCGGATTCTTTGCCATACCATCAATGCTTACGGGAGTAAAACTGAAATCCCCATATGCTTTGTCCGGATAACCGATTACCTGAAACGGAAACATAGTGCCCCGGCCAAGGCTGATAATGGTTCCTTCAAAAAGACATATGCTTGGGTAAAGAGCTATGGAAAGGTCGTTGGGCAGATTAGGAGAAGGTTTTACAGGCAAGCTGTAAAAATCTTTATGTGAGTAATTTTTGGCCTTGATAATATGCAATTTTGCCTGTTGTCCGCCGGTCAGCCATTTTTCACCGTTAATCATCTGAGCCAGTTCACCTACGGTAAGCCCGTGCACGATCGGAATGGGGTGCATACCTATAAATGATTTGTGCTTGTCTTCCATCAAAGGTCCATCAATATAATTGCCGTTGGGATTGGGTCTGTCAAGAATCATAACCTCCTTGTTATTTTCGGCAGCTGCTTCCATTACATAATGCATGGTGCTTATATATGTGAAAAAACGGACACCGATATCCTGAATGTCAAATAGGATAATATCCACATCCTTCAATTGTTCCGGGAGGGGTTTTTTGTTTTTACCGTATATGCTTATAATCGGGAGCCCTGTTACTGCATCCACGTCATTTTTGATTGTTTCTCCGGCATCTGCTTTCCCCCTGAAACCATGTTCGGGAGCAAATATTTTGACAACCGAAACACCCCGGGAAAGAAGGGTATCTGCAAGGTGCGTATTATCAACCAGAGAGGTATGGTTGACTACCAGCGCTACTTTCTTGTTTTTCAGTAATGGGAGGTATTCATTCAGCTGGCTGGCGGCCGGAACTGGTCTGTTGGCGCTGGCATCCGGCTTTCCCGTATCATGGGCAAATGCAGTATATATCCCCAGCAGGAGGATATTTGACAGAACCAAAACAAAAGAAAACAATTTATTCATATATTTAATTTTTATTATCAAAATCTGTACCTGGCACAGGAGGCGGACAAAATTAAAGAAATTTGAATCTAAATTATTTTATATCCAAAAGAATAACTCGTTCGGATAAGAATTCATTTTCGTATACAGTTACCAGAATTGCTATTGCCGTGACGGCATTTGGATTGATGGTAATGTTGATATCTAACGGTGTGCTGGATGGTTTTAAGACCAGAATCCGGGAAAAGATTTTTAGCTTTGGTGCACATATTCAGATAACAAAATATGACCTTAAAAAGTCTTTTGAAGAGTCTCCTTTGAGCCAAAATACAGATTTGTATGTCCGGCCGGCGGAGGTAAAAGGAATAGAGCATATACAGGTTTTCAGCAACAAACCGGCTTTGCTCCGGACAGATGAAGACATAATGGGGGTAATTCTGAAAGGTGTGGGAGAAGATTTTCGTCTCTCGGATTTTTCGCAGAATATGCTTCGGGGAGAGTTTCTGTCATTCCCTGATTCCGGTTATGTACCGGAGGTGGTTATAAGCCAGAAGATAGCCAGCCGGATGAATCTGGATATCGGAGATCCTGTAATCATGATATTTTCGCGTACCAATTATGCTGCTCCTGCTTATCGGAAGCTGACTGTAAAAGGTATATATGAAACGGGGCTGGAGGAGTTTGATGAGCATTTTGTGCTCGGAGACATTCGGCTCAACAGAAAAATCAATAACTGGGCGGACACTCTGGTAGGAGGTTATGAAATTTTTGTTTCTGATTTTAATAACCTGAATGAGATTTCCGAAGCTGTTTTCGAGTATATGGATTATGATATGCAGATTGAAAAAATAACCGACAAGTATATTCAGATCTTTGACTGGCTAAAGCTCCTTGACCGTAATGTGGTAATATTTCTCGTGCTGATTCTGGCTGTTGCCAGTTTTAATATGGTGGCTACGTTGCTGATTATGATTATGGAACGCACCAATATGATTGGTGTATTAAAAGCATTGGGGGCAAACAACGGGCAGATACGCCGGATATTTATCTATTCCGGTGCACGGATTATTCTGATCGGCTTATTTTATGGTAATCTTTTTGGTCTGGGAGTATGTGCGTTGCAGTACTATTTGAGGATTATACCATTGGACCCCGAAAACTATTATATGACTTATGTGCCTATTGAATTTAACTGGCCGGTAATTCTGGGGATTAATCTGCTGACATTTGCAGTTGTTACGCTGGTATTGCTGGTTCCGGCCTATATAATCAGCCGCATGCGCCCGGTACGGTCCATCAGGTTTAACTAGTCAATATCAGCCGGAGTGTTCCGGGGAGTAAAATGCTGAAACCAGCTTTTTACTTTCATCTTTATTACTCCGAAAACAGCTTCCTTAAATATACCACTGGTCATTTTCGATGTTCCCTTTGTGCGGTCTGTGAAGATAATAGGTACTTCTTTGAGCTGGAAGCCAAGTTTCCATGCATAAAACTTCATCTGAATCTGAAAGCCATAGCCGGTAAATTTAATTTCGTTAAAATCGATAGCCTCCAGCACTTTCCGGTTGTATAGAATAAAACCGGCAGTGGTATCATTGATCGGCATGCCTGTAATAGTCTGCACGTACCGGCTGCCGAAATATGACATCAGCAGACGCCCCATAGGCCAGTTTATAACTGTTATACCGTTGATATATCTGGAACCTATGGCTACATCATTGCCTTCTTCGCAGATAGAATAGAGGCACAGAAGGTCATGGGGACTATGAGAAAAATCCGCATCCATTTCGCCTATATAGATGTAGCCATTGCGTAAGGCATACTTAAAGCCATGAATATAGGCTGTTCCCAATCCAAGCTTACCGGTACGTCTTTCCAGAAAAAGCCGGTCCTGAAACTCTGTTTGCAATGTCTGTACTATCTGGGCTGTACCGTCCGGAGAATTATCATCTACTATCAGGATATGAAAGGGGAGTGACAGGGAAAAAATTGCCCTGATTATGGCCTCTATATTTTCTTTTTCATTATAAGTAGGTATTATAATCAGCGTTTTTTTCACAGCAACTATATGTTTATTACCAGGTCCATAGCTAAAGCTGCAAAATCAGCTTCAGAATTTATTGAAATATTTTTGATTGAAATTTATGATGTCAATTATAAAACTATATTTTCAAAAAGAAAAAATTGTGCCATTTAAATATAAAGATAAATTCCTGCAATTTGACACAGGCGAGAAAGCAGAGGTAAGTGTTTGAATGTCTATGGAGTTGGAAATACAGTAGTTTTTCTTCGCAATTTTTTTTGATAAAAATAAAACCCATGATACCTTTACCCGTACGTATCCATGTTTTGTTTTTTACAAGTTACTATGAGGACTCTTATTCTGCCAATGCTGATTTTTTCAGCTTTTTTTTCCTGTTCGCCCACGCCGGACGCCTGTTTTCAAGTTAGTGGTAACAGAGATCGTGTAAAAGTAAATTCAAGTGTGCATCTTATAAGCTGTTCTGTAAATGCCAGAAAATACAACTGGGATTTCGGAGATGGAAATACCTATAGAAATGCAGATGCGCAGGTTCGTCATACGTTCAGCGAAACTGGTACGTTTACGATTTCACTTGAGGTTTCTAACGGATCCAAGACATCAACCTCAACCAAAACGATCGTTGTATATTGAGGGAGCCTGGTTTTATTAGCTGTTTTGTTCCCGATGATTAGATTCTGACGTTTTCGCCGTATTGAAATATTTCTACTCCGTAAATATTTTTGTTATTTTAGCGAAAGTTTGACAAAAACCTTTTCGATGAAAATCCCATTCCTGCTTGCTGTGGCTCTATGTGCCATATTCTCATTTGGTAAAGCTGAAGCCCAGACAGACTCTTCGAAAGTATATACATATGAGACAGCCGCATTGAGTAATCCGTATGATGTATTCAGGCTGAGCATGGTCAAGTACCTGACCGAAAAGAAAACTCTTCCCAAAGATATTCTGAAATACAGTAACTGCAGGGTACTTTATCTTTCCGCCCCGACCAAGCGAATAGTAAAAGGGAAACAGTATTTCGGAGAATCAAAGTTTAAGGATATACCTGACTGGATCGTTAATTTTGAGACAGTGGAGCGAATAGAGATTCGCGGTCATATCGGTTTTCGTTTTGAAAAAGAGTTGGTTAAGCTGAAGGATTTGAAATCTCTGAGGGAGCTGGAAGTAGATCCGGAGGAGGTAAGTGATGACCTTATTGCAACATTAGCCGAGCTGAAGCAGGTAACAGATCTGGTTATTTATAGCTCCATGTCAGTCAATGATGGTCGTTATAAGAAATTGAAAGCATTGCTTCCTGATTGTACTATACAACTGGTAAACCAGTAACTTCTAAAGCCGGCAAGCTGTCGCGTTTACCTTTTCTTCTTCTGACTCAGCGTTTGTATGAGCTGACGCTGTAACTCAATGATTTCTCTGTCTTTTTTAATAAGCATTTTTTCTTTCTCGATGTTTTCCTGCTGAAGTTTTTCAAGTTCGGCTTTCATGCCGGATGCCTCTTCTCCAAAACTGAATATTTCAGAGACAGGCATCTTTAATACTTTGGCAATTTGTAAGATCCTTGACAGATTGACGTTTGTTTGCCCTCTTTCGATCTTGGAATAGGCGCTGATAGTCATTTCCAATTCAAAGGCTATGTCTTCCTGGGTGCGATTTTGCGCCAGCCTGATCGCTTTTATTTTATCTCCAAAACTTTCCATATTGCATATGGAGATAAAAGTATTCTACTGTCATGTAATATATAAAGTATTCCTGAGAAAATAAATTGTCCTGTTGTGACATTTTTTTATATATTAGTTTTTTCTAATTGCTGCAAGTGTATCATTTTTGGGAAGATTAAAATATTAACAAACAGTTAGCTATGTAAGAAAATGCAAAAGAATATGAAATCACAAAATGGACAAAAGGTATTGGTCAATAGTGTCATCATTGAAGATCTTGAACATCTGTTTGAACAAGTGTCACCTTTGTATCTGAAGGAAAGTCTGTGCGATATGTTCTATGCATATCTCATTGCCGTCAGACCGGAAGAGTACGATCCGGTGCTTCAAAGAGCAGCTGAAGACTTTTATGCTTTATTTAAATTTCTGGAAAAGGCAGATTCCGAAATAAACAGAATCCGGGACTAACCTCAGTGTTACTTTTGTTTTCGTTGTTATTTTTACGTCAATTTTTTTAGTTAAGAATTTCTTTTTGTTGTCTTAGTCTGTCGTTTATGCTGCTAATGTAGTTTTTATGCATTTAATAATAATATTGTTTTTATGCGTCTTTTTCTATTGTTTTTTTATTTTATCTTCTGACATATTGGCTCAGACCGGAACTATTAAAGGGATTGTCCGGGCTCATTGTCAGGCGGTCTTCTGGCAGGTGTCTAAAACATATCTTATGGTACGGCAGCGGAAATGGATGATACCTGGCAAGCCAGGGTTCCGGCCGGAAGATACAAGCTCCAATTCTGACTATTACGGATTTAAAACAAAAACGGGTGAAAGGAATTGAAGTAATTCGGAACAAGATTTTTTATCTTACAATTTATTAATCCGGACTAGCTGATTGAGGGATTAGTCACCGTTTTTAACGGAGTTATTAATTTATACCGGCTCAGGAAACTGTTTTTAACCCGATGATGGAACCAATCAGTGTGGCAAGGAAAAGCAGACGCCAGAAATTGGCCGGATCCTTAAAGAAGAAGATACCGATAAGCACAGTGCCGACTGCACCGATTCCTGTCCATACAGCATAAGCAGTACCGAGTGGAAGAGTTTGGGCGGCTTTAACAAGAAGGGTCATGCTGCATATCAGAGCAGCACCAAATCCAAGATACCAGTACCACATTGCCATGCCCTCAACCTCTTTGGTTTTGCCAAGACAAAAAGCGAAAACAATTTCAAAAATTCCGGCTAAAATCAGAATAATCCAGTTCATAGGCTAAAAATATACTGGTGTATTATAGTTTACTAGTAAATGACTTTATATTGTCATATAATGACAACTGGTAAACTATCCAAAGGTTAAGAAAGAATAGTATCGGGAGTAATTCTGATTTGGCAGAGTATGTGCAAGAATATTCACCTGATTATGGAAATAAACTTTGGACAGGGCAGAAGGAAACTGCTTATCCGGCTTTCCGGACATGGATGACATCGTACCATAACTGGACAAGTCCGGAAGGGTAGGAAATGCTTCTTTTGAAACGAAGGTCCTGTTCTGGCCTCCCATCTTTGAAAAGCCGTATGCCATTGCCCGGCAGATGGGGTATTACAGAAACAATGACTCTGTCCAGCAGCTTGTTTTTAAGCAGCTCATATACGATTTCAGCCCCGCCGTCACAGTATATATGCTTGCCTTCCTGTTGTTTCAGCTCACCGATCAGCTTGACAACTTCGTTGCGGTATACGGCATGCTGGCAGCTGCCGGTTCTGCTATTGGAAATTACATAAATTGCTTTGTCTTTATAGGGCAGCTCATCTCCAAAGCTCAGCACTTTGTCAAACGTGCGGCGTCCCCAGATAATAGTGTCAACGTTTTGCACAAAGTCGTTATAACCATAATCTTCACCATGTATTTCCACTTTGGACAAAAAATCGATGTTGTCGTCCGGTTTGGCGATGTAACCATCAAGACTCATGGCAATATACAGGTATATCCGGCGACTCATAGTACTAAAAAGTGTTATGTAAAACGGTGCTTTGTACAGCGAAGATTTGATATAAATACCGGATTTCAAAGTTTGTCTCTATGTATATTTATCCACTTTCGGGTATAGACATTCTGATGATACAGGCCTGTTTTTCAACATTGTGTCCGGGAGTTGGTTTGGAAAGAATATGTGCTTGATTCGTTCAAAAATCTAATCCTATGGCGATGCATACCAATCTTACTATAGAAGTATCTGACAACATACTGAGAAGCTACAAACCTCTTCGTACAGCGAGTGATCTTGATCCTCTGCTGGACCGAATCGGTGATGCGCGTTTTGTATTGTTGGGAGAGGCTTCGCATGGAACCCACGAATACTATACCTGGCGTACTGCTATAAGCAAACGGCTGATAGAGGAAAAAGGATTTTCTCTGATAGCAGTAGAAGGGGACTGGCCTGATTGCTATAAAATAAACCGTTGGGTAAAAAAGTACACGGATGGCGGTGAAAAAATTTCCGATGTACTGAAAACTTTTAAAAGATGGCCGACATGGATGTGGGCCAACTGGGAAGTTGCGGCGTTGGCTGAGTGGCTGAGAAATCATAATGAGCATTTTGCATCGGACAAAAAAGTCGGTTTTTACGGGCTGGATGTATATAGTCTCTGGGAGTCTATGGATTTGGTTGTAAATTATCTGGATCGGGAAGATCCAGAGGCGGCCAGTTTTGCCCGGCAGGCAGTCAACTGTTTTGAACCATATGATGAAGAGGAGAGAGCTTATATCCGGGCTCTGGACAGGTCAAAAGAAGGTTGCCGGGAAGAAGTGCTGAAACTTCTGCAGGAAGTACGAAAAAAAGCCCCTGCGTATGATGAGGACCGGGAGGCCGGACTTAATGCAGAGGTCAATGCGCTGGTGATGGCCAATGCGGAAAAATACTATCGGGCTATGGTGTCCTTTGCCGATGACTCGTGGAATGTGAGAGACCGGCATATGGTCGAAACGCTCAATACACTCATGAAATTTCATGGTGATGACGCCAAAGTCATTGTCTGGGAGCATAATACCCATATCGGCGATGCCCGGGCTACGGATATGGCCAGTCAGGGGCTGCTCAATGTAGGACAACTTGTACGAGAGCAGCAAAAAAAAGAAGATGTGGTACTGGTCGGATTTGGTTCGTACCAAGGTGAGGTAATGGCTGGTTCTGCCTGGGGGGCGCCTATGCAAAAGATGCTGGTGCCTGAAGCCAGACCTGACAGTGTAGAGGAAATACTGCACAGAAATGTTCCCGAAGATAAGCTGCTGATCTTTGATCAGGAGCAGGATGATTTTTTCAATCAGTGGCTGAGGCACCGGGCTATTGGTGTCGTATATCATCCGGAGCGGGAGAGAGGCAACTATGTACCAACCAGACTTTCGGCACGGTATGACGTCTTTTTGTTTATTGACCAGACCAGAGCGTTGCATCCGATTCATAGCCAATTGGATAGTACTATTGTTCCGGATACTTATCCGTTTGGTTTATAAAAAAACGTTATAGTAAGTGAGGTTGTGGAATCGGAGCGCTATACGTTCGTTCTTTTTCTGACTAAGCGGTAAATCCGGTTTCGAATTGTAGCAAAGCCTGATAGGGGTTGCCTGAAAGACCAGGGGCGATGCAAAAGGCCTGCTCCGTTTTGACTCCCTGCTCTTTCAGGGTGATTACCTGCTGCCTCAGTGGTTCGCCATACAGGCCCAGCAATATGTACTCTATCTGCATATGCCGGTAGCCGTACTGTTGCCTGACCGGAATTGTATGAGCGAAAATTTCTGTTTCAAAATCGCCCAGTCTAAAGCTGATTACGATTGCTGCAGGATCATTGTCTGACTGATCATGAATGCAAAAATCGGGCATATGACCGAACAAATCTTCTATATCTGCTATGAACGTCTGTGTATCGGCATAGCAGCACAGGATATCCAGATCGCTGCCTGCGACTGCTATGTCGATAGGGATAGTTCCGGCCAGTATGGGGGTGTAGTCGCATAATTGCTCCAATAGCCGGTAGCCGGAGAGCGCCCGATAAGCCTTTTGCTGTATGGCGCTCCCGGATCGGAGATAAGAGATGGTATCAAAATGGTTAGCTGCCATCAGTGCATAGGGTTATACTGCTTCAAACTCTTTACCGTGCCGCTTATACCTTCGAGTCCGTTTGGGATCAGTTCAAGCGCCATAAATACATTGGCCGGTACATCAAAGGGAGCCTGGATGTGCCATCTGTCTGCCGGTAAAAAGCCAAACCTGGGATAGTAATGCTCATGTCCTAATACTATGACTGATTTATAATTAAGCTCTTTGGCCTTGTCGAGGCCGCTTTTGACTAAGCGTCGGCCGATTCCTTTTTGCTGAAACTCCGGTATGACAGCCATGGGGGCAAGCGCCAAACTTTCAGCCTCTTTCCGGTTTTTATCAACAATAACAATTTTTGAAAAGAGAATATGCCCAACCAATTTATCACCAAATCCGGCCACTAAAGAAAGCTCAGGAATAAATGCGTTGCTGCTACGTAAAAGGTTTACCAGCCTGGCTTCGTTTTCCTGTCCGAAAGCAAGTCTGTTTATTTCATAGACTTCTTTGATGTTACTACTATTTTCTTTTCTGACAGTAATTTCCATTTTCTCAGGATTTATGTGGTTAAGCTTTTTTCATCAGGGCAGATTTTCATTTTTACCCGTCGGCCTCTGGTGTTCATAGATAAGCTGTACAACACCGGTTTTGAATCTGTTTATTCCTGTTAGTGTGAGATTTATTCGATCTTTCGGATCTTCAAACAGGGGCTTGCCGGTTCCCAGTACAGTCGGATGCACTGATATTCTATATACGTCTACCAATCGGAGGCTGATAAAAGTTCTGATAAGCTTTGCGCCGCCATACAACCATATATCCTTGCCCGGTTGTTTCCGGATTTCAGTAACTTTTTCGGCAATGTCCGAAGTAATATATGTCGCTCGGACATCCTGTCCGGGGGTACCTGAAAAAACATATTTCTTTTTGGAGTGAACGCCTGACCAGAGGGCTTTTTCTGTTTTGGCTGCCTTTGCATCCGGTTGGAAATTTCCCCACATATCATAGCTTACCCTGCCATAAAATATCGTGTCAATGCCAGAAAGAAAGCCCTCAAAGTCCATATCCTCGTCCAGGATACACCAGTCTGTTTCTCCGTTGGGACCTTCGATAAACCCATCGAGTGTTACTGCCAGATCCAGAATTATTTTTCTCATAAATTACGTATAGGGGGCAACAAAATAAACAAAGATAACTGTCGGTTGCGGATTGGTATATTTCCATTATCCGGTTAATTTTACCCCTTCATTTCAAAATACAATCCCAGGCTTTCTAATCAAAAGAGTATGATAAAAAAATGTTGCTGGCGGGTATGTATCTGCTGTATATAATGACGGGGAGTGTACAGGATAATTCCTTTTTATAAACAACAAGCTGGTTATAATCAACCCTCTGGATGAGTATTACACGTATGGGTATGCAAGAGGAGGATTAACTTTTGGTCTGGAAGCCGGATATATGTTTGAGGTAAAGAAAACCACCATGGGGCCGGCTATAGCTATTGGTTATTTTCAGAATGCACTGGATATACAGCAAGCCTGGGACAATGATAGACTGGGTATAAAAATGTGAAAGGCCGGTTTACCAAGCACTTTATTTTTTCTCAATCCTCTATTGCTTCAATGCCAAGTTGCTTAAGTCGCTCAAGATGGCCTTTCATTGTTTGGAGCTGTTCGGGAGTGTGTCCCTGCCAGTCGGTTACCTCACCAACAACCCGAAGCGGATACAAGGTGCGGTAAGATTTTGTCGGATTACCCGGGAATTTCTTATCAGTCAGATTGGGATCATCTTCAAACTGTCCGGTAGGCTCCACGATGTATATTCTGCCAGTGCCTTCACCCATGGCAAGTTCCGCACCCCAGATCGCAGCGTCCAGAGTGGCAGTCAAATAAACGTATTTCGCCTTGTTTCTCTGGCCGTAATTTGAGTTGAAGCCGGCTTTAATCAGGTCTCCCTGCTTCAGATCTGCCTTGGTGCCATGATAGAATTTTTCCGGAGCATAGTTCTTATGAGCTTCTGACGATTTGTTCATTTGTTTTCTGTTTAGATGTCTGGTAGGTGGTAACTCTCCAAGAGCTGTTTGACGATGAATAACAACCCATGGAGAGTTGGTTTCATGATTGTCCCCAGGCAAATTCGCAATTGTCAAAGTTTCTCTCTATTAAGTCTTGCTTGCTTATCAGGACACTAAAAACACCTTCATCATTAAATCCGTTTCCTCCAATCTGCAAAAGCAGAAGTTTGTCAGAAAAAGTTATTTTCTCAATTTCTTCCTGTTCATATTGACAATTCGTGTATATGCCAAATATTTTTGATTTTTCGCAACCGGCGAAGTAATCCCACAATTTTCCATTTTCGTTTGCGTGTTCTTTATCCCATTCATCCTCTGCTTCTCTAAAGCGTTCGGAAAAGCTTTCTGTGTCTGAAAAGATTTTGTCAATTAAGACTCCCAGGAAGAAATTTTCCTGGTGTTCTTTTACTATCCGTATCAGACTTTCATTTGGCTCGTCAGCATAAATTACTTTTCCTGTGTCGTTCAAAATGTCGGCAAAGAAAATGAGCTGTCCTGTCTTTGGAAGTAGCCCTGATTTGTCAAATGGTGCAAACCTGGATAAGTCAAGCTGGGCTGCAAATCGTAATTCCTCAGGATATTCTATACCTTGGGGCAGGTCAACGATTGGTCCGCCATAGCGTGATTGTCCCAGAGGGATTTTCAATTCTGTATGTTTAATGTATGTATCAGGCATCCAGCTTTCTCTTTTCATAGAAGCCGGGTAATACTGCTTATCGTCTGTCGTAAAGCGTATAATATCAAAAGTTTTGTCCAGGTTATTCATATGCTGATGGATTAAAATGACCATACCCTTCAAATATACACAATAATCTATCTTCAATCTGAAATCAGGTTTCTGCCTTTGGCTTATGACCAGCAGATATCTCTATTTATACAAATCACTCAGCCATTTTCGATCATCGCTGACCCCAAAGAGAAACTTTTTTGGTCATAAGTTGCTGGTAAATAAATTTTTTAAGTACACATACCGATGTTTTGTCATGTGCCAGTATGTTGTTTTATTTTATTATTAACTCCATTAAGTGTTCAGGCTTATGGATATATAGTTCTGTACATAAGTCATTAATGATTCTTGAAAGACACCGTTCTGACCAAAAATAAGCTGGTAGGCTAGCTATTCTTTAACTTTCGCCTTAATATATTAAACCTGAATTTTATGTTGTCGTAAATCAAACCAAAAACCAATGTCGCTGCCGCAAAAATTAACGTGTGAAGCCCTATTCTTGAGCATAAAACTCCACCGGCGATACTACCAATAAAAAAGAAGCTAATAATTGTCAAACGGAGCTTTATTGAGGACATGAGTGCGTTTTTCTGTTCCCTGGGTTTTGTAAAAAATAATTGAGACAACTCAATACCCAAGTCGGTAAATAATCCGGTCAAATGGGTGGTTCGGACATTGGCACTCGAAATTTTTGTCACCAGAGAGTTTTGCAAGCCCATTGCAAAAAGCAGACTAAACGCAATCGTATTTGGACTGATGACTATCAGGCGTTGTCCCCAGAGACCCAGCATAAACAGAATGAAACATTCTATGGAAGCGGGAATCGCGTAAATGTACTGATCGTCTTTTCGGGAAAAGAAAGCAACGAGGAAATTGGAAACAAAAGCACCCAGGAAAAAGAAAAATACATATAGAAAGAAAACAAATCCTTCCCAGAAATTGAACTTGAAAACTTTGTCTACAAAAAAAGCAAAGTGCCCTGTTACGTTCGTTGTCAATCGTTGAACAGAAAAAAAACCGGCGACATTTACAATACCCGCGACAAAAGATAATAATGAAGCAATTCCTAAATTATGGCCCAACGTTCGTGTTTTGCCCTGGTGTCGAAACATTTTATACTTTTTCTTCTTTGTTCAAGGTTCGTAAGCAGTTGTGGTAAACTGTACACAGTTCTTAAATATACAAATAATACATTATCTTGCCGGCATACCTCTGCTCATCAAGCCGCCTGGCTATGCTTCAGTGAGCTAATGGATCAAAATAGGCCTCAAAAGTATATTCTCCTGCAATTTTGGTTTTTGCAATTTCAAAATATCTTGAATACACTCTTTTAGACTTGTGCATATAAATTGAAACATAAGCAAGATTTAAGTATAAGTTTCTATCCTGAGAATTTAGTGTTTGGGCTTTCTCGAGCAGCACCTGTGCTTTAGTATAATCTCCCAGATTAGAATATATAGCTCCTAAATTAATAAGCGCAGAGCAACTGGAAGGATTATGTGATACTATTCTATTTAGTATATCTATAATTTCTGAAATTATATTATTGTATTGTTCCTGGTCACTTGTCCACAGTTTTTTTTCTAATAATAGTACAGCTTTAAGCTCGTTTATCTCATTCATAAATTTTTAGCTATTTCCATCACAGCTGATCTGAACAATAGAAACCCCTATGGCTTTTATTTGTCATATACAACCTTTGCGAGCACAATGGGTAAGTGCTGATTGTTGATCATAAGACGACCAATAACGGCCGGAAGTCTGAGCTCAAGCTGCTATTATTTTACAGTCATTATTACATTGCCTTTTTTATGTCCCTTATCAACATATCTGTGTGCTTCAACTATTTCATTCAATGGATAAATTTTGTCTATAACAGGTTTTAGTATGCCGTTTTCGGTAAGTTCTTTGAGTGTAAGCAGATTTTCTTTGCACACTGCACGTTCGCCAGGATTTCCATCGTCCACGGATATAAATCTTCCGTTGGCGCTTAGAGACTTTTTGTATCGCAGATGTGCACTCTTTTTCTTTCCGACAGCATCAAATATTAAATCATAGTGTATCCCGTTATCTGTAAAATCTTCCTTTGTATAATCAATTACAGCATCCGCTCCCAAAGACTTGACCAATTCTAGATTTACAGTGCTGCACACTCCTGAAACTTCTGCTCCGAAATATTTGGCGAGTTGTATGGCAGATGTGCCGATTGCTCCGGAAGCCCCGTATATGAGCACTTTTTGTCCTCTTTGAATAGTTGCTTTTTTCAGATAGTATAATGCCAAGGTTCCGCCGAACGGAATAGCAGCTGCCTCTTCAAATGAGGTATTTGAGGGCATAAGTGTTATTGCGCTGGTTTCCGGAAGGCATGTATATTCGGCATAAGTGCCGAAGCGCAGGAATGTATGTGCATATACCTTGTCGCCCTTTTTAAATCGCTTTACATTACTGCCCGCTCTTTCAATTTCTCCTGATAGCACCAATCCTAATATTGGTTTTCTCGGCTTGGTCAACCCTAGGGCCAGGCGCGCGGGAATCCACATTATAGCAGGCAGGGTAAATCCCCGGATGATACAATCACTTGCCGTCACTGAGGTTGCAACTATTTTTATAAGTACTTCATTGTCCCTGGGGGTAGGTTTTACCACTTCCCCAACTTGAAGTACTTCAGGTGATCCGTATTTGGTGCAAATAATTGCTTTCATTTTTTCCATATAGTCTAATTATTATAGTTTAATCGTCAGTTTGATATTACAGTTACTGTTAAACAGAGCGTAGCTTGTATGCGAAGATTTGTGAGTTTTCGGATGTTTTTTGCCAAAGAGTATCAGATATTGATCATTGACCAATATCTAATCCGGTATTAAAACCTCCCAGCTTTCCACTTCATTGACCCGCAGGCTTTTTTTCTTTTCTACCATTCGTGCTTTGATTTTTTTCCGGAAATCCCAGCAGGTATTTTTTCCGATGTCCAACAATGTGCTCATTTCTTCCAGTGTCATCTTTTTACCTTTACAGTTAGAGGCATAGACAATAAAAAAAGCTTTGTTGAGCGGAATCTTGATACCATGAAACAAGGTGTGAGCTGTCGGCGATTCGATGTAATTGCAGCGGGTACATTTGCGTGAGAATATTTTCGAAGTATATTTTTCATGCCCGCATTTTTTGCAGCGATAGTGACTGGCCCACTTCTGATTTTCGAGATAACGCAGACATGTATTGTTATCAGCAAAAGTTTTGCTGAAGTCTTCGTAAGACAGTTCCTCATGAATGATCCTTGCTGTGCGTTCCTTTTTTACTTCCTTCTTCAAATGCCAGTTGTCAAGATCCAGCTGTATGTTCATATCCGTGAGTTTTTGCGAGTAAATTGCCAGCTTTTCGTTGGCTTTGGTAAGTTCGCCGGTTTTCAATAGCAACGCTTCTGTACGTTGCTGCACTTTATCTTCCAGTTCGCGGTTTACCTTTTCGCTGAGTTCGTTTTTCTCACGCAGCTCCCTGACAAGGGCCTTTTCAAGTCGTGAGTTTTCCTGTAGCCGTTCGAGCAATAGCTGATCCGATTTTTGTTTTTCCCGACGTATCATTCGTAGCCGGTCGGCCAGGGCAAACGAGAGAATGACTGTTTCGATTAGTACGCCGAAATTGAAAATATATACCGTAAAAATATTGGATTCAATGATCCGATGCAAACGTAGTTGCAAGACAACCATGCAGATAAAAACGGTAATATAGCCAATAATGAAAAAGCGTGCGGATTTGTAGCCTTTCAGATATATATATAGACCGAAGCTGCAAATACGATCAGAAAAGGAACCAGATAGTAATCTTCCAGATTGAAAAGATTGCTGTCTCCTCCGGAAAGCAGGCGGATAATATTGGCACCTGGGAAAAGGAGCGCTCCGGCAAGAGCCGTTTTGCTTGCTAAGGGGAAATTTTGTGATAGATTCAGGAAGCTTCGGGCATATAGTACAAATGAAATCAAAAACAATGAAGGCGCCAGGTAGCGGCAAAAGTAGATATTGATGGTGGCATATCGTTGCCAGATGTGCTCTACTCCCAGACCGTCTTCGGATAGAGACAGAAATATACAGGACATAAGGTACATGCAATAAAAAAGATAAACCCGTTCTCTATTGGTGAGAAAGACCAGCATATTGTAAACAAGCATAATGAGCAGAATGCCATAATATATCCCCAGCAGCAGGTATTCATTAAGAGCGTAACGCATAAAAGCTTGCCGGGAGTGGATTTTAAACTCCAGCCCCGTTATGTTGGGTGACAGTACTCTGATATAAACCGTATAAGACTCTATATCGGAAGGCAGGTCAAATACATAATTTTTATGCGAATAAGATTTTAATCTGTTTTGACTTAAGCCGGTAGTATATTTTTTTACTTGTTCTTTTGAATCCGGAATCCAAAGCTCCAGCAAGTAAAGATTGGGAGTGAGCGCTTCCAGCACCTGGCCGGAATTTTTTTCTGAAAGATTCTGTACGGTAAACCGAATCCAGTAAGCAGAGCTGGGGTGAGTGTTTTTTAATAGAGGGCTGCCTGGTGTCTCAAACTGCGCATGTTGCACTTGCTGAAAAGTGATTTCCCGGGTTGTATCCTCAAAAAAATCCATATGAAATGCGGAGATATAAAAATCATCGGTAGTATCGGTAAGGATAATTTGTGCAGTTACTACATGGCCCTGCATTATAAAGAGTATAAGAAATAAAGAGTTGAAAATAGGATAAGGAAACATAAAAAATGCTGGTTATTTTTTTATTGGTAATATAATGGGAAAAACTGGTATTTACACCTGTCATATCTCCCACGCAGAAGAAATTCGCAATCGGTATTATTCAGTGATTTTTTGATGAATAAAAGGGTGTCTGAGGGGATAAAAATCAGTTATTTCCCCCCATAAAAGCATTCTTTGTGCCGCCTTTTCCATTATTTCAGCATTCATAAATCAAAACGATCATATACTGATATGGAAAACAAAATTAATCGATCAGGGACAACGACAGCGCTTGTTGTTCTTTTAGTATTTTTCAGACTCTTTGCTACGGGACAACATTCTATTGTAGACCGTTACGGGCATTTGTCAGTAAAAGGCAGCTATCTTCTGAGCGAAAAAGGAGATACTGTGCAGCTTCGCGGAATGTCTTTTTTCTGGAGCCAGTGGATGCCGCAATTTTATAATGCGGACTGTGTCCAATGGCTGAAAGACGACTGGAAATGTACCATTGTCAGAGCGGCTATGGGGGTAGAGAAAGGTGGTTATCTGACCAATCCGGAAAAAGAAAAAGAGACGATACAAAAGGTGATTGACGCAGCCATAGCACAGGGGCTTTACGTGATTATTGACTATCACAGCCACGAAGCCCATACCAATCCGGATGCTGCCGTGGTGTTCTTTGCCGAAATGGCAAAAAAATACGGAGCCTATCCCAATGTGATCTACGAATTGTACAATGAGCCTCTTGCGGATCCTTCCTGGTCACAAGACCTGAAGCCCTATGCGGAGAAAGTACTAAAGGAAATCCGGAAGCATGATACTGACAATCTGGTGATTATGGGTACCCGGCAATGGTCGCAGAAAGTAAGTGAAGTGATTGCCGACCCCATCACCGACCCTAATATAGCGTATGCTCTGCACTTTTATGCACATACGCACCGGCAGTGGCTGATGGACGAAGCCAGAAAAGCAATGGAAAGCGGACTTGCCCTGTTTGTATCTGAAATGGGAACATGCGACGCGTCGGGTAACAAATTCTTCAACCCGAAAGAAACACAAAAATGGTTTGATTTTATGGATCAGTACAAGCTTAGCTGGTGCAACTGGTCGGTATGCGACAAAGAAGAAACAGCCTCCGTATTAAAGCCGGGCGCAGGGGCTACCGGCAACTGGAAGGAGGAGGATCTGACCGAGTCAGGTATATTGATCAGAAACGAACTGATCCTGAAAAATATGCCTCTGCTGAAAACACCTGTTTTGAAGGCAGGGGCAAAAAAATAGTGCCGGCGATTTGCCGGACAGACGAAAATCATTCGCTGGCAATTTTATCATCTTGTCAGCGAATGATTAAACGGCACTTTTCTTATACTATAATGGATAAATAATAATTCTCAAATGAACAGAAGAGAAGTTATCAGATCAATGGGAGTCGTATCTCTTCATGCGCTTTTCCCTTCGATACTCAGCAGTTTTGCCTCTGGCAGAATGATGGGAAATCAACCAGTATTTTTTGATAAGGAAGAACAGCATATTGTCCGGCAAATTATAGATGTACTGCTGCCCGCGACTGCTACGCCATCGGCTTCTGAGGCAGGTGTACATTTTTTTCTGGATGAAGTTTTTGAACATTGTCTGACGGTTTTACAAAAAAGACAGATAAAAGAGGGGTTGGCAGAAGTAAAGAAGATATCGGGACAACAGACAGTCAATGAAAAATATGTCCGGCTTATGGACGACAGAGCCTATGCAAAGGATGAACAGTTTGCCTGGTTTAAGATACTGAAGCAATATACACTGATCGGCTATTTTACAAGTATGGAAGGAACAACCAGAGCCGGTGATTATCAAAAGATGCCCGAACGTTATGTAGGTGAAATAGAGATTGATGGGCATACAACAGGACATTCAAAAACATTTTTAAAATTTTATTTCTGATTTTATGACTACGTTTTCAATATCCGGAAAAGGGAAGAAGCAGCATACTTTTGACGCGATTGTGATCGGGTCGGGTATAACCGGAGGTCTGGCAGCCCGAGAGCTGACACAGGGAGGCCTAAAGGTGCTGCTGCTGGAAAGAGGTCCTATGGTGGAACATATAAAGGACTACAAATATGAACATACCGATCCCTGGCGCCTGCCACATCGCAATATGGTACCGCAGGCGGAGCTTGCTGACTATGAAATTCAGAAAAATCTCTACCTGTTTGCGCAGGACAGTAAAGACTTTTTTGTAAAGGATTCAGAGCATCCCTATATACAGGAAAAGCCTTTTCACTGGTTCAGGGGCTACCAGCTTGGTGGCCGGTCTCTGCTCTGGGCAAAACACTGCTACCGGTTTAATGAACAGGATTTTGAAGCAAATCAGAAAGAAGGTATCGGCATTGACTGGCCTGTGCGCTATGCTGATATTGCCCCCTGGTATGATTATGTTGAAAAGTATATTGGAGTCAGCGGAAACAGAGACGGGTTGCCTCAGATTCCGGATGGAAGCTTCCTCAAGCCGTTTGACATGAATATCATGGACAAGCATCTTCGCAAACGTATTAAAGAACGCTTTCCCGAAAGAGATCTGGTGATTGGCCGGGTAGCCATTCTTACAGAAAATCATAATGGCAGACAACATTGTCGTGCCCGCAACCTGTGCCACAGAGGCTGCGTGTTTGGTGCTCCCTATACCAGCAATGGCGTGGCTATTCCAGATGCAGCCAGAACAGGCAATCTTACTATCCGTCCTTTTTCCATTGTCGAATCACTGCTGTATGACAGCAAAAAAAGAAAAGTGGCCGGAGTCTCGGTTATCGATGCGGAAACCAAAGAGACAACGGAATACTTTTCACGGGTGATCTTTCTGAATGCATCCACTCTTGCAAGCACCCAGATACTTCTGCAATCCAAAAACCGTGATTTTCCGACCGGATTGGCCAATTCAAGCGGCGTACTGGGGCATTATCTGATGGATCATCATGGAAGCATGGGAGCCATGGGAGGATATTCGGGCTATAAAAATTCATATTACCACGGAGAAAGACCAGCCAGCGTATATATACCGCGTTTTGTCAATTTGCAAAAACAGGAAAAGGACTATCTGAGAGGCTTTGCTTTTGAAAACTATACCAGCCGGTCCGACTGGACCCGTGGATTTCATGAGCGTGGAACCGGAGCAGACTGGAAGGATAATCTGACTAAACCTGGCGACTGGTTTGTTTATTTTGAAGGATATGGAGAGATGTTGCCTTATTTTGATAATCATGTTAGCCTGGATGAGCATCAGAAAGATCAGTGGGGCTTGCCTTTGCTTCGCATTTCAATGTCATACAAAGAAAACGAATACAAGATGCGGAAGGATATGCAGAAAACCGCGATTGAGATGCTGGAGGCTTCCGGTATGGACTGGATCACTCCATTTGATCATAATGCCCCGCCGGGTTCAGTGATTCACGAAATGGGGACTGCACGTATGGGCAATGATCCCAGGACCTCGGTTTTGAACAAGTGGAATCAGGCCCATGATATTTCCAATCTCTTTGTGACTGACGGCGCGTTTATGACATCATCGGCCTGTCAGAATCCAGGTTTAACCTATATGGCTTTTACAGCACGTGCCTGCGACTATGCTATCAAAGCAATGAAAAAAGGAGCTATATAGGAGTCATAAAACTTCCCGGGCCGGTAATTTATGAAGGTTTCCTGCCTGGGAAAAAGATTATTTTGTAGTTCTCCGGCTTGAGTAGTTTTTTCTATCCCAGTATCGTTGCGGTAAAAAACATAACCGGGTTTCTATAATCGAAGTGCTGGATGTATGGGGGATATGTTTTGTTTGAGCAGTCGATGTGGTATGGTTGGTTGTTGGTGAAAACACCAACAAGGGCAAAATCAGCCCAGAGTCCTTTTTTTACTTGGTTTATCTTCAACTGTCAAAAGTTTATTTGTCAATGGGCAATAAAAGCAGACTTCGGTATATTCGTCCCTCGACCCATTCATTGCGGGTGTAGGAGCCAAAGAGTATGATTATTTGAGGCGCCATCTGAGCTACGATATAGTCGCGGATAGCCTGAAGCTGTTCCTGCTTGTGTAGTGGAAGAAAATCGATACTGGCAGTCCTGTCTTAGATGTGGTGTAGGATGTGTTGTCAGCATGTGCTTTATCTGAAAACCGGACCGGGCGCTGACAAATGCTCAAAAATCGGGGTATCTACACTCTTCAACCTGTGGTTGACCTGATAGGTTGTATCATGTTTGTGCAAAGGTAGTTAAGATATTCTTAAAGTTGAGAAATAAGCGTTTCCCTCTGTTTTGAGAAGCAGGGCAAACGCTTAAGTTAAGTCTGTCTGGTTTACATATGCTGCCGGATCAGTTTTTCGAGTTCCTGAGCGGGATATACCCCGGACTGCCGCCAGCGTATTTCACCTTTTTTGAAGAGCATGAGCGTAGGCACGCTTCGTATCTGATATTGGGCAGCAACCTGTGGATTTTTGTCCACATCGATTTTGATTATGGCGGCGGAGTCGCCCACCCGTTCTTTGAGCTCGGTCAGGGCCGGAGCCTGTGTCTTGCAGGGACCGCACCACTGGGCGTAGAAATCGACCAGCACTGGCCGTTCCTGATTGATGATCTGTTCGAAAGTCATATCTATCAGTTGTTTCGTCTGAAGGTTGAAAATAGCAGCGCTCCCATTATCGCGCCATACAGAGTACTATTGACAGGGCTGGACGTAATGGCACAGGTGCCGGAAGCACATCCGACAAATTGCCAGTAGAGATAGCCTGCTATCGCTCCGGCAACGATGCCAGCGAGTGTAAGCCAGTTGTTTTTTAACAGGGTGATCATAGCATTGCTTTTTGGTGGTTTTGTCTCTTCAGGTATCAAAGCAAGTGCCAGATCTATGGCCACGGTATGCCGCAGGGGTATCCGAAGCTGAATGGTTGAAGCTACACTCAGAGAGCAAGGCTTTGAGGTATACAATGGCGGAGCCTGGCAGGTTTTTCAGCAGAGAATCAGATAGGTCCGGCTTCGGATTGCCATCCGATTTGTGAGGATTATTATTAAAGTACTTGTTTAGATTTGTGATGATATCTTATTAATGTATAGTTGTTTTTATGAAAAAATATAACCGATCAGGTGAGGTGCTTTATAAGAGGGGTAATACCGGGTTTGGGATTTCTAACGGATCAGGGTTATATAGACCGGAGCAGCGCCATCCTGCAGTAATATATAATAGCCGGCGTCGAGCAGGGCTCCGTTCTGATCGGTGCCGTCCCAGACAACGGGTGCTTCCATGGTTTTGACCAGCCTGCGTCGGAGATCATATATTTTGACCGTGCCGTAGCTTTCGACAAAATAGGTATCAGCTATGCCGTCACCGTTGGGGGTTATGACGGGATCGCATTTTTCTATCCGGTTAAGGGTAAAATTGTCTGTCGCAGTACAGCCATGATTATCGGTCAGAGTAATCTGATACTGGCCGGCAGGTATGTTTTCGATAATATGCTCACTGAATGTCTCATTGTATGCTTCGTTGCTGAGACGGTAGCTGTATGGCTCTGTACCACCTGCTACACGGGCATTGGATACATCGATGCTGTATCCTTCGGTGCAGCTTTTGGACAGGATATTGACAAAGGGAATTGCAAACTCTATACAGGGAATTACCTTCAGATTAAATGTGTTGGCGGTCAGCCGGAGACCGGCCACATCGGAATTATATACCCTGAGCGTATAATCACCATTGTCTTCCGGAGTGAGCGGGGTGAATGTATATGAAGCGGAAGATGAACTGTCAACGACTTCACCATTTTTCAGCCACACATATATATTGCCTGCCTCTGGGTTGCTGACGGGATATGTCAGTGCAAAGTCATGACTGGCTCTGGCGATTTTGTTTTCGAAAGAAAGTAGTCGCTGGGGTAAATACGAAAATTCGGCTGGCGGGGTGCTCAATTGCAATACCGGTACGATATCTTCAAAAGTCAGATGACAATTTGCAATGGCCAGAGAGGTCAGGTCCGGCTTGTTGCCCATATAAGGTAAGCCAGCTATGGGGTTGTCATATATCACGCATTTGGTAAGCGTAGTGATGGAATCCAACCCGCTGAAGGATCTGATCGAATTGCCCCAGGCATAGAGAATGGATAGTTTCTTCAGCTTATCCAGGCCTGTTATGGTATCAATATTCATTTTGTGAATATGAAGACTGGTCAGATTGGTTGCAGCTGAATAATCAATAGTGTGCGCTATGGGATTATTTCCGATAACCAGGGTTTTCAGATTAGGGAATCTTGAGAGCTCCGGAATTTCTGTAATTTGATTGCTGCTGCAATACAGATTATAGAGCTCTGCTGAAAACTCAGGCAAATCCGGAAGGCTGGTCAGCTGATTGTTAATTACCTGAAAATCCCTCAAATGCGTCATTGTGGCGAGCGAAGGAAGATGCGTAAGCTGGTTGTTTGTTGCATAAAAATTGACTAATCCGCTGATAGCGGACAAATCAGGCAGAGAGGTCAATAAGTTATTAGTCAGATCTAAAGAAGTAATGCCGGTAAAATGTTCTATTCCGGTTGCATCAGTAATCCGGGCATTGCGCAAATCGAGGGAACCTGTATGTGCTGCCGCTGCTGCAAGGGAAAGTGATTCGCCCTCCATTACTTCGGGATAATCCGATAGCAGCTTATTTCTCAGATTGGTATCGGGAAGCTCAACTGTTTGTCCCGACACCATGCTGCTCGTAAGAAATAGTACTATTGCCCAAACCATTTTCCAGTCCTTCATGCTATCTCACTATAGTTAACTCTGCCTTTTCCGTTCGTCCGTCTTCGTATTGAATAATAACCAGATAGGTTCCTATGGCAGACAGGGCTCCGAAAGAGTCATGTCCGGCCCAGAATTCGTTGCCCTGACCGAAGGTATTTCTATATATCTCTCTGCCTCCGGAAGTAAATATACTAAAAGTTCCGGCATCTCCTTTTTCATAGGCGATTTCCCAGCGTTCGCCGTAATCAGGATTGAAGCTAAAGGATTTGTTTAACGGACACCATTTTTCTTCAATAATTACATTTTCTGTAAAACGGCAGTCGTCTCCATAAGAGATAGAGACCGTATGTATTCCGGCTGCTAATTCATCAAATACACCATTGACAGAGCTACTGTAATTGTCAATAATGAGTACAGGAGTGGTAGTATCTGCTGTTATGACGGATATGGATCCGGTCGCTTTTCCCCGGCAGGAAGGGGCACTTTTGATTTTGTAGGCTTTTTCACAATCAGCTGTTTTGGCGGTGGGCACTGGTATGTCGGGGTTTGCCGGGATCGGTTCTGTCGGAGCCGCTTGTGCAACAGTAGCTTGTCTGCCTGGTGTGCTATCAGCGACGATTACCGGTTCTATTGACATAGGTGCACTGTGACTCACAGAGAATTTCTCGTTGCTGTCTGCGGACATCTCCGGTTGTTTTCTGATCTGGTCGGAATCGGCTTTCCGGAGACTGATTGCTATAGTAGTATTTTCGTTGGATGAGTACTCTGTGACTGACTCTTTGTCCCGTGGCTGTATGGTATCCGGTGTCGCGGGTGAGCTGCCTGCGGGACCTTCATCAGCCGGGGAGGTAGTTTCCGGATTATTATGGAAATATCCGATAGTCAGGATAGCCACTGCGAGAGCGGCAAGTATAAAGCTTATGATTTTGACCGGAACAGAGTGCTCTCTGTACCTGATTTTCTTTATATCTTTTCCGATTTCTTCCCGAAGCACAGCCAGACTTGCATAGTGAACAGCTTCGTTTACCAGCCCGGTTTCCTCTACTTTGGCAGCCAGGTCTCCGTCAATAGCCATTCGGTTTTCGAAGGCTATGCGTTCCTGTTCTGACATTCCGCCGTTCAGATACCTGTCAATAGTTTCCATGAGTATATCTTCGTTGCTCAATTTCGTAGAATATTTAAAGCTTCCTTATTCTGCAATACTATTTTGGAAAAATATTTTTTGCACCGGTAATGCTGATTTTTAGTAACATTTTCGTCCTTAAATCCCATAAGACCGGCAATTTCCTTCATACTTTTCTTGTCGAAGATGACATAGGACAAAATTGTTCGGCAATTTTCCTCCAGCTTGCTAAATAAGACATGAAAGGTATGCATCCGTTCTTCCTGAATCAGGTCCAGTAAGTAATCAGAGTCGTCGCTGATATCAAATCCTTTCAGATCTTCCTGGATTACTCTGGTTTTCTTCCGTGCCAGATCAATCCATGAATTTTTTGCTACCCGGAACAAAAAGCCATCCAGGTCATACTCTTCCTTGTATTTGCCTGTTTTTACATAATGAAACAGAACTACAATGGCATCCTGAAAGACGTCATCTGCGTCATCCATTGTGCCTGAATTTGTTAAAATGAATTTTCTTATTTTCTTTAGAGGGTCTTTATAGAGGTATTTGAGCGCCTCATGATTGTTTCCATTGCGTATACTTTCGATAATGATTTGAGCCTTATCTTTCATCTTTTAAGCTACGTATTTGCCTGAAAAAGGTCACCAGGTGAAAGTTTTTATTCATGGCTTTATGATGATTACATTAAAAATCCGCTTTTTTGCCAACGATTTATAACAGGTTGTATGAATTTCGGAAACACTAAGTCTGGACTGGCTGCTATCGGGAGCCTGGTTTTGTTTCTTGCGTACCTGCCTATGAGTGTGGCGCAGATCAACTCGACCGTTTATGAAGATTTTACCCAGACTATACTTTGCCCATACCTGATTAATCCATCATCAACCGATAGCTCATACCGGTTTAAAGCCCGGTTTAATAACGTAAATGAGCTGGGATTGGCAAGAAATGTCAGCCGGTTTTATTTCGATGCGGATAAACGTCTGGGAGGGGGAGAAGAGCAGGAAGGTTATCATTTTGCGGGTATACAGGTGACGAATGCGAAGATCGGAGACTATATCAGCAGAAGCCGTCTTCAATTACGGTATTCATGGCTCGGGCGCATAAGTCAGCGGGCTTTCCTATCGTCTGGTATATCGCTGGGGTTTATAAACTATGCATTTCTTACTACTCAGGGAGGTACCGGAGGGTCGGATTTTGGCCCCGATGGCTCCATTGGCCTTCACTATCTGAGGCAGAGTTTTTCGGTTGGACTGGCTGTTCAGCAGATTTTCCGGCCTGTCCTGATTCCCGTCCATCAGTCATTCCGGCTAAGCAGATTATACAATCTGGACATTTCCAAAAGAATGGATCTGAGCCCTCATGCAGATCTGACTTCGCAACTGGTGCTGCAGGCAGCAGACATGGATACCTATTCGTATGGAATAAATCTTCTTGCAAGTTTTTTTGATCTGGGTCTGATCGGAGTAAGCAATTACCATATCAGGAAAACATCGTTTAGTCTTGGTGCCCGCAATATCGTTCTTTTTAACTCCTCCCTGCTTTTAATGATCAGCTACAGCATATACCATCA
Source organism: Bacteroidota bacterium (assembly GCA_023392125.1). Classification (GTDB taxonomy): domain Bacteria; phylum Bacteroidota; class Bacteroidia; order Cytophagales; family Cytophagaceae; genus SpSt-227. Next base: position 33,774 of record JAEVZS010000019.1, read on the forward strand.
TGAGATAACAGTCTCTGACAATCATATTGAGGTATATCTGGCTATTCAGCGATAAGCTTTTCTTCCTCCCAAAATAATTTTTTCTCCCTCTGGTGACTTTTTCGGAAGTGCTGCGTAGCCTGTTGTCCTTTCAGTAGGCTTATTATTAATTGTAATATGTTTATAATGAGATTGTATTGCTCTGGTGCTCATGTCGCTTTTTGCGTCTGAAGCTCCGGAAGTCTGATAAGATCAGACTGGTTGAGCAACTCATACGTGTGTTAAAAAATAACTTTTTATGCGGCAAACAAACAAAATATTCAGACGAGGTCAGCAGGTGATTTTTCGGCTTATCCTGTTTTTATTAACCAGCTCAGTATTGGCGCAAACCAATCAGCAAGGGGCGAATGGAGTGACTACCTATGTAAATCCGGTGCTTGCAGGTAGTCATCCCGATCAGACATTACTTAGGGTGGGAAATGATTACTACACGGCAGGGTCGAGTTTTCACTGGGCGCCCAATTTTACCATTTTTCACTCTACCGATCTGGTACATTGGGAAGCGGTTTCCAATGTTGTATCACCGGCCTGGAGCGGTCTGGTTGGTGAAGACGGCCCCAAAGACGGGACGTGGCAGGGAGCTCTGGCTTATTTTGATAATAAGTTCTGGGCGTTCTTTTTTATCCATGGCAAGGGCCAGTATTTCTGTACTGCTGCCAATATGCGGGGGCCATGGAGCACACCGGCTCTTGTACGGGGTTCCATAGGTTATGACAACGCGGTATTTGTGAATGATGATGGAAGGGCGTACATGCTTATGAAAAATGGGCCTACGCTGAACCGGATTCAGGAGCTTGGCAAAGATGGCCAGCTGACCGGTCCTGTGATGAACATGGACTGGGTAAATCAGGGACAGCGCTTCAGCTGGGCCGAAGGTCCCAAGATGTGTAAGAGAAACGGACGCTATTATTATTTTGTGGCAGGTAATGTCTATGGTGGTCAGTATGTACTGAGCAGCCCCCGCCTGACGGCCGATGAGTCAAGCTGGACAGTGCATGGTAATTTTTTCCGAGGCACTGTTTCAGGAGATTTTGCTGGGCCCAATCATATTACGAATCCTGTACAGATACCGGATGGCACCTGGTGGTGTCTGGCGCATTCTTACCGAAGAAATAACTGGGACGGGCAGGGCAGGCAAAGCATGCTGTTTCAGGTTCATTGGGACGCCAATGGAGTACCTTACTCCAATAATCCTAACGGTGGTCCATTGACAGCGCCTGATTTGCCAGGTGGCGGAAGAAATTACAAACATACCAAATCGGATTTCTTTACATCTGCGACCCGTAACCCGCACTGGCATTTTTTTAATACCTCCAATGTGCAAAAGGCTTCTTTGTCAGCACGTCCGGGCTATCTGAGACTGACCCCCGGCAATGGTACTACTCATATTATGCAGAGAGATCACAGTACCTATTATTCGCTGGTGACAAAAGTCGAGATCAATGCTACATCCAATGGTCAGCAGGCGGGACTTCGCCTTATGAACGGAGAAGATAATTTGTTTATTAATTTATACAGTGGCTATAACAACGGAAAAAAACTGGGAATTGCTTTTGAAGGAAGAGTGATTACTGAAATTAATAATCCGCACGGAAATACAGTCTGGCTGAAGTTGGAACGTAGTGTGCATAACATGACCGGATATTATAGTGCAGATGGGCTGAACTGGACGCGGTTGGGGAATGCTGTTGACATATCTGCGCTTGATAAGTCTCAACCAAATGATAATGCCTGGGTGGGAAACTCTGTAGCCCTGTATGCGACTAATCAGATCGCAGATTTTGACCAGTTTTCTTATCAGCATGGATTCGATCCGATCAAAGTTGCCGGTTATCATAATTACTTCGGAACGTCTGTTGTAAACTCTGCTGCGGCTGGTCGGGTGGTTACTTATGGTGCCAGCGGAGACTGGTGTATGCTGCCGGGAGTTACTATGGAGTCAGACGGAGTCCCTGCCAATAGTATAGAAGTGAATGCGGCTTCGGCCAACTCCAATGGCAGCCTTGAAATCTGGATTGATAACATAGGTGGCCCGGGAACCAAAATCGCGACAATTCCGATCGCTTCCTCTGGTGGTGCGGATGTCTGGAGAAATTACACGGCAGGTGTTACAGTCTCCGGTCAGCATGACTTGTATTTTAAATTTATAGGTCCGGCCAATTCTTTCAGGTTAAATACAGTGAAGTTTGTTGCTAATGGTAGTCCGGTAATACAGTTTACATCGCCTGCCGATGATGCTGTATTTGCATCACCGGGTCCCGTCCGACTCGAAGTGGCAGCAAGCGATATGAATGGCAGTATTACAAACGTGCGATTCTATAATGGCACAACGCTTTTGAATACAGACAATACAGCTCCTTACAGCTATGACTGGATGAATGTGGCTCCGGGAACTTATGAGATAAGAGCTATAGCAACCGACAACGAAGGCAATACCGGCGAAGCGACAATCACGATCCGGGTTAATGTACCTCAGTCTCCGTATGGTGGAGCTGCTCACAAGATTCCTGGCACAATCCAGCTTGAGGAATACGATCATGGTGGCAATGGGTTTGCGTATTATGATGCAACTCCCGGCAGTCAGGTAAGCCCTGTGGTAAACTTCCGTACGGACGAAGATGTGGATATAGAGGCCTGCACCGATGCAGGCGGCGGCTACAATATCGGCTATGCCACCGCTGGTGAATGGCTTGAGTATACGGTGAACGTAGAGGCAGCCGGCACCTATGATCTGGAACTTCGGGTTGCCTGCAACGGCACAGGGCGTACATTGTCCATAGCCATGGACGGAGAGAATATAGCGGGCAATGTATCGATCCCCAATACAGGCGGCTGGCAGAGCTGGCAGACGGTAAGGGTACGGGATATCGAGCTCACCACCGGTACCAAAGTGATGCGAGTAACCATGGGAGAAGTGGATTATGTGAATATGAACTATGTGACTTTTAGAGGAGTGAATGTATCCCTTCCTCCGGTAGTAAGTCTGACCGGTCCATCGAACAATGCGGGCTATGGCAGCGATGAAACGGTCCGGTTGACAGCTACGGCATCTGACTCTGATGGCAGTGTATCAAAAGTGGATTTCTATGCGGGAGAGTTGTTGATTGGCAGTGCAGGCAGCGCACCGTATGCCATTGACTGGTCTCGTATGAATCCGGGAGTTTATGTATTGACCGCTGTAGCGACCGATAACAAGGGAATCAGCACGACCTCGTCTCCGGTTACCGTAACAATCCGGGCGGTGCAAGCTCCTTTCCATGGCGTAGCGCACCTGATTCCCGGTCGCATCGAGGCAGAGGAGTACGATCTGGGTGGTGAAGGTTTGGGCTACCACGAAGCAAATATAAACGGCAATGAAGGGAAAGCCCCTTTCCGAAACGATGAAGTAGATATTGAGCTGACCCAGGATGAAGAAGGTGTCTATAATATAGCCTATATCCTTGAAGGGGAATGGTTGCAGTATACTGTGGATGTCATGTCATCCGGAGTTTATGATTTGAATCTTCGTATGGCCGCCGACGGAGCTGGCAAGACCCTTCATATCGAAATAGACGGAGTAGATGTAACCGGTCCTGTTCAGGTCCCCAATACGGGTGGCTGGCAGACATGGGAGACATTCACGGTAAGAGATGTGAGCCTTACTGCCGGTGAGCATGTGCTGCGCATAGTGTTTGATGCCAACTACATGAACCTGAACTATGTGGAGTTTGTCGATGTGGTGACGGGCTTGCAGTCAGCAGAATCGGCAGTGGTTGAGGTATATCCCAATCCTTTCGCTCAAAGGAGTACACAGCTTAAATGTAATGGGAATTTCAATTATCAGATTACAAATATCAGTGGAGTGCTGCTGGAAAAAGGAATGGGAGCAAATGAGCAGCAGATTGGTGCCGGCCTGGATCCGGGGATTTATTTCCTGAAAGTAGAATACGACAATAACCTCTTCATACAGAAAATACAGAAACAATGAGAATAGCTTTTTTTAAGATGATGAACCTGTCATGGCTAATGCTAAGGTTCATGACTATTGCCTGTCTTTTGGCAGGCAATGTGTCTATAGCTCAAACCTATCCACCTTCCTGTGTAGTGACAATGCCGTATAGCGCGGCCTATTACAAAGCAGGTACAGACATCGAAATTCAGGTTTATGCTACTGATATAGGTAAAACTGCCAATAACGGAACGGTTACGAAAGTAGAATTTTTCAATGATAATACTTTGCTGGGCGAAGCCACAATACATAATAATTATACATATCGCTTTGTCTGGAGTTGCGTGCCTGCAGGAACCTATACGATCAAGGCAAGAGCTACGAACAACAGAGGTGTTACCTTTACTTCTGTCGGGGTAATTGTAACGGTAGGTAATCAGGAAGTAGTGCAGCGAGGAATGAGCGCCTGTAAAGGTAAATACCTGGCGAATCTGCATCAGGGAGGTCAGCTTGCCTCAAATTATACCTCGCTCTGGAATGGAATTACGGCGGAAAATGCCTGTAAATGGGGATCTGTGGAAGGTACCCGGGGAGTATTTAACTGGAATGGGGCGGATGCTGCGTACAATTCGGCTATAAACAACAACATGATGTTTCGTTACCATGCGGCGGTGTGGGCTTCTCAGTATCCTGGCTGGCTTTTTAATCTGAATACAACTGAAGCACGCGCCGAAGTTGTCGAGTATATGCGTGCAATAGCGCAGCGGTTTCCGCTTACAGATCAGCTGGATGTTTTGAATGAACAGTTGTTTACACATCAGAAAGACAATCAGCGATTGAGAGACTTGCTCAGTGGTAAAAGCAATACGGCCATAGATGATTTCAGCTGGCAGATATGGCTGTTTGAGCAGGCCAGAGCAATATTTCCCAATACCAAACTGGTATTGAATGACTATGGGCTGGAAGGAAATCCAACTGCGATCAATGAAATGCTGAAGCTGACCAGGGCTTTGAGAGACAGGGGACTTATAGACGGGTTTGGTACACAGGCACACTGGTTCAATGTTGATTTTGTCAGTGCTGCGAATCTTAAATCTCATGTTGACCTCATGGCTACTTCCGGAGTGCCTGTTTATGTAACAGAGCTGGACATGAATGGAAAAATTGAAGATGAAGTAACAAATGGTCAGGCGCAGTTGGAAAGTTATCAGGCCCATTTTCCGGTATATTGGGAACATCCGGCGGTTGCTGGTATTACTTTATGGGGATATCTCTCTAATCGTACCTGGGTAAAAGGAACCGGGCTTATGAGTGAAGCCGGAGTTGAAAAACCCGCCATGACCTGGCTGAAAAGCTATATGAACGGGAGAGCAAAAGTCGGTTATCCTTCCTGCATAGGCGGTCCTTGTTCTAATGGCAGTCCGATAGTGCAGTTTACATCGCCAGCTAATAATGCTGTATTCGCATCACCGGGTCCGGTTAAGCTGGACGTTACGGCCACTGATTTTAATGGTAGTATCGCCAATGTGCGTTTCTATAACGGTACAACACTTTTAAACACAGACAATACAGCTCCTTACAGCTATGACTGGATGAATGTGGCTCCGGGAACTTATGAGATAAGGGCTGTAGCAACCGACAATGAGGGCAATACCGGCGAAGCCAGAATAACGATCCGGGTTAATGTACCTCAGTCTCCGTATGGCGGAGTTGCTCACAAGATTCCTGGCACAATCCAGCTTGAGGAGTATGATCTTGGTGGTAATGGGTTCGCTTATTTTGACAATACACCTGGCAGTCAGGTCAGTCCTGTAGTTAACTTCCGTACGGATGAAGATGTGGATATAGAGACTTGTACGGATGCCGGCGGTGGTTAT
>JAEVZS010000030.1 GCA_023392125.1 Bacteroidota bacterium
ATGATGTACCATCGCCTGAGAAAGTTGCAGTATATGTGGAATCACAAACGTGTATACCGTATTTACACAAGCATGCGCCTGAATCTGAGAAACAAGCGCAAGAAACGTCTTCCAGCTCGTGTCAAGGCACCTTTGCTCTGTCCTATTGGCCCTAATATAACCTGGAGCCTTGATTTTATGCATGATACTCTGGCTAGCGGTAAAACGATACGGACACTGAATGTGATCGATGATTTTAGTCGGGAGGCTCTTTCGATCTCTGTTGATACGAGCCTGCCTGTGTCCTAGCCCCCTAATTATTGGACTGTTCTTCCAAATCAGTTTAGAAGATTTTGCTTATTATTTGCCTGCACAAAGGTAGCGAACACTTCATTGTTGTCAAGGGCCTGACAAGCGCCTCGTGCCTCGGCCCCCTTGACAACAATTCCGTTTTTCGCTCCGGTTTTGTTGGGCAAATATTCCGAAAAAAATATTTCCCAGTATTTCTGAGGGGATAACATCCCGATCGACCTATGACGCCTGCGATTGTTATAGAACCTGTAGTAATCTTCTATTTTCCATTTGGCATACTCTAAACTGTCGAACCAGTATCTTCGGATCACTTCACGCTCTAGGACGCTATGAAGGGCTTCGATATACGCGTTCTCTTCCGGGGTGGCTATATGGGTAAATTCCTGATTCACGTTATTGCTTTTCAGAAACTCCCTGACCGCGCGCGCTACAAACTGGCTCCCGTTATCATTGCGTATGGTCATACCTTCTACCTTGTATTCCTGAATGATGCCGTCCAGCAACAAGACCACGTCATGCTTTCGGACGCTGGATTTTAACAGATGACCAAGGACTTTTCTGGTGCATACGTCTATGACGGTAAGCAGGTATACATTACGCTTTTCTCCATGAATATATACATACTTGATATCCATGGAAAGGTATTGCATCGGATGGACTGCCTGAATCCTTCGCTGTTTAACAAACCGCCTTTTTTCCGCGTTGCTGATACGTTTACCAAGCAGGAGCTTACTTTCATTCATCAGACGGTACACTTTCTTATGATTGATCACAAAGCCAAGATCTTTCAACTCCGGTGTCACTTTCTGGTAGCCGTAACAAACAAACTCCACCGAAAGGATCTTTTTGATGGTTTCAATCACAGTCGCGTTATCCACTATTCTTCCATTGGTTAATTGGGTATGGGTACTTGGTTTACGACCGGCTTTACCGGAGGATGAACGGTAATAGTAACTGCTCCTTTGCTGACCTGTCCAGTTCAAAAGATTTGATATACAACACCTTGTCTTATACTTACCGATTACAGCCTTCCGTATTTTTTGTAGTGTTCCGTTTTTTTTATAAGCTCGGTTTTTACCTCCAGTTCAAGAGCCTGGTTGGCTACGATCTTTTTCAGACGCTCATTTTCTTCCTGCAAAGCTCTTAGCTCAGGATCTATTGTTTTGTATTGAGGAATCAGGCCATCTTTGCCTTTGCTTTCGAACTGATGCTTCCAGCGATAAAAAAGGGCCTGTGACAGATCATGACGACGACACGTGTTTAACATGCCTTCCGATTCCGCTTCCCGAAGTATTTGCATCTTCTGTTCTACACTAAAATGTCTTCTTGTTTTTCCCATTGATTTACTAAGTTAACTCTACTAAATTATTTCCCAAATTTAGTCCAGTTCATTAGGGGGCTAGGACACAGTGCAAAAAATAATAATGATGTTTGTAATAAATGCTTCATAATAGATTATTGATAGTTTGTTTTCTCATAAAAGATATACTCTGTTGTGCGTAGTACGTGGAAAAAAACTATGAGTTGTTGCTAATAGTGACCATAAAAGTAGGATCTGTTGTAAAATGCGGGAATCTGTCAGATCATTTTTTGAGATTTATTTGATATCCTGGTGAGAAAGGCTTTAACATCTTTTATCCGCATTTTTCCGTAAAAGAAAGCAGGTAGATTTTTGTGGGGCAACAGGAACACTCTAAACCGCACCATTATGAAAGCAAGCATCTTTCTCCTGTTTTTTTTTCCGTCCACGTTGTTTGCTCAGTGTGCAGACAGTCCGGCCGATATGGATGATGACAGCATAAGCCACCTGCTCAACCTCTTTATGAGCCTTGATCTGGTCGTAGGTCCTGAACTATACAATGCCGAACAGGCCGGCGATCTCGAATACATTATTTTTAGTCAGGACACCGTTTTTACACAGAAACAATATCGGGGTACCGTGCATGCTGCCATAGACCGGTCCGATGACAAATCCCTGTATTATTGTATAGGATCCATCGGCAATTACCTCATCCGGGATTTTGTCATAGGTATCAATATGACCAAAGGATACGCAGACGGGAGAGAAGAAGAAGTATTTTTGCCTTTGCACCTTGATGAAATACCTCTTCCGCTCAATGATTATGAGTATGCTACCTACGGGATAGATGTAGAGCTTTACTGGGCTTATGGAGAGGGAATGAGCAACTGATTTTCCGCCGCTAACAGCAACCTTTGTAGCTACTGTTCATTCCCGAACGGGCTTCCGTGATTTTAAGAGCAATCTGCCGGCCTTTGCGGATACAATCCGATAGGGCGGGGCCACCCAGCCAGTTGGCGCTGATATAGATTCCCGAGTTTTCCAGTTCCGGCAAAATATCCCGAACAGCATTGATTGCACTGTCGTTTTGGGGGATAGCTCTGTCCAGCCGGTATACATGTGTAAACTCGGGTTCCGCTTTGATTTTGAAATATGAAGCGATATCCGCTTTGACACGATGCAGAATATAATCATCCTTCATCTGAGTGCGGTTGCTCTGAATCATCCCGCCTGCCATGCAGGTGAGCAATATTTTACCCCTTGGAGCAGCCAGAGGGAAGGTAGAGGTATTCCAGATCGAGCCCAGCATATACTGGTTTTCTACGGGAGGGTTGAGTGCACCGAAGCCGTTGAACGGGTATCGGACCTTTTTGCGGTCATAGCCCAGAAAGACCTTGACAACAGGAGCGTAGTTTATATTTCTGAACGCTGCCGCCGCCTTGTGCGAAACTTCCCCGATGATATCCGCGCTCACATAAGCCGGCGCGCTTAGCACCACTGTATCGCATTCCAGAGTTCGCTGTTCACCGTTTTGCATATAGTGAATTTCATAATTGTTCGTATGCTTGGTGATTCTCTGTACCACAGCACCGCGTTCAAGCCGTTTTACCGCTGCCGCCATAGCATCCGGCAGGGCCTGCATACCTGATTTGAAATACAGGCCTTGCTTTCGCTCCCCTCCTTTATTTTTTATAAAACCTTTCAGAACCGATCCATACTCTTCCTCATAGCATGCCAGTACCGGAAACGTTTCCTTTAGCAGCAGCTGATAAGGATCACCGGCATATATGCCAGTGATAAAGGGAGCCAGAATATAATCAGCGATTTCACGGTTAAAGCGTCTCTCAATAAATTCTCCCAGTGTTTCGTCCGGCCGGGAAACTTCCGGTTTTTTATACCATTCTTTCAGAATAGCCAGCTTGGCCGGCCATGATAAAAAAGAAGTTGTCAGCAGGCCATACGGTTTGGTTGGCAGGCGATGATAGCGTCCATTGCGGAAAATATAGCGTTTTTTACTGCTTTTGCCCGCCGGATAAAATTCATTTTCCAATCCCGTTTTAATCAGAAATTCAGTGACCTCCTGATCGGTAAGAATAGAATTGGCACCGTATTCAAGCTGGTATCCGTCGATCCGTTCTGTCTGCATGACTCCACCCGGAGAGTCACCTGCATCAAGTACAACACAGGGTTCACACCATTTCTGTAGTTCAATGGCCGCAGCAAGACCAGATATTCCACCACCTATTATGGCAATCATACGGATACTGTTTTAGGGTTGACTTTATGGAACAAATATATTGTATAAAAGCGTTTGTGGCGCTGCTTTTTTGAATAAATATAAAGCTCTGTCCAATGGAAGTGTTCGGATTTTATTGTAATTCCCGTGCTTTTTTATCATTTTTCAGCTCATAGGAGCTGGTTTGATTGTATATTCCTGAACAAGCCGGAGAAGTGTATGTTATCAGAACTAAAACCGACTTTCTTGAGACCATTTTTTGCATTAGTCATAATCTTCAACCTGTGCTTTTTACCAGTTGATGCCCAGCAGGATACAGTCAGGTCAGAGCCTGATTTTCATCAGGTAGATATTAATTCGCTGCCTTCCGGCCAGCTCACGGAATACGATCGCGGAGGGCGGCCGTGGATTGCCCGGAATCCCTATCGGGGTCTGGTTGCACCTGCCATCCTGATTGGATTGGGTGCCGGAATATTGGCCGGTCCTTCTTACAATCAGGATGCAAAAGATTTGCTTAATCAAGGCTTTCACAATTTTGGTGGTACCGAAATCGATGATTATCTCATATATGCACCATATGCAGGTCTGGTTGCGCTCAATCTGGTCAAGATCCCCTGTGAAAATGATTTTATCAATACGGCCATAATTATAGCCAAGGCGGAGGTCGTCAACGCGGCTCTTACCTTTGGACTCAAATACCTGACGAAAGTAGAGCGCCCCAATGGAGAAAACAGCTACTCATGGCCTTCCGGGCATACATCTCAGGCATTTCTGGCAGCAACAATCGCGAACCGCGAATACCGCTATAAGACTCCCTGGGTAGGTATCGGAGCTTACGGAGCGGCGGGGACCGTTGCCCTGTTTCGTATGCTCAACAACAAGCACTGGCTGTCGGATGTAGTGGCGGGTGCAGGCATAGGCATTCTCTCGGCCAATCTGGTATATATGACCCATCAATGGCGTTGGGGCAGACCCGGAAGCTGTCTGGTCCCTTCCCTGATCAATGGCAGACCCGGAGCTGTACTGGTATATCGTTTTTAGACTGTATACAATTATGAAGATTTTTACAACCAAGCAAATTCGACAATGGGATGCCTATACCATCCGGCATGAGCCTGTAAGTTCCATCAATCTTATGGAGAGGGCTTCGCAGAATATTGCGGCCTGGATACATAACCGGTTTAATCTGTCTCATCCAGTGACCGTTTTTTGTGGTCCGGGTAATAATGGTGGAGACGGGTTGGCCGTAGCGCGCTTGCTGCTGCAGTACGGCTTTTCGGTGCGGACTTATATTGCTGAGGTTTCATCTTATTCGGATGATTTCCGGATCAATGAACGGAGACTCCTGGATATAAGCACGCCTGAACGATTCTCAGAAGAAACAGTCGTTTCTTTTCAACCGGGTGAAATCATTATTGATGCTTTGTTTGGCTCCGGGCTCAACCGGCCCCTGGCAGGTATATTCGGGAAAATAACGGATCAAATCAATTCTTCCGGTGCTATTGTGATAGCAATTGATATCGCTTCCGGGCTTTTTGGCGAAAAGTTCAACAGTGATCCCGTAAAAGTCTGTGCCGATTATACACTTGCTCTCCAGGTGCCGAGACTTTCTCATCTTTTGCCGGCCAATGATGCTTTTGTGGGACAGTTACATATACTGGATATTGGCTTGTCCGGTGACTTTCAGCAGGCTGAGCCTTCAGATAGCCGCTATCTGACCGAAGACTGGATCCGGTCAAAATTGAAGAAAAGATCGCAGTATAGCCACAAAGGAACGTACGGTAAGGCACTGATTATAGCCGGAAGCAAAGGATCAATCGGAGCTGCGGTGCTTACTTCGACTGCCTGCTATCGTGCGGGAGCCGGTCTGGTATATGCCGCTTTGCCAGCCTGTGGTACCCCGATCATGCAGATAGCCCTGCCGGAGGCTATTGTGCTGGAAGACCCTGCTGATGAAAGCCATTCTGTATTGCCGGATACAGATCCTTTTGCAGTTATAGGAATCGGACCTGGTATCAGGGAAAATGAAACAGCCGCAAAATTGTTGGAACAGCTGCTTGAAAACTATAATGGCGGGCTGGTGCTGGATGCAGGAGCGCTTAATCTTATAGCCCGGCACAAGAAACTCCTTGATAAAATACCGGCTGGTGCGGTATTGACCCCGCATCCTAAAGAATTTGAGCGGCTGGCAGGAAAATCAGAGAATGATTACGAACGTCTGGAAAAATTAAAAGAACTAAGTCAGCGGATTCGGGGTATTATTGTACTCAAAGGCGCGCATACGGTAATTGCTACTCCGGAATCGGGCTTATTTATCAATTCCACAGGCAATCCGGGAATGGCGACAGGCGGAAGTGGTGATGTACTGACTGGTATCATAACCGGACTGATCGCTCAGGGTTACGCCCCGCATATCGCAGCTGTTGTGGGTGTGTTTCTGCATGGATATGCAGGAGATTGTGCCGGCAAAAGAACCGGTATGGCCCCTTTGCTGGCAACGGATATTATTGGGAGCATGAAAGATTTCTTCCGTGCTTTTGAATCTTAGAATTCAGCGTTTTGCGGTGTTCTTGGAAAAGGAATCACGTCACGGATATTGCTCATACCGGTCACAAAGAGCATCAGACGCTCAAAGCCAAGTCCGAAACCGGAGTGCGGAGCAGTTCCGAAGCGTCTGGTATCCAGGTACCACCATACATCCTGCTGGTGCATGCTCATTTCGTTGACACGTGTGCAGAGTTTCTCATAGCTTTCTTCCCGCTGACTGCCGCCCACAATTTCACCGATACCCGGAAACAGGATATCCATGGCACGTACAGTCTTTCCGTCCTCATTTTGCTTCATATAAAAAGCTTTGATATCCTTTGGATAGTTGGTCAGGATCACCGGTTTTTTGAAATGCTTCTCCACCAGATAGCGCTCATGCTCTGATTGCAGATCAATACCCCATTCAACCTTAAACTCAAACTTGTGTCCGGAGCTGAGCAGAATATCAATGGCTTCGGTATAGGTCAGGCGCTCAAATGCGGATTCGGTTACAAAACGAAGGCGGCTTAACAGTTCCTTATCATACATATTATTCAGAAACTCCAGATCATCCATGTTATGCTCCAGCGCATAGCGGATCAGGTATTTCAGAAAATCTTCGGCCAGGTCCATATTGTCCTCGATCTCATAAAAAGCCATTTCAGGCTCGATCATCCAGAATTCAGCCAGGTGTCTTGCCGTATTGGAGTTTTCCGCACGGAAAGTAGGTCCGAAAGTATAAATTTCGCCCATGGCCATCGCACCAAGCTCGCCTTCCAGCTGTCCGGATACAGTCAGATTGGTTTCTTTTCCAAAAAAATCTTCTTCAAAGTTGATTGCTCCGGTATCCGTTTTGGGGACATTCTGAAGGTCCAGTGTGGTTACACGAAACATCTCGCCTGCGCCTTCACAGTCTGATCCGGTGATGATAGGAGTGTGCAGATAGACAAATCCTTTATCGTTAAAATATTTGTGAACAGCGTAAGCCATGGCATGTCTCAGGCGCAGGATTGCTCCAAACGTATTGGTACGCGGACGCAGATGGGCGATTTCGCGGAGAAACTCCAGAGAATGCCCCTTTTTCTGCAACGGATAGGTTTCCGGATCTGCTTCTCCGTATATTTCGATACTACGGGCGTGTATTTCAACTGCCTGACCCTGTCCCGGAGACTCTACTATTGTTCCTTTGGCACCGATACAGGCACCGGTGCTTACTTTTTTCATTAACTCTTCGTCAAAATTGGCAAGATCTGCCACTACCTGGATATTGTGAATCGTAGAACCGTCATTGAGTGCTATGAAAGCTACATTTTTGTTCCCTCTTTTAGTACGGACCCAGCCTTTTGCCACAACTTCCTTCCCGTATTCCCGGGACGCAAGCAAATCTTTTACCTTTATTCTTTTCATTTATCAGAAGATTTTTATTTTTTTCTAAAAACGTTTGCCGGCAAATTTAGAAAAATCCACGGAAACTATTATTTCATAACCTAGGCGATAAACATAAAATTCCTTTAAGAATATTTTAGTAGATTTAAGATGTCAAAGTTCCGGAGGGCTCAGAAGTGATCAGGCATAATTTTTGGCTGTCTGAGTGACGAATTGATATAAAAATTGGTTTTTAAATTGATATGCAGAAGTTAGGATTAACACAAACACTACAGCAGAAACTGTCTCCTCAGCAGATTCAGTTTATAAAACTATTGCAGATCCCGACGGCAGAGCTGGATTCCAGAATTGAAGAAGAGCTGGAAATCAATCCGGCGCTGGAAGAAGGGCGTGAGGAATATGATGAAGAAAGAGAATATGGTGATGATGAGCCGGAAAAGGATGACTACGATGATGATATTAATGTAGAAGACTACATACGGGATGATGATATAAGCGGCTATAAAATGCAGGGAGATGGCCCTTCTGATGAAGAAGAGCGCGAAATACCCATAGTAAGCCACTCTACGCTCAATGATTCACTGATTGCCCAGCTGGGCTATCTGCGTCTGGATGAGCGTCAGAACGTTATCGGGCATCAGATTATTGGCAGTATTGATCAGGATGGTTATCTGCGCCGCGAACTGGAAAATATCGTCAATGATCTTGCTTTTTCTGCCAATATCATGACCAGTGAGGAAGAAGTAGAGGAAATTCTCTTCAAGATTCAGGATTTTGATCCGGCAGGTATTGCAGCCCGCAATCTCCGGGAATGTCTTCTTCTGCAGCTTGAGCGTAAAGATCAGGCTTTGCCTGAAGTGCAGCGTGCTATTATAATATTGCAGGATCATTTTGAGGAGTTTACCAAAAAACATTATGACAAGATTCAGAAAAAAATGAATCTGTCTGATGAGGATTTAAAAGATGCTGTAACCATTATCACCCGGCTCAATCCAAAGCCGGGAGGAGTATCCGGTGGCGATCTCAAAACCCAGTATGTGATTCCGGATTTTATTCTGGTCAACAACAATGGCAAGCTTGAGGTAAGCCTTAATAGCCGTAATGCTCCGGAGCTTCGGGTAAGTCAGTCGTACCAGGAAATGTTTGAGACCTATGATAAAAGTTCCAAAACGGACAAGAAGCTGAAAGAAGCTGTATCGTTTGTCAAGCAAAAGCTGGATTCGGCCAGATGGTTTATCGATGCTATCAGACAACGACAGCTGACTTTGCTCAAAACGATGGAAGCGATTGTTCGCTTTCAGTATGATTTTTTTCTGGAAGGAGATGAAAGTCGTCTCAAGCCTATGATTCTTAAAGATATTGCCAATGAAATCGATATGGACATATCGACTGTGTCAAGGGTAGCAAACAGTAAAGCGGTACAGACAGAGTTTGGTATTTATCCTTTGAAATATTTCTTTTCCGAAGGTATTGCCACTGATTCAGGCGAAGATGTAAGCAGTCGTGAGGTAAAGCATATTCTTAAAACGCTGATTGACGCTGAAGACAAGCGTAAGCCATATTCAGACGAGAAACTTGAAAAGCTGCTGAATGATAAAGGGTACACCATAGCCCGCCGTACAGTGGCAAAGTACAGGGAGCAGTTGAATATACCGGTGGCGCGTCTCAGAAAAGAACTATGAGTTACCGGTATCTTCGCAAAACAATACAGTTTAATAAAGGGATGGCCTGGCTGATTTCCGTCGCTTTTCATCCCATCTTTCTTTTTTTCTGGCTTACATTCATTTTTATGGTGTATTCACCGGCTATTTTGCATCCGGTTATGGAAAAAGATTTTTCCAATCTGCTGTTGGTGGTATTGATCAGTACAGCGATTATTCCGGCTCTGGTGGTGCTTGTGACCGGCATAATGCTGCGTCAGACATTCCAGCCCGCGGATTTCCTGATGGAGAAAAAGGAAGACAGAGTATATCCTTTCCTGTTTGTGGCAGGATATTATATTGCTTTGAACTATACGATGTTTCGTCAGTTAAACACAACACTGTTTCAGATTGCCTTTATTGTGAGTCTTCTTGTAGCGTTGACCGGACTTATAAGCAAATATGTTAAAATAAGTGTGCATTCAGTCGGTCTGGGAGCAGCGTTGGGTATTCTATTGTCGATTGTACGGCTTTTCCCGGCTATCAACTATCTTATACCTGTATTGCTTTGTGTGCTGATCTCGGGGCTGGTGCTTAGTGCCCGGCTCTATCTCGGCTCTCATCGCCCGGCTCAGGTATATGGCGGTTATCTGCTTGGTTATCTGGTAAGCAGCAGCGTAATGCTGCTGAATTTTTCTTTTTAAATAAGGTTTTGCAGGATGAACTATACAACTCTTCGCTGGAATAAAACGGGTAACAAGGTACAAATACTCCTCAATCGCCCGGAAGTCTATAATGCGATTAATATTCCTATGTTGCAGGAGCTGGCCCATGCGCTCACACGTGCGGAAAAAGATCCGGATATACGTGTGATTGTGCTTGGCGGAGAAGGCAAAGGCTTTTGTGCCGGCCAGGATCTGGCTGCAGTGGGAGATACCCGCTCTTTAAATGCCGGTGATATTATTCTCGACTATTATGAGCCGGTGATCAAGGCTATTGTCCAGAACAAAAAAGCTGTAATTGGCAGATTGCATGGCAAAGCAGCTGGTGCCGGACTGGCGTTGCTGCTGTCCTGTGATTGTATTATTGCGGCTCAAAGCTCGGTACTGGTTCCGGGCTTTTGCCAGATCGGCCTGATGCCTGATTCCGGTATAACCTATTTCCTGTTGAAAACGCTGGGGCCAAAACTGACTTTCGAATTTCTTGCCGCAGGGGAACATCTCAGCGCCGGGAGAGCAAAAGAGCTTACCTGTATAAATCAGGTGGTGCCGGATGATACCCTTGATGAAGCAGCAGCCTCTTTTAGTGATAGAATTGCAGCAGGATCCGGACAGATTATTTGCATGCTGAAGGAGCTGATCAGTCAGGGTGGTCAGTCCAGCCTGGATGAGATAATCCGAATGGAAGCCGTAATGCAGACTACCGCAGCACTGTCTCCGGATTTTGAAGAAGGTATTAAAGCCTTTAAGGAAAAACGTCCCCCACAGTTTTCAGGACTCTGATACAGTGGACTATTGCGGTAGCTCAGAACGAACTTAGGGTGATTCCTACGATAACAGGAGTCAGTTCCGGGCCATACTTGGCTTTGAATACAGAAGAAAGACTGTAATATGCGAAAACTCCGAAGTGTCCGTATGCGATGCGTCCTGTCAGTCCATAGCGTATGCGATTGAGGCTTTGATCAGAAAATTTGCGAATTACGGTGGTGCCGTCCTGGTCGTATTTTATTTTGCTGTTACCACTGAACAATACTCCGAACTTTCCTCCGACAGCTATTTTGAACGCTTTTTTGTAATTAGGTCCTGATGCAAAACGCAGTTCCAGCGGAATATCGACATAGTTGGCAGATAGCTTGCTTTTTCGTAGTCCGTCTTCATTGAGGGAGAATAAGGAATCTCCGGCCGGAGCAATAATCAGGTCATTTTTGAAGTAGTAATTGTCCAGGCCCAGGCCAAGACCGGGAGATATCGAAAGATAATGGCCGAATAAGGAAATATTTTTATGCATGTATATATTGACAGTGGATGGACGTCCTGTCTTTACTTCAAAAAAATTATCCATACCCATATAATTGTGAGAGGGTATATAAGCCGTACCCAAATCTATAATCAGGCCTTTCAGAATCGTATGCTGGTTATAATCAGGTTTGATAAGTGCGCTGTCTTTCTGACCGAAAGCGATCTGTATACTGCCATATAAAGCAGCAAAAAGTAAGAAGTATCGTTTCATGAACCCAAATTTAGTAAAGAACCCGGGCTTTCCTGAGAATGTTTTGTATTAATTTTGCTCAAGAAATTTTGCCATCGATTTAAAATGTGTACCTTTGCACAAAATTACGGAGTATATCTCTGTAATAGTTGGGTCCCGTAGCTTAATTGGATAGAGTATCTGACTACGGATCAGAAGGTTGGGGGTTCGACTCCCTCCGGGATCACCAGCTCATATATGAAGCCCCGAATTTCGGGGCTTTTTTTGTCTGCATGCTGGAATCCTGTATGTGGTAATGAAGGAACGAGGCTGTAGATCAGACAGAATTTACAAGCGGGTTTTGCTTATCTGCTGTGAACAGGACTAGTTAAGAAAAGCAGTAATTAGTTCTTACGGATACATTTCTCACACAATCCCTCTACCAGAAAATTAAACCGTACAGCATGGTATGGCTTAGGTACACGGATCTCCGGAATAGCTATTTCTTCAAGGCATACGGTTAGTTCACACCTGGTGCACTTAAAATGGACATGGTTATCATTATGTGTGTGTGCAACCGATTCGTGTTTGCAAAGTGCATAGCTCGCATTGCCGGATTTGTCCGGAATCTTATGGATCAATCCGTTTTCTTCAAAAGCATTCAATGTTCGGTACAACGTGATACGATCGAAATCAGCGCCAAGTAGTTTGCTGATCTCGGCCAGCGTGAGTACTTTGTCCTTCTTTAGAAAAGTACTGAGTACGGCAATGCGTTGCGCAGTAGCTTTCAGTTCGTGTTGCCTGAGAATCTCTTCAGGCTGCAGATGCTCGGAAGAAAACATGAATGTACTTTTATTTACTGAAACAAAAATACAATAAAAAAGATCAAAAGGAATTTTAATTAGCTACCCGAAAGAAACAGGTGGTCTCACAAAAAGAGATTAGACTTCCGATGATAATATGAGACAGGACAGATCATAATAAATGAGTCTGTCCGTCGGGAGAATTCACGGGAATATAAAATCAGTTCATTTCCGGCCAGCAGTCCGTACTGCCTTTCTTCCAGTTAATCATATCAATTTCTTTGTCCGTACAAAGGCAGGATTCCAGTTCATGGCGAATCAGTTCTTCATTCATATCCTGGCCGATAAAAACCAGCTCATTTTTTCGGTCTCCAAATACTTTATGCCATTTTTTTTCTATGAGATCACGGTTATGAATAAAAGAAGGATAGCGAATACGTTCGTCAAACGGCATGCTTGACCACCAGATACCACCATTGTCTGCACGCAGAGATCCACCGGCCTGACTCCATATCAGTGCCTGAGCAGGACGTGAGGCAAGCCAGAAAAGGCCCTTACTCCGGATTACAGAGCCGGGAAAGTTATTTTCGATATATTCCCGGAAACGCTGGGGATGGAAGGGTTTGGGGTTACGAAAAACAAAAGAACTGATGCCATAAGCATCGGTTTCCGGCTGATGCATATCTTTCTTTAGCTCTTCAATCCAACCAGCGCTTTGCTCAGCCTGCTCATAATTAAAAAGCCCCGTATTGAGAATCTGTTCAGGTTCTACCTGACCGTAGGATGCCTTTATTATACGTGCTCCGGGATTCAGGCGGTGCAGGGCCGCGGACAGTAGGCCTATTGTGTCTTCTGAGACGAGATCAGTTTTGTTTAAAATGACTACATCTGCAAACTCAATCTGGTCAGTCAGCAGATTGACAATGGTGCGATGATCACCTTCCATATCTGTCAGCTTCCTGTCCATGAGCAGGTCCTGACTTCCAAAATCATTGAAAAAATTATAGGCGTCCACCACGGTAACCATTGTGTCAATATAGCTAAACCGGCTTAGATCAATATTCTTTTCTTCATCCCGGAATGAAAAAGTCTGGGCAACCGGAACGGGCTCTGATATACCTGTACTTTCGACGAGCAGATAATCGAACCGGTTTTCCAGTGCCAGACGTTCCACTTCAAGCATCAGATCTTCTCTCAGCGTGCAGCATATGCATCCATTGCTCATCTCCACCAGCTTTTCATCTGTTCTGGAAAGAGCGCCGGAGTTTTCCACCAGTTGGGCATCAATGTTTATTTCGCTCATATCATTGACAATAACTGCTACTTTTAACCCGGTTTTATTGTGAAGTATATGATTAAGTAATGTCGTTTTTCCTGCGCCCAGAAAGCCACTGAGCACAGTTACGGGTAATTTTTTCATCTGATCTTTTAATTTTATAAATGCAACATAGTTGCAAATATATAAATAAAATGCATCAATGTTGCGTTTTATTTGTCGAGCTTTATTAATGGCTATAGCAAATTGAAATACGGCCGTATCCTGTATAGGTAGTTACCTGTTACATTGTGTTTATACTTACTTAGAGGGAGATGATGATGTAATTCTTTTTTTATCAAATGAATACATCAGATAGAATAATGCCGGTAATATCAGTACACTTCCGGACAGCAAAGCGAGCCCCAGAAAATAGATGGCGGCCCGGTTATTTTCGTCCTCGGCAAGGGACAGGGCTGATCCATCCTGAAAAGAAAGGAAAATAGGGTAATGTTGAAAAATGACGGCCAGTAATATCATGACAATCTGAAAAGCAGCAATAAAACGCATACGCAGATAATGTTTCCCTTTGAATAATATGACTTGTGCAATCAGAGACAGCGTAGCCAGTGCAATAGCAGCTTGTCCTGTGATACTTCCAAATACACGTACCAATAGGGAGATACGCTGAAGATAGGCAATGAAAAAGACCAATGCGCCCAGAATTATTGCGATACAGATAAAACGTTTTATGTTTGCTGTCATCAGGCGGATATCATATGGGTCTGAAAGTATTCCTATAATATAGACAGAAGCAAGGTATCCGCATATGGCTACGGTAAATAAGCCGGTGGCTATGCCAAACGGATTTAGCCAGCTGAATACATAGGATGAAAGGAAATCTCCGGTATGGTGGTCTATTGATCCCGAAATGGTTGCTGCTGCGATAATGCCCAGAAAAAACGGAGTAATCAGGCTTGCCAGAGTAAAAATATGACTATAGACTGATTGTAAGTCGTCCTGCACTGCATCATAATTACGGAACGAAAAGGCAGTACCTCTGGCTATTATTCCGAGGAGCATCAAAACAAGAGGAATATGCATATAGGTAGAAATAGTGCTGTAAATAAGAGGAAAACCTGCAAAGAGTATAACAATAGCAATGATGAGCCACATATGATTAGCTTCCCATACGGGGCCAATGGCACGGTACATAATACGGCGTACCCTCTGACGATCACTGCCCCGGCTTACAAACTCAACAATGCCGGCGCCGAAATCAGCGCCGCCCAGCAACAGATACAGACATATGGATGCCCACAGATAGGCAATTACTATGTATAGCATAGAGCTTATTTTACAGGATTATAATCCGGATCATCGGGATCGTAAAGTCGACCTGTCATGCTGATCTGGCGGTACATAAGATAGACTACAATAACGGACAAGGAGATAAATACCAGAGTGAAGAAATAGAATGAGTATCGGATACCAGGCATAGGTGTTACAGCATCAGCAGTACGCATGATGCCATAGATTATCCAGGGCTGGCGTCCGACCTCTGTCACCACCCAGCCCGCTTCCAGAGCTATATACCCCAGAGGTGCCGCCCCGACAAAAAGCTTAAGGAGCCAGTGCCTGGTGAGCCAGTGTTTTTTTACAGTCAGGGCAAACAGATACGTAGCCGAAAGCAGGCAAAGCAGTATCCCAAGGCCGATCATAAGCTGAAAGGCATAATGAGTAACTGCAATCGGTGGTCTTTGGTCCGGCGGAATATCGAGAAGTCCGGTAACAGGTTTTGCAGGATTTCCATGTGCCAGAAAGCTCAGTAGTCCGGGGATTTTAATTCCATACCGTACCTGAGCGGTGCTTTCGTCCGGAATACCGCCAATGATAAGGGGAGCGTACGCTTCTGTTTTGAAATGCGCTTCCATAGCGGCAAGTTTTGCCGGTTGTCTCTTGGCTACGCTTTTGGCAGAAATATCTCCGCTGAGCGGTTGTAAAAGCGCTGCCACACATGCGCAGAATGCAGCAATATGAAAGGCATGCCGGTGAAAATCAATATTTTTATTTCTGAGCATCATACAGGCATGAAGTCCGGCTACTGCAAAACCTGTTGCAGTAAAAGCAGCCAGTGTCATATGAAGAGCCTGCGGAAACCACGCGTCATTGAACATGGCTTTGACCGGGTCAATATTGAGATACTGCCCGGCTACATAATCAAAACCTGCGGGGCTGTTCATCCAGGCATTGGCTGATACGACAAATATACCGGATGCAACTCCGCTCAGCCCGACTATAAGCCCTGTTGCCCAGTGAAACCAGGGATTAAAGCGATCCCAGCCATACAAAAAGAATCCAATAGCTATGGCCTCAATGAAAAAAGCGGTTCCTTCAAGGGAAAAGGGCATACCGAATATTCCTCCCGCATGCTGCATAAAAACAGGCCAAAGCAAGCCAAGTTCAAAAGAAAGCATGGTGCCTGTTACTGCACCTGTTGCAAACAGCAGGGCTACCCCCCGGCTCCATGCCCGGGTTAATCCTTTATACAAAGGTTTTTTTGTTCTCAGATAAAGAAAATGTGCCGAGGCCATAAAAAAAGGCATGACCATTCCTACACAGGCAAAAATTATATGAAACCCGAGCGACATTGCCATCTGGGCCCGGGCAGCAAGAAAATCATCCATAGACAGATTACAAAGCAAAAGATAACTCCCGGCCAGGACATTCATTGTCCGGAACAAAAAAATCAGTGTCATAGCCGGCTTATGGAATACTCCTGTTTATACGCTTTGTTTCAGCGTCAGATGATTTCTTGTCAGAGAAGAGACTTATATCGCTTTATACAGAGCTGGGTATGTAACGTTCACCGATGATCTGCATATGATGTACCGGATGACCTGCGATGATGAAGGCCAGCGAGGCAACAGATACTTTTATCTCATAACATATGCCGGTACGAAGGAGCATTGTTTCAGAAAAACTCTGAAACAGATGGATGGAAGATTGCCGAACCAGCTGGTATTCACTCAGCAGATCTTCAATACTTCGCTGGTTGGCCATTGCATGCCGGGCATAATCGTTTTCGTCAAAACCGGATAATACAGAGGAATCACTTCTGGCGAAACGTAATGCCCGATAGGACAGAATTCTTTCTGTATCGATGAGATGCTGGAGTATATCTGATACAGTCCATTTGTCAGGGGCATAGCTGTAATGCTTAAGTTCGTCAAGTGCTGTGACCGGAATAAAATGACTGAGATCGCAGGAATACTGCAAAGCATCCAGATGGGAACATTCAGGAACCTTACGAATATACTGGTCATAAAACGCAGGCATAAAAGGAAGCTGTGACAGAAGCATGATCGTAATAATGGTTGGTTAAAAAGTAAGTTTAAATAAATTTACGGATAATCGGTGATAATGTACAGGTAGAGTTTGGAGAAGAAGTTTATTCTTTTGAAAGGGCAATAATCGATCAGAAATACTGATAAGTATTAATGAAATATTTTCATATAAAAACAGCGTTTCCGGATATATCCTGGAGTTATTTTGCGTTCTTGTTGAATTATGGAATTAAGGTATCTGCGATTAATAAAAGCAATAGTTGAGGAAGGTAGTATAACCCGGGCAATTGACCGGCTTCATCTTTCTCAAAGCGCTTTGAGCTATCA
Organism: Bacteroidota bacterium; assembly: GCA_023392125.1. Classification (GTDB taxonomy): domain Bacteria; phylum Bacteroidota; class Bacteroidia; order Cytophagales; family Cytophagaceae; genus SpSt-227. The sequence continues at coordinate 17,299 of JAEVZS010000030.1, forward strand.
GTTGAAAGAAGCAGAGCTCTATCTGGGAACCCCGTTATTTTTCAGGAGAAATAAAAAGCTGATATTAACCCCTGCTGGTCAGCGCATGTATGAAATGGCGATTGGCGTACTGAAAGAAATTGACCAGACAGAGACGGAGATTCGTCAGCTTTCCAATGGAGAGAAAGGTAGTATTCGGATTAGTACTGAATGTTATACCAGCTATCACTGGCTTCCGCCTGTTCTGAAAAAGTTCAAATCCATTTTTCCCAATGTTGAAATAAAAATTGTCTTTGAAGCGACACACAGGCCGGTGGAAAAGCTTATTGCAGGAGAGCTTGATCTTGCAATTACCAGTAATCCTGAGCTTAAAGAAGGACTGGAGTATGTACCGCTTTTTACAGATGAGATGCGTGCGGTGGTATCTCCCGGACATTACTGGAATAACAAGGAGTATGTAGAGGCAGAAGATTTTAAAGAGGTAGCTCTGATTATTCATTCGCTGCCGATGGATACGGTTTCTATACACCGGCATTTGCTCGCTCCTAAAGGAATTCAGCCCAGGGAGCTTATCGTTTTACCCCTTACCGAAGCCGGGATCGAAATGGTAAAAGCAGATATGGGAGTTCTTGTCATGGCCCAGTGGGCTTTTGAGCCATATAAAACGCATGCAGTAAACACTGTCAGAGTGGGTAAGAACGGTTTTTACAGACAGCAATACCTTGCCAAAATGAAGGATCAGGAATATCCGCTCTATTTTGAGAGCTTTATCAGTTTTTTACAGGAAGAGATCCAGCTTGATGTACCGCGTTAGTTCAGGTGAATGAAAAGTGTTGAAAGAAAAAATAAGTCAGCCATGAAATGGTTATATACTACCAGAGCTGCGTGGGGAAGAAATAATTATTCCTTACCGGCCAGATATGGTATTCATCGGCGGTTTCGTATTGCCCGTTACGTGTTTTACAAAGAAACACTGATTGATTTCAGGGAACATTGCTGGACTTTTGCAGGAGCCTTTGCCGGAATAAGTCTGATCGGGCTATTGCATGGTAACCTGTTTACTCTCGCAGATAATATTCTTCTCATTGGTTCTTTTGGAGCTACTGCTGTCCTGGTATATGGAGTGATCAACAGTCCGCTGGCCCAGCCGCGCAATCTGATTGGCGGGCATATCCTCAGTGCTGTTATCGGAGTGACTGTCCGTCAGTATCTGCCGGTTGACATATGGTTAATGGCCGCACTGGCGGTAGCCCTGTCTATTGTTATTATGCAGATTTCCAGAACGCTGCATCCTCCGGGTGGAGCCACTGCCCTGATAGCAGTGATTGGATCCGAAGAAATATATGCTTTGGGCTATTATTATATCGTCAGTCCTGTAATTTCCGGTGTGACTATACTTTTTGTAATTGCTCTTCTGTTTAATAATGCAACCCGGCACAGACGATATCCCATAAACCGCAACTGGTACAAACTCTGGGAAAGGCGTTATTACCGGAAGTGATTCCTTCGGAGAGGTCTCTGGCTTGCTTAAGTCTTTTATTTTTATTAACTTGTATTGCCGATAATACAATTTTGTTGTTTCGGGAACAAATTCCTGATTAATTTGTTATACTTGCATCGTGAACATTATACAGACAAATAACACTTTTCCGGAATGGAATCGGAGAGCGCTATGCTTTCTGGCTGGAAATGCTGTTTGTATGTATAAGACGGATACCAATACTATTCAGACTATAGTTTTTGCTCCCTGCAAAGACTTCATTTATTAAGCCCCGAGCCATTTTATATCCTGAGGCTTGGGGACATCTAAGCTTGAAACCGGCTGCACTTCAATTTATCTGTTAGTAATTATGCTGAGAATATACTCCGGCGCCATGTCAGGCATCGGTTTATGGTCGGTCTTTGCTGCTAATCTGCTGGTATTGGGGTTGGCTGTATGGGGACAGTCCGGATTATTGGTGATTTTGTCTATTATGATATCGGTAGGTGTTCTTATCGGTCAGATTCGTCTGGGACGTATAGGTAATGAAAGAATCCTGAGTAACAGTCGATTGTTTGTGAATTTGCGCGAAGATAATTTTTCCGGAGATCTTCATTGGGTTGAACCGGATAAAATACTCGGATTTACTTTTTCCGAAATGTTTTTGAAAGCAGGCAGGAGAAAGAAAGGTCTCAGAGTCGGCAGCCGGCAATGTTCGCTTCCGTACTGGACCAGCGTATGCAATATGGAAATACCGCCGGAGCGTAAACCGGTTTCCGGGTTTCTTCGGGATTTGGGAATGGCCTCCTGGACATCCGGATTTAGCTGTTCAGTGAATGCATGGCATCTGTCGGCAGCCCGGCACGGGAATAACTGGTTGCGTCTGCCCGTTTCGGCTGACGAAGTGACAGAAGGGTTAGCTGATAGAAACGGAATAAAAAAGAATCTGATACAACCATCTGTCAAGGTTGTGGAGTTATGCCTGAAACAACCGGTTGCGGAAAACGATGCGCACCGGGATTATGGCAATCGTTTGCTGGAATTGCTGAAAGAGCTCCGGCAATTGTCCGGAGGGAAACCCACAGGAGTCCGTCTTGAGATGAGTGACGAAAGTTATGCCAGGGAATTATGCAGGAAAATCTGGGAGTGTAATATCACACCAGATTTTGTCATAGTTGAATACAGTCCGGAAAAGGCTAATACACCCGGAGCGCTTTACCGGTATCTGACACTTATAGACCGGGAGCTTGAGGGGTTTTGCCTGAGAGATCAGATTCGCATATTGGTTTCCTGTCAGGGCTGTCATATAAATCAGCTGATACGAATGCGACATTGCGGAGCCGATGCATTTATGATTGTCACTCCGGCTCTGACAACTTCGGGCATTTGTTTCGATGATTACAGCAGATCCTGGTATAGTACACTGGTGTACAGGCACCGGCAATGGATACAGGAAATCTTTGGTTCAGGGCATGAAGAAGCAGCTATGGCTATGCCGGATGGGTATGCAGATGCTGAAGGTTCCGGAACTGCAAAGAAGCCTCCGGCAGCATCCATTGATACCAGCTATAAAAATATATTGAAAAAATTTATATATCACTTTAACTAACAAAACACATGGCACAACAAGGAATTATACTTTCGAAAGAAGATTACGAAATCCTGTCACGCTTTGTAAAAAGCAATTCCGGTGGTATTTCCAATAATGGATTAAGAAAGCTTGCAACAGAATTGCAGTCAGCCCAGATAGTAGAACAGGAGCAACTGCCTGATCATACTGTCCGTATGCGTTCCAAAGTAAAGATAATGATCGAGGGCGACAATAAGGAAATGAAGCTTCAACTGGTTCTGCCTTCGGAAGCAGATATAAAGCAGAATAAAATTTCTGTATTTGCTCCGCTGGGCTCTGCTCTTATTGGCTACAGGCAGGGCGATACTATTGCATGGGAAGTGCCCGGCGGGACCAAAGTATTCAAAATACTGGAAGTGAATAACGAAACGGAGTCCTGATAAACGTAGTAATTAATTCGGGTTATTTTCTATATCTTCATTTATACACTTCTTGTACTCAAAGACCATGAACATCCCTTTATTCTGTCCGGGGCTGGATGGGGTAAAGGGATCTGTATTATCATGAAGTACCGCTGGAGTTCTTTTAGAATACGGTTACATGTTTAACTAAGAACGATTTAATGAATGCAATAGAAATTAAGCTCTTCCGGCAACAACAATCGGTGTTTTCTTATCGTACCATGATGCATTGTAGTATAATGTATGCAAAGATTTAGTTTTACCAGAGCGGCAAGTATTGCCATCGATCTTGGAAATAGTAACACTATTCTCGGAAATAGAACCAGCGCTTTTACTTCGCAGCCTTCTTATATAGTATTTAACAGTCCGGACAAGACAGTCAGAGCGGTAGGACAGGAAGCATATGATATGGCCGGAAAAACGAATCACAATCTGAAAGTGATAAAGCCTCTGAAGGGAGGCGTTATTAAAGATTTTGATTCAGCGAGTCAGATGCTCAGGGCGATGGTCAGGCATTCATATCCCGGCCGCGTCTTTTTTAGCAGATTTGATCATGTGGTATCCGGAGTGCCATACTCAAGTACCGAGGTAGAACGAAGAGCCTTGAGAGATACGCTCGCCCAGTTTAGTGCGAATCAGACCTATCTGCTCTTTGAGCCAATCGCTGCAGCTATCGGGATGGGTATTGATATCCGTCGTCCGGATGGTATTTTTATTGTGGATATTGGCGGCGGGATCACAGAAACTGCTGTTATTTCGTTGTCAGGGATTGTCAACTTTGGTTCCATACGTACGGCCGGAGATGCTTTTGATAATGATATTCAGGAATATATCCGGAAGAAATATAAAATTGATGTTAGTCTGACCGTTGCTGAAAAAGTAAAAATCAATGTCGGGGCAGCCACCCTGCTTGGAGAAAATGTGCCGGATCCTTTTTATGCAGTGGGAAAAGATTCTGTATTAGGTATTCCCAAAGGTGTTTATATTGAATATCAGGAGATTATTGAGGTATTGAACAGCTCTGTTCAGAAGATTGAGCAGATAATATTACAGACCCTTGAAGAATGTCCCCCCGAGCTGGCGGGAGATATTTATGGGAATGGTATTTATCTTACAGGGGGCGGATCCTTGCTCAGAGGATTAAGGGAGCGATTAATAAGCAAAATCGGAATTCCGGTTCATTCAGATCCCAATGCGCTTTTTTCAGTGACCCGGGGTATTCAGACTGTGATTGAAAATCCAAAAAGATATCAGGCTATACTGGTTAAATAAAGTTTAGCCCCGGATTGAAATTTTTTGTTTTTATTTAACACTTCTTAAAGTGTTCTTGTATATGGGATTTATAGCGATTAAGGCAATTAATATGTCTATTGAAAGGTTGTTTTTATGGTTAAAAGAAAAATAAAAGTCGCATTTTTCTTTTAAAACTATTATTTTTGTATTGTCGAACAACCGGAAAACCCGGCATATCGAATTTCATTGGATTATTTTGTCATTTTTTCAGCCCTTTGATTGTAAAAAAAACAAAGGAAAGTAGCGGATAATCTGCTGAGTATAGTTTTGCCGGATAAATTAATTTTGTTTTAGATAAACAACAATTTGGCTATGGATTGATGTTTGCATAAACGATATATTTTATATGTCTGATATGCCGGTTTTCTGATATGTTAATATCAGTCAGCCACGTTGAGAGATCAGGCAATATCGTGTATTTTCTCGTCACAAATAAAGAAAGGCTGCGATTCCGCATATAGATATGCGGTTGATCTTTCTGTTTTATTTTGTGAAGAATCAGAAATAGCTTTTTTAATGACTATGTAAACTGATAAGAAAACAATCAAATGAAAAGTAGTTGGCTAGTAAATTACAAGCAGTTAAAAGCGTATTATCAGGAAAAAGGAAATAGCAGAGTCCCATATAGATATGAGAACAATCGGCAGCTGGGACGCTGGGTTCAAAAACAGCGGCTTAATGAGGATAAACTTACAGGCCAGCAGAAAAAACTTCTGGAGCAGGTGGAATTTGTCTGGCAAAATGATATTCGGAAGGAAAAAAATAAAAACTGGCTTTTAATGTTTAAAAGGCTGGAAAAGTTTAGGGAGGAACGGGGACATTGCAATGTGTCTTCAAGGAATGAGACAGACAGAAAATTAGGTCGCTGGGTCGAAGTTCTTCGTCTCAGAAAAGATAAGCTTGAAGAATGGAAAATCAGGAAATTAAATGATATAGGCTTTAAATGGTCTGATGTTATCCGTACTGAGAAAGAGGAAGGCTGGTATAAAATGTATCGCAAGCTTGAAACGTTTTATAAAAATTACGGGCATTCTGATGTGCCTGAATTCTGGGAAGAAGACAGAAAGCTGGCAGTCTGGGTTACTTCACAGCGTCGTCCCAAAAAACCTTTGAGCAGAAATAAAATCCGGCTGCTGGAAGATCTTAATTTTTCATGGAATAACGAGATCAGTAAAAAGAAAAAACGCCAGAGAGATGAAAAGGGAAGATTTCTTTCCACCCTGGAGATGGCGGCTGTTTAAAGTGTTGACCGGCTTAAATTTAATTTTTGGCTGTCAACAAAGACCGGAGAAAAAGGTTTCTGTTAGAAAAAAGCGATGATTAAACTACAACGGGTATATGATTATGACCGTGATAAAGACGGATTTTCAATTTTGGTGGATCGGTTATGGCCAAGAGGTATTGCCAAAAAAGAGCTGGATCCTGATGAATGGTTGAAGGAGGTGGCTCCAAGTACGGATCTTAGAAAATGGTTTAATCATGATCCTGATAAATGGGAGGAATTCAAGAAGAAATACGCTAAAGAGTTAGATCATCATAAAGATTTGCTGGAAAAAATCCTTGAGCTGGAAAAAGATCATAACGAAATTACTCTGCTGTATGCGGCAAAAGATACAAAACACACGCATGCTAAAGTAATTAAGTCCACTCTGGAAGAAATGAAGAAATAAATAAAGACGGATTAGAAAAAGAGGTAATTCTATCTCGGAAATACCTCTTCTCAATCAGATAATCGAAAGGACTATCCTGTTTTATTAATTATTATAAAATATTTTCAGCCATTGCTGCTTCGGGATTTTCCTTGCCGGAACGATCATTTTTTTTTGCCCTGGCAGAGGAAGCTTTCTTTGGTCTGCCTGCTGCGACTGAGGCACTTTTCTTTCTTTTACTTCCCGGTTTTGGTCCCGGCTTTTTACGTTCCGTAGTTGCTTCCGCAGCAGATTCTGTTAATAATTTCTTCCTGCCTGGCTTTCTTCCTCTCCTGGCAGGAATCTCTCCTGTGTCTATAGTTTTGGTTTTGGATTTGGAGTCGCTGAGAATAAATTTTCCAATCTTTTTCACTTTCTCGATTGAGCTTTCAAGTGAGGCTGCATCGGTTTCAATAATTATTTTTTCACCGCCAATTTCAAATGTAATTTTTAATGTTTCTTCCATCGAATTGTAATTGTTATGCTTTTAATAAAATCCTGATTCGGTTGCTGTGAATATAGAAAAAATGTGACATTGAGAATAGATATTCGATTAATACGGGCAAATGCTGCTCTAACTAATTAATTTATGAAATTTAAGAATCAGCTGTAAAAAAAACTATTGAATATTTATGGTATCTATCCAATGACACTATGTAAATAACAATAAAATAGCATAATTGTTTTGTTGGGTATAAAGTTTTTTATAATTGTTTTAAATTCAGTGAATTATTTTTCATTGACTTGTGAAAAAAAATAAAAGAATTATGTAAGTTTTACTGATTAATCCATGGATAATAGTGAAAGATATTGACTGCTGTACCTGAAAATGCAGTCATTTAAATACGCAGTAAATTATATTCAGGAAAATTTATCCGGGATGAGACAAGAATGATGCCCGACTATTAATATATTTCGTGTTTTTTGCTTTGGATCAGAGCTTTACTCTCCTGCATGGGATGAATAAGTAATTCTGCTTCGATCGAAAATAATTGCCTGTTAATGTTTCGCTGAATGAAATTGAGAACGATCAAATCCTGAAAGCCATGAGCAGGGGACGACTGTATTATAGTTCACATACCTCAAGAGGGAAAGTCAAAGTCTTTTAGATTATTAATCTTATCGCCAGGCGCCGGAAACCCGGAGAGCTCCTTCAGGAAATGAGATATTTTATTGTGTTATCGGGGTGAAACCCCAAAACATTGGCAGGACTTTAAGAAAAAATAGTTTGATCCATTTTGCAAGTTCTTTCTTTTAGCTATATTTGAATCAAATGAGAAAAATTAGTTTACATAAAACCACTTGGTGGCTTGCGGGTTAAATAAAATTCGTGAACTATACCTGTTTTGTGTAAAATGATAATATGTAAAGGTTGCTGTTCACGGCAGCCTTTTTTGTTTTTTAGGAGAACCCAAAATGAAAACGTTTACTTTAAAAACCTCTTACAGGAAGCTTCTGGCAGATACGGTGACGCCGGTAAGTATTTTTTTGAAAATAAGGGATAAATATTCCAATACTCTGTTGCTGGAAAGTTCAGATTATCATAGCAATGAAAATAGCTATTCCTATATATGTTTTGCACCACTTGCCAGCTTTAAAGTCGAAGACCAGGTTATTATAAAACAGTATCCTGATGGTATGGTCGATAAGAAAACAATCGGAGATCGCGGAGAAGTGCTGCAGGCACTGACGGAATTTAGCCGGACTTTTGAGACACAATCCAATGATTTACCCTTTGTGGCCAATGGACTTTTCGGATACATTTCGTACGATGCAGTCAGATATTTTGAAGAAATTGATATTAATAACTTTCAGTCGGATGAACGCAAGATTCCGGAAATCCTGTATTCCGTTTACCAGTTCGTGATTGTTATCAATCATTTTAAAAACGAGCTTTATATAATTGAGCACTATTTTGATAAGCAAAATGGTCTCGAAGAAATAGAAACGGTAATAAACAACAAAAACTATGCATCCTATAAGTTCTATGCAGATGGAAATGAAACTTCAAACTTTAAGGATGAGGAATTTCTCGAAGTAATTAAAAAATGCAAAGAGCATTGTCATCGGGGCGATGTATTTCAGATTGTGCCTTCCAGGCGCTTTTCGCAGACATTCAAGGGCGATGAATTCAATGTGTATCGTGCTTTGCGGTCAATCAATCCTTCTCCGTACCTGTTTTATTTTGATTACGGAAGCTTTAAGATATTCGGATCTTCGCCTGAAGCCCAGATTGTAATAAAAGCCGGAAAGGCAAGCATACATCCGATTGCCGGTACTTTTAAGAGAACAGGAGATGACCGGAGTGATGCGGAACTCGCCAAGAAATTATTTGATGATCCTAAGGAAAACTCGGAGCATGTGATGCTGGTTGATCTTGCACGAAATGATCTGAGCAGACATGGTAAAAATGTAACAGTGGACACATTTAAGGAAATTCAGTTTTACAGTCATGTTATTCACCTGGTATCAAAAGTTTCCGGGCAGCTTAACGGAGCTGCTTCCCCTCTGCAGCTTGTTGCCGATACATTTCCGGCCGGAACGCTAAGCGGAGCTCCCAAGCATATGGCGATGACACTGATCAATAAGTTTGAGAACGGAAACAGAGGATATTACGGAGGAGCTATTGGCTTTCTGAGTTTCAACGGAGATTTTAATCATGCTATTATGATTCGTTCCCTGTTGAGCAAAAATAATAAGTTATTTTATCAGGCGGGGGCAGGCGTAGTTGCAAAGTCTGATGATGTAAGTGAGCTGAATGAAGTCAATAACAAGCTATTGGCTTTACGCACCGCTATAAAGAAAGGGGAAGAGATTTAATTTTCTGACAATAAGTAATATTCCAAACAGAAAGACGCTAAAACAGCTTTTATGAAAATTCTGGTAATAGATAACTACGACTCTTTTGTATACAACATTATCCATATAATTCGTGAACTGGGTTATGGAGATGAACTGGATGTAGTCCGGAACGATAAAATATCGATCGGAGAAGTCGCGAAATACGATAAGATTCTGTTGTCGCCCGGACCCGGTATTCCGGCGGAGGCAGGTATATTACAGGATGTTGTGAGAGAGTATGGCTCCAGTAAAAGTATTCTGGGAGTTTGCCTCGGGCATCAGGGGATCGGAGAAGTATACGGAGCGGAACTGTATAATCTCGATGAAGTAGTGCACGGACTTGCAACTGTCACACAGATTATTAATCAGGATATCCTTTTCGAAGGATTACCGGAGTCCTTTATGACCGGAAGATATCATTCATGGGCCATCAACCCTTCATCGGATCTTTCCAATCTGGTGGTAACCGGTGTTGATGCAAAAGGAAATATTATGGCGATCCGGCATAAAGAATATGATGTCAGGGGAGTGCAGTTTCATCCGGAATCTGTGCTTACAGACCATGGGAAAAAAATGTTGGAAAACTGGTTGAAAAACTGATATATATGAAGGAGGTACTAAATCATTTGCTGGCTCATAAAAGCCTGAGCCGGGATACTGCCAAGCAGGTACTCACAGATATTACGCAAGGCAAGGTAAATATCAGCCAGATGGCCTGCTTTATGACGGTGTATATGATGCGTAGTATCACGGTAGAGGAACTGGCAGGTTTCAGAGATGCCATGCTTGATCTTTGCATACCGGTTGACCTGTCCGAGTTTGACCCGATCGATTTATGTGGTACCGGCGGCGATGGTAAAGATACGTTTAATATGTCGACTACAGCTTCTTTTATCGTGGCAGGGGCCGGAATTAAAGTAGCCAAACATGGCAACTACGGAGTCTCTTCCAATTGCGGCTCATCTAATGTAATGGAGTATTTCGGGTACAAATTTACCAATGATCGTGATGTATTGAGGAAGCAGATGGATAAAGCCGGTATTTGTATTATGCATGCACCGCTTTTTCACCCTGCTATGAAAAATGTGGCTCCGGTTAGAAAGGATCTTGGTGTCCGGACATTCTTTAATATGCTTGGTCCAATGGTCAATCCGGCTTTCCCGAACAATCAGCTTGTAGGGGTTTTCAGCCTGGAACTGGCTCGCTTGTACGGATATCTCTATCAGCAGAGTGGAAAACACTTTGTAATCCTCCACAGTCTTGATGTATACGATGAAATATCGCTTACCGGCTTATTCAAGGTAATCGGAAACGATTATGAAAAGCTTATGCAACCCGAGGATCTCGGTTTCAAACGCTGTACTCCGGAAAGCCTGGCAGGGGGAAAGGATGTTGCAGGGTCTGCCAGAATACTGACGGATATTCTGGAAAATAAGGGAACCATAGAGCAGAACAATGCAGTACTGGCCAATGCAGCCATGGCTATTCACTGCGCAAGACCGGACTGGAGTCTGAAAGATGCTCTAGGACAGGCCAGAGAATCACTTGAATCAGGGAAAGCGCTGAAAGCCTTCAAAACATTGCTGGAAAATTGACGACCGGATGAATACATTAGATAAAATAATCGCGAGAAAAAGAGATGAGGTTACCGTTAGAAAATCGGTAACAAGCGTTAAAGATCTGGAAAACTCTGTATACTTTGGGAAAGAGATGCTCAGTTTACGAAAGTATTTGACGGATCCTTCCAAAACAGGCATTATTGCGGAGTTTAAGAAAAAATCACCATCCAAAGGGATTATTAACGACAGAATACCCGTAACTCAGGTTGTAAGCGGTTATCAGGGGGCCGGGGCTTCCGCCGTTTCCGTACTGACGGACATCGACTTTTTCGGGGGGAGCGATGAAGATTTGATACAGGCCAGAGCGGCAATAGATCTGCCGATTCTCAGAAAAGATTTTATAATTGACGAGTATCAGATCGTTGAGGCAAAAGCGCTGGGAGCGGATATTATATTGCTGATAGCAGCGGCCCTTAAACCGGAAGAAGTTTCGGGACTAAGCAGTTTTGCACGTTCATTGGGTTTTGAAGTGCTTCTGGAAGTGCATAATGAAGAGGAGCTGGCGGCAAATCTATTTGATACGATCGATGTAATTGGTGTAAACAATCGCAATCTCAAAGACTTTTCAGTAGATATTAATACGTCAGTTAAATTGTCTGAAAAAATTCCGGGACATTATCTGAAAATTTCCGAAAGCGGCATAAGTGATGTTGATTCGATTGTATATCTCCGGGAAAACGGATTTAACGGATTTCTCATTGGAGAAAATTTTATGAAGACAGCCAATCCGGGAGCAGCCATGATGGAATTTGTGGCAGAGATGGAAATGAAACTTAATCTGCGCTAGATAATGTCGTTGAAAATAAAAGTCTGTGGAATGCGTGACCCGCATAATATCTGTCAATTGCAGGAAATTGTAAAACCGGATTTTATCGGCTTTATTTTTTATCCTTTATCGAAAAGATATGCGGGGGAATTAAAGGCGGATTTTCCGGACGGTGCAGTTTTTGGTGAGACGGATAAGGTCGGAGTATTTGTAAACGCTTCCATGGATGAAATTATCGAGGTAACTCAATGGCTGAATCCAGGTTTTATTCAGCTTCATGGGGATGAATCGCCCGAATTCTGCAAGCAGGTAAAAGAACGAGGTTTCCGGGTGATAAAAGCCTTTCAGGTGAGTGATCGCCTGCCTTCTGATCTGAATGCTTATATGGGTTCTGTCGATTTCTTTCTTTTTGATACAAAGTCTGAAGGTTATGGTGGCTCGGGGAAAAAGTTTGACTGGGCGATTCTGGAAGAATACGACAATCGCGTTCCCTTATTCCTGAGTGGAGGTATCGGGCCTGATGAAGTACGGGACGTAATAAAACTGAGTAAAAACCTGAATATCGCAGTCGTGGATATAAACAGCCGGTTTGAATCAGCACCGGGCTTGAAAAATATTGATCAAATCAAACAATTTAAAAATATTCTGAGCAATGAATTATACGATTGATGCCAGAGGTTACTATGGTGATTTTGGCGGAGCCTATGTGCCGGAAATGCTTTATCCCAATGTAGAAGAGCTCCGCAAACGCTATCTGGGTATATTAGAAAGTGATTCATTTAAAAATGAATTAAATGATTTGCTTAAAAACTATGTTGGCCGTCCTACCCCCCTTTATCTTGCTAAACGGTTAAGTGAAAAGTACGGGGCTACCATTTATTTGAAGCGGGAAGATCTTTGTCATACCGGGGCACACAAAATCAATAATACACTTGGACAGATTATCCTGGCTAAGCGTCTCGGAAAAAAGAGAATTATTGCGGAGACCGGAGCAGGTCAGCATGGTGTGGCGACTGCCACGGCCTGTGCGCTTATGGGGATTGAGTGTGTAGTCTATATGGGCGCAGTGGATATTGAAAGACAGAAGCCTAATGTTGAAAGAATGAAAATGCTGGGTGCTACCGTTGTACCTGCTTATTCAGGAAGTAAAACCCTGAAAGATGCTACGAACGAAGCAATGAGGGACTGGCTTAATAATCCTGAAGACACTCATTATATTATCGGATCAGTAGTAGGGCCTCATCCCTATCCGGATATGGTCGCGCGTTTTCAGTCAGTTATAAGCGAAGAGATACGAAAGCAGCTTAAAGAGGCGACCGGAAGCGAAAAGCCGGATTATGTCATTGCATGTGTAGGAGGCGGAAGTAACGCTGCCGGAGCATTTTATCATTTTCTGGATGATCTGGAAGTTAATCTGGTCGCGGCAGAAGCGGCAGGAAAAGGAATTGATTCCGGAGAGTCGGCTGCGACTACTTACCTGGGTAAACCGGGCATTCTTCATGGCAGCAAGAGTCTGCTGATGCAGACCGAAGACGGGCAGATTGTAGAGCCATATTCCATATCGGCAGGTCTGGATTATCCCGGAATAGGACCTATTCACGCGCATCTGTTTAAAAGCGGAAGAGCACAGTTCCTTTATGTTACCGACAAAGAGGCGTATATGGCCGGAGTGTTACTTTCACGGATGGAAGGTATTATCCCGGCACTGGAATCTTCACATGCACTGGCGGCACTGGATCAGCTGAAGCTAAAAAACTCAGATGTAGTGGTTGTCAATCTTTCCGGCAGAGGAGATAAGGATTTGCAGACCTACATAAATAAAAAGGATGAATATTTAAATGATATCGGTTTAGTCTTGTAAATATGGAAGTATCAGAAAAAATCAACAACCGGCTTACTCAGCGGTTTAAAAATACCAATTCAAAGCTGCTTAGCATTTACTTTACAGCGGGGTTTCCTGAGCTGAATGATACATTGCCTGTACTGAAAACGCTGGAGCAGAATGGCGTGGACCTGGTAGAGATTGGCATGCCGTTTTCTGATCCAATGGCTGATGGCCCGACTATTCAGCAGAGCGGGGACAAAGCGCTTGAAAACGGTATGAGTATCCGGGTACTTTTTGAACAACTACAAAATATGCGGCAGGAAGTAACCATGCCGGTTCTGCTTATGGGATATCTGAATCCTGTAATTCAGTATGGAGTAGAAGCTTTTTGTAAAAAAGCAGCGGAAGTAGGAGTGGATGGTGTAATTATACCGGATATGCCGCTTGAAGAGTATCGTGCAGAATACAAAGGAACATTTGACAAATATAACCTTTCATTCATATTTCTGGTTACTCCTCAGACCTCGCAGGAGCGCCTCCGTGTTATAGATGACCTGGCCACGGGTTTTATTTATGTAGTTTCCACAGCGAGCACGACCGGCGGTACAAAATCTGTAAAAGATGCCCGGGAATATCTGGAACGCATTAAGGATGCAGACCTGAACAATCCGACTATGGTCGGATTCAATATAAAAGATAAAGAAACTTATGACTTTGCAACTTCCTATGCACAGGGAGCCATTATCGGAAGCGCTTTCATAAAGATGTTATCGGAGAGCAAAGATAAATTCAGCGATATCAAGACATTTATTCACTCTATCCGATAGAAATAAAAGGGGCTGTTGTATTTTCAGCGGCTCCTGATCTCCTCTTGTTTAACTGATCCTGCTCCAGTTGGGCCTGCTTTTACTGATCAGGATCATTTCATTCCGGACAGGCAGGTGTTCCGGAAGCTGTAGTTGGGGATCCCTGTCCAGCAGCTCTTCGGCTTGTTCTCTTGCCACCTGCATGAGCTCGGTATCCTGACTCAGGTCAGTTAGCTTAAGGTCGAGCAAAAGGCCGCTTTGCTGAGTGCCAGTGATATCTCCCGGACCTCTTAATCTTAAATCCACATCGGCTATTTCAAAGCCGTTGGTGGTACTAACCATTGTATTGATACGGGTTTTGCTGTCTTTGCTGAGTTTATATCCGGTCATCAGTATGCAATAAGACTGATCTGCTCCCCGGCCAACTCTGCCGCGTAGCTGATGTAATTGAGAAAGTCCGAAGCGCTCTGCATTTTCAATGACCATAACAGAGGCATTAGGAACATTGACCCCGACTTCGATTACAGTTGTGGCAACCATGATTTTAGTTTCCGCTTTCACAAACCTGCCCATTTCATAATCTTTGGTTTCTGCGCTCATCCTACCATGCACAATACTCAGAGGAACATCCGGAAATGCCCGGCTGATACTTTCATAGCCGTCCTGGAGATCTTTCAGATCCAGCTTCTCGGATTCCTCAATCAGAGGATAAACAACATAAATCTGGCGCCCCTCCGCCAGCTGCTGCCTCATAAATCCGAATACTTTGAGACGGTCAGAATCAAAACGGTGAACAGTGATAATGGGCTTTCTTCCTGCCGGTAACTCATCAATAACCGATAGCTCCAGATCGCCATACAGGGTCATCGCGAGTGTTCTGGGAATAGGAGTTGCTGTCATTACAAGAACGTGAGGATGAGTCGCCGGATTTTTCTTCCACAACCGGGCACGCTGAGCTACACCGAATCTGTGCTGCTCATCAATGACGGCCAGGCCAAGGTTTTTAAATTGAACAGTATCTTCCAGTAGTGCATGGGTGCCGATCGCAATTTTAAGTTCGCCCGATTCCAGTTCTGTATGGATTTTTCTTCGTTCACGGACTCTGGTCGAACCGGTGAGCAACGCAATAGAGATTCCCAGCTTATCCGCAAATTCTTTGAGACCAATATAATGCTGCTGGGCAAGTATTTCGGTCGGGGCCATCAGGCATGCCTGGGCATCATTGTCCAGTGCGATAAGCATGCTGATAAAAGCCACAATCGTTTTGCCACTGCCTACATCGCCCTGAACCAGCCGGTTCATTTGAGTTCCTGAACAGAGATCCTTATATATTTCTTTGATGACACGTTTTTGTGCGCCTGTAAGATCAAATGGTAAATGTTCTGAGTAGAATGTGTTAAGGGTAGGCACATTTTTGAATATCTGACCTTTTAGCTTCTTACGTTTGTTGCGCAGTCCCATTAAACGCAGCTGAATAAAAAACAGCTCTTCGAATTTTAGCCGTTTTCGTGCTTCATTCAGCTGTTGGTTGGTCGAAGGAAAATGAATTTGCCGGATTGCCTGCGCTTTGCTGCTCAGCTGATACCTGTGAAGGATATATTCCGGCAGGGTTTCCGGTATCGTGTTACCGAGAGCGGAAAGGAGTATATGCTGTATTTTGGAGATTCCTTTACTGTCGAGTCCTTTGGTCCGAAGCTTCTCGGTTGTATTGTAAACAGGTTGGAGCAAATTACCTGTCCTGGCCTCTGCTAATGGTTCGATTTCAGGATGTACGATGCTGATTCTCCGATTGAATATATTTGGTTTTCCAAATACTATATAGTCTGTATTGGGCTTTAATTTGCCGGTAATCCATTTTATGCCCTGAAACCAGACCAGCTCAATCATTCCGGTCTGATCTGCAAAGCTTGCGACCAGTCTTTTTTTTCCGCCTTCTCCGATTGTAGTGCTTCCGGTTATTCTGCCGGTTAGCTGAACGTAGGGCATATCTTCCCGCAGGTCGCTTATTTTATGAAACACTGACCGGTCTTCGTAACGAAAAGGATAATGGCCGATCAGGTCCCGGCATGTAAAGATCCCAAGCTCAGTGTTAAATAGCGCTGCTTTTTGCGGACCTATGCCTTTCAGATAGTCAATTTTAGTATCAAAAAAAATCATTGACATACCGGTTATGAACCGAAATTAACGTATTCTGGTCCTTTTACGAATTCTTCCACTCAAGACTATTGAGGAGATGAAATATATCCTTTTTTATGTATTCAATAGCCGGAGCCAGTGAGTCATTTTTGGTAGATATGGGAAAATATAATGCTCCCCGGATAAAGTTGGAACTCGAGTCTGTTACAAAAAACTGGAACTGGCTGGGGACTTCTCCTTCCAGCTCGAATATGGACGCTGTATAACCTTTATCAGTAGATATGACATACTCATCAATTGCATATGCTTTTATATTATGCTTGTTGGTAAGCTTGTGTGAATCGAAAACAACGCCGGATATGGCATTCTGCTCAAGCCTGAGATCTTTATAGGTGATTTCAACGGTAGCATTCAGGGCAGGATAATGAATATCAATCCAGTGTGGTTCGGATATGGCAGATTTGTGCGGCCGGACCTCACTATGCTTTGAAACGTCAAACCGGTAAGGATGCTCATCCTGTAACGAAACATACTCATGCGAAGGTAAATCAAACCGGTTATAACCCTTGGGCTTGGGATTATGAACCTCCGTGCAGCTGACTGCGGTAAGTAAGAATGATACAACGATCAGACAATAATTAGTTTTCCGCATCCTGATTAACCTCATTTTCCTGCAATACTTCTACTTTCACTTTCTTGATCCGTTTGTTGTTTGCAGAGTCAATTCTGAAAACGAAATTTTTATAGAATATTTTGTCTCCCTTTTTAGGGAGATTCGAATTGAGCTGCAGCAGTACTCCGCCAAGTGACTCACTTTCTCCTTTTACTTCCTCAAAGAAATTACTGTCGATTCCCAGTATGCGGCTGAAATCATTGAGGGAGGTTTTGCCCTCGAAGATGTATGAATAATCATCAAGCTTGATGTAATTAAGATCAACTTCATCAAGCTCATCATTGATTTCACCAACGATTTCTTCAAGGATATCTTCCAGTGTGATCAGACCTGAGATACCGCCATAACCATCGACCACCAGGGCCATATGGGCATGCTTTTCCTGGAACTCCCTTAGAAGTTCTTCTATTTTTTTGTTTTCCGGAATAAAATAGGCAGGCCGCAAAAGATTCTGCCAGGGGAAATTATCGCTTCTGCCTATATAGGGCAATAAATCTTTGATATATAGTATGCCTTCGATTTTATCAATCGTATCCCGGTAAACCGGTACTCTGCTGAATCCGAATTTATTTAGATTCTCAAGCAGCTCATGAAACCCGAGTTCCATATTGAAGGCTGTAATATCAAGTCTGGAACGCATTACCTGCTTTACGGTTGTTACATTAAATTCTGCAGCAGCTTTGGCAAGGTTCGTGGTACTTTTAATTTTACCATCGGTTTTGGGTTCTTTCTGAATATAGCCCTTCTTCTTTAAGGTAGCTTGCGAATATTTTTTTATTGCAGCCAATGTATTGGACAAAGGTGAAAGAATCGCAGCTATAAAAAAAAGCCCGTTGATCAGCAGCTGATTTTCGTGGTAGTCTTTGTTTTTTGGTGCAAGGAAGGCAAATCCCTGACCATAAAGTACGCTGGTAAATACAAACAGCAGAACAAGGGCATAGAAGATATGCGGATTTCCGATGTTCAGAAGTTGACGGAGAATGTCAGCTGTAGTGATTCCTGCGACAACCTTTAGCAAAAATTGTACGATCGGAATACTTGATTTGATTGATGCTATATTATCAGAAACCCGGTTTACAGCTTTGGCAGGTTCTTTTTTATTGCCATAAAAACTGCTGAATGCGGCTTCGATCGCAGAGAGAAATGAAGAAGCGAAGAGTAACGCTAGTAACAATAAGGCTTTACCCGTTAGTTCAAGCCAGGGAGAGTGTATGCCTGCATACACTAAATCCCTAAAGCGTTCGGGGTCGGGAATATCTTCCAAAGTCCAGAATTTAAGTTAAACAATTAGAATGGCAGATCATTATCATCCGAATCATCAAGAGAAATGGGGGAAGATGACATTGGTGCAGAGGCCATGGAAGAAGGCATGGATGCCGGTCTTTCATAGCTTCCTGAGTCGGCTCCTCCCTTGGAGTCAAGCATTGTCATACTCTGTCCGTCAATTTCAGTGATGTATTTTTTTACGCCATCCTGCTCATAGGAACGGGTGCGAAGCTTGCCTTCTACATAAAGCTTGCTTCCTTTTTTGACATAGCGCTCAATAACATCGGCCACCGGACCCCAAAACACAATATTGTGCCATTCGGTTCTTTCTACACGTTCACCGTTACGATCTTTGTAAGATTCGGATGTTGCCAGAGAAAAGTTGGCTACTTTTCGTCCGTTTTCAAGGGTGCGGATTTCAGGATCTTTCCCGAGATTGCCCACCAGGATAACTTTGTTTACACCAGCCATTCAGGTATTTCTATTTTTGGTTGAAAATAATTGAACTATAAATTTACTTAAAAAAAGTATTCTTTCAAATAATTATTTATCAATACGGGTTTAGGCAGATTCTCAACTTCTTCAATAGTGTAAATTGTTGAACCTGTCTGACTGGCAATGTCTTGCAGCTGTACTTCGCTGTCTGCTTCCTGTCGCTCAAAGCAGGCCTCGATGATCTGATGGCTTAATATATGCCTGTATTGTCCGACAGAAGAGCCCTCAGTAGGAACCGGAGCTTCTTTGAGAGGAAACTGATACAGGCCTGTCCATATATCTTTGCCTTCCCGTTTACTCATCAGTATTTTATTCCCGAAGGTTATCACACTGTAATTGAACAGACGGAGGCGCTTGGTGGTATTCTTGATTTTTACCGGAAGGCTATCCTGCTTTTTATGTATTCGGGCATAACAGAAATGTGCGCAGGGGCAATTGATACAGTCAGGTTTGGCCGGAGTGCACTGAAGAGCGCCAAACTCCATGATGGCCTGATTATATGTGTCGGAATGTTGGTCAGGCAGAAGGCTGGAAGCCAGTGTCTGAAACTGTTTTCTGCCCTTGCTTCCCGCAATATTTTCCTCAATGCCGAATACGCGCGATAAAACTCTGAATACATTTCCGTCGAGAACAGCTACTTTTTCTCCGAAAGCAAATGAAGCAACAGCGGCGGCAGTATATTCCCCAACCCCTTTGAGCTTTACAATTTCCTTATAAGAGTCAGGAAATACGCCGTTTAGTTCATTTACAATGAATTTGGCTGTGGCATGCATATTACGGGCTCTTGAATAATACCCCAGTCCCTGCCATAGTCTGAGGATTTTATCCTCACTTGCATTAGCCATGGATGTAATATTCGGAAACTCATTAATAAACTTAAGATAGTAGGGAAGCCCCTGATTTACTCTGGTTTGTTGAAGCATAACCTCACTAAGCCATATGTAATACGCTGATTTTACAGCTCTCCAGGGTAAATTCCGTTTGTTTTTTTGATACCACGATACGATTACTTGAACGAATTCAGGGTGTTCCATGTTAAAATATTACGTTTGTAAGTTTTGCCTGAATTAAAATCTTTAATTTAAGATAATATTAACGCAACTTTGTTCCAGAAAATTAATACTGTACGCGCACCCTATTTTAATACTACAGAAATAATAAATTATTTATTAACTTAAAATCAAAAAAAAGTGACTAAAGCAGAAGTTATTTCCGAAATCGCAGACAAAACCGGCATAGACAAAGCGGATGTATCGGCTACTGTCGAAGCATTTTTCACTGTTATCAAAGATAACATGTCAGAAGGTGAGAATATCTATGTTCGTGGATTTGGAAGTTTTATCAACAAAAAAAGAGCTAAAAAAGTGGCTCGTAACATTTCCAAAAACACTGCAATCATTATAGATGAGCATTATGTTCCTGCTTTCAAGCCTTCTAAAGTGTTTATCGAGAAGATCAGAAGCAGTAAGAAAGTAAAAACTAAGAACAAGAAATAAAAAACTCACAAAATAAAAGCCTGGTTTCAGGCTTTTATTTTGTCTGACCAGCGCTTCTTCCTATTTTTGCCCGATGAAAAGTTTGCAGATTATACTTGTGCTTGGCGGATTGGTACTGGCAGTGCTTTTATTTCGCCTGCCCAAAACACTTGTAACCGATACCAGGCAGCTTTCCGAGTCTGAGCAGAAGGCTACGGATGAAAATGAACACAGGCATGAGGAGAGTCATTCAGATGATGCATTTGTGCAAGCCCATGGCTCGTCTGTCTTTTCTGTAGATGAAAACAAACTGGCTTCCTATAAAAAACAATTTGAATCTATTTCAGATAAGAAAAAAAGACTTATCTTTGCGGATTCTATAGCGGATCTGTATAAAAGAGCAGGCAATTATGACAGCGTAGCTTATTATATGGAGCTGAAAGCTGGTCTGCAACCGGATGAGAATAATCTGCTGAGTGCGGCGGAAGCATATTTCGAAGCTTTTTCAGCCTCTGGTGGTGCAAAAACAAAGCTCAATGATAAGTCCAGAAGCTTTTATCAAAAGGCAATTGATTTATCTCCCGGAAATCTAGATGCGAAAGCCAAGATGGCCATGACCTATGTAGCTACTGAAAACCCGATGCAGGGTATAGCTATATTGAGGGAAGTTCTTGCAGAGGATCCCCGGAATGAAACGGCTCTGTATAGTCTTGGTATACTTAGTATCCAGTCCGGCCAAAACGAGAAGGCGGTGGAGCGCTTTAAAGAGCTTATAGCTATTAATCCGGCTCATGCAAACGGAAGGTTTTATCTTGGTCTGGCTTATATGAATCTGGGTAAGAAGAAGAGTGCGAAAGATGAGTTTGAGAAAGCCCGACAGCTTGACAACGACCCTGGATTTCAATCCGTAGTAGATAGTTACTTGAAAGAGATTAATTAAAGAATTAAATAAATCATTTACGAAATTTAAACAGTTGGTAATATGCCTTGCGGAAAAAAAAGAAAGAGACATAAGATTGCTACGCACAAAAGAAAGAAACGCCTTAGAAAAAACAGACATAAGAAGAAGTAAGCAATTACTTCTTCTTTGCCCTGAACATTTTTTCTTCCCTTGAATTATAGGGAGTAGTCTGTTTATCCTTTTAATAAACTTTTTGCCTTGAGTAACGAATTATACATTAATTCTACTCAAAAAGGTGATCGTATTGCCCTTTTAAGAGACAAAAGGCTCATCGAATGCCATTATGAAAGTAAAGAAGAGACTTTTACAGTCGGAGATATCTATCTCGGGACGGTAAAAAAACTTGTTGCCGGACTTAATGCAGCCTTTGTTGATGTAGGACATGAAAAAGATGCCTTTTTGCATTATCTTGACCTTGGCCCACAGGTAAGGTCTTTGAATAAGTACGTAAAAAACGTAAGGTCTTCGCCCAATCCAACCTGGAAGCTTAATAATTTTAAGCTTGAGGATGATATTGAGAAAGACGGGAAAATTACGCAGGTACTTAAAAAAGGCCAGCAAGTACTTGTACAGATAGCCAAGGAGCCTATTTCAAGTAAAGGACCGCGTTTGTCCTGTGAGCTTTCCATTGCGGGCCGCTATGTTGTTCTTGTACCGTTTTCCAATACTATTAGCATCAGTAAGAAGATTGTTAATAAGGAGGAAAGACAGCGTCTCACCCGTCTGGTTACCTCTATTAAGCCTGAGAAATTTGGCGTTATAGTACGTACGGTAGCTGAAGGGAAGGAGGTTGCGGAACTGGATAAGGACCTGAGGAGCCTCATCAAAAAGTGGGAAGATGGCTTCGCGCGTTTAAGGACTGCCAAGCCATGTGAAGCGATCATTGGTGAGATGAGCCGGGCGTCTTCTATTCTGCGCGATATGCTCAATGAAAGCTTTGACAGCATAACCGTTGACAACAAGGAAGTTCACGAAGAAATCAGAAATTACATCCGGACAATCGCGCCGGATAAGGAGAAAATTCTTAAGCTCCATACCGGTAAAAATAAGCTCTACGAAGTTGCCGGCATAGAAAAACAGCTCAAAACATTATTTGGCAAATCGGTCAGCATACCTGGCGGTGGATATATTATCATTGAGCACACAGAAGCCCTGCATGTGGTGGATGTCAACAGTGGTAACAAATCGATTGGTGAAGCCAATCAGGAAGAAACTGCTCTTAATACCAATCTGGAAGCAGCCCGGGAAGTGGCCCGCCAGTTGCGGCTGAGAGATATGGGCGGAATTATCGTTGTCGACTTTATCGATATGAAAAAAGCCGATAACAGGAAAAAGGTATACGATCGCATGAAAGAAGAAATGCGGGAGGACCGTTCCAAGTTTGTCATTCTTCCCTTATCCAAGTTCGGTCTTATGCAGATTACGCGTCAGCGTGTCCGTCCGGAGATGAATATCAAGACTATGGAAACCTGTCCGACCTGTAAAGGTACCGGCAAGATTTCTGCAAGTATTCTTGTGTCTGATGAGATTCTGCAAAATATCGATCTTGTATTTGTTAAGCAGAATGAAAAAAAGCTGAAGATTGCCATGCATCCCTTCCTGTATGCCTATTTTACCAAAGGCATAATATCACAGCGGGTAAAGTGGTTCTTCAAATACAATAAATGGGTGGATCTAATTAAAGATACTTCCCTGGGGATTACAGATTACAAGTTCTATAACGCCCAGGGAGAGGAAATCGAACTGATTTAGAATCTGAGTCCTATATCCAGACTGATCATATCGTTTTTCAGCGCCTTGACAGAAGGTAGTTGTATAAGATTACCGTTCGCATCATAGAACTCTGTATTGTACAAGGTGGAAATGGATGGCAGTAAGCCTCTGGTATAGGTAATTCCACCAAATACATAGGTGTTTTGCCCCATCTGCAATTGTACACCTGCTCCGATTAAAGCCGAGCAGTCGAAGAATCTCATGCGGTTTGCATAGCGAACAACATTTTCTGAAAGAGTTTTTTGCTGGAGTTTTATATCCAGAGTTCCGCCAAACTGAAAATATAACTTGGTATCCACTGCAATATCGTTGGTATAAAGCTTTAATGTCGCCGGGAGCTGCAGGTACTGAATATTGAAAACCTGCTGAGCGCCATAATCCTTAATCTGGAATCCGGCTCTTTTCACCATATACCATATTCCTGTTGTAAATACATAATTTTCGCTCATCATAATGTTGACTTCGGGGCCACCGAAAAAGCGAACGCCAATACCTTTCCCGCTAAAGTCAACGGAGTCAATTTCTTCGTTCACCCGACTGAAGGCGACTCCCGGAGCAAAACGCAAACCCAGTCGTACTTTTTGAGAAAATCCTTCAACAAACAGGATGACCAGAAAACATAATAAAATTGATTTTTTCATAGTTTAAAAATAGTAAGTAAATAACTTTACAGTTCGGTAAAAATATAGAAAATGCTAAAACAAAGTTATGTTTTTTTTGTTGCTTTAATCTTCTGTTTTTCTTGCGAACGAAATGATAAGATCGTTAAGGAAGCAGAGAAATCCGAAATTGACATTGAATTTCAGCGCCTGGATAAGGAGCTTTTTTCTTTCCAGAGTAAATCAGACGCCCGTACTTTTTTGGACAAGCATGCTGACTTTGTCCGATCTTATCTTGATCTTCCATACCCCGTAAGGGATTCGCAGTTTATTGATATCTTTTATGACTTTTATTCCAATAATGAGTTAAAGGCCTTTTACGAAGGAAGTCAAAAAGAGTTTGGAGACTTTTCTGGTATTCAGAAAGAGTTTCAAAGCTTGTTTCAATATATTCATTATTACTATCCCGATTATGTTTTGCCTTCCGTGCAGATGATTTTTACCGGTTTTAAGTTTGAGAGTGATGTGGTATTAAGCGATTCAAGTGTCATAATAAGCTATGATTATTTCCTTGGTCCTGAAGCTCTGCACCGTCCTCAGCTTTATGAGTATTTTTTAGAGCGGTACCAGCCTCCTTATCTTGTGCCGTTGACTGCTCTTGCAATTTCAGGAAGATTTAATAATGCCGACATGAAAGATGAATCTATGCTGGCAAGCATGATATACTATGGGAAATCCCATTATTTTGTGGAGCGTGTAATGCCCCGTTTGCCTGATTCGCTTAATATTATGTATTCCGAATCTACGCTTAATGAGGTGGAGAATAATATTGATGTTATCTGGGGACATTTTATTGAAAAGAGTCTTCTCTATAATAAAATTCGCTTCATTAACGAAAAATATTGTGGCGAACGTCCATCTGTTCCGGAGATAGGCAATAAATGTCCGGGGAGAATCGGGCGCTGGCTTGGCTGGCAGATCGTAAGAAGCTATATGAAAGCTAATCCGGAAGTATCTTTGCAGGAGCTAATGGCAGATCCGGATGCGGAAAAGATCTTCCGCAAATCGAATTATAAGCCGAGAAAATAGCTGCTATACACCTTTTTGATATGAGTGATAAGACGATCACAGGAATGTTTCCGCGAGTAGTTTTGTCTGGCCAGTTTTAATGCGTTGCTCTTCATCGATTCAAGTGATCCGGGACTGTTTTCAATAGCTGTCAGTTGTTCATACAGCTGCTGAGGATATTCCGGATGGTAATACAGGCCACATTGATGTGCCAGGGTTTCGCTGACCCACCAGCCCTTGCTGTTTGAGATAACCGGAGTACCGGCAGCAAGCGAATCAAAAAACTTGTTAGGACTGCAACTTTCCAATACGGGAGCCGGAAGAAAAGACAGATAGCTGAAGTCTGCTTTGTGAAGTAACTTTCTCACACCATCCCGGTTCTGATAATCTGTGAAGACCACATTCTGTATAGAATGGACGCAAACATTTTTTTTAATACGCTCGAGCTCTTTTCCCCTGGCTGCTATTATAAAATTAATATACCCCGGATGTCGCTCAGAGAAGTATTGGGCGGTTTTTAATAAATAATCAAGATGGTTGGCATAGCCGGCTGCTCCGATATAGCAAATTGTGAACCTGCTTTCGGAAGCAGTGGGCGGTTGTTCATCTCTTTCTGAAAAGAATTCGATATCAGACATGTTGCTGATTACTATCACTTCTTTCTTCGGGCAATATGTATGAATATGATGTTGTATGGGAACAGATAACGCAACTACGGAAAGCGCCCTTTTGTATATGCTTTTTTCAAGTAAACATAATAATTTGATGAGGACCGGATTTTTGATAAATCCTAGTTCTATAGGAGCTGCAGGCCATAAATCTCTGACTTCAAAAATATAAGGTGTTTTATTGATGGTATTTGTCAATAAAGCTAAAAGGCCAACTGTCAATGGGGTGGAGCTTGTATAAATCAGATCACCTTTCAGCTGAAATGTTAATTTTCCGGCTTTGAGAAGAAAGAGAATAAATGCATAAATACGCCGGTAGAAGCCGAAACTGTTGTCGTAAGCAACCGGCAGATAGTGTACCTGTATACCCCGGATGTTTTCTATTCTGTAGCCCGGACTGTTGGAGGCTGTAATTATTGTAACTTCAAAGCCGGCTTTGACCATTGCCTGCGCAAGATAATAGGATCTCAGAGAACCACCGGTTTCCGGTGTGTTGAAATATTGATGGATATACGTTACTTTCATCAGGCAAACTCTCTTTTCATCCATGCAGACAACACTATGAGGCTATAAAGTTCGCCAGAGTAATCCCTTTTCATATATATATGCTCATTAAGTAGCTGTATGACAGCTGTACGGTCAATATATTCATAAAGCAGATTATCCGCCCTTTGAAGCATATCGGTTAATGGTTTTCCTGAAGGAGAAAGCAGCCATTTGTTCATAGGTATGCCAAATCCTTCTTTAGAACGTTGTGTCAGTATATGGCCGCCTTTGTTTTTCAGTAATGTTTTAAGAATCCACTTACTGCCATGTTTTAGCAGCATATCAGCAGGCATACTTTGGATATATGAGGTAAGCTGCCGGTCAAGATAAGGCAGGCGTACTTCCAGACCGGCTGCCATTGAGGCGTTGTCCGTTATTTTCAATACATCGTACGGAAGGTAATTATTCCGGTCATGTGCTAATGCATTGCTCAGATCAAACGAAAAGTCCGCTTTTCCCGGACGGAAGACAGCCTGTTTTACAAAGCCGTTTTTGAATTTGTTAAAAGATATAAAATTGCTCCAGGTTTTTTGCGGAGTATTATCAACAGATTCCAGCAACTTATTAAGCAGTCGAAAACCTTTGCGTAACGGGATATTGCGGGTTTCAGGAAAAATAGCCAGCTTATTCAGAAGCGGAGTGCCAACAGGGACTATTTTCATATAATGATGAAAGGCAGTATGCCGGTTGTATCCTGCAAAGTATTCATCGGCTCCTGCTCCGGAAAATACCGTTTTTACATAGTTGCCTGCCTGTAATGAGATCAGCCAGGTAAGCCAGCCGGCAGCATCTGCAACAGGCTGATCAATGGTCTGTACATAATCAGGAAAGCTGGTTATTACAGACGGATCAAGTGTAAGCTTATGATGCTCTGCTTTATAGAGCCTGGCTGCCTTACCGGCATAATATGCATCATTAGTGCCGTAATTCTTATCATTCCCTGAGGTAACAACCGAAAAAACAGGGAAATTTTTGATACCCAGGGAGTGTAGCTGGGCAAGGAGCAGACTTGAATCGATGCCACCGCTCAGTAATAGACCGGCGTTTACGTACTGAGGAAGCTGGCTTTGTACCGCATCCAGCAATAGTTTGTCTGTTTTCTCAACAATAGGATCATCAGGTGAATATATACATCCCGGTTTTGCCTGTAATAATTCTGTATGAACAGGTACTTCCGGCTGCCATTGAAGTATGGAACCGGGAGGGAGCTCCTGAATATTCTGGTAAAACGTTGCCGGAGACTTGCAATATCGAAAAAGAAGATAATGCTTTAAGGCATGCTCATTAAATGCTTTTTTTACAAATCCGCTTGCTAGTATTCCCCGTATTTCTGATGATGCTATGAAAAAATCCTGATCTTCGTAGAAATAAAGTGGTTTCATGCCTATGGGATCTCGTACAAGAGTTAATACAGACCTGGTCTGATCCAGACACGCGAAGGCATACATGCCATTTAGCTCCCGGATAAATGAAGCGCCTTTTTCACGTAATCCATGCAGCAGTGTTTCTGTATCTGTTAATGTTCTGAAATCAGCGTTGAGATCGTTTCTGAGTGAAAGATGATTGTATATCTCTCCGTTAAAGCACAAATGAAATCCGGTATCAGCGGTGCTCATGGGCTGGCTGCCGTGCTCGCCAGGGGCAGTAATGGCCAGACGGTTTGCTCCCATATAGATTATGGAAGAGGGAAGGTTAATTCGGATAAAACCGCTTTGATCAGGGCCCCGATGAAGAGTGGCCTGGTTCATGCGAATTATTGCCCGGGTATCCGCTTTGCCGGTTTTGTCTACCAGAACATTAATTCCGCACACTTGTTTTTTGTAATTTTTGGTAATACTGACAGAAATGAGTCAGTGAGCAAGTCGGACATTGCGGACTGCGTGCCGTGCATACATAGCGGCCGTGCAGAATCAGCCAGTGATGCGCTTTATGGATAAGTTCTTTCGGGATATAGCTGACTAGCTGCTTTTCTACTTCCAGCGGCGTTTTGGCTGTCTGTGTAACCAGTCCCAGACGTTTTGATACTCTGAATACATGGGTATCAACCGCCATGGTGGGCTGATTGTAAATGACAGAGGCGATTACATTGGCTGTTTTTCTGCCTACTCCGGGTAGCTTTTGAAGATCCGTGGTACTGGCCGGAACTACGCTGTCAAATTCATCTACCAGCATTTTTCCCATCCCAACCAAATGTTTGGCTTTGTTGTTCGGATAGGATATACTGCGAATGTATGTAAATACTTCGTCCGAAGTAGCAGCAGCCAGGTGTTCGGGAGTCGGATATGCTTTAAATAATGCCGGCGTAGTCAGGTTGACTCTTTTGTCAGTGCATTGGGCACTGAGTATTACTGCAACAAGCAGCTCATATGGATTGGAATAGTTAAGCTCGGTTTGGGGATCAGGGAAATGTTCCTTGAAATGCTCAATAAAATGCTGATATCGTTCTCGCTTTTTCAAAAACAGCCTCCTTTATATATGAGATATGTCAATGGTGCAATATACAAAAGAATATCGGTAGAGCGTGGGAAAGACAAAAGCCTTTCAAATTAGGAAAGGCTTTTGCAGAATTTAATCTCCTGACTAAACAGAATTACAAATGAAAGATCTTGAATAATCAAGTATGCGCTCAATGCTTTTATCAGATGGATCTTTGCTGATCAGCGAAAGACGATCCGTAACGGCAAGCGATTGAAAATAGAAATCCATCAGATCGGAACTCAGGATCATTGCGTTGCCGATTGCCTGTTTTTCATCGGGTTCTAAGTCGTCATACATGTATCTTAAAACGTCATTCCGGGTAAAAGTTTTTATCATAGGCTATATTCTTATTTTCGAGTTTTTTGCGAAGGTTGATCAACGCATACCTCATTCTTCCAAGGGCAGTATTGATACTGACTCCGGTCGCATCAGCGATTTCCTGAAAGCTCATTTCTCCGTAATGCCTCATGAGAAGTACTTCTTTCTGGGCTTCGGGAAGCGTTTTGATTAACTCGCGCAGTAAGGTATGTGTTTCATTTTTTATTCGGATATTCTCCATGGAGTCTTCAGAAAACTCAAGAGAATTGAAGACGTTTGAACCATCTTCCATGACAATGGTGGGATAGCGCTTGGCTTTGCGGAAATAGTCAATGGCAAGATTGTGAGAGATCCGGATGATCCAGGGAAGGAATTTCCCTTCTTCATTGTAGCTGCCTGACTTTAATTTGTTAACGGCCTTGATAAATGTATCCTGCATCAGATCTTCCGCTATATACTGATCCTTGACAATCAGATAAATAGTGGTATAGACTTTGGCCTTGTGTCTTTTAAGTAGTTGGGCAAAAGCTGCTTCGTTTCCTTTAATGTACTGAGTTACCAGTTCGGCATCAGTGATTCTTCTGCTGTCTTTCATTTTAATTGTCACATTTAGTAAACGTAGAGCTTTATATCATATTGTAGGGTTTAGAGTGAAACAATAGCTTTAGATCTGTAATGATCATACTGTAAAAGAACACTATGAATAATTTAATAAGAATTACTGACTTTTCAAAACAGTTGCGATAAAAATAATTTCAAAACACAAATACTTTTTCCTATCAAAACTTGTTTTGCTAACTTAGGCTCCATCTTCTTAAAAAGATATTAATGAATACAACTGATACGATTAAAGGTAACCTCCCTACTGATTTCGACGCACTAGATCCTAAACACTATATTATTATAAAAGGTGCCAGAGGAAACAACTTAAAAAATATAGATGTTGCGATTCCCAGAAATAAGCTGGTGGTTATCACGGGAGTATCGGGGTCAGGAAAATCTTCGCTTGCTTTTGATACCCTCTTTGCGGAAGGTCAGCGGATGTATGTGGAAAGCCTTAACAGTTATGCCCGGCAGTTTCTGGGCAGGATGGAAAAGCCGGAAGTTGACTATATCCGGGGAGTATCGCCGGCTATTGCCATTGAGCAAAAGGTGAATACCCGGAATCCACGGTCAACTGTAGGAACTACTACGGAAATATATGATTATCTGAAACTATTGTTTGCAAGAATCGGCAAAACCCTTTCGCCGGTTTCAGGCCTTGAGGTAAAGAAGCATTCGGTATCAGATGTTGTTAATTTTATTATCTCTCAGGAAGAAGGAACACGCTTTATTGTATCAGCTCCGCTGAAGGTAAAACAGGGCCGGTCCAGACTGGAGGAGCTGAATCTTTTACTCAATAAAGGATTTGCGAGAGTATTGCTCGACGGGGAAGTCCGTTTTATTGAAGATCTGCTGGAAAAGGAAGAAGAAGTAAACAAGTCGCTGGATATTAGTATTCTGATAGACAGGGGAAGTGTTAGAAAGGAGGAGGAAGAAGAGCAATTCAGAATAGCGGATTCTGTGCAGACTGCTTTTTATGAGGGGGAGGGAGAATGTCATGTGCAGATCCCCGAAAAGGGAATGTTTCATTTTTCTGACCGGTTTGAGCTGGATGGGATGCAGTTTGAAGTGCCTTCTATTAATCTGTTTAGTTTTAATAATCCCTATGGCGCTTGTAAAACATGCGAAGGGTTTGGACACGTGCTGGGCATAGACGAGGATCTGGTATTTCCGGACAGGGGACTTTCGGTTTATGAGGGGGCTATTGCTCCATGGCGAAGCGAAAAGATGCAGGAATGGCTTACACCGCTGATTCGCGATGGAATACGATTTGATTTTCCTATTCATCGGAGTATAGCGGATCTTGACGAGAAGCAGATGGAGCTGTTATGGAATGGTAATGAATATTTCAAAGGCTTACATGAGTTTTTTCAATATCTGGAGTCACAGACTTTCAAGATTCAGTATCGTGTTATGCTCAGCCGGTACAGGGGCCGCACGGTTTGTCCGGATTGTAAAGGATCCAGATTGAGAAAAGATGCCGGATATGTAAAAATCGGAGGGTATTCGATTATTGATCTGGTTTTGAAACCGGTCAATGAAGTCAGAAACCTGATTGATAGCATACAGCTTTCCGGGTATGAACAGCAGGTGGCCGGACGTATTCTGAAGGAAATTGTAAGCCGCCTTGATTATCTTGATAAAGTAGGACTGGGGTATCTGACCTTAAACCGTTTGTCAAGCACATTGAGTGGTGGAGAGTTTCAGCGGATAAAACTGGCTACTTCACTGGGCAGCGCTTTGGTAGGCTCAATGTATATTCTGGATGAGCCAAGTATCGGCCTGCATCCCAGAGATACAGAAAAGCTTATTGTTGTGCTGGAGCATCTTCGTAATCTCGGCAATAGTGTTATAGTGGTGGAGCATGAAGAAGAAATTATGCGGGCTGCTGATCAGCTGATTGATATAGGTCCGGGTGCCGGTTCCTATGGTGGTAAACTTATCTATCAGGGTAAGCTTGAAGACATGGGGCTGGTAAGCGGATCCTGCACAGCCGCTTTTTTACATAATAAAGATCGCGTAGAGACTCCGGTCAGCAGAAGAAAATGGTCGGAATACATCGAAGTAAAAGGAGCCAGAGAAAATAATCTCAAAAAAGTTGATGTCCGTTTTCCGCTCAATGCTCTTACTGTGATAACAGGAGTAAGTGGTTCCGGCAAATCAACGCTCATTAAAAAAGTATTATATCCGGCGGTGAAAAAATATCTTGGTGGTATGGCTGATGCAACCGGTAAGTTTGAGCGATTGGATGGAGCCCTGAAAAAAGTAAAGGATATTGAATATGTGGATCAGAACCCGATTGGCAAGTCGAGCCGCTCCAATCCGGTGACTTATGTCAAGGCATATGACCTGATCCGCAGTCTTTACGCAGACCAGCCGCTTGCCAAAACCAGAGGATATAAACCCGGACATTTTAGCTTTAATATTGACGGCGGGCGCTGTGAACTGTGTCAGGGGGAGGGGACAGTCAAAATAGAAATGCAGTTTATGGCTGATATTTTCCTGCAGTGTGAGGGGTGTCAGGGGAAACGATTCAAGCAGGAAGTCCTTGAGGTACTCTACAAGGAGAAAAATATCACGGAAATACTGGATATGACTGTAGAGGATGCCATGAGCTTTTTTGCGGATAAGCACAGAATAATCGAGAAGCTAAAGCCACTGAATGATGTGGGGCTGGGATATGTGCGACTGGGACAATCATCCAATACACTGAGTGGAGGGGAGGCGCAACGGGTCAAGCTGGCATCGTATCTGAGTGTAGGTGAGAAAACAGAAAATACCATTTTTATATTTGATGAGCCAACTACCGGCCTTCATTTTCAGGATATAAAAAAGCTTTTATATGCAATGAATGCGCTGGTTGAACAAGGCAATACGCTTATAATTATTGAGCATAATATGGAAGTGATCAAATGTGCTGACTGGATTATAGATATGGGACCTGAAGGCGGGGATAAAGGAGGATATGTGACGTTTGAAGGCACTCCGGAAGACATGATACAGTTGGAGGATAATTACACAGCTTCATTCTTAAAAGGAAAGCTGTAAGAAGATCGCAGCGCAAGATACAAGCCAGGCGGAACAGCAGGAAGCTCTTTTACACAGATCAGTAAAAGAGCTTCCTGCTGTTTTATTATAGTGGAGTCAACCGGATTAATATTCCAGAATAACGAATTCTGTTCTTCTGTTCAGCTCTCTTCCTTCTTCTTCATCATCATTACTTGCCAGCGGTACCTCCTGTCCATAGCCCTTGGCAGAAAGTCTTCCTGTCGCGATACCATGATTAATCAGCCAGGTTACTACGGCCTTCGCTCTGCGGTGAGAAAGCTCCTTGTTATACTGGGCAGATCCTATATTGTCCGTATGACCGTCGATACGGATTTTTAATGTAGGATTTTCGGCAAGCAGACGTCTTAACTTGTGGAGCTCGATATCGGAGCTGGATTTGAGTGTAGCCATGTCAAAATCAAAATAGATATTGCTGAGTATCGTTCGGACCCCGACGGCTATCTTATCCATAAAGATGGGTTTATCGACAATCTGTTTAAACTCTTCGGGAGCGGGTACACTGATAGTAACAGTTTTAAAAACGTAGCCATCTTTTTGTAAAGCAACAAGAAGGTTTCGGGGATCATTTTCTTTAATAGGAAGCTTCAGACTGCCATTTTTCGTCTGGCCTTTGTATAAGAATTTTCCTTTTTCAGAAAAAACCTCGATTTTTGCATCGAGCGGAAGGCTATTGTCTCTGTCAAATACATTAATGTGCAGCTCTACAGCAGATGCGATGAGCATCAATGAAAGACTGTCTGTTTCTTCTATGCTGGCGGAGTCAGCCATGGCAATGAGTAATGTATCTTCTTCGACGAAGCCGGGCATAAGAATTCTGTATATATCCAGATCACCCATTCCATCGTCTTTTACAGAAGCAAAGTAGCCGTACTTACCACTGCCAGCCAGAACAAAGTATATATCATCGTCTGTTGAGTTGATTGGGTATCCCAGATTTTCGGGAGCAGACCATTTCTGAGATGCACTGTCATAAACCGATTTAAACAGATCATAGCCGCCCATCCCGGCATGCCCTTTGGAGCTAAAGTACATGGTTTTGCCATCTGCTGCGAGAAAAGGGCCTTCTTCATCGTACTCGGTATTGATGTCATATCCGAGATTCTGAGGTGTTTCCCAGCCCCCGTTTTTTTTCTTTTTGGACATATAGATGTCTTTTCCGCCTATACCACCAGGCTTATTGCTGGAAAAGAAAAGAGTCAGCCCATCCTGGCTGAGCGTCATTGAGTTTTCTATATGCTCCGTATTGATCATGATACTGAATGGCTGAGGTTTGGTCCATGTATTTCCGATCATTCTTGAATGAAAAATGTCTCCCTTGTACTGATCATTGTCGATGTACAGATAGAGCTCTGTTCCGTCGGCAGAGATGGCTATGCATGATTCATGCAAGTCAGTATTAATCGCAGAGTCCAGAGCCTGGGGGATAGTCCAGCCGCTATCGGTATGCTCACTAAAGTAGATATCTTCAAAAAAGTCTGTTTTCCGGTCCTTCATTCCGCCGGTAGAACCTTCCCGTTTTGAAGTGAAGTACAGATATTTTTCGTCAGGTGTGATAATCGGGCCATAATCGGGATAGACTGAATTGATTGTGGGACCCAGATTCCGGATTTTTACACCTGTATCAGGATTGGTGACGAGCTGTTTACCTGTTTCACATTCCGCAATCTGCTTAAGAGTTTTTATCCTTTCATCTTTTTTTTCTTTGGCCGGCAAGCTGATGTTTGCTTTATCTGCGAGGGTATTCAGATACTGATTGTAGTAGTCAATGGCTGTATCAAACTGGTAGCCCAAATGGCTGGCGTAAGCAATATAGTAAAGGATCTTTGGTGATACGGCCGGAGATAATTCGTATGCTTTCTTAAAATAGGAAAGAGACCGGGCTTTGTTTATTGACTCGATATGACATATTCCGGCCATAAAATTAGCTCTGAGATTGTTGGAGTCTTTGGCGATAATGGATGCGTATGTTTTCAGCGCTTCTTTGATATCTCCGCTTTCATATAATCGGTCTGCTTTTTTTAGCGAAACAGAATCCGTCTGAGCAACAGAGGAGAGGCTCCAGAAGCAGATTGCCAGCCCAAAAGAATATGTATATGCTATCTTTCTGAAATTCATTTTGTTATTTTATTTATACACTGAATGGATCAGATGTATTGTCCTCGTGCAAAAAAAGAGATAGTTGTCCCTGACGCCCTCTTATACGTATAAACGGGAAAAATAATCGGATAATTTTTGTCTTTTTTTCAACAAAAAACTGAATTATGGAATGTTAACAGGACTTAGTGCTGCAGAAAGCTCCAGAAAGAGAGAGACTGGTCAAAAATAAGAGACAGAACCAAGGCCCAGAAAAGACAACAAACCAGCATGGACAAAAATATCTTGTGCTTGGCAGCTCCTAATGTAGAAGCCAGTAATGCTCCGATGACCGGACCAAAAACAACAGGAGTGAGAAAAGCTACACCTTTGATACCATATTTCCGGATAAATCGTACTTTTCTTCGATTACCGGGGGTAAATAATTTTCGTTTCCGGAAAAACTTTTTGAGTATGTACTTCCTGAAACGCTCTCCGGCCATAGTCAGAGTAACTACTGTGGTCATTGTTCCCAGGGTAGTGAGTAAGGTGGCTTCGAGAATGGTCAGATTTTGATATAGGGCTATCAGAGGAGCTGGAACAAATTTGAATATTCCGGTAAAATAAACAATCAGGTATTTACTTAGCCGGTTGAGCAGGGTTAATAACATTAAGCTGTTTAATTGTAGTCAGGATTGATGTATTGTTAATGCATAAATGCAATAAAAGGTTTAATTATCTACACAGAATTATGATGTGGATACTATAAATGCCGGCTTTTATAGTTTTGTGCCATACGCAAGATCACCGGCATCACCCAGTCCGGGAACTATATATGACTTGGAATTAAGATATTCATCTACAGCACCGAACCAAAGTGAGGCATCTGGTATATGCTGACGGATATATTGGACTCCTGTTTTACTTGCGATAATGGAAGCAATATGGGTATGTGCCGGTATTCCATATTTGTCAGTCAGGGTTTTCCAGGCAAGATAAAGAGATTGACCGGTAGCCAGCATCGGATCTGCCAGAATCAGTATTTTATTCGTGAGTCCGGGTGAAATACAGTACTCCGTTTTGATCTCAAAAGAGCCTTTTTCGTCTGTAACATGACGGTAAGACGCTACAAAAGCATTTTCGGCTTTGTCAAAAATGTTAAGAAAACCCTGATGAAAAGGAATGCCTGCTCTGAGAATTGTACCAAGAATTATATCCTGATCAAATGTTAATCCTTCTGTAGCAGCCAGAGGGGTATCGATCTGAATTTTTTTGTAGGGGAATGTCTGAGAAATCTCGTAAGCCAGAATTTCACCGATACGCTCCATGTTTCTCCGGAAACGCAGCCGGTCGGTCTGGATGGAAATATCGCGAAGTTCGTTGAGATATAAATTGGCAACGGAGGATTTATTGGCGAGAATGAACATGTGATAATAGTTGCTTGATTTTTAATATATACTTTCGTTTGTCATTGAAAAGATGAAGAAATGAATGCGCTTTGCCGCCAAAACCTCTGTAAAATCTGGCGAGAGAAGGAACGAGACTACCTTCAAAGTCCAGGGTTAAATTTTTGCATGCATGGTCCCGGATAAGATGATCAAAAACTGCTGCCATGGCTCCGGTTTGCCGGCCTTCATCGGCTGAGGCTCCGAAAACATATACAATTGATTGTTTGTAAAAAAGAAAGAATCCCCCTGCAATAATGTTCCCTTCAGGATTACGGGCAGTATATATCCTGCAGGCATTTCGGTGCCGTCCTGATCTGTATAGATCTTTCAGGTGTATATATTGCAGGGTATTGTATATTCCGGACAGGCCTTCTCTGCTGCGCTTAAACAGTTCGATCAGGGTATCAAGATCATTGTCTTCCTGAGTAGTTATTCCGTTTTTATATGCTTTTCGGATATTCCTTTTATGATTGGCAGAAAAATTTTCATAGAGTATGTTATATGACTCATTCAGAGATAAAAGATGTGTGATCTGTTTCCGAACAGGCAGCTTTGCCAGGGCAGGTTCTAATTGCAACGTGTTGGCAATATTAAAACGATAGCTTACAAAGGCATATTGTTTCAGCCATTGGGCGAGTATCTGCCTGATATCTTCAATATCAGGCAATGTTTCATCCTGGGTATACAAACCAAGCTGCTGAATGGCAAACGGAGTATTGATATAAGACTGAAAAAACTTTCGTTCAGTTA
Source organism: Bacteroidota bacterium (assembly GCA_023392125.1). GTDB lineage: Bacteria > Bacteroidota > Bacteroidia > Cytophagales > Cytophagaceae > SpSt-227. The sequence continues at coordinate 54,026 of JAEVZS010000030.1, forward strand.
TATAAGGCATAACTGCTATCAGCCTGTCATTTTTCAGAAAGTGGACAGCATACCAGCCCGGTGTAAGTGTGCTGAGATACCAGTACTGAGCATAGATATTAGCCTGTTTGCTTGAGTCAATAAAGCGATCCCATTCAAGCGGGTCAATATCCTGAGCTGGCAGAATCTTAACCATTCTTATTTGTTATCTGTTAATAGTGTACGGATAATATCCTCGTAGGTATTGTTCCAGTTTTTCCACATTCCTTTGCCGCCTATTGATTCATTGTGAAATATATAAGTGAGGTGACCACCTGTTTCTCTCAACGGATGAGTTAGCTGCTTTACATATGGAATTACCTCTTTGCTTTTCTTTTTCATATAGACTTTCATGCCGGTATCCATAAATGCGAAAGGGATAACTTTGAGATCGGTTTTTTGATTTTTCTCCAGATCAAAAAAGTAAAAGGGTGTGGAAGTGCCTGCGCGATATCCGCCGGTAGCTGCATATCCCATGGAATAGTCTTCTTTTATACCCAGTCTGATCAGGTTACGATAGGTTTCCGGTAGTTTTATTTTAAGATAATGCTGTCTGCTTGCAATGACCGGAGTATTAGTGATTTCTTCCAGACGGTTTTTTTCAAGAGCCAGCTGCTCAAAGGATTGATTAGAGCTGTATGAAGGATGTATTCCGACTTTTGCCTGTGTACTGAGATCTTGTATTATCTTGCGATAACCCGAATTGGTATGGGACAGATTCCTGTCATATTTTGACAGATCCCCCAGGAGGACAAAATAATTTGGTTCTGTATGATACTTTTCATGAATCATGGACTGTTTTTCATAACTGTCGAACGGATCCTGTTCCAGCCGCAACATGACTTTGAACCGTTTTCTGAATCGCCGAAAGTTTAAGGACAGTAAATGTCTGGATAACTGGGCAGAGTTGCGTAAAAGGCCTTTGTGCTGGTATGCAAATGCATTGTCAATATCAATTGTGGGAGTAAATGTGAATGCCGGCCGGGGTATCAGCAGATTCGGATAATGGTTTTCCAGTATCTTTTTTAATGCGGATACCCATATATTGACTATGGGGTATTCGAGAAATTTCCCTTTATAACATACACTTTCCTGGTGACTGTAGCGATTGTGCTTGTCGCGCTGATGAGGAAGATATTCTTCATATCTGGAAATGAGATAAAAAGTTGCGGCGAATATATCAAAGGGCAATAATCCGTTTTTGACGGGGAAAAACACATTGAATCCTTCCCATGAAATAAACTCAATATGCTGACTACTGACAGAATTCTCAAATAGCAGATGATGGGACTGGAAGAAAGGCTCGTTGCTGACAGGAGCGGCGCCATACGAAAATCGGGCTCCGTTCCAGTCGGAAAAAATACTTTCCTGGTCTGTGAGCTGAATTTTTATTTTCAGGATTTCCCCGAAAATATAGTTCATGGTATATTCAACACGGCTTGTTATCTCAGGTACATGAATTAGAATCATCCGATAAGAAATAAAAGATGTCTTTTTTTAATTAATAATGATACAATTTTACGTTAATTTTGTCAAAAAGCCGATTTGCCTGTCTTTTCATCAAGTCCTGCTATACGGCCATTGACATAATGCGTTTTATCATTGTTGTTTTGTCTTTTCTGCTCCCGGCTGTTGTAACAGGCCAGGGGGCGTATGCTCCTCTGGACCGGGAATATTATCATTTGATTGACCGATACGAGATTCTTTCACCCGGGTTGTCTGACCAGTTTCATTCCACAGTGAAGCCAATCAACCGGAAAGCAATTGCACAATTTGTGGATTCGGTCAGGCTGGACTCCGGTCAGATTTCCTCCGGAGACCGCTTTAATCTGCAGTATCTGAAAAATGATAACTGGGAATGGTCAGATGAAGCACAGGAAAGACGGCCTGTACTTCGTCATTTCTATCACAGGCCGGCAGGGTTATATACTGTCCGGACAGGTGAGCTTATGTTGCAGGTAAATCCTGTTTTGTATTTCGGGATAGGCAAAAGTGCCTCTGATGAACGACTATCTATTAATACCCGGGGAGCTTCGGTACGCGGAACAATTAGCAACAAGGTCGGTTTTTATACTTTTTTTACGGACAATCAGGTTTTTTCGCCTTCATATGTTGATGCATACGTTGACAGGACAGAAGCCTTTCCCGAGGAAGGCTATACCAAAAGTTTTAAAGATGGCGGGTACGATTTTATAACGGCCAGCGGTTATATCACTTTTACCCCGGTCAAATGCATAGAGATGCAGTTCGGGCATGATAAAAACCGTATCGGTGATGGCTATCGTACGCTTATTCTTTCTGATGCCATGAGCAATTATACCTTTCTTAAAATCAATACGAAAGTATGGAAGGTAAATTATCAGAATCTTTTTGCCCAGCTCAATGCCGATGTCTATTATAAAAATGCCATGATGCCTAAAAAATATATGGCTTTTCATCATTTAAGTGTCAATATCGGCAGGCATCTGAATATTGGATTGTTTGAGTCAGTTGTCTTCAGCAGAGGGGACAGTGGCCAGGGGCAATATGATATCAACTATCTGAATCCTATTATATTTTATCGGTCTATTGAACAGCAGCTGGGCAGCGAAGATAATGCTTTGCTGGGGATGAACTGGAAACTGAACTTTATGCGCCATTTTAGCTTTTATGGTCAGGTTGTGCTGGACGAGTTTATGCTAAAGCATATAAAAGCAATGAACGGCTGGTGGGCCAACAAGCAGGGCGGTCAGGCCGGGATCAAGTATATCAATGTAGCAGGCATAAAAAATCTGGATATGCAGCTTGAAGCCAATGCGATAAGACCCTATATGTATTCGCATAAGGGGAAGCAGCAGAGCTATACGCACTATAATCATTCAATGGCTCATCCTATGGGAGCCAATTTGTTTGAAATGCTTGCTATTGTCCGGTATCAGCCGCTGGGCAGGCTTCGGTTGACAGGAAAATATTTCCATACCATTTATGGTGCGGATGATGTCGGCCAAAACTGGGGAGGAGATGTGCTGAAAAGCTATACGACCAGGGAGAGAGAATTGGGAAATAAAATCGGGCAGGGCAACAGAACAACGATCAGCTATATCAGCATTGCTGCAAGCTGGCAGCTATACCATAATGTGTTTTTTGATGTGAGTCCGGTTATCAGATTGCAGGAATCTGCGTTTTCTTCGTTCAATAAAAATGATACGTTTGTAATGGCCAGCTTCCGCTGGAATATACCACAACGATTACAGGAGTTTTAGATCATGAAATTATACCTTAGAATCTTAAGTTTTGGCAAACCATATACGGCAGATGTGCCTAAGTATTTTGTATTTGCATTACTGGCTACCGTATTCGGAGTGCTTAATTTTACGTTGCTTATTCCTTTTCTTGATATTCTGTTTGCCAATGGAAATGAGACAAGCCGGCAGGCTGTTACAGAATTTCCGGAGTTTTACCTCGGAGTGAGTTATTTTACTGATTTATTCAATTACTATTTCAATCATTATTTGCAGCTGTACGGAGAGGAAGGTGCGCTGAAGTTTGTATGCTCGATTATTATAATCTCTGTTTTTACCTCTAATTTTTTCCGATATCTGGCTCAGCGTACGATGGGCAATGTCAAGGCCCGCGTTGTCAAGAATCTGAGAAAAACAGTATATCACCGGCTTTTGGATTTTGAGCTTGCCTTTTTTACCAATGAGAAAAAAGGAGATATGATGGCCAGGGTAACCAGTGATGTGCAGGAAATAGAGATTTCCGTTATTGATACGTTTAGCACCTTCTTGCGTGATCCGATTACTATTATCTCTTATTTTGTGGCTCTTTTTCTTATTTCGACAGAGCTGACGCAGTTTGTATTTCTTTATTTGCCTGTATCTTTCTTTATTCTGGCAGAAATTACCAAACGAATCAAGCGTAGCGCAATAATGGGACAGGGATATCTGGGAGAGATACTTGGTGTGGTAGATGAGACAATGGGAGGGATTCGGATTATAAAGGGGTTTGTGGCCGAGCGATTTATGAAGAGCCGTTTTGACAGGGTCAATGAAGGATATGCCAGTGTATACCGCTCAATGATAAATAAGAAGGAGTTTTCAAGCCCATTATCCGAATTTTTGGGGGTAACGCTTGTGACAGGGATGCTTTTGTATGGGGGATTATTGATTCTGCGTGGAGATTCTGATCTGAAATCAACAGAATTTCTTCCTTATATCTTCATACTTGTACAGATTCTTGTGCCTATCAAGGCGGTTTCCAACTCTTTCAGCCATATCCAACGTGGGCTTGTTGCGGGAGAACGTATATTTACTCTGTTGGACCGGAAAATTCCTATACGGGAAGTGGCCCAGCCGGTACAGCTGGATGCTTTCAAATCAAAAATTGAATATGATCGGGTAACCTTTGCTTATGAATCAGAGATCGTTTTGAAAGATATCAGTATTACGATAGAAAAGGGCAAAACGATCGCTCTGGTAGGTCCGTCCGGGGGGGGGAAATCTACTCTGGCAGATTTGCTGCCAAGGTTTTATGACCCGGTTGCCGGTGAAATACGGATTGATGGAGTGCCTGTCAGAGATCTGTCTTTTGAATCTCTGCGCAAACTTATGGGAATTGTGACACAGGAGTCTATTCTGTTTAATGATACGATCGCTAACAATATAGCCTTCGGTATGCCGGATGCGAAAGAGGAAGATATTATACGGGCAGCCCGGATTGCCAATGCTCATGAGTTTATTTTAAAAACGGAACAAGGATATCAGACAGTGATCGGAGAGCGTGGTATGAAGCTTAGTGGCGGCCAGCGTCAGCGTATAAGCATTGCACGTGCTGTGCTGAAGAATCCGCCGATTCTTATATTGGACGAAGCAACTTCCGCATTGGACAATGAATCTGAAAAGCTTGTTCAGGAGGCGCTGATGAATCTTATGAAAAACAGAACATCCATTGTTATTGCGCACAGGCTTTCGACTATTCAGCATGCTGATGAAATTGTGGTAATAGAGCGTGGCAGGATCGTAGAACGAGGTACGCACGACAGCCTGCTGGAAGGTCACGGATTATATAGAAAACTTCACGGGACAATTGCCGAAAGTCTGTAGAATGCCCTGTGTTTTCCAGGACTTCTGGGAAAATGCACATTATGTATCAGAAAGCGTTCATAAATCATCTGTAAGCTTGTAACCGGAATACTGATCCCGGAGGAAGAGCAAAACATTTTTTGCTTTCCGTGATTTGTTATAAATATATTTTTAGGAGAATACCGGATGAAAATAAAAAGGCTGGTTTATATCTGCATGTTGTTGCTTGTGATTCTTCCTTTTGTTCTTATTACAGATATGTTTCCTTTTTTACGCTTTGGAATGTTTGCGGAGCCTGTTAAAAAGGATCAGCCGGCTGAGCTTTTTTACGTGTTATACTACGCTGACCGGCAATGGAAGAAGTTTGATCCGGAGCAATATGAATTGCAGGACGAAACCTTTCAGTATCTGGCCCGCAATTACTATTACCGGCAGGAGGGACAGGTGTTACTGTCCAGGCTACATCGTTCTGATGTAGCCAGAGGAGAGCACTGGAGATTTTATCGCGTCTCTTTTCCGCCGGGCTTTCCCGAATTTCGTGATACCTTGTTAATAAGCTCTCTGTGATGACCAACAGACGTTTGAGCTTCTTCATCGGATTTTCTGCGCTCTTGCTAATTGCACCGGTGATGTGTTATGTGATCTGGGGAGAACAGCTGATACTTCAGGCGTATCTTGGAGAGGAACCAGACTGGCTTCATAAAATTATAGAAATACTCTATCCGCGTTTTTTTGCGGAAAAGAACCGTCTGGAATTAAGCTTCTTTCTTGCAAAGGTCAATCAGCTGGTATTGCGTTATGCTATTGTATTGATTGCAGTATGTGTGTGTGTTAGTTTGTATGATACTTCTCATAATTTCAGAAAGCGGTTGTCCGGTTTTACTGAAATTAAAACAAGTATTCATAATGTGTATATTCTCAGAATATTGTTTTTCTTTATCCTTCTGGTCGCTACCAGAGATGTGTATCAGGATCTGAAAGCGCTGAGGCATCTCTCGACATTTTACAGTCCCGTTGGTATACTTCAGTTAGTACATTTACCTTTTCCCGGACAATATGCCTCATTCCTGATATATGGAATTTTATTTCTGTCTTCTGTGCTTGTAATCTTTGGCGTCAGACCTGTGCTTTTTTCAGTACTGGCTATGGGGGCTTTTGTTATTTATCAGGCTTATTTGTACAGCTTTGAAAAGATAGATCATGGCTATGCTCCGTTTACTTATGCCTGTATGCTGTTTCCGTTTTTGTTGCGTGAACGTGAGCATGCCAAGAAAAATGACTGTATCCATTTTAATTCATGGTCTTTGCAGCTGATTCTTATTATAACCTGTCTTGTGTACTTTCTGTCCGGTCTCGAAAAAATTCTGATTTCCGGAGTTGGCTGGTTATCTCCGGTGACATTCAAGACCTATCTTTTGCTCCATGATACGGTCATTGGGAAGAAAGTAGCCTCGGTCGAGTTTTTGGTTGTATTGTTTCCGGCACTTGCTCTGCTTTTACAACTGAGCTTTCCTCTTATGCTATTTTTCAGAGGATTAAAATATCTGATTCTTCCGGCAGGGCTTCTTTTTCATATTGGCACGGTAGTACTTTTTGGTATTAGCAGCTTTGAGAATCCCTGGTTATTTAATTATATTTTTTTCTTTGACTGGAGCGGTATCGGAGCCAGATTGTCTTTCTTGCCTCCTTATTTCAGAACCTGAGAAGAAATAACCGATTATTGGATTCCGATAGCCAGCCAGAAGAATCAGAAATGGCAGATATCCCGTTTTGTAGCGGATTAAAGAGCCAAAATTAGGGGATGCATAGGCCATAAATGTGGCTGATACGACTACATAGATCAGTATGATCAGGCCTTCTGTTGATAGTTTCCAATCCCCGATATATGTCCTGTACAGTATAATGACGGTAATAAGGACAAGTAGAAACAGGTTTTCCAAGGCGGCGGGAATTTGTATGGTAGTTTGTACAGACCATATACCTGGCCCCAACAATCCCTGGTAAAGGGCCTGGGGAGAATTGAGCAGAATGGAAGTCCACGCAGGTTTGAAATCAGTAATAAGATAATCCGGATCAGCGCTTTTGGTAAGTGTAGCTGTATAGTTTGTGTATAGCGCTTCCGGAAACGAGCTGATATTCATATTGGGATGAAGTAAGGTCGCCAGACCAAAACCGGCAGCCAGAAAAAACAGGAGAAGAAAAGCAGGCGGGATAGCGATATTCCCCGGTTGCATCCGGATAACTATTTTAGTAAAGCAATACGCGAGCAGGGAGGCACCAATAATACCGGCGTAATAATACTTGAGCTGTAGCAGAATAATGAAGGAGATAATGGCAAGCAGGATATTGAGGAGCCTGTATCCCGGATCAGGGCGTAGTAACTTTAGCACGGAAACCAGCAATATGCCGATTAATCCGGTCATGATACTTTCTTTCAGGACACCTGATGACCAAAAGACGAAAGAAGGGAAAAGAAGAAACGCAAGAGCAGCAAGATACCCGGGAATATCATAGGATTTTACCAGGAAGGATGAAAGGTACCACAAACCGGTAAAACTGAACAGGCTCATGTATACGGACGTAAGCCAGTAATTGCTTTGGGTAATGCTGTTGATCAGAGCCAGTATTTTTACAAAAAAAAGTGCTCGTGGCTGATTCCAGACAAAAAAGAAAGTTTTGCTTTCTGCATCAAAATCATTGAATAGTAATATGTTGAAAAAGTCTTTGGGGCGACCTGGCAGGAGCTCGGATAAGTAGGAGGCCAGATTAAAAAGAAAGAAAGTATCGCCTTCTTCTTTGTAATAGAACTGATAAAGCAGTCCGAGTAATATGCCGGCAATAATCTTAAAGACCATACCTGGTATAAGAAATGGCCGTAAGGATGAAGGTACGCGCCAGCGTAATAAAACGAAGCACCAGATGCTTAAAAACAGGCTGTTTACTATCCAGACAATCATAATTTATTTATAATACAAAGACCAATTCGGCAATGGAGACAAAGACGCTTTGTGCAATAACTGTTAAACAGCTCGATTGCTGCCTGGGTGTCACCTGCATGGTCAAGATTTAATCCGATATGATTCCACATCTTTGTTATACGGTTGTTTTCACCCGGGATTTTCTCAAGAAAAGCAATCGCGCGGTCCATAAGCGCTTCATTGTCCCGTTCGACGGCTACTGCCGCGATGATGGGAACAACTGTATTAATCAGAATATTGTTGATGCTTTCCTTGCCGACTTTAGCTCCGGAACCCGAGCGTAATTTATCAAATGTATAATGCTTTTGCCAATATTCGGATGGAGATGCGTTCAGAATATTCATAAGATGTTCTGAACTTTCAGTTTCTGAAAATAATGAGAAAATATAAGGTACTGATGAAATGAATTTTGCCAGCTGGGCGATCCGTATGGTGGGAAAATTAGCAGGGCGGGTACGCAGAAATTTCCATATGACGGGGTTGAGTCTGTGATGTGTCAGATCATATTTGACTGAAAGGAAAGAATATTCTTTTTGCAGTTCACGGGCGTACTGATCCTGATAATCGGCTTCCAGCATGCCGGCCTGACCAAATAGAAGCGCTTCGATCTGAAACAGATTGTCAGCGTGTTTTTTCAGGATTTTGAAAGGGATGCTTTTACCAAGTTCCATAAATGCATCAGCATTTAGCTTAAATCCGAAGTTCTGACAGAGAATGCGAAATGTGGTTTCTTCCCAGTCACCTTTGCACTGGGCAAGAATTTTTAGAATTTCCCGTGCTTTTTTCTGCAGCCGTGTAATAAGCGTTGCTTCCAGCATGGAAAGATAGATGACCTCGGGAATAAAACGCAGCGTTTCATGACAGGCTGGCTGTATTTCAGGATTACCGGTATTTACAAGGCTAATATATTTGTCCAGAAGCTTCAGATCAGTCCGTTGCCTGAGCTCCAGTGTGGGAATCTCCGAATGATCCGTTCGTGTGATTGGTCTGTCATTTTCCCATACTACATGCAAAATGACATTGTCATACGCTGCATTCCGGTGATGCCGGTGCATCATCCAGTCAGATGATTTGAGATGTATTTCTACGTGGCCGTACCATATGATATTTCCAATACGTATCCTGGCATTCATAAAATCCGGTCCGCTGTCAGTATTGCCGTAGCCGGCTGACAGGACCATGAGATTTTCTCCCTGGCAGGTTCTGAGTTCGGATTTGTCAAAGTATTGGTGTTGCCATACAAAGAGGATAAAGGATTCGTTCATAGCGGTTGAAAGATGTGTTCATTGAATAATGTCTACAGATATCTGTCTAAAAGTATTTTCATTTCTTCTTGCAATTGTTTGGCAGCTTTTCCGGCTTCTTTTGCAAAGGACTGGTCATTGCCGGCATAAATGATTCCCCTTGAAGAATTGACCAGTAATCCACACTGTTTGTTGATTCCAAATCGGGTTACCGATTCCAGATCTCCTCCCTGCGCACCAACTCCCGGAACCAGCAGAAAGTGATCAGGTGCGATACGTCTTATTTCCTTAAATAATTCTCCCTGGGTTGCACCTACGACAAACATAAGGTTTTCCTCAGTTGCCCAGGACATATTTTTTTTCATTACTTCTTCAAAAAGTGGCAGGGAGTTTTCAAGTTTCAGCTTCTGGAAATCACTGCTGCCAGGATTGGAGGTCAAAGCAAGAACAATTACCCATTTGTTTTTGAAATCGAGAAAGGGACTTACGGAATCCTCGCCCATATAAGGCGCAACGGTGATTGCATCAAACTCAAGGCCGGATGAAGACTTATCAAAAAAAGCACGTGCATACAATCCTGAAGTATTGCCTATATCTCCACGTTTTGCATCAGCAATTGTCAGAACGGATTCGGGAATAAGCTCCATGGTTTTGGACAGACTTTCCCAGCCCCTTGGGCCCATTGCTTCATAAAATGCTATATTAGGTTTGTAAGCAACGCAATAATCAATAGTGGCTTCGATGATTTGTCGGTTAAACTCATAAACAGGATCTTTTTCTTTCAGAAGGTGAGCTGGAATCTTTCGAAGATCAGTGTCCAGACCTATACAGAGATAGGAAGATTTTTGTTGAATTTGTCCGAAAAGTTCGTTTTTGTTCATAACCCAAAGTAAAAAAATAATGTGGAGGGGTAAAAGATAAATGCAAAGTAAAGTTGAATGTGTTGATACCGAAAGTTTTGAAAATAAAGTTGTGCTATTGATGCAGTTTATATTGAAATGAACTGGCTATAAATGTTCAGGAGCGTCAGATGAAGAAGGACAGTGTTATCGGGGGCACGTCAATAATTTGCGATGGAAGTGTTTTTGTTATATTGCGTCTGTTAATGTCGGGACAATTGTTCCGGAGAATGTAAACTATCAGGCTAGGGTGATTATGAGCAAAACGATACTTATTACCGGAGCGAGCCGGGGCATTGGAGCGGCAACCGCCTTGCTGGCTGGCGAACAGGGATATAATGTGTGTGTAAATTATCTGAAAAACAGTAAAGCAGCCATGAAGGTTGTCAGCACAATAAATGACCGGGGAGGAAAGGCAATGGCCTATCAGGCTGATGTTACGGATGAGCAGGAAGTGATCAGACTTTTTCAGAAGATAGATACTGACTTTGGCCATATAACGGCTTTGGTAAACAATGCAGGAATTCTGGAAATGCAGTCAAGGGTAGATGCATTGACTGCAGAGCGGGTGTTGCGAATTTTGTCTTCGAATGTGATAAGCTGTTTCTTATGTGCCAGAGAGGCAATAAAACGAATGTCGGCTAAGTATGGCGGTAATGGTGGAAGTATTGTGAATATTTCTTCGATAGCTGCAAGAACCGGCTCGCCGGACGAGTATGTGGATTATGCTGCCTCCAAAGGAGCTGTTGATACGTTTACGCTGGGACTTGCAAAAGAAGTCGCCGGGGAGGGAATCAGAGTTAACGGAGTAAGGCCTGGCTTTATATATACAGACATCCATGCAGACGGTGGTGAACCTGGCCGGGTGGAAAGAATTAAAAATACACTTCCGATGCAGAGAGGCGGATATCCTGAAGAAGTAGCCAGAGCTGTTTTATGGTTGCTTTCCGATGAAGCCTCTTTTTCAACAGGTACTTTCATAGATGTTACGGGTGGAAGATAAAACCGCAATGAATAAATGGTCGCAGTATGTGCCTGATGCCAGGCATTTTGATGCAGAAGCTATTGAATTGGGAAATAAAGTATTTCAGGAAACTGCTCATGTCAAAGGAAGTTCTTTGCTCAGCAAGGGACAGATTTGTGGCAGGTTGTATTTCATTGTACACGGTCTGGTATATGCTCATACAGCGGAAGGAAAGATTCTGTGGTATGAATGGGAGGGAAGAAACTTTACTGATCTTGAGAGCTTTTATAATCAAAAAGCCAGCAATCAGTTTTTAAAAGTAGCCGAAGATAATACTCAGCTGATTTCTATAGGTTATGCAGACTTGCAATACCTGTTTGGGAAGTCACATCAGTGGGCATTATGGGGTATCCGGTTTTATCAGCAGGAACTGCAGCGTATAGCAGGCTATTATGAAGCTTTGCGTAATAAGGATGCCAGCGAACGCTATTTTGAACTGGTAGCTGCTTTTCCGGATATTTTACAGCGTATTCCTTTAGGACATATTGCATCCTATCTGGGAATCAGCCAGGTTAGTCTGAGCCGGATACGGGCCGGAGTACAGAAAAAATAAACGTTCAGTCGTTTTTAACATTTGTAAAAACGAGCGGCTTAATCATTTCGGATTTTTGCTTAAGTACATAATGGGCATTGATGAAAACATTAAATCGAAAAGTAAAAATTCCGTATTATCTGCAGGAGCTTCATGGCGAAGAAGCAATGATATCCGATCTTGTTTTAACGTATTATGCGGCTTTAGCTGTTACGTCATTAGTAATTTTTCAGGTGTGGAATATTCCGGTAAGTATCCTGAAAATTATAGTCTTGTGTTTGTTGACATTTGATTTGTCCGGAGGAGTTGTCGCCAATTTCAGTCATGCTACCAGTATTTACTATGCCGCGCATGCCGCAAGAAGACGTGTATTTGCCGTCTTTCATATTGTACAGCCTCTGGTGATAATATGGATCTTTCCTGCTGAATGGATTTGCATTGGGGTTATTGCTGCCTATTCCATAATATCTATGATTATTGTAGGTAGTATTCGTGAAAATACAAAACGCAGAGTACCTGCTGCTGTTTTAGTCCTGATTGGTTTATCAATGGTTTTTTTACTTCCTTTCCAACGCAAAGTTCTTTTATTTATACTGCTACTTTATATAATAAAGCTGGTCCTTGCTTTTCCTGTAGATTGGGCAGAAAAGCAACGCACTGATAATGTTTATTAGAAGTAATCGTTCTGGTATGCCTGATCTTGTTTTTTCTATAGTGCAAATAAAAAAGGGCTGTTTTCAGCCCTTTTTTATTTGATATTCAAAAGATCTTAGAACTTAAATCCGACAAGGAGTCTTGGATTAACATAAGATACTTTGAAGTTGGCCAGATCATCATCATCTTCAAGATCTGAATTGATGTAATTCTGATTACCCAGTTGCAGCTCAAAACCAACTGCTAGCTTTTTATAGCGAAATTTTGCTCCGGGCGCAAGGGCTAAGCCATACATGATAAAGGCATTGTTGACGGTTGCATATTCATATGAATATGCTCCGAAATACATTGTAGGACTGAAGTTGAAATACGCGTCAATGGCGATATTATCAACGGGAGAGAAACTTGCCATCGGCCCAAACTTTAACAGACCAAGGTGGAAGGAGCTTACTCTATATCCAGGCTCAGCTTTAGAGCTACCGCCAATTGTAAGCCAGCTCACGTTCATGCCAATGCCAAAGTTGTCGTTTTTGTAGAACATCCACTGATTCCCAAATTCAAATGTAGGCTGGATGCCTAATGACTGGGTACCGAAGTTGGATATGCTGGGAAAGCCAAGGCCTAAATGAAGATATACACCGTTGGAAATCATTCCTTTTTTCTTGTTGATCCCGATGATTGATTCATTTTGACTGCTGCCCGCGTGAGCGGAAACCAATCCAAGGCATACTAACGCAAGGGTAATTAATTTTTTCATTAATTGATTAGAGGTTTAAGTTAATTAGAAATAATGGTAAATATAGGACAATTTTTTCTTTAAAAAAGAATGACTTTTCTTTCACTTTTCGAATGGTGCGTACAGATACTTATATATTTGGTCTGAATATGTCCGAATTGCTGGTCATTCAGTATGTAGTACGCAAGATGAATAAAATGGTTTCTAAGAGAAGAATAGAATTCAAGGTTTTATTAATCGGAAATAATAAATAAATAGGATATCTGATGTAATCAGGTTTTAAAAATGATAATTAACTTTTAATGTTTTCCTGGTTAAATGTTTATTTATTAACAAGTTGTTTTTGCGCTCATTTTAATATGCTTTTCCATTGTTTTTAGGATTTTTCAGATCAATCCAGAAAATATGAATTTCGTCCTGAACATTGATAATTCCGTTTTTATCTGAATCCGGACTGGCATATACGTACATATAATCATTGGCCGGATCATATTGTGAGCGAATTACGGAATAATGTACCGGAACCAGGGATGTTTTGTCATTGAACCGGAGATCAAAATAATAAAAATGTCTGAAGTCTCTCTCGTTGATAAAACCATCATTATTGGTATCCTGGTCATACACTGAAATGAGGTAATAGTTTCGGGTTACCGGTATAAAATTAAGAGTATCCTTGCTGAAGGATGGATAGTATAAGGTTTTAATAAGTACCGGACTGTCAAAACACAAAGTACGGGAATCGTTTGCAGTATAGTGCTTTGAGATATTGACCATATTATAGCCATAAACAGCCTCAAACCCCGGCATAATATGGTCATTCCACTGGTTGCCGTTATCGGGGGGCTGATAATGATACCAGGTATGAAACTGGTTGGAGCCAGTATAATAATTCCCTTTTTTATCAAGATTTACTTTGTATACCGGGGTTAATCTGTATTCAGGTATTCCGGTTAGCAGTATCCGGCCTGGGCGTGTCATGAAAGGGAGGGAATCCAATGAAGAAGAATCCTGGACAGGATCCGAAGATATGCGAAACCCTTTTGGGTTGGATTCCTGTTTCTGGCAGCTGGTTAATATCGTTGCAATGATGCAGAGCAAATAACATATTTTTTTTAGCATTGACGCCGGATTTATAAGAATGATACTCTAAAAATAGGGAAGAAGATTTTTGAAACAAAAAAACCTGAGCAGTCATGCTCAGGTTCCGTGCAATATAAGTAATAGCTTAATTAATATCGAAGATCGTTAATCTCTACTCCGGGATGCTTGGCTTTGTCAAAACTGAAGAAGCTGTCATCCAGCTTGACATTGGGCGTGAAGCTTTTAATATAATAGGTATATACATTGCCGGTGTTCTCAAATATTTTCCAGCTCTTTAGCTGTTTGTCACCTTTATTAATAATAAGGCGGATTTTGTTAATCTTGGCCTTACGATCGGTAGGCTCAAGATCAATGATGTTTACCGGCTGTCCATCTACAGACTGCTCTCCCATCATAATATACTTGAAGCCTTTTTTATACATTGTATATATTTTGTCGGGGGTAATATCGTCCGGATCCGGATTGAAATCACTGATATTTACTTCGTTTGCATCTTTAAAGTATGTCCAGACAGTTGTTCCATTGTTGATAATTTCCTGATCTCCGACTTTCAGACTGAACTTGGATCCTTTGACAGTGATTTCACCTTCCGCCTTTTCCTTCATATTATATTCCTTGTTTTCCAGTTCATAGGAAAACTTTGCCTTAAATCCGGACATTTCCTTGTAGCGCTTGCTCATTTCATCCAGTATTTTTTCGGCCTGAGGATCCTGAACCTGTGCAATTACACTATTAAAACCAACGATAGCTGTTAAAATCAGCGCCAATGCTTTTCTCATAATACAATCAATAATGCTCAAATGCTTAACTATTTTTTTTATTATTTAATTCATTCAATAACTGTTCCAAACTGTATTCATCCCTGATTAGCACCTCTCTGGCTTTACTTCCTTCAAATGGCCCAACGATACCTGCTGCTTCCAGCTGGTCGATAAGCCGTCCGGCCCTGTTATAACCCAGCTTAAGCCGTCGCTGAATCAGGGATGTGCTTCCCTGCTGATGGGCAACAATAAGTCTGGCCGCTTCTTCAAACATATCATCACGACTGCTGAAGTCAAAATTGCCGGACTCTCCATCGCTTTCTTCATCACGGTATTCCGGCAGGTGATAAGCTGATGAATATCCCCTCTGACCGCCGATAAAGTCGCAGACTTCTTCAACTTCCGGAGTATCAACAAAGGCACATTGAAGCCTTACAAGCTCCGAACCATGTGAAAACAGCATATCGCCCTGGCCGATAAGCTGGTCAGCGCCGCCTGCGTCAAGAATTGTTCTGGAATCAACCTTCGAAGTCACCTTAAATGATATCCTTGCCGGAAAGTTGGCTTTAATAATACCAGTAATTACGTTTACCGACGGGCGTTGCGTTGCTACAACAAGATGTATGCCAATAGCTCTGGCCAGCTGAGCAAGACGGGCAATAGGAGTTTCGACTTCTTTGCCGGCTGTCATCATGAGATCTGCAAGCTCATCAATGACCAGGACGATATAAGGCATAAAACGGTGGCCTTTTTCGGGATTCAGTCTTCTTTCTACAAATTTTTTGTTGTATTCCTTCAGATTCCGGCAATTGGCCTCTTTGAGCAGATCATAACGCTGGTCCATCTCCATGCAGAGCGAATTAAGTGTATGGATTACCTTTTTGGTATCGGTAATGATGGCGTCATCGGTGTCGGGGAGCTTTGCCAGAAAATGGCGTTCTATTTTGTTGAAAAGAGAAAGTTCTACTTTTTTAGGGTCAACAAGAACGAGTTTAAGCTGACTCGGATGTTTTTTGTATATAAGTGAGGTTAACAGGACGTTTAAACCCACAGATTTTCCCTGACCGGTTGCCCCCGCAATAAGAAGATGAGGCATTTTGGCCAGATCTATTACAAAGATTTCATTGGAAATGGTTTTCCCGAATACGATAGGCAGATCCATGGTACTTTTCAGGAACTTTTCAGTGGATAACACTGAGCGAATGGATACCATTTCTTTGTTTTTATTGGGAACCTCTATACCGATGGTGCCTTTACCCGGCATCGGAGCGATAATACGGATCCCCAGAGCTGCGAGGCTCAGGGCAATGTCGTCTTCAAGATTTTTGATTTTCGAGATTCGAACACCTGCTTCGGGTACTATCTCATAAAGCGTTACGGTAGGGCCGATGGTTGCTTTGATACTTGAGATTCCGATACTGTAGTGGGACAGTGTTTCAACAATTTTGTCCTTATTTGCTTCAAGCTCTTCTTTGGTTACCTGTACTTTTGATCCATCGTATTCACGGAGAAGATCAGTAGGAGGATATTGATAGGTGCTAAGATCCAGGGTCGGGTCGAAGTTGAAATTTTTATCCTCAATTTTTATTTCTGCGCCCTCTTCGATTTCCAGGTCAATTTCTTCATCAAATTCTTCCTCATTGTATTCATCTCTGATTTCTGCCTGCTTGTCATTGGCCAGTTCCAGCAGGAGAGCTGTATTGTTTTTTTGTTCCGGCCGGGAAGATGATTCGGTTTTTACAATCCATTGTTCCAGTTCTTTATCTTCATCAAACTCTTCTTCCATGACAAGCGCTTCTTCCACCTTGACGACAGAATCGTTGTCTGTAGTTACTACAGGAAGAGGTGCATCAGTCGGCTCTTCATCAAGAGTATTGATAATATCGTCTTTTTCTATTTCATCGGGATGTATTGGCTTATCCTGTATGGCTTTGTCAGCGGATGACACAACTGAGGTTATATTGAAATAGAAAATAAAGAAGACCAGCAGCATGAAAATGAGCAGAAGAGTAGTGCCCCAGCCTAGTAAGCTGTCGCTCAGCACGGCCATTTCGTAACCAATACCGCCGGATAGAAAAGCGAGATATGTTTCTTTCTGGATCAGAAATACCGAATAGCCAAGGCACAGGTCAATCCAGAACAGAAAAAACAGCGATAATGAAACGATTCTTCCAAATGGCAGCAAGTGTCTTTTCAGAACAATGCGGGTACCTGTAAGAAACAGAATTGGTATGAAAAGGAACGAGGCTATGCCAAACCATCTGAATATGAAGTAATGGGAAATGTATGCACCACTTACTCCCAGCCAGTTCTGAACTTCTTTGCCGGATTCGGTTACGGAAGCTTCAGTAAGACTTTCGATAATACTCTGATCATTGACTCCGGTAAACAGATACGAGGTAAATGCAATAAGCATGGATACCGAGCAGACAATTATGAAAATGCCACTGGCAAGGTGAAAGCGCTTGTCTTTAAGAAACCCCAGCCGGATCGAGGGAATGCGGGGAGCGCTTTTTTCCTTGGCGGGTGCGGGTGCTTTTTTTGAAGGTTTTTTATAGGTATTTTCTGCCATAGATAGGGAGTAAACCTTTAAAACTAGCGAATTCTTTTCAGAATTGCTTTATTAATTCTTTTTATGAGAGAGGGGCCTTCGTAGATATAACCTGAATAAACCTGAATAAGGGCGGCTCCTGCCTCCAGCTTTTCCAAAGCATCTTGAGGACTGCAAATTCCGCCGACGGCGATAACAGGAAATGCCCCTTCTGATTTTCGGGAAAGATGCCTGATTACTTCGGTTGAACGCTTTGTAAGTGGTTGTCCGCTAAGGCCACCTGCTCCTATATGCTCGATTTTTTCCCGACTGCTTCTTAAGTTATCCCGGCTTATGGTAGTATTGGTAGCTATAACTCCGGCAATACCGGATTCTTTCACTATTTCTACGATGTCATCAAGCTGGCTGTCGGTCAGATCGGGAGCTATTTTTAAAAGGATAGGCTTTGCATTCTCTTTTTTCAGGTTGAGCTCCTGCAAGCCGGACAGGATTTTTTTCAATGGCTCTTTTTCCTGAAGGGAACGTAGTCCCGGAGTATTCGGAGAACTTACATTGACAGCAAAATAATGTACATAAGGATGAAGTGCTTCAAAGCAGATCCGGTAATCAGAAAATGCTTCTTCGTTTGGGGTGACCTTATTTTTGCCGATGTTACCACCTATAATAATATCTGATTTTACTTTTTTCAGACGTCTGACCGCAGCATCGACACCTTCATTATTGAACCCCATGCGGTTGATAATCGCACGATCTTCAACAAGACGAAATAGCCTTGGTTTATCATTGCCAGACTGTGCCTTGGGGGTTACTGTACCTATTTCCACAAATCCGAATCCCAATGCAGCCAATTCATCAATCATCCGGGCATCCTTGTCAAAACCTGCGGCCAGTCCTACCGGATTTGGAAATGACAGTCCCAAAACCTGACGATTTAAATGGTTGTCAGAAACATGAAAAAGACTTTTGGCGATAAGGCGACTTCCTGGTATGGACAACGTCTTTTTTAATAGTGAAAAAGTGAAATAATGTGCTTTTTCAGCATCCATTCTGAAAAGCAGGGGGCGGATTAGTGACTTATACAAGTTCGTACAGGCTTTTTCTGCAAAGATAGAGCTAATTTTTTGAGAGATCAAAACTGCGTATGTTGTATCCGAAAGCAAGGGGACCGGTTCATGAATTTTGATAATCCGGTTTTGTCAAAATACCGAGACTGCTGTTGAGTTTACCGTTTTTCCTGACTTCTAGGATGATAGTCGATGATGATCTGTTTCAGGTATTCCCGATCAAGATGTGTGTAAATTTCAGTAGTGGTAATAGATTCGTGACCCAGCATAGCCTGTACAGCCCGCAGATCTGCCCCGCCTTCTATCAGATGGGTGGCAAAGGAATGTCTGAAGGTATGAGGGCTTATGTTTTGGGTGAGACCAGCTTCTTTACCAAGATTCTTGATAATGGTAAAGATCATGACCCGGGTTAGCGCCTGGCCTCTGCGGTTGAGAAATGCATAGTTTTCAAAGCCTTTTTTTACAGGTACATGTACACGGACTTCGTTGAGATAGACCTCTATATATTTGAGAGCAGAACGTCCGATTGGCACAAGCCGCTCTTTATCGCCTTTGCCCAGAATTTTGAGAAAGCGTTCTCCGAAAAAAATATTGGAAATACGAAGATTGATAAGCTCTGATACCCGGAGTCCGGAGCTGTACAGAGTCTCGAGCATGGCACGGTTTCTGGCTCCTTCAGGGGTGGAAAGGTCGATTGCATCGAGCAACAGGTCAATTTCGTGTATGTTTAGTGTGTCGGGAAGTTTTCTGCCCAATCTGGGAGTTTCAACAATGGCAGCAGGGTCATCACTTATTATTTCTTCATAATGAAGAAACTTGTAAAAAGCTTTGATGCCAGACAGGATACGTGCCTGAGAGTATACGCTAAGCCCAACCTCATTCAGGTAAATAAAGAAATTGCTGAGGTCTGATGTTTTAAGCTCAATCGGTGAAGCCGGTAAATTGGAGATTTCTGAAAACTGTTTTAGCTTTACCACGTCCTGTACGTAGGCGATTACCGAATTCTCGGCAAGAGAGCGTTCGAGTTTTAAAAAGTTTTTAAACCGTCTGATAGCTATATCCCAGTTCATGACTTATGTATTACAGGAATAAAGTTACTAAAACCTTTAAAATAATCTGATAACATTATGAAACTGTTGATTCTTAACGGGCCCAATCTGAACCTGCTTGGCCTGAGAGAGCCGGGTGTATACGGCAGTCAGGGATTTGATTCCTACCTGGAAGATCTTAAATCCATGTTCCCGGATGTAGAACTGGAGTATTACCAATCGAATGTGGAAGGCGAGCTGGTCAATAAGATTCATGAGGTGGGCTTTTCATATGACGGAATCGTATTTAATGCAGGAGCATATACTCATACTTCTATTGCTTTATCGGATGCTATCGCAGCTGTCAGGACTCCTGTGATGGAAGTGCATATTTCCAATGTGTATGCAAGAGAAGAGTTCAGACATAAAAGCATTATCAGTAAAAACTGCACCGGTATCATAACCGGACTCGGGCTTGACAGTTATATGCTGGCAATCTATTACTTTGTTTCCAGATCAGAAGTATGATTTCATTTTACCCGGGACCATCCCAACTTTATCCTCAGATACGGGAATTTATGAATGCGGCTGTGGATACCGGAATTTTATCGGTAAATCACAGGAGCGATGCCTTTGTTCAAATGGCAGAGGCTACTATGAATTCTCTGAGGAAAAAGCTGCTGATACCGGATGATTATCAGATATATTTTGCTTCATCGGCTACGGAGTGTTGGGAAATTATCGCCCAATCACTGATCTTGTCAACAGGAAGCATACATCTCTACAATGGAGCATTCGGGCAAAAATGGTATGAATATACCGGAAAGCTGGGTGGTACATGTACTGCTCAGGTATTTGATCCGGAGGAGGAGCCTCCTTTACCTCAGAATACAGATGGCAAGCTCTTGTGTATAACACACAATGAAACGTCGAATGCGACACAGCTGAGCAGCGGGTATATGAAGCAGTTAAGAATTTTGTGTCCGGACTCTCTGATCGCGGTAGATGCTACTTCATCCATGGCTGGAGCCAGGCTCGATTTCAGACAGGCAGATATTTGGTTTGCTTCTGTTCAGAAATGTTTTGGCCTGCCCGCAGGGCTGGCTGTAATGATATGTTCACCGCAGGCTGTTGCAAAATCGAAGGCTATCGGTGAAAGCAGACATTACAATAGCCTGACTTTTATGGATTCCATGATGCAAAAAAAGCAGACGACCTGTACGCCCAATGTGCTTGCTATTTTCCTTTTGGGAAAAATTATGGACATGGTGCCGGTAATCGATGAAACTGCGAAGCTTCTGAGAATCAGAAAAAACAAATTGCTGGATTTTTTTAACAACCAGACGGAGTTTAAAAGTCTGATTGCAAATAAGAACGTGCAGTCTGATACAGTTTTATGCCTGAGTGCGGAAAAAAAACAGCTCCGACAAGTCAAAGAGCGTGCTCTGGCAGAGGGGATGGTGCTTGGTAATGGTTATGGCCCATGGGCAGACAATAGTTTTCGCATTGCCAATTTTCCGGCTCTTGAGGATGAGGCATATGAGAGGCTGATTCAATTTATAAAAGATTTTTCATGATTTTATTATATACAGACGGAGCGGCAAAAGGAAATCCCGGTCCGGGAGGTTATGGTGTTGTTCTGATATATAAGCAGCACCGGAAGGAGCTGTCAGAGGGTTTTCGGCTTACAACCAATAACCGGATGGAGCTGCTTGCGGTAATCAAAGGGCTTGAAGCCCTGAAGGGAGAAGGGTTTGAAGTAACGGTTGTTTCTGACTCCAAATATGTCGTAGATTCAGTGGAAAAAGGCTGGCTGCATAACTGGATCCGGAAAAATTGGAAAGATGTAAAGAATGTTGATTTGTGGCAGCGTTTTTTACCTCTTTATAAAAAGCATAAAGTTCGATTCCGCTGGATAAAAGGACATGCAGGACATGTTGAAAATGAACGTTGTGACCGCCTTGCGGTAATGAGTGCAGAGAAAGAAAAGCTGCTGATTGATGAGGGATATGAGGCTTCCAGAGTATAGATTATATGGGCTCCTCCGCCATACGAGAAATGGGGCTTGGTAAATAAAGTATAAAAAATATTAGAATAATACATCTCTTATATTGCTAGTTGGTGGTTGTTTTCATTTAAATTGTATTTTTCAAATAATAAACTGCGTTTAAGAAGTTTTATTTTTTATTTTATCCCCTAAATCTGTTAGGTTATAACTATTTGTGCTATTTTTGGTCTTGTTAGTAAATTGATTTATTTCCTGAAGATGAAAATTAAGGCGTTTTATCTTTTTATTGGATTAATCCTTGTTGCAACAGGTGTTTTTGCTCAGCCGGCTTCGCCTGCGGGACTGATATTGGGCCAGGATCTGGCTAACAGAGACCGTACATGGTATTTTTGCCCTGAGGGTGATGTGCAGATGATGGAGGATGTCTGGCCTGAGAAGTCAATTTATCAGGGAAAATGGTCTTTTCGCAACGGAATTCTTGCTATATCCCTGAATGTTCATTATGGTAAAAGGGGGATTGGCGAGGCTTGGGTAAAAGAGAATACAAGAGGTTTTAACGAATATGCTGATTTTGTCCATCTGGTTAAAGATGAGATGACGTTTGAATGGGAACAGATACTTGCCGGAGACTCGCCTTTTGTTATAGTCAGACAGGATTTTACCTGTCCGGTAAGTTTTTATGTGCCCCAATTGCCTGGGAAGTATCCTATAGCTTCTTACAAAGTATTGACAGAAAAGGAACTTAAAGGTCTTTCTATTGAGGAGTTGTCGATCATGCGATCAGAAATCCTGGCGCGTTATGGTCTGAAATTTATGACAACATCACTGTATGAGTATTTTATAGAAAAAGAATGGTATTTTCCCGATAAATCATCGGTCGATATATATCTTACCACCATCGAGAAGCAAAATATCAGGAAGATAGCTGCCCTGGAAAGGAAGCTGAAGAAGTAAACCGTTGCCGGATGTATCGTCAGATTCCGGAGCTGTACGGATTGCGTGTTCATTTTCTTTGCCGGTATCGTTTGGAATATAATGCGGATCGGGACCGGAATTCAGGACTTTTTGTCTCCTTATTACATTTTTTTTTCAATATTTATTATCTTATCAATCTTAATAAAAAACAGTTTGATGAGATTTGTTACGTTAATTTATTTCCTTCTTATTTCTTTTATTTTGTCTGCGCAGACAAAAACAGTGCGAAAGCTCAATGATGCTGAGTTCCAAAATCTCAAGACGTTGTTCGAAGATTTTGAGAACTTTCTGAATGTTAATTTGAACGATACAATATATGAGCATCAGCGTAACTTTAATATGAAGTTTACGCCGGTACGGCTTCATAGTGCTGACATCCAGGTATGGGATGACCGGAATCCGGAGAATATGGATTTTGCGCCTGTGTTTACTATAGTAAAGTATGATAAAAACTCCGGTCGCTTTTCTTACAATGCCAGGTTTATTGTAAACCCCCTGAATAAGCCCGATGTATTATATGACGAGCTTCGGAAGTTTTATTATTTTGAAGTTCCGGTAAAGCAGACAGAAACCTGGAAGGAGCTCTCGGAGCGAATAGATACAGTAATGACGCCTGCTGTCTCTGATGGGGATAGTGTGCAGGCAGAGACCTCTCTTCCCACAGTTGTCAGTGTGGTTGATACATTAATACAGAAAAAAAACTCAGATAGAATCTTTGTTATCCGTACCACTGAAAATAACAGGGTATTTGGCGCTTTCAAAGTCTATGCGATTACAGTTAAGGGAAAACAGCCAAAACTGGAACCTCTCTCAGAGGAGATGCAGTGGTGGCTGAAACTGGATGACAGCTGGC
The DNA here is from genome assembly GCA_023392125.1 of Bacteroidota bacterium. Lineage (GTDB taxonomy): Bacteria > Bacteroidota > Bacteroidia > Cytophagales > Cytophagaceae > SpSt-227. The sequence continues at coordinate 77,515 of JAEVZS010000030.1, forward strand.
GGTCTTTTTTTAAGGAAAAGTATAAGTTGTCGAATTATCCGGAAAACTATGAGATACGCAAATGTCAGGGGCTTAGAGAGCTTGATGTGTCTAACAAGCCTGTGTCGGATGTTTCTTTTCTTGCAAACTTTACATTTCTGGAAAAACTTAATCTTAGTAAAACCAATGTCAGGGACCTTTCTCCGATTAAGGATCTGAAGAAGCTGAAAGAACTGAATCTGTCAGGCAGCAACGTGGATACCTTATTGTATCTGAAAGATCTTACTAATCTGGAAATATTGGATGTGTCTGGTTTGCAGATATATTCACTCGAGAATATTGCCGGTCTGGTAAAGATGCGCGAGCTAACCTGTGGTGAAAATAAGCTCAGAGATCTTGAACCGCTGCGAAATATGACCATGCTTGAGGAGCTGGATATTTCCCTTAATTATGCCATAAAGGATGTTACACCAATTACCGGTCTGGTTAGTCTGGAAAAACTTCGTCTGAAAAAGGTAGCTATAGGTTCACTGGCACCCTTGACCAGCCTTGTTAATCTTGTACATCTTGACTGTTTCAACGCGGGAATCAGTGATCTGAGTCCGCTCAGCAAATTGCCCAAACTGATGCATCTCGATATATCCCATAATTCAGTATCCGACCTGAGTCCGCTACGTTCGCTGAACTATATTACCTATCTGGCTCTGGCATCGACAAAAATTTCCGACTTATCTCCGATTTCCAGATTCCGCCATCTTGAATACCTCAATGTAAGTAGTAATCCTCAGATTAAATCAATCAGTGCAGTGCCGGACGAAACACTTAATACGCTTATTGCCCATTATTCCGGAATTCCAACAGGTGAGATTCAGCGATTCAAGAAAAAGAATCCTAAGTGTAAGATAACCTATTACTAGTATCAATTGCGGTTACAACATTTTAGGGGAAAGTCGGTTTTTTCTGTACTTTCCCCTGATTTTTTGATTTTAACCATGTACTTTTGTTGTCTTTTAAGATCTTAAAATAAGAATGAGCGATATTAATAAAACCTATAATCCTCAGGAAGTTGAGGATAAGTGGTATTCTTTCTGGATGCAGCAGGGTTTCTTTCATTCGGAGCCTGACCCCGATAAAGAGCCTTTTTCTATTGTAATTCCGCCACCCAATGTGACAGGAGTGCTGCACATGGGGCACATGCTCAATAACACCATTCAGGATATTCTGATCCGTAAAGCCCGTATGGAAGGAAAGGAAGCCTGCTGGGTACCGGGTACCGATCATGCGTCAATAGCCACGGAAGCCAAAGTGGTTGCGATGCTTAAGGAAAAAGGCATTGATAAAAAATCGCTTAGCAGGGAAGAGTTTCTGAAGTATGCATGGGAGTGGAAGGAGAAATACGGAGGAATTATCCTGGAGCAACTCAAAAAACTCGGAGCTTCCTGTGACTGGGAACGTACCAAATTTACGATGGATGATGACCTTTCAGAGGCGGTTATTGATGTCTTCATTGATTTGTACCGTAAAGGTAAAATCTATCGGGGAGTCCGTATGGTCAACTGGGATCCTCAGGGGAAGACAGCTTTATCGGATGAGGAAGTAAATTATAAGGAAGTAAGCTCCCGTTTGTACCATGTAGTCTACAGGCTGGCAGACAGTGATGAAACGCTTACTGTTGCAACAACACGTCCTGAAACTATTTTGGGTGATACAGCCATATGTGTCAATCCCGGAGATGAGCGCTATAAGCATATTATAGGCAAAAAAGCGATCGTTCCTTTTGTAAACAGGCAGATACCAATTATCGCGGACGAATATGTTGATATGGCTTTTGGTACCGGATGTCTGAAAGTAACCCCCGCTCATGATATCAATGACTACAATCTGGGCATGAAGCACAACCTGGAAGTGATCGATATTCTGAATGATGACGGAACGCTCAACGAAAAAGCCGGACGCTATATCGGGGAGGATCGCTTTATAGTCAGAAAGAAGATTGCCAAAGATCTTGAGGCTGAGGGATGGCTGGTAAAGGTAGAAGATATTAAAAATAATGTAGGCTTTTCGGAGCGTACAGATGCGGTTATAGAACCTAAGCTATCGACTCAGTGGTTCTGTCGGATGGACGAGATGGCAAAGCCTGCTCTGGAAAATGTTCTTGATGACACGATACGCCTGCATCCTGCCAAGTTTAAAAATATGTACCGGGTATGGATGGAAAACATCCGGGACTGGTGTATCTCCCGTCAGCTGTGGTGGGGACATCGGATTCCGGCATGGTATAGTCCGGAAGGGGCTTATGTGGTGGCAAAGACTGCAGATGAAGCGGTTGCAGAATTTGCTTCTTTGGGAAAGACCTATAAAGCAGAAGAATTGCGCCAGGATGAGGATGTGCTGGATACCTGGTTTTCATCATGGTTGTGGCCGATTTCCGTTTTCAATGGATTTAAGGAGCCACAAGGTAAAGAAATCAATTACTACTATCCGACCAATGATCTGGTAACAGCACCCGAAATCCTGTTTTTCTGGGTTGCCAGAATGATTATGGCAGGGTATGAATATCGTGGAGAACTGCCGTTCAAAAATGTATATCTGACCGGTATCGTTCGGGATAAGCAGGGTAGGAAAATGTCTAAATCGCTGGGAAACTCTCCGGATCCTATTGAGCTTATAGAAAAGTATGGAGCGGATGGAGTGCGAGTTGGTATGTTGTTTAGCAGCCCGGCAGGTAATGATCTGCTTTTTGATGAAAAGCTCTGTGAGCAAGGGAGAAATTTTTCTAATAAGATATGGAATGCTTTCCGTCTGATCAAAGGCTGGAAAGTTGATAATAACCTTTCCGGTAAAGCCAATGAAGTAGCAGTCGCCTGGATCAACGCCCGGTTCAACGAAGCGTTGTTTGAACTGGAAGAAGCATTTAGCAAATTCAGATTGTCTGATGCGCTGCATGTGGTTTATAAGCTGGTTTGGGATGATTTCTGCTCCTGGTATCTGGAGATGATTAAGCCTGATTATGAAAAGCCAATTGATCCTCAGACGCTCGAAGCCACCATTGAGATCTTTGAAAAGCTACTCAGAGTTGTTCATCCGTTCATGCCGTTCATTTCAGAAGAGTTGTGGCATCAGATCAAAGAGCGTAATGAGAAAGATTGTATAATTGTAGCTGAGTGGCCCAGAATAAGTCATTTTGATAAGGAGTTTCTGCAAAACGCCGAAATCGCAAGGGAAGTTATTATTAGTGTCCGTAATATCCGAAACAGCAAGCAGATTGCCAAATCCACACTACTGAGCTTGCTGGTGAAAACCGAAAACCAGTTATTGTACAAGACCTTCGGACGTATTATCGAAAAACTGGCTGGTCTTGAAGAACTGGCATTCTGTTCTGAAAAACCGGAGGGAGTAGCTTCTTTTGTGGTAAAAGCGGATGAGCTTTATATTCCTTTGGAAGGTGAAGTGGATCCGGAAGCGGAACGTGAAAGGTTGACCAAGGAACTTGAATATACCAAAGGTTTTCTGTTGTCGGTGCAGAAGAAACTTTCCAACGAGAAGTTTGTAAGCGGTGCGCCCGAGCAGGTTGTGGAAAATGAGAAAAAGAAGCAAGCTGATGCGGAAGCCAGAATAAAGGCGCTGGAGGAAAGCCTTGCACAGTTATCCTGATTTGAGAAAAGTAATAGACTGCATCTTTAGTGGATGTGGTCTATTGCTGTTTTATACGCTCCTTCCGGATCATGAGGATAATTTTTGATAATGCAATCAGGGTGATTTTGCTTAAATAATGATGCTGTTTTGAGTTAGACTCTTTTTTGCAAAGAGCAATGAGTAAAGTCTTTACCGATTTTCTGAAAAGGATTGTACCGTTATCTTCTGAAGAGGAAACCGATATCGCCAGAGCAGTAAAAGTCAGGACCTATCCAAAGGGGACTCTGTTGCTTCGTGAAGGTGAAATTTCCCGATGCTATTATTTTGTAATAAGCGGTTGTATACGCCAGTATTATATCGTTGATGAAGAAGAGAAAACAACGTTTTTTCACATTGAAAACAGTTTTGTGATTTCCTATGACAGTTACATGAAGCAAAATCCCGCTTCTCATTATATTGACTGTCTTGAAGACACCACGGTCGCTATTATATATAAAGAGACAGAAGAGGTGATGTTTCATCGTTATCCCAATCTATTGGGTCTTACCAGACTGATTCTGGAAGAAGAGCTGAGTAACTATCAGGATTTGCTGGCGTCTTATATAGTCAATAAGCCCGAAATGCGATATCGGAAGTTGTTGGCTACCCAACCGGATCTGCTCAATCGCGTTCCTCAATATTACCTTGCTTCTTATCTGGGCGTTACAGCTGAGTCATTGAGTCGTATTCGTAAAAGAATAATTCCCTGAAGTATTCTTATCTTTTGTCAATTAATGGTTTGTATAAAGTGCTGATTTTTGGATCAGAACTTTATCAAATTATAGCACAATGACTCAAAAGAAAGATGTAAAAAATCCGGTTTTATATACTGCTCCTGTTTTTGAAGGAATACATTATACAGATGAAGGGCAGGGAACTCCTATACTGTTTCTGCATGGTACACTGACCAATAGTATGACCTGGCGAAAAATGATCCCGTTCCTGTCATCAGAATATCGGTGTATCGCTGTCAATCTGCCCTTGGGAGGTCACGCTATTCCACTCAGCAGTCTCAAGGATTATAGTCCGATCGGCCTGGCTCGTCTGATAGATAAATTACTCGTCTTTCTGGATATTGATAAGATAGTCATAGTAGCCAATGATACCGGAGGTGTTTATGCTCAGGTCTACACTGCGCTTTTCCCGGATAAGGTGTCCGGGCTGGTTCTGTCTAATTGTGAAGGGCTGGACGTTTTTCCACCGTTCAAATTCGCTTACCTGAAATACGCTGTTTGGATTCCCGGATTTACCTACTGTATGGGGAAACTTTTTGCTGTGAAGTCTTTGCCGGATAAAGATTTTTTTATGGGTTTGCTTTCGCATACGCTGACTTCGGAGGAGTGGATTCAGTATTATCTGTGCCATTTTTCTGAAAATAACCGGATTCGTTCCGACTTTGCAAGCGCTGTCAAAACATGGTCTCCCCGTTATACCATGTGGGCAGCAGACCGGTTAAAACTATTTCCTAAGCCGGTGCTCATTGTCTGGGGAGCTGATGACAAAACCCTATTTCCTGCAAAACTGGGTATAAGGATTTGCGGTGTTTTTTTACAAAGCCGTTTGGTTATGGTCAAGAACGCACGAACTTTTGTACAGGAAGATCAGCCAGAAGTATTCAGTAAAGAAATAAAAAAGTTTCTGATAGAAAACAGAAAATAAGAAAATATCCGGTTGGATGATTGAATAAAAACAGCTACTATCAGGCCTGCTGACCCGGTAGTAGCTGTTGATATCGGATGATGGTATTATTTTACCAGTATTTTCTGAATATGGTGTTCCTGACTGCTGATTACATGAAGCAAGTATACTCCTGCTGACAAATGGTTGATGTCATACAGATATTCTTTTACATCAGTTACACTCAAAGTCTCGATGAGTTGGCCGGAAAGCGTATGCCACTGAATTTCCACCGGACCACTGTTATTGAACAAATGAATCGTTATATTGTTCCTTGCAGGATTGGGATGTACATTCATGCCAGCCTGAAACTGACTGTCAAATGATGTGATCAGTTCAACAGTAACTGTAAAAGAACAGGTAGCAATGTTACCGGACACGTCACTCGCGGTATATGTCTCTGTAGTAGTGCCTGCCGGAAAGGTAGCTCCGATGCCCAGGCCTTCAGAGAGTTCTATTGTTGGATTGTCCGTGCAATTATCACTGGCAGCCGGTTCCTCATATACATAATTGGCATCGAAGGTAACAATGTCTTCAGGACAGGAGATAAAAACCGGTTCTTCTGTATCTGTAGCTGTTAGAGTGACTGGTTGACTGGTAATTGTATGCGGGCAGTTGCTGTTTACAATCACCCTGTATAAATATCCATTCATACCGGCACTAGCTTCTGATATGGTCAGTGAGTTTGTAGTTACACCCGAATAAAGAGTACTTTCTGTGAGATTTTCAAATTCTGAGCCGGTATTTACCTGCCATTGATACGAAGATGCGTTTGCTACCTCTGTAGTAAAAGAAACTTCCTCATCCGGGCAGGTACTTTGGTTTGTCGGGGGAGTGGTGACAGTAGCAGCGGGAGCAACTCCCACAGTTACAGTGACAGGTGCACCGGTGCAATTATTAAGAGTTGGGGTAATTACATAGCTTATCACACCTTCTCCCTGCAGGGCCTGTGCAATTGTATTGCCTTCTCCGCTGGAGCCACCAGATACAGATCCTTCGGTAACAGAATGAGTCCAGGTAAAGGATGTTCCCTGAAGATCGGCGCTTAATGCGATGCTGGTTTCACTGCTGCTGCATATAACAGCATTTTCGGGTTGAGCAGCAGCTGTTGGAAGTTGCAGTACAGTAAGTCTTGCGTTATTGGATGTAGCAGCTGGTGTGACGGCGCCTGATGCAATACAACGGTACAGATTATTATTCAGAGATACCGTAGCTTCTGTAATGGTTAACGTTGCCGTGGATACTTCGGAGTACAAACCGTCATTATTCAGATTTTCGAAGCTCATTCCGTTGTTGGTGCTTACCTGCCACTGATAGGTGGTGGCGCCGGTAGCGGTTACGGAGAATGTTGTGTTACCGCCCTGGCAGATTGTGCTGCCGGAAGGATGACCGGTGATAGCCGGTGCAGACAGAGCTTCAAAAGAAGAGGTGTTGTACTGCTGCACGCCGCCCGGGTTCGTGTACAGTGTCCAGTTTGTAATATTGGCCACTGCTGCTTTTAATTGCATAATGGTCAGATTGCTGCGTGGACCGGTGTAGGCGGCTCCTACGGCACCGTTAGCAAAATATAGCGCATTGGAGGATGGTAGATCCGAAGGGCGGTAAGATCTGTTGGAGCTTACTGTGCCATCGGTAAGCCAGCCGGTATAGGTGCCGAGGCCTTGGAAGCCGATTCCGTCTATCAGTGTACCGAAAAAGGTACCAGCAGCATTGTTGCTTACGGTATAGGAGCCCTGAAAGGCAAAAATCTGATCGCCGGTATTGGTTAGGGAAATAGCTGCTGTTATCGCGCCGTCAGCGTTGTATACAGCTACCGAACCATGACTTGTAATGGTTGAGAGAGAGCTACTGCCATTGGCTTCAATTACAATAACAGTACCTGCTGCGATAGCTGATGTTGCTGTCCAGTGTATGGTTTGTTCCAGCTCTCTGATATTGCCGGAGGTATTGGAGTGCGCGGAACTGTTGAATCCGTTGTCTGTAAACCGTATCTGTGTGCCTGCCTCTAGCGGTACCCAGGTTACAAAGGCAAAACCGTCGCGATAATCGAGCGCGGAATTGAATCCAATAATTGAAATATCGCCTGTGCTTAATGTGGTTTGTGCCGATCCGTAAAGTGATGTCAGAAAGATCAGGCAAAAAGTAAACAACGTTTTGGAAAAGGTATATAGGTCTTTCATAATTTTATGATTAGTTACGTGTTGTGTGCGTCAAACTTAAATGCATAGGTAAGTGTTTGTCCATTTGGAAAAAACTCCGTTGGGAGTTTCATTTGTGAAGGCAGATTTTTCAGATTCGCAGGGATAATCACCGATTAATTGCAGCTGACAGTTGCCGGTATCCGGGTTTTTGACAATTTCTGTCTGGTAAACCGGACTAAAGAAAATACGGGAATCCTTGTGCAGCCGGAGAGCTCCTCTGGGAGAATGCAGTTCTATGGATTCTGTTTTTTCCAGAATTTCATCGGTTCTTTTAGGTGTTTCCGGGTTATGTGCTAACTGATTTATCAGTAATCCGCTTTCCCAGCCCAATAAAGTGAAAATAGTGGGCGTAGTTGCATACTGTTGCCCGATGGTATTGATGAACTGATGATTCATGTCGTTATCAAGTGACCGGCACCAGGCGGTACATCCTTTGATTCCATCAAATGGATAGGGTACAGTGTCGAGCCAGCTTTCTTCAAGCATAAAAGTTGATACATAAAGGGGCACTTGCCGGCAGATACTGGTCTGTGCATACCTGCCCAGAAAGACTTCACCTGCTTCTGCCGAAAACTGAGCCAGTATAGCCTCTGGTTGGTGATGTTCAAAGGCATATACAAGGTCGCTTGTCTGGTACTCATTTCGATGAAAAGGAACAATTGAATGAAAGTATATAGTACCGCCTTCGTGCTCATAACCTTTCAGGTATGAATATGTTTGCAGGTATCCCCCTTCGTAAAAAGACGATGCAAAAAAAGCCCGTTTATTTCCGGCTTTTGCGGCCAGGGTACCTGTGACATAATTATTGAAAGCAGTTTGCAGTGAAATAGTAAAGCGGTATGGGCTTCCGTTGTTCCAGGTCAAAGGGACATGAGCTCCCGGGTCCAGTACAATCAGAATCCGCTTTTGCTGTCTGAATAACATATCCAGTTTTGTAGCTTCACTATGATCCAGAAAGGCCAGTACAATCCATGACTCCTGTAGCAGAAGTTTTTCGGCTTTGTTGTATATCTCGTTGGAGTCTCCGCCGGTACCAATATTTTCATACAGGAGTTCATAGGAAAAATGCTGAACGGAATCCAGCTGTGCTTTTAATCCGTTCAGCAGATCAAATCCAATCGAGGGATATAGAGAAGATTTGGGTAATAAAATCCCTATCTTGATTACAGTCATAATTGCAATCAGGCTATATGGCTCTGAAAATTGACCGGCAGACTAGCTACGGGAAGGGAACAGCCCTTCGAGGCAGATGATGTAATTCATTGCCAGCGTAGGCTGCATGATGCTTACAGGTAAGCCGTTACCAGTTACTCCGGTAGTCAGATCCACAGAAAGATTGCCTGAGTAAGCGCCCGAGCTTGGCGAAGTATTGTAGTTATTGCTTGCAGTGGGAGCAAGATACGCCTCTTCCGGATTGTCCGTAGCTGATGAATCAGCATTGACCGGTAATTTTACGGTGCCGGATACTGCGTGATTGTGTGGTGGTATATTGCCGGTTGTGAGTGTCACATTTTCTGTTCCGGATACCTGTCCCAGTGCATAATTGCTTAGTCCGGGGCCTTGGCCATAACCAATAGGCGTTCTGCCTCTCAGATCGGGAAGAGCAAAGGTAGTTTGTCCGTTGCCGCCATAAGTAGTTCCTAAAAGAGAGAATAAAGCCGTATTCTGAGCGATGGATAATAGCTGTCCCTGACACATTGCCCAGCCTTTTGGCGCAAAGTTTCCACCAAAAATCTTGATAATTGCTAGATATTCGTCCATAAATTAAAAGTAGTTGTTAGGTTAAATAAAAATGAAAACTTAAAAATATTGATTTGAGAGGAGTATAGCTTACATCTCAAAAGTGAATCAAATATAGTCAGGGAATTTAATTTTCAAAATATATTGATAAAAAGAAGTTTGTGTATAAGGTGTTTAGGGTGTATGCCATAGTGGGTTAATGCTGTTTTTTATTAATTTTAAGATGATATATTACAGACTCTTGTGAGTGGGAGTCCCTGTCTTCACAAAGGAGAAAATGGACGGATTTGCTATCTTCTGAAAATAATGTGATGCCTTCAAATTTGGAAGTGTCAGAGAGCACAATCAGTTGCTCAACTTCGAATTCCGGCAGGCGCATTATACCCAGGTAAGTGCCTTTAATTTCGCCATCATGGTAAACGGAAGGCTGAGATTCTGCAATGGCGGTGAAGTAAATAGTATCACGCACTCTGACAGCATCGCTGAACCCTGCAGGAGTATCGTTAAGAGCAGGCAGAGGTACAGGAATAAAAACTGTATCCAGGCCAGGGGTAAGGCGAAAAATACCATTGAAGCCTATAGGACCGTTTCCCCTGTTGAATAGTAGTAATTGATTCTTATAGCGCATAGCCCCCTCAATATTGAAATTATCAGTGCCAATCTGATATTTTTTCTGCAAATGCTGATACAGCGGGAGCATATCCAGCTTTTTTATACGATGTTTTTTTGCATGAACGGGGATTGAAAACTGCTGATTTCGGGCGTATCCGGTATCAGATCCGGAACCAAGAATGACGAGCCGGTTTTCATCAGGAAAAATCGCTTCAAAATCACTTTTTGTTTCTTTGGAAAGCTGTTCATGCGGCGGAGCGGAGTCTGTAAGCAGTGTTTTATACAGTCGCTGGCTGGTAATCGAATACTGGTACAGATAATTGCTGGTATCAGAGATCAGATAAAGCCGGTCGTTTTTAAAGACCAATCCTGAAGCAGCTCCAATGCCTGCTATCGTAAATGCCACTTCCAATAAAAAATCCTTCATATTCCGGTGTTATTCTACTGACAATTTGAGGCAGGTTTTGTGCCGGCAGACGGTGGCTGTGTAGTGGTTTAATCTATGGCAGGCAGGAGCAGAGCTGTGTGTACTCTGCTCTTTGGCCGGATCAGATTATTTAAGCTCAATAAAAAAGTCGCTTTTCGGAGCACGTACTTTTTTCATAGGAGCGAGCCAGTCGTTTGCAGCATCCCTGTACCCCAAGGCCAGTATGGTAACACTTTTCAGGCCTTGTTGTTTTAGTCCCAGAAGCTCATCCAGAGCAGCATTGCTAAAGCCTTCCATCGGGGTGGCATCTACCTGCAACTGGGCAGCTGTGTATAGGGCAAAGCCAAGAGCGATGTAGGTTTGGCGTGCTGCATGCTCAAAGTTTTGCTCGGCCGTAAGATTTGTATAGGATTGAATGAGCATGTTTCTGTAATCATCGGTTGCGCTCGGGGGAAGATTGCGTTCTGTATTGTTACGCTCAAACACTTTGTTGATTCGCTCTACCGTATAATTATCCCAGGCTGCGAAAACCAGTACATGTGAGCACTGAGTGATTTGTTGCTGATTGAATGCTATGGGACGTATTTTTTCTTTCAGTGCAGGATTGTTGATAACCAATACGTTGAATGGTTGTAGTCCCGAACTGCTGGGAGCAAGATGTATGGTTTCAAGTATTGTGTCAATTTTGTCCTGGGAAACAGATTGTCCGTTATAGCTTTTAGTGGCATAGCGCCAGTTAAGAGATTCTGTTATTGACATAATGCGATATATTATATTGTTGAAAATTGTAAATACGGTGTTATAGCTGGCGGATTTTAGTTGCTTTTACCTGCTGAGTCTAATGCTCTTTTTAGTATTGAGAAAGATTTGAGACGCGCTTCCGGATCATAAATATAACCGGTCACCATCAGTTCGTCTGTTTGAGTATCAGAGATAAATCCGGCGAGCTCATGGCGGAGTTTTTCAGGTCCGCCCATGAAAGTGCCAGCTAGCATATTATTGACAGCGTGCTGTACGTCCTGATATTGATAGAGTTCGGAGAGTTTGCCCGGAGGGCGCAACGGCTGAGGCTTGCCTGTAACCACACCCAGAAACATATTGATCAGGGATGTTGTCAGATGATTTGCTTCATCATCACTATCTGCTGCAATTACATTGACAGCAACCATAAGATAGGGTTTAGTTAATTGTTTTGAAGGTTTGAAATGTTGCCGGTAAATATTGATAGCGGCAAACAGCTGTGCCGGGGCAAAATGTGCGGCAAATGCGTATGGCAGACCCATTTCCGCAGCCAGATAGGCACTGTCGGTGCTCGAGCCCAGTATCCATAACGGAACAGAAAGGCCTTCGCCCGGGAAAGCCCGTACTTTGGCATCATTATCTTCATTGCAGAAATAAGCCTGCAATGATTTTACATCGGAAGGAAAGCTGTGTGCCGTAGTTGTATTATGACGGCGAAGTGCCATGGCAGTCGTCTGGTCGGTTCCGGGAGCCCGCCCCAGACCAAGGTCGATCCGGCCTGGATAAAGGGTTTCCAGCGTTCCGAATTGCTCGGCAATTACCAGAGGTGAATGATTGGGAAGCATTATACCACCTGAACCTACACGTATACGCTTGGTTTTTCCGGCTACATGACCGATTAGTACAGCCGTGGCCGAACTTGATATATAGGGCATATTATGATGTTCGGCAAGCCATAGTCTGGAATAGCCTTCCTGTTCCGTATGCCGGGCAACACGTACAGTCTCTTCTATGGCCTGCTGCGCATTGCCGCCTTCCCGGATTATAGCAAGCTCAAGAACTGAAAGAGGTATATGTTTCATCGCATTTGGTTATACATGAGGATATCATGTTTAGATAATAAGTTGAAAATTATATTGTTGTTTGCTTATTGAAAGTTTCTACAAACTTATCTAAATTTACGGAATAAAATATAGTACTGGTTATTTGTATAGTACTATCTAAAAGGAAAGCTATGTGTTCGTCCCTATCTCAAAATCCCGATCAGGAAAAGGAATGTGAAGCGTTGATTCGTCCTGTGATGGATGCCCTGGATGTTCTGAGCGGTCGCTGGAAGTTGCCTATTATCACTTCACTTTATCTTGGTCCCAAACGCTACAGGGAAATACTCGGAGAGGTCAGGGGTATTACCGATAAGATGCTTTCCAAAGAACTGAAAGAGCTTGAAATGAATAAGCTGATTGTTCGCAGGGTGATTAGCTCATTTCCGCCGGCAGTAGAGTATTCGATGACAGAGCATGGACGCTCCCTTGATAAGCTTATAATGGAATTGTGGCGTTGGGGGAAAAAACACCGGGAAGAAATTATCGGAGAGGATACCCGGATAATTTGAACGATGGATTTTAATAAAAAAGCTGTCTGAACAATGTCGGGCTTTTTAATAAATTCCTGAACATTGTTTCAGACAGCTTCGGGCTGTTAGAGTGTTTTTAGTATATTTACCTTACCACCATTAGCTTATAAGTTTTGACAGCGTTATTACTTCGTACATGACAGAAGTATACACCTGCCGGTATCTGAGCGGCATCCCACTGCAATTCCATGTTTTGCCCCGGGCCATCGTAAAGCTTGCTTATCGACAGGCCACTTGCGTTGAAAATTTCCACAGAAGTATGTTCGTTTACTGCGGCTTCTATCCGTATGGCAAAGCGGTCGGCCGATGGATTTGGTACAATGGCGACCTGCACACCGGCTTCGTAATAATCAGTGGCCATTCTGGCATTTCGTGATGCTCTTACTCTGAACGGAACATAGATGCCGTTGAGATAGGTGCCTGTTCCGTTGGAACCAGAGTATGCCTTGGCTTCAATATAGTTGTCTCCGACCGGGAATGTTCCGCCATTGAAATTACCACCATTGTCTCCAAAAACAGAGTACGGGGCTACGTTTTCTGCGCGGTTGGTATTATTAAGACTAAACGTAACGCTCCCGATCGCGGAGGTATTGGTTTCCACACGTACATTGAGCTGTGCCGGCAGCTCGTCAAGATAGAGGGTTGCATAAGCGGTAAGATCAAAAAGGTCCTCATCGGTGTCAGCTCTTACCAGCACAAACTTGCTCAGAGCGCCCGGAGTGCTTCGGGTGACGTGCAGACGTATAAAGCTTTCTCTGTAGGCAGTATCATTGAGATAGGGGAATGCTCTCAGGTCATGATAACCTTCTGTAAACTGTCCGGGTATATAGCTGGCACCTGTGTTGCCGAATAGGGCATAAGGAGGGGTATTTTCTGTCCGGATCATGCGGCCGTTTTCGTAGTCAAAAACAACCTTTTGTATGGTGGCCGGAACAGTTTCGGCTCGTATACTCAGGTTGGGAGGCAGGGAGGAAAGATCGATAGTTCTGTTGTTGCTTAAGTTTTGTAAATCAGTATCCGTGTCGGTGTCAACTAATATAAATTGCGTGATTTTGGCTGGGAAGTCATTAACGATTACCGTGACAGTGTCGGTTCCGTACAGACCATCATTGTCAATCGCTGTATAGGCAAATTTGTATACTCCGGGATTTCCATAATAGAATTCGACTTCTGTAGTATCCTGGTCCGGGTTATGCAGGTAGTGATCAGAATTCCATGGCCCTGTTACATAGTTCCATTGTCTTTGAGTAATATATCCGTCCGGGTCGGTAGCTGATCCATACAAAAATGTACTGTCTGTCGGAAAGGTAATCTCTCTGTCTGGTCCTGCGCTTACTATTGGGGGGACTTTGGGAGCAGGTGTTATGATGGTAAAGTTGACAACCGTAGAAGGGCCTGCCACTCCATTGCCGCCAGCCAGAGAGTAGGGGATAGCGGTAAAGGTATAATTGCCGGGATTGGCATTGGTCCATGGTTGATAGTCCCCGTTATTGTCACCCGGGAAGCTGAAAGGTGCGGAGCTTTCCGTACGGGCCAGATGGGGACCGTTCCAGAACTGCACACTTCCCGGCGAACCTGTAGGGTTGAATCGCAGAGCAATATTTAGTCCAGCCGGTTTTACAATCGTATCACCGCTTTTGAGCCATTGTATATCCTGATCAGTATCAGCATTCACCACGGTAAAGTACGGGCTTCCGTCTGCCGGCCTGTTTGGATCATAGATCCAGAGGTTTTTATCTCCGGAATTGGATTCCAGAGTAAAGAAGAGTTTACCACCTGCTTCTGTCAGATTGGCTGCATGACCATAGTAGCTGGTATTGCCAAAGAGTTTCCTTACCGATGAAGTATTCTGAGAGAAAAGCCCGCTCTGGTACAATTCAAACTCCTCGTTGTAGGAGGCGGGGCTTGCGGATGCATGGTTGATATAAAACAGGAGGTCTCCGACTTTTGTAAACTCGGCATTGTATCCGTGATACATGTCTGCTATGGGATAGGTGCTTGCGTTGGTTCCGTCAGACCGATATACCTTTTTACCGGTATTGAAGGCCATGGTATTGTTGATGACAACTGGTGTCAGAAATTCCTGCGATGAGCTCCATGCAAAATCGAGCATCGAGCGTATGCTGGTTACCTTATTGGTGGCAGGATCATATTCCCAGAGCTCGTAACCCAAATCGAACATTGGTCTTACAAAAAGAATAAGCTTATCTCCTAATGGAGCAATGAGATCAATGGTGGTGAAATCCATACTAAAGCCTCTGTCAGAGGATGTCCATATTTTGGTAATACCCTCTGGGGTAATAAGAGAAAAATCATCCGCTATTTCGCCTAAATCCTGTACTTGTGCCATGTACATTTGATTGATGAATGGCTGAAATTGTCTTACATAGCTGTAATATTGCCGAAAGATGATCTCTGTACCAATGCTGGTTCCATCGGAAACCCAGAAATGAAACTGACCATCGTTGGTATAGTAGTCGGAGCAAAAATACATATAGTTGCTTGTTGCAGAGAATAGAATAATGTCATCTTCAATGACTTTAATAAGTGTAGCCTGGTCAAGAATATCCAGTTGCCAGAGTTCGCTATCGCCATATCCGTACTTCAGAAAAATAACCTTATCCTGAAATGTGCCCAATAGGGTTATCGGTCCTGTAACTGCTTTTGTAGTATTGACCGCTGTACCGTCACTTTTCCAGATAGATGTATTGCCCATGCCGGACACAGTGGTAAAAAAGAAGTAGTTGCCCAGGATAACCACTGTTTTATTGTAATATGGGTAATACACTTCTTCATCAAGTTTTTTGACAAGGACGGTTGTGCCGCTTGTTCCTTCGCTTTTCCATAGCTCATCGCCGGAAAAGAAATACAATACACCGTTCACAGAGAAGTACTCTTGTGCATCGTCCGGGATATCTTTGACTAATTGGGGTTGTGCCATCAGGAGCTGGCCAAGCAAAAGCAGCATGAGCATGCTGCTTAGCAAACGTAGATTTTTCATAGCTTTTGAAAGGTTTTAAAATGTTGATTAAAAGTTTATTATGAGGGTGATTTACGTTAAATGTTTGTAAAAGGTTTAGTTATAAAAATAAAAGTATTGAATGGACTGCTGGATTTATATTTTGTATGGACCGTAAGCCTGCTTCTTTTTTCAAATGACTATGATCTTGTCTATACAATGGAAAGCAAACCAGGGTCGGCGATTAGATAAATATGTTGTGCAAAGTTTTCTCAATCCCTTTTTACCAATGCCCCCGGAAAGTGATTGGTGGTTTTGTTTACACTTTATTGATTGTCAATAAGACGTAACTCGTAAATTTCATCGGGATGACCTATATGGAGCACTGGATTTTCGTCCTGAGTGAAGCCGAAGGTATTCCAATGCAAAGAAAGGAAATGTGTGAAATTTCTTTATTTTTGAGTCAAAGTCTAATATCCCATGAATTCATCGGTCTTTGAATTTTTATCCGCATTGCAGCAGAACAATAATCGTGAGTGGTTTGCCGGGAATAAAGAAACGTATGAAAATGCAAAAAATCAGGCGTATGCTTTTTTTGAATCTGTTGCCAATGAGCTATCTAATATAGATGAATTCAGCAAATTCAAAATGTATCGGATTTACCGGGATGTTCGTTTTTCTGCGGACAAATCTCCGTACAAAAACCACTTTGGGGCAATCTTTTCCCGTCTTCAGCCATATAATCGGGGAAGTTTCTATGTGCATCTGGAGCCCGACAACACGTTTATCGGTGGTGGATTCTGGAATCCTAATAAGGAAGACTTAGAGCGCATCCGGAAAAGAATTGAAATTGAAGATGATTTAGAAGTAATTCTTAATGACTTCAAGTTAAAAGCGGATTTTGGAGGATTGTTTGGTGAATCTGTGAAAACAGCACCAAAAGGATTTGCCAAAGAACATCCGCGCATCGATTTGATTCGCTACAAGCAGTTTTTGCTGAAGAAAGATTTTAACAACGAAGCCGTTTTTTATCAGGAGTTTAAAAACGAGGTGATTGACGGTTACAAAACGATGCAACCATTCTTTTTGTATATGACGGATGTGTTGACGACAGATGCAAATGGGGAAAGTATTGTGTGATTTTTTTGTTGTAGTTGGTTTAGCCAATTCCTTTCTCTTACCTGGATTTTCACTCTGTTCTTCGGGATTTGCAGTCCTGAAGCACTATCGTAGGTTCTATGAAGCGCCTTTGTTTTTCTTGTTCTTTTATTTGCGAGAGTCATAGACGGATTGCAAATCCTATGATAGAATTTCGGAGTTACAAACTCCGAAGAGTGGTTGAATAATTGCAACCGACTTTCATTTCGCTTTGTGTTTTCAGAACTCCATTCTTAACCGAAGTCAATGGGTTTGATACCTTATTGCTTCAATTTTGTCGAAATATTTTGAGACATAAGAAACGATTGATAATAAATACCACCAATTATGAAATCAAATCCAGCCCGTCTGTTCGGCATATTCTTTATTTTGTCATTTGCGTCATACGCCACGGGAACAAGCCTTACGGAGATCATTCAAAATAATCAGACACTGCCAACCGACATACTTGAAAACAAAGTGCGTCTGGTCACAGGAGCAATTTTAATGGCGGTTGTGCATACCTCGTTTAATTTGGGTTTGATTGTCGTGATGTATACTATCCTCAAATCAATAAGTCAGCGGCTCTCCGTTATTTATTTGCTATCAGGCTCTTTGGGTACGCTAATGCTTGCTTTGGGGGCTGTTTTTCTGTTATTGCCTGTTTCGATCAGTGAAACCATTGGTCAATCCGAAGGGTATTGGGATACTTTCTCCTTTTCCATATTGCTTAGCCTTTCCTCAAGTGTCAACTTCTATTCCTATCAGCTGGGGATGATTTTCTGGGGTTGTGGCGGCATGGTTTTCTGTTACCTGCTTCAAAAGTCGGAACTTGTTCCGGTTGCATTTCCAGTATGGGGCTATATCGGGTATGCAGTATTTATAGCCGGGTGCTTTTCCGAATTGTTCGGAATACCATACGGTGTAGTATTATCTCTCCCCGGTGGATTATTTGAAATTGTGCTAAGTATCTGGTTAATCGCAAAAGGATTTAGCGATACTATGATTGATCCTAACGTCAGCCATTAGACGTTATCCTTTTTCGTATCCTGCTCAATGATTCAGGTTTGACCCCTATATAGCTGGCGATGTGATATTGCGGAACCCGTTGGAATATATCGGGTCTGTTTTGTAACAGGCTCAGATAGCGTTGTTCCGGAGTGTCGGTATGATACGATAACAGGAGTTTTTGTTGTTCGGCAAATACAGTTTCCATTACTATTCTCGATACCGTTTCCAATCTTGGAAATTGCTGAAAAATCTCCTGAGCCTTTTGCTCATTGCCGACAACAACAGAAGTATTTTCTTCACAAACCAGATAGTCACTTGCGCTGGTATCGTCCGTAAAACTTGTCAATGAAATTATCCATTGCCCTTCACTGAAAAAGTTTGTAGTGATTTCTTCCAGGTCCGTCAGCTTGTACTGTCTGACCAATCCCGTCAGAACGAAGAATGTATCTGTATTGCGTTGTTCCTCTTTTAAAAGAAAACCCCCTTTCTGGCATTCTCTTACCACCATGCTGTCCGTCAGCGCTTTTATTTCTTCGGCTGTCAGTGTGGTAATTTTTAAAAAATAATCGATTAATCTGTGCTCCATCTTCCATGTTGTCATTTAAGCTACTGCATAATGATCCAATATACACAATAATACATCCTCTTGTCCGGATTATGCTTTAGGGGATTTTAGGATTTGAAGGGTGGTATCGGGAATTGTATACTTTTTTGAATTGCAGGCTCGTTGCGCCAAAATTGATAAGTAAGCCAACCGGAAAATCATAAGCTACCACATAGTTTTTGGCTTGAGCCAGATGCACGTCTTCTAGTCTGATTACTGCTTTCAGCTCCACAATCAGTTGGCCTTCTACCACAAAATCAGCTCTGCGGGTACCCACCTCTATGCCATCGTAATAAATGGTCTGTTCGATCTCTCTGCCAAAAACCAGCCCCGCACGCTTCAGCTCAATAGCCAGACAACGCTGGTATATCACTTCCTGAAAACCATTGCCCAGTGTGTTGTGCACCTTCATGGCGCATCCGTTTATTGCGTAGGTTATTTCGTCCAGTGTCATGGTAAAAATGTCTGTATCAGGATTAAGAGGATTATAGGATTTGCAGGATTATATTCCGGGTATTTCGATAGTGTATTAAAAATCTGTTCATTCATAAATTATTGTCTGTATCATGATTTGCCTGATTGTAGGATATGTAGGATGATGCCCTGCATGTTTTTAAAAATCCTGTTCATCCTTTAATCCTGAAAATCCTGCTGCTGACAATATTCGTACCTCAAAAAATATCTTCCATGAAATGAATATGCGTTTATAGCTCAGCGCTTGTTGAAATCTGAAAATTGATACTAGCTCACTTCCTGTTTTTTTACTTTGATTAACTTAATACCATATTTCCACAAGAACCACGTGATTGCCAAGTCAATGATCCAGAATAGCAACGAACCTACCGCTTCCGGAGTGTTGGATGAGAATTCTCGGATATTACCAATGAAACTTGGTAAATGACTTACAATAAATAACATGTTGAACAATCTTGCCAGAATCAGCACTGCACCTGTAAGCTTCATTGCTACGACAAGGAATATTGGAGAGTTTATAATGTTAGTAAATGGGTTTTTTATAATGGGTTAGGATAGAGAGAGTTTGGAGTTTTAGACATCAAATAGTTATTTTAGTTTTACTGAATTCCAGTTTGTTATTAGTCTGTCAAATGCAATATAGGTGGCAAATGATTGTAAAATTGCTGTAGCTAAATTTTCGTCTCTGAGGATAGGGCGATTATTAAAGGTTGCCAAATTGAATATGATCAAGAGAAAAAAATAAATCATAAAAATCATGTATCGAGACTTCCTTTGGTCAAAGATTTTTATTGATAAATTATGATGCAATTCTTTATCATTTCTGTAATGAAAGTTATGCCATTTCTGGATAATGTTGTTACCAAAAGTTGTAATAATGATAGAAGTTATAGAAAGTAAGATGTATATGAAGGCTGGAGCTTGTACGGTGTAGTTGAAAATCATAGCTGGAAGTTGAATTAATAGAATAGTGGTAACTAGTAATGTGAATATGAATGCAAAAAAAATTGCTCCAAGTGAGTAAATAATAGGGGCTATTCCTAGAAGGAAATAGAATGGAACGGTGAAAAATGAGTATATCTGTCTTATGAAATACTTTTTCTCAAAAATGGAAAGAAAAACTAATACTGTCAGATAAAGGAAAAGCCATTTTGTAATGATGAAAAATACGTTAATTTCATCCTGAAAGTAATTAAGAAGTCCAAACATTAGAAGGAAAAATAAGCTTAGTCCAATGCGAACCAATATACTAGTTATTTGAGATGTATTGCTGTTGTTCATAATTGAATTTATCTCTCGTCTTTATGATATACATACATCAAGATTCCCCCCTCTCACTTCCCCATCCTCACTTCACACACAATCTTGACCAGATCACGGAGCATTTCTACCCGTTGGGCGAGCCAGGCGAGGTCATCGTTGCTGATGCGATAGTCTTTTTTGTAGCGGGCGTCTATATAGGCACGGCAGAGCAGCTCAAAGCGGTCCCGTTGCTTCTGGGTTTCGGTGGGAAATATGACTTTAAACCGCTCGTGGATGCGCTGCGCCTGTTCGCCCAGTTCCTTGAGAGAATGGGTCTTGGGCCGGTAGCCCGTAAAAACCAGTATCAGCGCAACATAATATCGCTCAACAGTCTGGTGAAGCTGGAATGCAGCTAGATTGGGAAAATTCTGGTCCAGAGTAAATTGATATGTCAACAGAAATTCTTCAGCGCTTTTGTACCAGTAATTAAAATCCTCTTTGGCTTTGGCGAGTGTTTCGGCTTCGCTGAGTATGCTTGGCGGGTTGATCCGAAAGCGCTTGTTGTCGTAGAGGGCTATGCCCTCCTTGTATATGTCGGTGTAGAAATAGCTGTTGCGGCGCATTTCGCGGTTTACATCCCGTATGCCCTCCAGTATGAGGCTGACCGGAGTGTCCCGGAAACGATGCACCAGATCCTTTTCTGTCTGGTGCCAGCGGCTGCGGGCTGCATTGTCCGGGCTGCGCTCCGTAATGACCAGTATGTCAAAATCACTCCGGTATTGGTACGTAATGCCGTCTTCGGTATACTCATCCTCTACCCACTCGCCACGGGCATGGGAGCCAAAGAGTATAATCATTTCGGGGTCTATCTGCGCTACGATATAGTCGCGTATAGATTGTAGCTGTTCTTGTTTGTGTGCTGGTAGAAAGTCGATACTGGTTTTCAAAATACTAAAAAAGCTAATTGGTAAAACATGTCAAATATAACAAAAATCGCTGGTATGCGATAGTTCTGAGGCTTTTATGCGCCTTCCGGTCGCTGTGACGATGCGGTAGCATGGCCCGCTTTTTCTCAGATAGTAAGGCGCCGCCGTGTCAAAAAGCGCCTGCAATTCCTGTTGCAGGCAGACCGGGGCCGGATAGGTAGTCATAGCAGAACAGTGTTTTTGTGTTAAAATATGGTGAAAAATAACTTGTTATTTGCTGTTTCTAATATCGGTCAGATATATAACAAAAGCGGCTTTCTGTACTTCCTGTACGCTATTCTCATGACTGGTTGTCAGAAATCCGCCTTGTTGTAGTCAGATATCAGTGCTATCGGCGTTCTCCGGCAGCTCTGGCTGCATCATGAGCATCTTCGAGATTGTCAAAGAAGTTGAACAATACATGAAAATTTTCTACCAGTTGGGTCTGGTTGGCAATATTGAGACCATCATCCAGTATGAGAGCAAACATAAAAACATCGCGTAGCTGGCGGTTGAGCACACGTGGACTGGTAAAATCCAGCAGCTGATCGAGCTCTTCGACATGTTTTTGGGTAAGATAGGAGTACGGCGATAGCTTTACCTTCAGTTTTTTGTACCGGGGTGGCGTGCTGGCGGCTTTTTCACCTGGTGAATCCGCTGCCGGTATGTGATCTGTTAGCATATGATGCGAGTACCACCGGACAGAACGCTAACAGATACAATCGGGAGAAAGCGTTCAGGCTTTCGATCTGCCGTGGAGAGTTGATATATTTATGTATCAGTCTGTTGCAAAGGTAGTCAAATAATTGAGGCGGGCAAATTATGACCCGAAAAAAATATCAGCAATTACCAATAAAATTATCCTGAAAGACGTCAAAAAATCGCCACTGTTTGACGAAGGAGTTTGGCGATTTTCGTCTGCAAGGATAATTTTTAGCTATTTTTCAACAGCCCTTGATTCTTTTTGCTTACTTTTTCTCATCAAGGAGCAAAAAGTAAGGCCCGTCCGGCAAGGACATTGGTTTCCCAAATAAAGATTGTAGTAAAATATATTTGTCTAACCTGTGATGTTAAGATATTTGAGTGTGTGCTATTGTATTCGATTCATTTTCAGTGTCTGTATAAACAAATGAAAAGAAAAAGGGTTGATAGGTGTCTAACCATTTAATTCTCTTTAAACACATGAAAAAGAATCATCTTATACTCACTGCTCTGTTGGCTTTTATGGCCATCACTGGAGCTACCATGCGCGATATCGGCTCACCCGGCGGCTATACCGGTTCACCCATGGACGGGCAAAACTGCACCACATGCCATACTTCTTTTGTAGCACAGACAGTGTCCAATCTTATCAGCACCGATATACCGCAGGAAGGCTATGAGCCCGGCCGGCAATACCAGATTACTGTCACAGGCTCACATACCGGAGCCTCCACTATGGGTTTTGAGCTTACTGCCGAGAGTGGCAATAGCAAAGTCGGCAACTTTACAGCATCATCCGGCGCTGTGAAGCTGGTCAACAGCAACAGTGCTGTCACACATACAGCCGAAGGCATAGCCGCTGCCAACGGTACCCGCAGCTGGACAGTCAACTGGACAGCGCCGGCCAGTGGAGGTGCGGGCGATGTGACATTTTATGCAGCTGTCAATGCAGGCGATGGCAACGATGTGCCGGTAGGCGATCAGGTTTACCTCTCTTCACTGACAGTAAGCGAGCGGAGTATCACGGCAGTGCGTCTGCAGGCGCTCGAAAACACCGGTCAGTTTTTTTATCCCAATCCGGCAGCTGATTTTCTGTATATGACCCGCACCGGACAGGGATCGGTGATTATTACCGATCTGTCAGGCAATCTGCTGATAGAGCAGTCTGATACAGACCGTATTGATCTGAGAGGACTGGCTTCCGGCGCATATTTCGTAAAGACAACGGGGACAGGTCAGGTGCAAAGCGCTGTGTTAATAAAAAAATAATAGGATCTCCGTGTTTCGATATGCTCTGTGTTATCTTTTGTTTTACTGTGATTTAACAGGTCATAGTGCAGGTAAAAAGATGGTCCGGGTGGGCTGATGCCGGGTAAATGCAAAAACTTTTGAATAAATTATGCCGTACAATGGGTTCTTAATGCATAATTAATTTCATGAGAAAAATTTACTTATTATTTTTTCTGCTTATCTCTATTGTTTTTTTACCCGAGTTGCAGGCACAGAATCCGAAGCAGGCCAACAAGATGAAAAAAGCTCAGCGGAAAGGCGCCAAGAAAAAAAGGGAACCATACACCCCGAAGTATCACGATAAGGATAGTGATGGTGATGGTGTGCCCGATGGCAGAGACAAATGCATCAATACTCCCAAAGGGGAAAAAGTAACACCTTTTGGTTGTCCTTTTGATTCGGACTTTGACGGTCTGTATGATTATGAAGATGAATGTGTCAATGAGCCGGGCCCCAGGGCCAACAAAGGCTGCCCGTGGGGTGACCGTGACAATGACGGATTTAAGGACAATGAAGACAAATGCCCTGATCAGCCGGGTATCAAGAAGTTTCAGGGCTGTCCGGATACCGATGGCGATGGTATACCGGATCATCAGGACGACTGCCCCGATGAGCGAGGACCGGAAAACAGGAGAGGCTGCCCGCCGCCGTTTATTGACTCCGATGGTGATGGTATCAGCGACTTTGATGATCTGTGCCCGAAAGTAAAAGGTCTGGCTGCCAACAAAGGTTGTCCGGAAATCAAGAAAGAAGAACAGGAAGCCCTGCGTAAAGCCTTCGAAAATCTGCTCTTCGAAACCGGCAAGGACGTGATCATGACTTCATCGTATCCTTCGCTCAATGATCTGGCCAAGGTAATGCGCAACAATCCTCAGGCAAATCTGTACCTTGAAGGGCATACTGATGATGTAGGCGATGACAATGCCAACATGGAGCTCTCCGAAAACAGAGCCAGAGCAGTCAAAAACTATCTGATAAGCAAAGGAGTAAATGAATATAAAATCAGGATCGCATGGTTTGGAGAGACCAAGCCTAAAGCAAGCAATGATACGGATGAAGGGCGCCGTCTAAACAGACGGGTAGAAATGAATATATTCTACGAATAGGAACGTATATATTTGCTAATAACAATTAATCAAAAGCTGTTGGAGCATCATGCTCCAACAGCTTTTTTGTTTGGAGATTTTCCACTGTTTTGATTGAAGCAAGGTCTGTGTGCAGAGATATAAGATATTTTGTGAAGAGGATAACAGGCAAATGAAGAGTTTGTAATAGCTATATTAATAATAGCTCTCGAAAAAAAAATGAGAATATTCCGGTAACCGGAAAGAGAATCAGGGATAGATGAGTATCCGGTAAAACAGCTTTACAAAGCTGTTTTACCGGATAACTTTAGCTTTATTGAACAACCAGCTCGTATGTGACAACTTCGTCAAATACTGTTTCGACAATGATGCATTTGCTGTTGTTTTCTTGTAGTTGTACGGAAACAGAACCCAGGTCGTCGCAGGATGAAATATTTTGCCCGTCCCAGTCACCATAGCAGAAAGATGTTTCATCCCTATCAGACCACATCCAGATATTGGTGCTTATTTTAAATTTTATGATTACGGATGATTTTGGGTCAAAAATCCCGGAGTTATGAAAAAGTAGAAAAAAAAGAGACTAAAAAACGGGCAAATCAATTTAAAGAGACTGGATGCGGATAGAGAAAGTGTTCCGGAAAAAGAGATCTGCGTAAACCAGCGAACTGATCTACGCAAATCGGGGAATAAAACCTATAATTAAAATTCTGTGTCTGATGTAATCTCAGAATCTGGCTGCCAGCAGCAGATTCAGATCCTTGTATTTGATACCCAGTTTTTTGGCAATATAGGGCTGGGTCAGATGGCCTTTGTAAGTATATATTCCGCGCATAAACCACTCTTTGGCATAAATCATTTCTTCCACTCCGCCTTTTTTGCCGATTTGCAGCAGTATGGGGGTAAATATGTTGCTAAGCGCATTGGTAGCCGTACGGGCTACTATGGAAGGAATATTGGGCACACAATAATGAATGACATCATATTTGCGAAAGACCGGTTCTTTGAGGCTTGTCACCCTGGACGTTTCAAAGCAGCCGCCCTGATCAATGCTTACATCTATGATGACTGAGTTGGGCTTCATTTCCATGACCATATCCTCAGTGACAACACAGACACTTCCGCCTTCTTCTGCTCTGAGCGAGCCAATCGCGACATCAGCTTCGCGCAATTCTTTGCGCAGGGTATAAGTGTCAATTGTGGATGTATATATCTGGAGGCCCAGGTCATGCTTGAGACGGCGAAGCTTATACAGATGGTTGTCAAAGATTTTTACTTCGGCTCCCAGACCGATTCCTGTACGGGCTGCATATTCTGCTACCGTACCAGCTCCGAGTATCAGTACTTTGGTAGGCGGTACTCCGGTTATACCGCCAAGTATGATCCCCTTGCCATTGATACTGTTCAGGTATTCGGCAGCGATCAGCATTACAGTGCTCCCGGCTATTTCGCTCATGGCTCTCACTACAGGCATGCTTCCCGCTTTGTCTTCGATATGTTCAAAAGACAGACCGGTTATCTTGTGTCTGTTAAGCGCATTGATATATTCGGGGGTGATCATGGCCGTCTGCAGCGCCGAAATCAGGGCTTTTCCCTGTTTCATATAGCTTATTTCCTGCAGAGTGGGCGGTTCTACCTTGAGTATGATATCGGCCTTGAAAACTTCTTCGGTGGAGTATGAGATCTGAGCGCCGTTGTCGCTGTATTCCTGATCGGTATATTTGGCATATTTTCCGGCGCCGGCTTCTACGATTACTTCATGTCCGTTGGAGGTGAGTATTCTTACGGCATCCGGGGTCAGACAAACCCTGTTTTCCATAGTTTCCAGCTCTTTGGGTATACCTATGTACAGGTTTTGTTTCCGGCTTTCAACCTTCATCAGCGATTCCTGCGGATACAGGGCATGTTCTTTGGCAAGTACTTCGATTCCCTTGCTTTTCATTTCTTTATAACTTGGATCGTTCGTTGGGCGCTTTCCTCTTTTATATGGATTTCCATATGTTCATCCGGGATCAGACCGGGTATTCTGGAAGGCCACTCTATAAAACAATAATTGCCGGAGTAAAAATATTCTTCACAACCAATATCCAGCGCTTCTCTTTCAGAATTGATCCTGTAAAAGTCAAAATGAAAGACCGGCTCTCCGGCGGAGATTATATACTCATTTACGATCGAAAAGGTTGGGCTGCTTACCATATCCCTTACTCCCATGGCTGCACAGACAGCTTTGATCAGGGTTGTTTTCCCTGCGCCCATTTCTCCGTAAAAGGCCCAGACTCTGGTCGGGCCGGCAAAGTTAAGGATTAATTCGGATGCTTCCGGCAAATCGTCCGGACTTTTGCTGATTATCTCCCTGGCAGAGCTCATTTGGATTCCATAAGTATAAAGGGAACGATCATTTCTTCCAGCGAGATCCCACCGTGCTGAAAAGTGTCCTTGTAATAATTTACATAATAGTTGAAATTATTGGGATAAGCAAAGAAATAATCATCTATTGCAAAAACATAGGCGGTACTGACATTGCGTTTAGGCAGAAAAAAGCGTTCCGGTTTACGTGCTATCAGTACATTGTTTTCCTCAAAGCCAAGGTTTTTGCCGTGCTTGTACCGAAGATTTGTATTTGTGTTTTTGTCACCAATTATTTTGAAAGGCCGCTTGACCCGTACGGTTCCATGGTCGGTAGTAATGATCAGCTTGTAACCTTTTCCAATGATTTTTTTGAGCGCTTCCAGCAGCGGGGAATGCTGAAACCAGCTTTGGGTAATCGACCGGTAGGCTGATTCATCCGGCGCAAGTTCGCGAATCATTTCTGTGTCGGTGCGGGCATGCGAAAGCATATCGACAAAATTGTAGACAATGACATTAAGGTCATTGCCCATAAGATTATTGACCGAATCGGCCAGCGCTTTGCCGGCGGCGGCATTCGTGATTTTGTGGTAGCTGTGCTTTATATGGCCCAGATTGTTGCGCTTTAGCTGAGCCGCCAGAAATTCTTCCTCATGGTTGTTTTTGCCTTCTTCCTCATCATCATTTACCCAGAGATCAGGATGTTTCTTTTCCATTTCGGAAGGCAGCAGACCGGAGAAAATGGCGTTGCGGGCAAAGTTGGTGGTCGTAGGCAGTATGGAATAGTAGGAGCTCTCTTCGACCGTGGTGAAATAATTGTTTAGCTGGGGAGCGATGATCCGCCATTGATCGTAACGCAGATTGTCGATAACTACGAAAAAAAGCTTCTGATTTTCCTTCAGCAGCGGAAATACCTTCTTCTTCATCAGCTGGTGCGATAGCAGCGGTTTATCTGCCTGAGGATCGTTGAGCCAGTCTTCATATTCTTCCAGTATAAACTTGGCAAAATTGTTATTGGCCTCATTTTTCTGCATATCAATAATATCCTTCATGCTTTTATGCTCGGTATTATCGATTTCGAGTTCCCAGTAGATGAGTTTTTTATAGATCTCGCTCCATTCCTCATGCCCAATGCGGTCGTTGTAGGCCATAGCTATGTTGCGAAAATCCTGCTGATAGCCGATGTTGGTTCGTTCGGTGATCAGCTTTTTATTTTCAAGCAGTTTTTTGACGGACAGAAGAATCTGGTTGGGGTTGAGTGGCTTGATCAGATAGTCTGCAATCTTGGAACCAATAGCCTCTTCCATAATATGCTCCTCTTCACTCTTGGTAATCATGATCACCGGTATCTCAGGTTTTCGGGCTTTGATTTGAGTAAGTGTTTCCAGGCCGGACATACCGGGCATGTTTTCGTCAAGAAACACAATATCATATTTCTCCTGTTCGATCTTTTCCAATGCATCGGCTCCGCTGTGTACCGGAGTGATATCATATCCTTTTGATTGGAGGAATAAGATATGCGGTTTTAAGAGATCGATTTCATCATCGGCCCACAAAATGTTGTATCTTTGCATATTCTGTCTGCTTTCCTTTTGGTTGAGGCAAGTCAATATTATAAAGATAAGGCAATTAAAAAAGTTTTGAATAAGAAAAAAATTTTCAACGACCCCATCTATGGCTTTCTGACAATCCCGGGAGAACTTATTTTTGATATTATCGAGCATCCGGTTTTTCAGCGCCTTCGTCGCATCAGGCAGCTGGGCCTTACCGATCTGGTTTATCCGGGAGCTCTGCATACCCGTTTTCATCATGCCTTGGGAGCCATGCATCTTATGGGAATTACCCTTGATACGCTCCAGAGCAAAGGCCATGATATCAGTCCGGAAGAGCGTGAAGCTGCTCAGGTAGCCATTTTGCTGCATGATGTGGGACATGGCCCTTTTTCGCATGCCCTGGAGTATTCTCTGCTGGAAGGCATTCCCCATGAAGTTATTTCCAGGCTGATTATGAACCGCCTCAATGAGCAGCTGGGCGGCAAACTGGATCTGGCTATACAAATGTTTAATAATACCTATGAGCGGCGCTTTTTTCATCAGCTGATATCCAGTCAGCTTGATGTGGATCGCCTGGACTATCTGCAGCGGGATAGCTTTTTCACAGGGGTATCAGAGGGTACGATCGGAGCGGATCGTATTCTTAAAATGCTGGATATATATGATGATCAGCTGGTTATTGAGGAAAAGGGCATATATAGCATCGAAAACTTTCTGACAGCCAGACGGCTGATGTACTGGCAGGTTTATCTGCATAAAACGACGGTCAGCTCTGAAAAAATGATGATCAATATTATTCGCAGAGCCAAGCAGCTGACCCAGGAAGGGTTAGATATTTATGCCGGAAAAAGTTTAAAAATTTTCTTAAAAAACACTGTTTCATGCAGCGATTTTGAGAGCAATCCTGTCTATCTGGATGAGTTTTGCCGACTGGATGATTTTGATATCTGGGGAGCAATAAAGGTCTGGGCTGAAAGTGAAGATTTTATTCTGTCTTACCTTTGTTCTTCACTGCTTAACAGAAAGTTGTTTAAAATTCAGATTGCGGACGAGGAGCCAAATAAAAACAGGATTGACTCAATAAAAGAGCACATTTCTTCGGTATTTGGTGTAGGAAAAAATGATGTATCCTATTTCTTGT
The DNA here is from genome assembly GCA_023392125.1 of Bacteroidota bacterium. Lineage (GTDB taxonomy): Bacteria > Bacteroidota > Bacteroidia > Cytophagales > Cytophagaceae > SpSt-227. The sequence goes on from JAEVZS010000030.1 coordinate 106,706, forward strand.
CTACCGGTACCATATCCAATGCGGCATATGTGTCCCGGGGGCAGAGTATAAATATACTGACTAAAAAGAATACCCTGGTAGATGTTGCGGAGGCTTCGGATCTGCCAAACATAAAAGCACTGGGAACTATAGTGAAGAAGCACTACTTATGTTGCCCCAAGCAGGTTTATTTGTAAAACTTAGATCAAAAAAATATGGAATTTACTACCGGTCAAATTGCCAACCTGATAGGCGGAGAGCTCAAAGGTAGTGAAACAATCAAGATCAGTACGGTTGCCAAGATCGAAGAGGCGAGGGAAGGTGCTATTGCGTTTCTGTCAAATCCCAAGTACGAAAATTACCTCTACTCAACTGATGCAAGCGCAGTGATCGTAAACAGAAGCTTCGTGCCGAAAACAGTGGTAAAGACTGCGCTGATTCTGGTAGATGATGCCTATACAAGCTTTACGATGCTACTGGAAGAGTACCACAGGATTGTATCTTTTCTGAAGACGGGCATTGAAAATCCGGCTTTTGCAGGGACCAATTCAATTATCGGAGCCGGAGTTTACCGGGGAGCTTTCTCCTATATCGGAGACCACTGCCGTATCGGCAATAATGTCAAAATATATCCGCAGGTATATATCGGAGATTATGTAGAGATCGGAGACAATACCATTTTATATCCCGGAACGAAAGTATATAGCAAATCCAAAATCGGTAGTCATTGTACCCTGCATGCGGGCTGTGTGATTGGCAGCGATGGTTTTGGCTTTGCTCCTCAGAAAGACGGAAGTTATAAAGATATTCCTCAGATCGGAAATGTCGTGCTGGAAGACCACGTGAGTATCGGAGCCAATACAGTAGTGGATTGCGCTACTATGGGGTCTACCGTAATCAGGGAAGGAACCAAGCTTGATAACCTGATACAGGTGGGACACAATGTGGAAATAGGAAAGCATACTGTCATTGCAGCACAGACCGGTATCAGCGGATCGACCAAAGTAGGTGACTATTGTATGATCGGAGGACAGGTTGGCCTGGCCGGCCATCTGAAACTTGCCGCCAGAACGAATATAGCGGCACAGAGCGGATTGGGCAAATCGGTTACGGAAGAAGGCTCTGTGCTGATGGGATCGCCTGCTTTTGATTACAAAAAATATATAAAATCAGCCACCGTTTTCAGAAAGCTTCCCGATCTCCAGAAGAGAATAGAGGAACTTGAACAAAAAATACTAAATTTGCCCTCCGAAAACGTATAACAGGGTTATGAGATCAGTAAAAATCTGACTTTTGTTTCGGATTCAATTATATACCAGAAAGAGATTAACGAAAACGAGGGACCTATTTTAAATGTATTCGAAACAGCATACAATTAAACAACCAGTAACTGTTTCCGGGGTGGGATTACACACAGGAGTAAATGCAAACATGACATTTGTACCTGCAGCTCCAAATCACGGAATTAAATTTCAACGTATTGATCTGGAAAATCAGCCGGTCGTAGAAGCCGATGTAGATTACGTGGTTGATTTGTCCAGAGGAACTACTCTGGAAAAAAACGGAGCCAGAGTAAATACTGTTGAGCATACGCTTGCTGCGCTGGTTGGACTTCAGATTGACAATATTCTTATTCAGCTTGATGGTCCGGAGCCACCTATTATGGATGGCAGCTCCCAGCCTTTTGTGGAGGCCTTGCTAAGTGCGGGACTGGAAGAGCAGAATGCTATGAGAAACTTCTTTGAAGTTCCTCACAGTGTGTTTCATCAGGAACCGGACAGAGATGTAGAGATTGCTGCCCTGCCTCTGGATGACTACAGAGTGACTGTTATGGTAGACTACAACTCTCCTGTGCTGGGGAGCCAGCATGCCTCGCTGACCAATATCGGACAGTTTACCAAGGAAATAGCTTCCTGCAGAACGTTTTGCTTCCTGCATGAGCTGGAGATGCTGCAAAAGCAAAATCTCATCAAAGGGGGGGATCTAAACAATGCCATTGTAGTTGTCGACAGAGTTGTCAGGGAAGAAGAGCTGGAAAGCCTTGCCAGATTGTTCAACAAGCCAAAAGTTGAAGTAAAGAAAGAAGGTATTCTGAACAATGTGGAGCTTCGTTACAAAAACGAGCCTGCACGGCACAAGCTTCTGGATGTAATGGGAGACCTTGCTCTGGTTGGCCGACCTCTCAAAGCACAGATTATGGCTGCCCGCCCGGGTCACGCTGCCAATGTGGCTTTTGCCAGGAAGCTCAAAAAGCTGATGAAGGAAAGCAATAAATATCAGATACCACCATACGATCCGGCACAGCCGCCTCTGATGGATGTTAATGCAATCTACAAGGCACTGCCCCATACCTACCCGTTCAAGCTGGTTGACAGAATCTATTATATGGATGATACTACCGTTGCCGGAGTAAAGAATGTAACCATCAACGAGCCATTTTTTCAGGGACACTTTCCGGGCAATCCGGTTTTCCCCGGAGTAATGCAGATCGAAGCGATGGTACAGACAGGAGGTATACTTGTGATGAACACTGTACCTGATCCTGAAAACTACTGGACTTATTTCCTGAGCATTGAAAACTGTCGTTTCAGAAGAATGGTATTCCCTGGTGATACCGTAATCTTCAAATGCGAGCTGCTTGCACCTATCAAACGGGGAATCGCAAAAATGCAGGGACAGGCTTTTGTAGCAGGCAACCTTGTTTGTGAAGCCGTAATGTGTGCAGGTATTGTAAGAAAAGACAGTGCCCAGTAATATTATAAATTGACCAATGAATCAAACTCTTGCGTATATCAGTCCGGAAGCCAGGATTGCAGATAATGTAACCATCGAACCTTTTGCTGTAATCCACAAAAATGTTGAAATCGGCGAAGGTACCTGGATCGGATCAAACGTTGTTATCATGGAAGGTGCCAGGATCGGAAAAAATTGTAAGATTTTTCCGGGTGCTGTTATTTCAGCCATACCTCAGGATCTGAAATTTCGCGGAGAAGAAACACTCGCGGAGATTGGTGATAACACCATAATACGTGAGTGTGTAACGATCAATCGGGGTACAGTTGACAAGTATACTACTAAAATAGGTTCCAATTGTCTTATTATGGCCTATGTGCATGTTGGCCACGACTGCATCATCGGAGATCACTGCATCATTGGAAACTCTGTACAGCTTGCCGGTCACGTGATTGTAGATGATTACGCTATATTCGGAGGGACCTGTGCCGTTCAGCAATTTTCCAGAATCGGCTCTCATGTATACATTGGTGGTGGTTCGCTGGTGCGTAAAGATATTCCACCGTTTACCAAGGCTGCCAGAGAGCCTATCGGATATTGTGGTATTAACTCGGTAGGGCTTCGGAGAAGAGGCTATACTACTGAACAAATAGCCCGGATTCAGGAGATGTACCGGATTATTTTCATAAAAGAAGGTACAGTATCCAGAGCCCTTGAAGAAATAGAATCCAGTTTTGCCCCTTCCAGTGAACGTGACGAAATTGTCAGTTTTATCCGGAACTCTGAAAGAGGTATCATGAAAGGGTATGGGCAATAATGAAAATTGTTGCTGAAAATCTGGGCAAACGATTCAACTTTAACTGGATTTTCAGAAATATTAATCTGGTTATGGAGCAAGGACAGGCTTATGCAGTGATAGGCCACAATGGAAGCGGAAAGTCAACCCTGCTCCAGATTCTTGCCGGAATCCAGCCCTGCTCGGAGGGTAAGCTGGAATATACTCTTAACCATAAGATGCTGTCACCGGATCAGATATACCAGCATCTGGTGCTGGCATCTCCTTATATGGATCTTATCGAAGAGTTTACACTGAAAGAGCATCTTCAGTTCCATTTCAAATTTAAGCCTCTGCGGACCGGACTTCGCCTTGAGGAAATACCCGAGCTGCTCTGGCTTGAAAAGTCACTGAACAAGCCGATCAGGTATTTTTCATCCGGGATGAAGCAGAGAGTCAGGCTGGGGCTTGCTTTTTTCTCGGATACACCGATTCTGCTGCTGGATGAGCCTGTCTCAAATCTTGATCGTGCCGGCATAGAATGGTATCGCCGGCAGATAGACAGTCAGCGTGACCGCCTGATTCTGGTTGGTTCAAACCAGGAAGAAGAGTATGTTTTCTGTGATCAGCATATCCGTATAACTACTCCTTCCTGAATTAAACTTCCTCTATTGTACTGCGTATAGATATTATTCAACTTTTAGTTAGATAAATTCTATTATGCACTATTTTATACTCCTTTTGCTGGTCCTGACCGGGAGTTGGGCCAATGCCCAGATATACCGGACCGATTTTGAACAGTATGCTGCCGGAACAAATTATACCGGAACCCAATGGACAAGCGATGGTTTTGCGCCCCGATGGCTTCAGGGAACTGAGCGTACAATGGTTGATGATCATATCGCGTACTCAGGTCAGAAATCATTGCGTATTTTTTATCCTGCCGGCAAGTACGGGCCTGCTGAAACAGGAACACAGACTCCTTTGCAGCTGAGCCCTAAAAGAGAATATTATGCTTCCTATCGGGTCCGGTTTAGCGAAGATTTTAGCTGGGGTACTACCCAGTTTGGTGGAAAACTGCCCGGATTGACTGCCGGAGCTAATTGCAGCGGTTGCCAGATATGTACAGGAAGCAATGGTTTTTCCGCACGATTTATGTGGCGTCCGGGCGGAAGAGCGGCTCTTTATTTATATCATATGGATAAGCCGACAGCTTGTGGCGAAGATCACTATCTCGAATATCCCAATGGTGATCCGGTGTACTTTCAGCGAGGGCAGTGGATGCATATTGCCCAGCGTGTTAAAATCAACACCGGATCAAATCATGACGGAGAAGTGGAAGTATGGGTCAACGGACAGAAAGTGCTGTTGCTGGAAGGTCTGCGTTTTGTAACTGATGGCAGCCTGATTGATAATTTCTATATTTCGACATTCCATGGCGGAGATACTCCTAACTGGGCGCCGGCTATAGATTCATATATGTGGATTGATGATCTGGTTGTCGCAGATCAGTATGAGGAAGTCGCGTTTCAGAATTGCAGCAAGCCGGAGCTTGGTCCGGACCAGTCATTGTGCGATGTGGAAGACCTGTTGCTTTCGTCATCACTTACGGGAGAGCAATACGCATACACCTGGCTGAAAAATGGAGAATCCATATCCGGAGAGACAGCAGCTTCCGTCACAGTTGATCAGCCGGGGCTGTATATACTGGTTCTTGACAGCCTTGGCTGCTTTACAAGAGATACAATAGTAGTGAGCGCTGGCTTGACAGTAAATCTAGGAGCTGATCGTTCTATTTGCACCAGTTCCTGGGAACTTCTCGATCCGGGGCAGCGGGGTAGCTATCTCACATATGAATGGTACCGTAATGGTGAACCATTGCCACATGCCTCTCCGGCCATACAGGTGGCTCAGGCAGGGGAATATGAGCTTCGGGTAAGCTCTCCCCAGTGCGGTGCCATGACCGGTAAAGTCAGCCTGGAATCCGGCCTGCCTGATGTGATTGGCGATACAGTCTGTCCCGGTGAAACAGCCTTGCTGAAAGTCAATGAGCAGGGAGTCTTTAACTGGTACGATGCTGATGGTATATACCTCCGGCAAGGCAATGAGCTGGAAGTAGTGGCTGATCAGCCTGCTGTATACTATGTGGCAGATGCAAACGCGTTTTCGGGTTATGTAGGCAAAAAAACAGCTGTTGCGGGAACCACCTATACAGACAACCGTTGGGATCGTAAAATGCTGTTTACTGTATACAGAACATTGCGCATTGAATCCATCGAGATTCATGCGGTCGATAACCAGAATGTAACAATACGGATTGAAAGAGCCAATGGGCAGCTGGTGGAAAGTAAAACGTTTCAGGCAGTCGAGGCAGGAGCCAATCGTTTGGAGCTGGCTATGCAGCTTGAACCGGGCGACTATGCCATGAGTGCGGAAGGAACAACCGGCAGACTATTGCACTCGCACGAAATGGATGAAGATATCCGCTTCCCGTATATTGTTGAAGGAATAATTTCTATTTCGGGTTCTAATATTGCATGGATCAATCAGAGGCCGTATTACCTGTTCTTTTACAACTGGAAGATATCCTCCGGCAATATTTGTGCTCCGGCACCGGTTGGACTGTTTATGGATGATGATTGCATGGTGAGTGGTATGGGAATGGCTGATTACTCTGAATACAAAATTTTTCCGAATCCGAGCGAAAGCACCTTTATAATAGAGGCCGATGGCTCCAATCATCTCGATTTATACAATATTCATGGAGTCTGCCTTGTTGAATTGAGCTTTACTGACAGGGTAGAATTTGGAGCAGGGCTGGAAAAGGGAATTTATTTTTACCGTCTGAAAGATACCAGAGGGGCAATAGTGAAGACTGGAAAACTGATACGGCGTTAGTTTGTACTCCGGGTTTTTTGGGGAGGAAAGACCTGTTTGAAAAGTATATAAAAAGCAGTGCACATGAGTGCTATTGAGACATTTCATACGCACTGCTTTTTTGATTGCAGAGCTATTCCAATATTAATTTATGCACAGATCCTTCAGATGTCTGCACGAAATATAGGCCTTTGGGGTAGGATGACAGATTAAGTGAAGCCGGTACAATACCGCTGCCTGTCTGCCTTCCTGTCTGGTCAAGCAGCTGAAAGGGCTGAGCTTCTCCGGTGATCCTCACTTTCCCATTGCTTGGATTGGGAAATATCCAGATGTGATCCTTTTTCATGCCTGTTGATTTGCCTGTGACCCCGTCTTTGATTTTGAAAAGACTAATCTCTGTCAGGTAAATATCTCCGGCATATCCGCCCATATCAAATATAACCCTTCCGTTTGACTCGTTTCTTGGCATGGTAAACTGAAAGCTGTACTCTTCTGTCTCTATATCCAGGCTGATCGTTTTCTGAAAAAAGGTTGTCCAGGGCTCTTCCGAGATTCCGGTACCAACAGTGAGTTTGCGCTCTGCTGTAGCACGGGCTTTAAGCTTCAGCTCATAAGTTGCTCCGCTTTCGAGCGATAGTCCGCTTTGGGAAAGTTGTATATCCCAGGTGTTTGCTGTCTCTTGGGGTATGGGAATATGAGCGGATGTGTTTTCAGCTTTTATGTTGCTTCCATAAAAGGACCAGGCCAGTGTACTGTTACGGAAGTTGCCGTTTTTAATCATTTCTCCGGTCCGGACAAATCCGGCTGTTACGTCATAGTTGAAATACATCGGAAAGGTTACATCAGGAGAGCTGCTTTCGTATGTGCCATACCAGCCTTCAAACTGATAGCCTTCATCAGGAATAGCGGTAGCCTTTACCATGCTTCCCCGGGTGTAGGTTTCCTGCTCCGGAGCCAGCCGGACAGAACCGTTTACAGCAGATGTACGAATGGTGAAACTGCTACCCGGTTCCGCTTTTTTGTATACTCTTACATAATCGACTTCCATTCGCTGGGGAAAGATGGTATTGTCGATACCATTGGCGCCGCCCCAAGAGCCACCGACAGCTACATTAAGTATAAGGTAGCAAGGGTGCTTATACGGCCAGACTGTATAATCTCCATCCGGCTCGCGAAGAAAGGAGAAGTACAGGGTCTCATCCACATAAAACCGGAGACTGTCTTCTGTCCATTCCAGTGCATAGGTATGGAAATTGTCGTATGGCTTGTTAAATACAGCACTTGTTCCGATTTGTGTGCCTATTTTGTGATTATACGCCTCTGTGTGAATAGTAAAATGGACCTTATCCGGTTCGAAGCCCACCTGTTCCATAATATCTATTTCGCCACTGGCCGGCCAGCTGCCATATACAGATTGGGATGGCAGCATCCATATGGCCGGCCATATACCCCTGCCTTTGGGAAGCTTTGCTCTGATTTCAAAGCGCCCGTATTGCCAGGAAGCGCTGTTGAGCGTTTGCAGTTTGGCAGAAGTATACTCGTTTGCCTCAAAAGATTCTTTGTGTGCTTCAATGATCAGTTTTCCGTCTTCTACCCGGGCATTTTTGAGCCTGTCTCTGGTATAATACTGTTTTTCTTCATTCCCAAACCCATTGCCACCTGTATCATAGCTCCATTTTTGAGGGTCCGGCAAACCGGTATAATCAAACTCATCCGACCATATCTCGATATATTGAGCATGCGTACTGAATAAGACGGCAAAAACCAGTAGAGCTGTGCCGATGAAATGTTTAATGTGCATAGTGATGTTTAAAATATGATTTATACATTTAACTTAATCTTATTTGCTGTCTTCGACTTTTCATTATAAGAAATTAACTTTACAAAATATGCAAAATTTTGATGGTTAATTAGATGTGATTTTGTGAGAGGAAAGAAGAGAGCAAAAAATACCCCGGGATGATCTGATTCCCGGGGTATGTATATCTTAAACCGCTATGCGTCTTTTTAGTATGCCCGTACGGTTTTACCTTCCATAAAGTTGACAAATGCCTTATTGGAAACCCTGTTTCCACCGGAAGTCGGATAATCACCAGTAAAATACCAGTCTCCTATATGTTTGGGACAGGCTTTATGCAGATTATCTACGGTTTGAAACACAACCTGTACCTCAGCATTACATTTGGCCGGGGTAACGATCTCTCCGATACGTTTGGAAACCTGCTCATAGGTAAAAGGGGTGTAAAGCTCCTGTACATAATTTCTATGGTTTCCGGTCAGGTCTCCCTGCGCTGCTTTACATTTCTCATAAGTTGCATCCAGTACGCTGTCCAGGCCGGATTCTTTCAGAAGGGAAAGAGCAGCTCTGAATGCTACAAACTCACGCATCTTTGACATATCAATTCCGTAGCAGTCCGGGAAGCGGATTTGCGGGGCAGAAGAGACAATCACGATTTTTTTAGGACCGAGCTTGTCTATCATGCGAATGATGCTTTTCTCAAGAGTTGTACCGCGCACAATGGAATCATCAATTACCACCACTGTATCGATGCCCTTACGGATGACTTCGTACGTAGTGTCATACAAGTGGGTTACAAATTCATCTCTCTGATCATCAGCGGTGATAAATGAACGCAGTTTGGCATCTTTGATAACAAGCTTTTCGGTACGGGCGGTAAACTGCAGTATCTTTTCCAGTTCTGCTCCTTTTATGATACCTTCCTCAACTACTTTTTTACGGTATTTGGCAAGGTAATCATTCAGTCCGGACATCATACCGAGGAAAGCTGTCTCGGCTGTATTGGGGATATAGCTGAAAACGGTGTTTTCCAGATCATAATTGATTGCTTCAAGTACCTGCGGGCATAGCAGCTCACCAAGTTTTTTCCGTTCGTTGTAGATATCAGGATCGGAACCTCGTGAAAAATAGATGCGCTCAAAGCTGCAGGATTTCTTGGTTAGCTGGTCAATGAATTGTTTTTCGGCGTAAGAGCCGTCCTGATTGATAATAAGGGCAAAGCCGGGGGTAACTTCCCTGATCTGGTTATAATCAATACCAAAAGCGGTTTTGATAGCGGGTTTTTCGGATGCCACTACGACAACTTCATCATCGGCGTAGTAGTAAGCCGGGCGGATACCGGCAGGGTCTCTGGCTACGAAAGCAGCACCGTGTCCTGTCATACCAGCCATGGCATAGCCCCCGTCAAAATCTTTGCAGGAGCGCATCAGCACTCTTTGCAGATCCAGTTCTTTTTCGATGATATCGGAAATTTCCTTGTTAGAATACTGGTCTTTGTATGTGTCAAATAAAATCTGATTTTCTTCATCAAGGAAATGGCCTATTTTTTCCAGTACGGTGACGGTATCGGTCTTTTCTTTTGGATGCTGACCAAGCTCTACGAGTTTCTTAAACAGCTCATCGACATTGGTCATATTGAAGTTTCCTGCTACGGCCAGATTGCGGCTTCTCCAGTTATTCTCTCTGAGAAACGGGTGACAGGTTTCAATTTCGTTTTTGCCATGTGTGCCATAGCGCAGATGCCCCAATAAAACTTCCCCCGTAAATCCTATATTCTCCTGCATCCAGGCAGCATCATAGTATTTGTCCTTATTTTCCCGCTGGGCTTTACGGAATTTCTTGTTGATCTTGTTAAAGATCACTGAAATCGGCTGCGCATCTACCGATCGTATACGGCTGATATACTTTTTACCTTCCGGAACATTGATCTTTATGCTGGCGACACCGGCTCCGTCCTGGCCCCGGTTATGCTGCTTTTCCATTAGTAAATAGAGCTTATTGATGCCGTAAAGGGGAGTACCGTATTTTTCAATATAGTACTGATACGGTTTTCGCAGTCTGATCAGAGCAATTCCGCATTCGTGCTTAATAACATCACTCATAGAGGAAGATTGGAGAGGTTTAGATTTATTGAATTAAGGTAATTGATAAGCCATTCAGGACTGAAGAAAAGCAGGAGCATAAGGAAAGCAAGGACTGTAAGTAGCATGTTGGTGCCAAGAGAATCCTTTATACTTACTTCATTATCTGTTTTCTTGAAATACATAATGTATGGTATTCTAAGATAATAAAACAGCGAGATCACTGCATTAAACACGCCAAATAGTAACAGAAACAAAAGCACATTATTGCCTGTATTCTGAAAACTCTCCCACAGTGCAGTAAATACAAACAGCTTGGCGTAAAACCCTGCTGTTGGCGGCAAGCCGGTCAAAGCAACAGCTGTTATCACAAAGATAACTCCAATTAATGGTAATTTAACACCTAATCCTGCAAATTTCCTTACGTCTTCTGTGCCAACTTGTTTCGATAAATGATCAACCAGAAAAAAAGCTGTAAAGTTCATTATTAAATATATTGACAGATAGATGATTATGCTGAGAATTCCGGTTTCTGAAAAACAGACAAATCCGCACAATACAAAGCCGGCATGAGCAATTGATGAATAAGCAAGCAGCCTTTTGGCATTCCGCTGACTGATTGCCGCGAAGTTTCCTATTGTAAGTGTGGCGGCAGCCAGAAGAGCAACGGGAAGTACAATAGAATCAATACTAAATAATGTTCCGGCTATCGGATACAGCAAGCGGATCATTATGGCAAGGCCGGCTGCCTTGGGTGCGATTGAGAAAAAGGCGACTATAGGAGTGGGTGCAGCCTGATACACGTCAGGAACCCATGTGTGAAAAGGAAATATGCCTATTTTAAATAAAAAGCCACTTAATGTGAGACCAAGAATGATTGCAGCTGCCGGAGCCGGAATCTCCTGCAATCCCCGTAACAGGACTTCATTGATTTCAAGTGTACCGCTTATTCCATATAAAAATGACATGCCGTATAGCATAAAAGCAGATGATACGGCGCCAAATACAAAATATTTGAGTCCGGCTTCGCTGCTTTGTTTGTTGAAGTTGAATAAGGTGAGAATGTAACTGCCGATAGATACAAATTCGATGGTAAGATAGATCATGAGCAGATTGCGCGAAGCAACGAGCAGGTTGAGTCCGATCAATACCAAAAACAAAATGGCAAGAAATTCACCATAATAAACCCGTTTGAACTGGCCGGAAATATTGGTGAATATAATGGTCAGCAAAGCTGCCAGCAGGAACAGAAGCTTGAAGTATATCGCAAAAGTATCGATGTACAGCATCCCCAGAAATCCGCTCCCCGAAAGCTGATTGATTTCGGAAAGCTGAATAAGCGTAAAATAACCGGACAAAAATACACCAAACATGGCAATGGCTGCCAGTTTGCTATTGCGTGCGTTGTTATTAAACAGATCGGTCAGTACGATTAGTATGAAAATAACACAGAGGCATATTTCCGGAAGAATGGCAGAAAGACTATCCGTGATCTCAGCCAGCTTATGCGGTATGTATTCCTGATATTCCAATTACTTTACTATTGCGTTGATAAATTGCCCGATAGTGGGTGAAATAGCATCTAACAATATTCCAGGCAGAAGACCAAATAAAATAGTCAGTGCAACAAGAGGTAATACCATACTATATTCTCTTATACTCAGGTCCGGAAATGCCCAGGTTGTGTCTTTATACCAGAGTTTGCCAAAAAACATTCGCTGGAGTGTCCATAAATAATAGCCAGCTCCCAGTACGATTCCAAATGCTCCTGCTACTGCCATCCAGTGCGGTAATAAAAGATTGACAGAACCGGATTTGAATGCACCCATCAACACAAGAATCTCGCTAATGAAGCCACTGAAACCCGGCAGGCCAAGTGAAGCAAAGAAAGCGATTGCTACCACTGTTGTGTACAAGGGCATTTTTGCCGCCAGGCCGCGATAATCCTCAATAAGATGGCTGTGGGTACGGTCATAGAGTATACCGGCACAGATGAATAAAAGACTGCTTATAATACCATGACTAAACATCATGTAGAAAGCACCGTTTACTCCTTCTTCTGTAAGGCTGGCCATGCCCAGCAGCACAAAACCCATATGTGATACAGAGGAATAGGCAATAAGCTTTTTGAGATCTTTCATGGCAAGTGCATTGAAAGCAGCATAGATAATGGTAATAACTCCGATCAGGCCGATAAGCCATGCAAAAGCGATTGCACCGTCCGGTAAGATGGAATAAGCTGTTCGGGCTATACCATAGCCACCGATCTTTAGAAGTATGCCTGCCAGAACAACAGAGATCGGGGTAGGAGCTTCTACGTGGGCATCCGGTAGCCAGGTATGAAGAGGAATTGCCGGCAGCTTGACAAGAAAGCCGATTAGCAGAAACAGAAACGCCAGTAACCTCGGAGAACACCCGAATATCAGCCAGTCACTGTGTTGTGCCAGTATTGAGCCGGGTATGAAATTGGCGGGATTGTGCATGTCTGTGATGCTGAATGACCGGACAAGTAAATGGTCCGGGATCTGCCCGGAAGCCAGCATGGATTGTACATCTGCAATCATTGCCGGTGTAACCAGACTGATATCTGAAGCGAGCTGCAGACTGACTGCTGTCTGAACCGGATCAATGACAGAAATGTATAAGCCTATAATGGCAATCAGAATGAATAGCGAACCAAAGAAGGTGTAGAGAAAGAATTTAATGGATGCATATTCTTTTCGCGGACCACCCCAGATTCCGATAAGGAAATACATGGGCAGGAGCATAAATTCAAAAAATAAATAAAAAAGAAAGAAGTCCAGTGCCAGAAAGCAGCCCATAATAGTGCAGGATAACAGCAAATACAGGCCATGGTAAGCCTTTTCCTTTTCCTTGATCGTAAATGATGCAATAGCTCCTGCAACAAGGACTATTCCAGTAAGAAGTAGCATGCTGACATTGAGTCCGTCGACTCCCAGATGATAATCAATGGAGAGTGCCCCGAAGCTTCCCAGGCTGACATGGATCCATGAAGCGATTTCTGTAAACTGAAAATTGTCCGCTGCCGGAACATATGTCAGGTAAATGAAAATCGCAAGAAGCAGCTGGATAATGGATGATCCGAGTGAGATGTATTTTCCGGCAGACTTTGGAATGACCGGCAGGTATAAGAATACCAGACATAGCAGAGGAAGGAATAACAGGATACTTAATATGTAGGAAGACATTTCTGTTTTCTTGAACTTTAAATGATATGACAATTAGAACTTTCGGATACTATATTTTTTCCGGATTTATATAATTACAATAAATAAAAACAACAGTACAACAGCGCTCAGATACAATATGTAACGCTGTATGCCGCCTGTTTGCCAGCTTCTTGCAATATTTGCTGCTTTGGCAGAACAATACGTGAGAAGACGAATAAATCCGTCAACTATATAAGTATCAGTAAAAGCAGCGATATGCGCAATGATTACCTGTGCAATAGCAATGGCATGCACTATATTGTCCACTATTTTTCTGTCAATAGCCGAAAGAATATCGGCAAAATAAAGCTGAAGCCTGATTATCGTGTGGAGAGCCCGGTCGATTACTTTTTGGTCCAGGTTATTCAGATTTCCTGCAATACGCATGACGGGGCGTTCGATATAATTTTTTACCAGCAGATCCTGATACAGATTATTAGCTGAAATCGAGAAAAGCATTGAATTTTCTGTGGCGAAAACATTTTTCCGCTTAAATAAAAGCCAGGAAGCATATATCCCGGTCAAAGCCAGCATTACCGAAAATATAGGGACAAGGTAATGAACAAGCCCGGATGAGTGGACTGTTGTTGCTGAAAAGCTTTTTAGAAACCAGGCATCTGAAATGCTGAAAGGATTGACTGAGAAGAAAGGAAACAGTGACAATGCTGCCAGTATCAGCATAGGTATTTTCATCAGATTGCCAGGATCTTTGGCATATTTATCAAAAGTGTGCTTTGCAGGCGGAAACTGTTGTCCCAGTCTGAACTCTCCGAAAAATACCAGAAAGATCTGCCTGGCCATGTAAAGTGCTGTCAAAAATACAGTAAACAGGGCGCTTAAAGGTACAAGATAGGCGACAGTACTTGGCTGGTTTGCAGACCAGTTCAGTGCATGAATAAGAATAGCGTCTTTGGAAAGGAATCCGGAAAAGAGAGGGATGCCGATCAGGGAAAGAGCTGCTATGCAATAAGATGCGAATGTTACCGGCATTTTTGATTTTAATGCCCCCATCATACGCATATCAAGCGTGCTGAAATCATAAAAATGTCTGTCTACGAACAGGTGCTTCTTTATGTGATGCATTTCATGAATAACAGCTCCTGCTGTCAGGAAAAGACAGGCTTTGAAAAAGGCATGAGTCAGGAGATGGAATAACGCTGCGTCATATGCTCCGGTTCCGACAGCCATGACCATATATCCCAGTTGTGATACAGTCGAAAACGCAAGTACTTTTTTTATATCGTATTGCATCAGGGCAGAGATTGCACCAAGCAGCGCCGTAAGAGCTCCGATCAGCACAATCAGATTCAGGACAGGGGGAGTAAGCAGGAAAAAGACTTTAAATAACAGGTATATACCAGCTGCAACCATCGTTGCGGCGTGGATAAGTGCTGAAACCGGTGTTGGTCCTTCCATGGCATCAGGAAGCCAGGCCATTAAAGGGAACTGGGCTGATTTGCCCATTACCCCTCCCAGAATGCCAAGTCCGGCCAGACTCAGCCAGAAACCGGACGGAGCTTCGGTTTGCAGAACCTCGATCAGGGAAAGTTCGAGTGTTCCGTATTGCATCCAGAGAATCAGAAGACCGGAAATGAATCCCCAGTCTCCCACGCGATTGTATAGGAATGCTTTTTTTGCAGCCTTGCCGGCACTATCCTTTTCAAACCAGAATCCGATCAGCAGATAACTCGAAAAGCCGACCAGCTCCCAGAACATAAAAGTGACCAGAAGATTGTTTGACAGGACTATACCAAGCATTGAAAAGGTAAACAGCGCCAGATATGGAAAATAGCGCAGATAGTTCCGTTTCCCTTCCATATACTCGATGGAGTACAGATGTACGAGCAATGAAATGAAAGTAACTATGACCAGCATTAATACCGAAACTCTGTCCAGCATAATGCTCATTGTGAACAGGATTGGATCACTTATGGCATCTATGGAGAACCATGTAAATGAATAGTAAAAGTTTGTCGAAGTATACACCCTGAAGAACAGCCAGCCTGCAGTCAGGAAGGCAAGACCGATAAAAGATGCAGAGTAAATATCTCCTTTGCGGGGAAGCTTATATCCGAAAAAATACAAGACGACAAAGCTCAGTAATGGAAGAAATAGCAGAGCGATTGATACCAGAACGGGAAAATCCGGGGGAGAGGCAGTTATAATTTGTTGAAAGGACGTTTCCATCTGTCAGCCTTGTAAAGTATTTGCATCGCGTATATCGGATGAATTAAAATGACTATAGATATTCAGAATAATTGCCAGGCCAACTGCGGCTTCCGAAGCAGCTATAACCAGAATAAAGAGCGTAAAAAACTGACCCTGCATCAAGGCAGAATCGTATTGAGAAAATGCGATAAAATTGAGATTAACTGCATTTAACATCAACTCGATTCCCATAAGTACCATGACAGCATTTTTCTTGATGAGAACTACAATCAGTCCACAACAAAATAGCACAGCAGCCAGAATTAAATAATATATCAGCACAGGATCAGGATTTTCTTTTAATAACTTTTGCCGCAATTACTGATGCTCCCATTAGAGCAAGCATTAAAATTAATGCAGCGACCTCAAATGGCAAAATATAATCAGTCATCAGTTTAATTCCGATTGAGTTGATATGAGATGGCGCCGGGTGATTATCAGTCAACGAATGATTTTTTATCCAGAAAAGATCGGAAAAACCAATGCTTACTATAATCATTAATAGCACAGCCAGCAAGCCAAGCCCGAGTATCAGCCCGGTGACTATATTGTTATTTGACACTTTATTCAAAACGTCATCATTGAGTCTTCGGGACATCATAATTCCAAAGAGAAACAATAGCAGTATACCGCCTATATAGATCATTATCTGAGCTACCCCGAGAAATTCGGCGCCGGCGAGAATAAAAAGAGCTGCTACTCCCAGAAAACATACCAGAAGCGAAAATGCTGCGCTGATAACGTCTTTGGCAAATACCAGAAAAACGGCCCCGCCAAATGTCATCAGCCAAAAAAAGAAGTATATGTACTGTGCCCAATTCATTCGCTGGAGTCCTCGCTGTCTTTCTTTGGCTTTATTACCGGTTTTATAATTGGCTTTATCACTGACCTGACGGGTTTCGGATTAATGTTCTTTATTTCGTCTGAATGCTCTTTGTCCGGTGCAGAGACAGAATTATCATCTGTTTTTTTGTCTGCCTTTATATCCTCTTTTGCTGCTTGTTCTTCGTCTGATTTTTCTGTTGATTCCTTGGAAGAAGCAGAGGAAAGAGTGTCATCTGCAGGTATATCTTCTTTCGTTTTCTTAGGGATAACTGGCCGGATAACCGGTTTAATCACAGGTTTCGGTGCGGATTTTGCTGGTTGCGCATCCGGAGATTCCGCGCTGTTCTCAGCGGGCTGGTCGGAGTGCTCATTGGTCTTTGTCTCCGATTGGGAAGCAGCAGGTTTTATAACTGGCCTTATTATCGGTTTGGCGACGTTAGGCCTGGAAACTGACTTTTCTTCATTGGCGGGGTTTTCCGGTTTTACCCCATCAATGTCCGTTTTTTCTGTTACCTGGTTTTCGGTATTTTCCGGTTTGGTAATAGCTGGCTTTACAATAGGCCGGATAACAGGCTTTCCGATAGCTGGTTTCTTGGTTTCTCCCTGCTCTTTGGCGCTGCCATCAGAGCCTGTTGTTGATTTGTCTGATGCAGGAGCATCAGGCTTCTTAATTCCGGTTACTGGTCTGACGATTGGTTTTACAGCAGGCTTGGCAACCGGAGGTGTATCCTGAGTTTGCCCGGATATGCTGGGACCAGTGCTTTCAGAATCTGTGTTAGGGACGCTGGATTGTTGTGCTGGCTTGCTTACAGGTTTTATCGCAGGCTTAAATGCCGGTTTTGCTCCGGATGCCTTTGGGGTATCTGCTGACTGCTCAGGATGATTTTCTTCCGCTTTGCTTTGCTCTTTTTGTTTTTTGAGCTCTGCTTTGATTCGCTGACTTTCTTCGTATATGCTCTGCTTTTCTTCTGCTTCCGCCGGACTCAGATTCGTAAAGTGGTAATTCATATTCAGAACATCAAATTCCGGAAAATCATACGTTTTAGTCATCGTGAGGCACTCTGTAGGGCAAACAGTAGTGCATAATCCGCAAAAGCAGCATTTGGCCATGTCTATGTCAAACTTCCCTGCATAAAGCCGCTTGGCAGAACCATCTGATGTTTTGCCTATTTCTTCAGCCGATTTTATAGCATCGATTTCAATACAGTTTACCGGACATATTTTGGCGCATAGATCACATACAATGCAGTCATCTATTTCATTATACAACCGATAACGACCATTATCCGGCACCGGAATTGTTTCATGAGGGTACAGAGTAGTAACAAGTCCGTTTTGCTGGTCAAAATAATTGGGGCTTTCTACAGAAAGAGGTTTTCTGCGCCGGGTAGCATAAAAAAGATGCTTGAACGTCAGTCGCAGACCTTCCAGCATTGTTATGCTCCCTTGTATTATATTTTTCCAGTAGTTATTCAATTTTTAGATAATTCGTTGGTTTTTAATAAACGCTATCTAGATCATCAGCAAGCGCCATATACCTGCCAGCATGACAATGGCTAGTGAAGCAGGAGTGAGCACTTTCCAGCACAGATACATCAGTTGATCTACCCGCAATCTGGGATAGGTCCAGCGTACCATCATTTGGAGAAACACGAGAAACAGACTTTTGGTAAGTAACCAGAAAGCTCCCCAGAGCATTCCGCTTACTTCTCCCGGTGCTCCGCTTGTCCAGTCGGCCAGCCTGAGTGCACCTATATTGGGAAAAGGGCTGTTCCAGCTTCCGAGAAACAGAATGCTTCCGAGGAACGAAACCAAAAGCATCATCCCGTATTCGGAAAGAAACAGTACTGCAAACTTGAAACCGCTGTATTCGGTATGATAGCCGGCCACCAGTTCGGATTCTGCTTCCGGTATATCAAACGGGGCTCTGTTGCACTCTGCAAGTGAAGCAATAAAGAAAATGACAAAGGCGATGCTTAAAAATGGCATACGTATAATATTCCAGCTGAGAAAACCGCCGGATGTGGTGATATCAATATCCAGAAACTTTAATCCGAACAGGTAATTGGTATCATTTTCCAGGCCCTGATACTGGTTGATAAAGATGCCTTGCTGAAAACTTATTTCCTGAAGATTAAGTGTCTGGCTTATCATGGTAACAGCCAGTATACTCAGTGTAAGCGGAATCTCATAAGATATAATTTGTGCTACCGACCGCATCGATCCATACAGGCTGAATTTGTTGTTCGAACCCCAGCCTGCCATAATAAGACCGATGACATCAAGAGAAATAATCGCTAACAGAAAAAAAACACCTGATTCTATATTAGCACCTATAAGGGAAGAGTGCAGGGGAATAGTTGCAAACCCGGCAAATACAGCAGTGAATATCACAACCGGTGCAAGTGAAAAAAGCTTTTTATTTGATGCAGCGGGTATGATATCTTCTTTTAATAACAGCTTTAGTATATCCGCAATTGTTTGCAGCAGGCCAAAGCGTCCCGTCTCATCAGGTCCCAGCCGGTCCTGTACAAATGCCGAAACCTTTCTTTCTGCATATACAGCAGCCAGTGCAAATATGGGGATTAACCCTAGAAAAACAGGTAATGCTATCATCTGTTGGTAAAGTTAAAAGGAAATGGGGAAATCTGAAATAGCCTGAGCAATTGTGAGACGGGAAAAGAGGGAAAAATGGTTTTATAAACGATAGATTATATCTGATTGTCTGAATGTAAGCTATTTATAATTAGTCTAAATTTTACTGAAAGAAACCGGGCTATTTGGTTAGAGTTATCATAATCCATAGGACTACCTCCCGGTATCGTAAAGTATGTGTTTTTCCTTGTATTAAATTATCATTTTTTGATAGTTATTTTATTTATCCATATTGTGTTTTTGTACTGTTTTAAAGTGTTTTAAAAAGTTATCCACATGTAAAATGTCAATAACTAGGTGTTTTATGTTGAGAAATACCGGTGTAATATTTATCCTTTTATTTTCTTTTCTACATAACTTAGTCTCAACGTTTGGCCGGCGTATAGTTTAATAACCCGATTGTGAAATTTTTTAATGTATAAGAATATGGATTTCTGCTCAAAGAAACTGAACTGTGTTTTATTGATTGATGATGATAACATCAACAATTTTATTAATGAACGCCTGATCCGTAAAACCAATATTACCGATGAGATAAGGATTGTTCTTAATGGAAAAGAAGCACTTGATTATCTTGCCATGAGACAAATCAATGAGCGGAAAAAAAGCCCTGAACTGATATTTCTGGATATCAATATGCCGGTTATGGATGGCTTTGAATTTCTGGATGCTTTTAAGCGGCTGGAATTGTATGATAAAGAAAGTGTAATTATTGTTATGCTTACAACATCAGCCAATCCGAAAGATACCAAACGCCTGGATGATTCAGGTGTTTCGGGATATATCAATAAGCCACTTACTGAAAGTAAGCTGAAGGAGGTTATGGATTATTACTTTGAACAGGTTAGCGTAGGCTAAAGCGATGTGCTTTTACAGTATCAACAAAACAGCGAACTTTATCTTTATCCGTGTCGGGGTATACGCCATGACCCAGATTGGCTATGTGCTTCTCAGGACCAAATGCATTGAGCATATTGGTTGTGTGTTGTCGGATACTGTCAAAAGAACCATATAAAACACAAGGGTCCAGATTGCCCTGAAGGGTCTTTTCAGTACCAATAAGCATTCTGGATTCTTTTATATCCATATTCCAGTCCAGACCTATGGTTCGACAGCTAAGCTTGCTCATTGATTCCCGGGCAAAAAAAGCTCCTTTTGCGAAGACAGTAACAGGAACCTCCGGTATGGCATCACAGATTCTGCTGATATAGGCCAGGGAGAACTCTTCATACTGGTCCGGAGGCAATATGCCAGCCCAGGAATCAAAAATTTGAAGCATATCTGCTCCGGCTGCAACCTGCTTTTTCAGATAGGAGATAGTTACAGTGGTGATTTTATCCAATAGCCGATGAGCAGCAGCACTTTCAAGGTAAAGAAACTTGCGGGCCCTTGCAAATGTCTTACTTCCTGAGCCTTCAACCATATAAGCAAGAATAGTCCATGGTGCTCCGGCAAAGCCGATAAGCGGCACTCTGTGGTTTAATTCCTTTTTGGTGATTTTGATTGCATCATATACATAGGATAGCGCATCAGGTGCTTCCTGAACAATCAGGGTGTCTATATCTTTTGAACTTTGTATAGTTTTTGGAAAAATAGGACCGCGGCTTTCCTGCATCTCGTAAATCAAGCCCATTGCTTCCGGAATCACGAGAATATCGCTGAAAATAATTGCGGCATCTACATCCAGAATATCGACCGGCTGTATAGTTACCTCTGCCGCCAGTTCCGGAGTTGTGGCAAGCTCCTTGAAACCGCTCAAACGTTCTCTGACAGCCCGGTACTCAGGTAATATGCGGCCGGCCTGACGCATAAGCCAAACAGGTGTGCGTTCGATTTTTTCACCTCTGGCTGCACGAAGAATCAGATCATTTTTTAAGTTCATGGAGCAAAGTTATAATAAAAACAGCTTATTCTATACCTTTTATCTCGTCGATATAAAGTGTGCCGGTATATGGCTGATTAAGAGAGCCGGGGACAATACGGATCTCCGTAATTCTTTCAATGGCTGCGTAGCGGGAAAGCTCGTGCTGATTGAGAGGATAAATCCAGGTTTCTTCAGAGGGAAATGCTGTTTGTAATACGCAGGTGTTTTTTTCTTCATCCAGCAGAAGAATACTGAGTATGGGGGGATTGACAGTTGAAAGGTTTTTGAATCGGATACTTAGCGCAGAAACCTTTCTGAAATTCATGGGGTTAAATCTGCGATAGACAAAATTCCGGCCCCGGGCCGAATCCATATGAAGAACAAGGCAGCCGTGCATTGTAAGCATTTTAAGAGAGTCTCCCTCTTTACTCCAGTCATGCCTGTCATTATTGAAGTGATCAATTACACCGCCTTCATTCAGCAATAAAGGGTTGCTGGCAGGAATACTACCCAGAATAAGCCCCTGACTGGCAGGAGCGTGCGGATCGAGTTGCGTCTGCTGAAAATTTTTGCAGCTTACAAAAATGGAAGATAACAGACTCAGAAACAGAAAGTACTTCATTTAATTTTGCCATTATATGCCAATAAGCGCGGCTCCAAGCACCCCGGCATAATCGCCCAGCTTGCTCCGTACGATCGGTGTGGTGAATTCATCATTAAAAACAAAGTCTTTGACTTTGTTTAATCCGATTGTATAGAGCTCATCAATATTGGACAAGCCACCACCCAATATAATTATTTCCGGATCAAGAATACTTATCAGATTGGAAACCGACTTCCCAAAATAAAGAAAAAATTCGGACATTATTATTCGGGCGTTCTCATCTCCTAAGCGATAGCGTTTTACGATTTCCGTCATAGGGATTTGCTCTCCGAACAGCTCTTTGTATTTGTTCTCTACCCCTGAGCCTGATATGAATGTTTCTATACAGCCGATTTTACCACAATGACATTGAGGACCGTAGGAGCTTATGATGGAATGTCCCCATTCGCCGGCAAGAGACTGATGCCCATTGATCAGTTTGCCGTCAAAAATCATTCCCCCGCCGATTCCTGTACCCATTATGGCTCCGAATACTCTCTTTTTTCCCTTACCTGCGCCAAAATTAGCTTCGGCCAGAACGAAACAGTTTGAATTGTTCTGCCATCCGATTTTCCGGTTTAATTTCTTTTCAAGATCCTGAATAAAAGGCATTCCATTGGTAAAAGAAATATTGGAATTTTTCATGAGACCGGTTTTTCGGGAAATAGAACCCGGAGTACCGATCCCGAAAGTATGAGGCTTGCTTTCTGTGAACTCTACAAGCTCTTCATATAATCCTGTTATTCCATTGATAACATGCTTATAGCCCTTTTCACTATTGGTTGGAATCCGTTTTCTGAATAATACTTTCAGATCTTTGTCAAGAACAATGCCTTCAGTTTTTGTTCCTCCAAGATCAATTCCCAAACTGAATACGTTTCTTTTTCTTTTCATCCGGAACCTTGTGCGATGCCATGGTTGTACGACCTGGCTTAAGGAATGTTGTTTATATTTCCAAAGAAAAACAAAATTTCCGGTATTTCTCGGTTAATGTTAAGCTTCTGGAAGAAACGAAAAAAATCATTGACACTGGCGGCTAGAATTTGTAGTATTGCCTTTTGTTTTGAAGAAACCGGTTCTCATTTTTTTCGAAAAGGGCATACAGGTATTCTGTTGCTGATTTTAGACAGGGAATTTTTATTATACCAAGAAAAAATTGAAAAAAAATAGTCGGCTTGTCAAAAAATACCAAGGAAAATCTTAATTTTGATATCCGTTCAGATTAAAATAATTATAAACTGATAGTAATGGCAGGAATTTCACAATCATCAGGTCCGGTAAATGCAGTAACTGATTCAAACAGGAACTATACAGTGCCTTTAGTAATCTTAACCACATTATTCTTCATGTGGGGGTTTATTACCTGCCTAAACGATATTCTCATACCGTTTTTGAAGGATGAGTTCAGCTTAAGCAATCTCCAGGCAAATCTTGTACAGTCTGCTTTCTTCGGAGCATACTTTATTATTTCTCTGCTTTACTTTCTGTTTTCTGTTTATGTTTTTGACCCCATTCAGCGCATCGGATATAAAAATGCGATCATAACAGGCCTGGTCATTGCAGCTACCGGATGTATTTTATTTGTCCCTGCATCTGAAAGCGGATCATTCGTGTTTTTTCTGTTTGCCCTTTTTGTTCTTGCTTCAGGAATTACGATTCTTCAAATGGGGGCCAATCCTTATGTAACACTTCTGGGAAAGTCGGAGTCGGCATCATCCCGATTAAATATGACCCAGGCATTTAATGCGCTTGGAACTACGGTTGCGCCTGTAGTGGGGGGACTACTGATCTTCGGAGCAAGAAGCTCTGATGCTGTTCAGGGGCCTTATGTAGGCTTGACCATTGCTTTGATTATTCTTGGCGTATTAATTCTTTTCTCTCCTTTGCCTAAAATTGCCGGAGGAACGGAAGAAAGCGCAGAAAAAAAGGAACAAAAAGGAAAAGGGGCTCTTGCCTATCCGCACCTTGTGCTGGGTGTGATTTGTATATTTGCCTACGTAGGCGGAGAAGTTGCTGTTGGAAGTAATCTGATTACCTATCTGGAAGACGTTTGTCATATGCCAAAGGAATCCGCAGACTCTTTCCTTGCCATATTCTGGGGTGGTGCGATGATCGGCCGATTCTATGGTTCCATATTCCTTACCGGCCGGAAGTTTGAATTTTCCAAATTAACGAATATCGCAGTTATTCTTGCTTTCTCTTTCATACTGGGAGTATTTCTTGTAAACAAATCTTATATAGTAAATAGCGTAGTCGGACAAAAGCAGGAAAAAGTAGTCGGGGCACACTCAGACAGTCTTTCCATCGTAATGGATGGCCGTGTTATCTACAATCCGGATACCCGGATTCCCGAGCCTAAGGCTAAAGAGCATGTTGCCGATATTGTCTCCGGCAGCTTCTCATCCTTTGAGCTTGCTAGTGCTCCGGATGGGAAAAAGCAGCTGACATTGTTTGCTAACTCTGCTTCCGGTCAGGAAATGAAGGATTTTCAGGTATATGCCAATCTGAAAAATAATGAGGTTGCGCTAAGTGCATTTGAAAAAGTATCTTTCTCTTTTGATAAACTGACATTCTGGGAAGCCGGTATATTTTGCCTGATGGCTCTTATTAATATCGGAGCATTCTTCCTGGGTGCCTTTAGTCCCGGTCGTACATTAGGCCTTTTTGCGGGTATTGTAGTGCTACTCCTTGCAATTGCGGTTTTCGCAAGCGGCACGTTTGCAATGTGGAGCGTATTATCAATCGGACTGTTCAATTCAATCATGTTCCCTACTATATTTTCTCTGGCGATTAAAGGTCTTGGCAAAGATACAAGTCAGGGATCCTCTTTGCTGGTAATGGCTATCGTTGGGGGAGGAATTGTGCCACCTATACAGGGACTGGTTGCCGATCTTGTAAATATTCAGATCAGTTTCCTTATTCCGATTGTATGTTATGCGTACATACTGTTTTATGGGCTAGTTGGTTCTAAGCCCAGAAATGTGGATGGCCAAAAAGGCGATAATGATCTGACTCCTTCCAGCAGTCCTGCTACCGAACCGGCTGCAGCTCATTAATGAGATCATCTTAAAAAAGAATAGAGAAAATGCTCTGATTTTTATCAGAGCATTTTTTTATTTGTAACCTGGTTATTAGGGAAATAATCCCTCAGTTTTTTCAGAAATCCACTTTTTGTTTTTACTTTTTTTACTGAGTTGGCGATATCTGACGCATGAAATACATGAGTAAACCAATTGTAGAAATCATTCTTTTCTGCGTTTAAGTGATAAGAGAAGGTATCTTCCGTCATATCCTTCAAACCAATAAACAGCTCTTCAATTGAAGCAAAAATTTTCCCATCGTTACTATAGAAAAATTTTTCAGGACTTAATGTTGATTGTTGCATTGTTTTTTGATAGGTGAATTTATTTTCTCAATCAAAAAAGAGAAAATATAGTTCCTTGCCAATCTGTTCAGAAACGTATAAGGCTGAATAAGCAGGATGAAAAGACCGGCAGAGGCTGGAGAGAGGGGTATATAACTGGGACAGGATATTAATGTCGGATAGAACAGGTAATAGGTTTGCCTTGCAGCATTCTATCCGACATCAATAATAGTCAGGAATTCAGACGTGTATATGCTTCTTTGATTTTCTCAAGAGGTACACAAAGAGACAGACGCAAATACCCTTCTCCGTTGCTACCGAAGATCATTCCTGGCGTAAAAAAGACATACTTCGTACGGAGAATAGTATCGACCAATGCAGGTATATCCGGAATTGCCTTAGGGTCTTTTGGTTTGGCCCATACAAACATCCCGACCTGATCAGCACTATATGAAAAGCCCAGAAGATCCAAAATTTTATATACCCATTCCCTGCGCTCAGCATATATTTTGTTACGTTCTATATGCCATTGGTCAGAGTTATCCAGCGCCTTGATGGCAGCTTTCTGAAGTCCGAGGAACATTCCTGAATCGATGTTGCTTTTGATTGTTAGAGCAGCATTGAGGTATGCTTCTCCGCCCAGCATCATACCGATGCGCCAGCCAGCCATATTATGAGATTTACTGAGAGAGTTGAGTTCAATCGCAACGTCTTTAGCCCCATCTACCGAGAGTATGCTTAAAGGTGGATTCTCATTCAGAACCAGGCTATATGGATTATCGTAGCACAGAAGGATATTGTTTTTGCGGGCAAAACTCACGGCTCTTTCAAGAACACTGCGTTTCACTTCGGTGCCGGTCGGCATATGTGGGTAATTTAACCACATAATTTTGACCTTGCTCAGATCTTCCTTGTCAAGCGCGTCAAAATCAGGGTACCAGTCTTGAGCTTCTGTCAGATCATAGTATCTGACATTGGCTCCGATCAGTGTTGAAAGAGAAGTATAGCTGGGGTAGCCGGGATTGGGAGCGAGAACCTCGTCTCCGGGATTCAGAAATGCCATGGAAATGTGAAGAATCCCTTCTTTGGATCCCATGAGGGGCAATATTTCTGTTACCGGGTTTAAATCGACATCGTAAGCTTTTTTATACCATTCGGCAATTTTTTCCCTGAGTTCCGGTATTCCTCTGTATGGCTGATATCCATGACTGCCTGAATGAGAAGCTGTATTTACTAAAGCTTCGATAGAAGAAGGAGAGGGGGCAAGGTCGGGGCTGCCTATGCCAAAGTTGATTACATTCTTGCCTTCTTTATTAAGGCGGGCTATTTCTTCCAGTTTTCGGACAAAATAGTATTCTTTTACATTTGTAAGCCTTTCAGCTTTTGCTATAATCATGGATCATTTTACCTTTCTTATATTCTCCAAGTATCTTTAATTCCTGTACGAGCGAATTGATGGAAATCGTTTGTCTGAACTTGTCATAATCTTCAAACTCACAGTCTACATAGAATGTATATTCATTGGGTTTGCCAATAATAGGGATGGACTGTATTTTGGTAAGATTGATTTTATTTTCAACTATGATTCTGAGAACTTCGGCCAATGCACCGATTTTGTCGGGTAGCTGAAAGCAAAGAGTGGCTTTATTTGCGTTTTCCACGCGTTCTTTTTTATTATTGCTCAGAATCATAAACCGGGTATAGTTTTTCTTTTCCGTTTCGATTCCCTCGGCAACTAATTCCAGCTGATACAGTTCAGCCGCAAATCTTCCGGCAATGGCAGCTATGCCCTTTTCACCCTTTTCTCTGATCATGCGTGCACTTTCTGCTGTATCATGGTATTCTTCAATTTGAATATGAGGATAATGGCTTAAAAAATCCGTGCACTGAAGAAGGGCCATATAGTGTGAGCGTACTTTTCTGATTTCGCTGATTTTTGTCCCGGGCAAAGCCATCAGATTTTGTTCAATGCGAAGCTGTATCTCCCCGACAATATAAAAGTTAAACTCACGCATTAGTGAGTAGTTGGCCAGAATGCTTCCTGCAATGGAATTTTCAATGGCCATAACCGCATAACTCACTTCGCCATTTTTGAGGACCTCACACAACTTGCGAAATGAGTCGCAATGTATGGTTGTAATGTCATTACCGAAGTAATCTCTGGCCGCAATATCATGAAAAGATGCATTGCCGCCCTGTATGGCTATTCTCATCAGAATAATCGTTGTAGTTCGGTTTTAAGATATACGAGGGCGTTATTGACAGGATCCTGTTCACGCTGCAAAAGCTTTTCAAATATTCTTTTTCCGAGTTCAACACCTTTGGCGTCGGCCGGAACTTCCTGTGCCGATGTATTGATTATATTAATAATGTCATCCATCGCGGTTTTTATAAGCTTCCATGCATTATCGCTCATATAAACCTGCTGTGAAAAATTATGACTCATTTCTTCCCTTATCTGACTGATCAGTAATTGCTGAAACTGTGCAACGGTCAGCGCCGGCTGGTTAAGTCTGATCAACAGGCTGGAGGGAGAGATGCGTTCAAGAAACAGGGCCATACGTTCATATGCCTGCAAGCGAATAGGTAATATAGCCTCTGTGTTTTTTAACTTAAATTCGACAAGCCGCCTTTCAAATTCCTTATTCAGAAAGGATTTGACCACCAGATACATGCCATACATAACTGCTGCGGCAGGAACAATAATTTTTACAAGATCTTCCAAAAAATCGAGATTCTTCATACCCATTATTTTTGACAAAATTAAGAACTAAATTGAATTTTGGTAAATAGCATTGCGTTTAATCGAAAGCCCTTTTTAATTTTACGGATATGACAGATGGTTTATTGAAAAAGTTCCTTCCATGCACCTTTACGGAAAATGCTCTTACAGAGATTCAGAAGACGATTCAAACCAAAAATATACCACTTGAATATGGCTTAAGAGTAGGCATTAAAGGCGGGGGATGTTCAGGCATTTCTTATCTTATCGGTTTTGATACTTTAAAAGAAAGCGATGATATTTTTGACCTTGAGGGAATTCGTGTTTTCATAGAGAAAAAGCATAGCATGTACCTCGTTAATGTGTCGATTGATTTTGAAGATGGTGTGAATGCAAGAGGATTTGTATTTAACACCTAATGTGTTTTGGTCATTGATGAAGGTGTAACAATGATAAAATCAGCTATACCTTTGTTTTCATCTGCCAGTTTTGAAATAAGATCCTGTGCCGCACAACTAATGGTGACAATACGGAGATCTGGTTTTGCCTGTTTGAGAAACCAGTATATCCCTTCATAGTTATTACTGTGGTATGCTCCGTTGATATGGACAAAGCGATATCCCTGTCTGATATTTTGCAGAATATTGTATGCCATAGTTGCATCCTTTATAGCCTGTGCTTCCAGCATGTATTTCATTCCGCTGTGCATGCCCATCTCTTTTATTGCTTTATAGCCTGGCAATTCTTCATTAATATCGACAGGCAGCGGAGGTAAAAAAGCAGAAGCGGATTC
This sequence comes from Bacteroidota bacterium, assembly GCA_023392125.1. Classification (GTDB taxonomy): domain Bacteria; phylum Bacteroidota; class Bacteroidia; order Cytophagales; family Cytophagaceae; genus SpSt-227. The sequence continues at coordinate 135,253 of JAEVZS010000030.1, forward strand.
TTTAATCCGGTATAAAGAATCCATGCCATGACGAGCTACTACAGAAGCATATCTCCGGGGGATATTTGTGGCAATAAATGAAAGTTGATTATCCTTTGCAAATACTAGCAGGGGCCAGTAATCGGTTTTGAAATTCGGCCAGGTTTTCGCTTCTGCTTCGAAATGTCTGTATTCAATCAGCCCTTTTAAGAGCTCGTTAATAATAATCTGATCATCGGTTTCAAAAAATTCAGCTCCCAGGATAAGACGCGACTTATGTTTTAACAGGTCCTGAACCAGCTCCAGCTGAAGCCAGTGATTTATCGGATTGTTATGCAACTCCCCGAAAAGAATTACGTCCGCTTCCATACATTTTTTTACCAGACTGCTGTATTTCATGGAATCACCTTTGCCTGAATATAACAGCCAGGCAGGCTTATCTGCTCCGCTTGTTATATAGAGAGCGATAAGTAACACCAATTGTTTCATAGTTCAAATATAACAGATGGCCCTATGAAAAGCAGCAGATGATCTGTCTGAATAAGCTTTTGGTTTTTTGAGATGAAAAAAAGTTTTAAGAAAAGGTTCTGTCTTTTTATCGATATACTCTTTGGCAAAGAGTTTGTATAGTTACTATGCTGAAATCAGAAAATCTTTTAACTATGAAAATGCTTAAGTATAACAAAGCAATTCTTTCTAAAGTAAGTTTTGACAGGCAACTTTTTGAAAAGGAACTAAAGAAAGCCATTTCTTTTTTAAGCCTTCGAGAGGAAATAATGGAATTGGAAAATTGGTGCAGAGCCAAGTTCGGAGAGATTTATTCCGGTGAAATTAATCGCTGCTTTAATATTCAGTAATTCAAAAAAACTGCGGATTGTTATTTCTTTGTGTTAGTTAACTTCGAAAAGGTTTTACTAGTGTATTAAGATATCTGATAGTCTGCTGCTGTATATATGGGCTGATGATGGATTGAATTGGAATATTTCTATATATAATAGTTGAAAAGAAAGAATATTCATCTGATTTGCACTAAAAAAAAGTAACTGACGCAATTCCTTATTAAATTGAAGTTTGTTTAAGGCTATAAACTTCAATATTTAATTGAAAATGAAGAAAATTTATCTAGTTGCAGTCTTACTTATCGGACTTCTTTGCAAAGGGTATGGTCAGCAAAAACTGATAGATACAACCCTCTATTTTGACGTAGATAAGTATGATATCAAAGTGATTTATGAATCCGTGCTGAATAATGTTTCCGGATTGCTGGCGAAAGATTCGAGTGCGTGGGCTGAGGTGTCAGGGCATGCAGATATTACCGGTGCCCAGTTGTACAATCAGAAGCTTTCATTGAAGCGGACTGAATCAGTAATTAAATACCTTCATAAAAATAAAATAGCAGACAAGCAGGTGAAAGGCTTTCATTATGGTAGTTCCAAACCTGTTGCATCCAATAGTACGAAAGCAGGAAGAGCAAAAAACCGCAGAGTTCATGTTGTAGTATATGCCAGACCTGTAACAGAAGTTCCTAAACAGCTGACTAAAGCTGCCGAGACCAGCCAAAATCCGGCAGGCTTACCTGATTCGTTGTTTAAAAGCGGTGTCACTTATTCCAGAATACCGGTAAAAGAGGAAGTGCCGGTGCGGACTGAAATTGATGTCTTCTATAATAAGGAGGATTTTGCTTACTTCTATAATTCCCACCGGACGATCGTTCATACTATTCGTGAGGCTGAAATGATCATTGATACGAATACATTTGCTCTTCCGCCAAGAGGGACCATATACAAAAATGATCGTGTTCGGATGGATTTTGCCGAGATGGATAAAAAGGGAGAGATGCTGTACCATCGGGTGAGCCTTCGTTCCGATTCAAAAGAAAATCTGGATGCTGCCTATATTCTGTGCCTGGATCTGGATACCCTGAAGCTGGCGAAAGACAAGAAAATTGAATTTTATATTCCTGAGCAGTTTGTAAAAGCCGGTACCAATATATACTACTCAAACGATCAGAAAGTATGGAGCCTGTATGATAAACCCAAATACAACTCCTTTCATAAAAGCTATGCTATTAATATGCAAAATGATGGCTGTTTTGCCGTTGCAGGAGTTGCCAGTAATGAAAAGTCTGTAAATCTTACAGGAAAATATCATTCCAAAATAAAGGGTAATAAAGTAACAGAAGATCCTGAGTTTTATTTTGTATATAAAAACAGCAATACAATACTGGCGGCAGATGAAGTAGGAAACGGATCTTTTCGTTTTAGTGGCCTGAAAGCCGGAGAAACCGGTACGCTTATTGGAGTGGTGAAAAATGACGGTAATATAATGTTCCTGGCTAAAGAAGAGCTGTCATTGAAATCCGGATCAGATACGCACAATACAGGAAACGTTAAGTTTTCTGTTGTTAACCATTTTGAGATGGAGAGAGCGCTACTGGGGGTTTATAAGGAAAACTAGGTTAAACAGATTTTGATCTTTTGTGAAAGTATGTTCTTTTACAAAAGTCCAACCCGCAAAAAGGAGATTGTCCGCACAGGCATCTCCTTTTTGCGTTTCATAGAATAAACCCTTTCGCTTGTGCTTCTTGCAGTTGTACAATAAGTGGTGACTATTATTGGGACAAAGCCGGGGTTGAAAGCGGTATGTTGTATTATTCAGGTTGGGACTTTTTTGTTTTGCGCCATGTATCAGTTACCGGTAGAAACTGCTTTGTTGCGTTTGTATGAAGCAAAAGCTTTACTGATTATAGGCTGAATACGTGAATAGCCGGAAAAGAACAGACAGATAAACGCTGCTCCGAACGATGCACCGTTAAAACCGGAAGATGAAGCCCAAAAGTGAAATCCTGCATTAATAACAAGAAACAGCCCCGTAAGAGCAATACTCATTTGTCCGACCGGTCTCCAGACTGCGAGCATTAATATACCCTGAATTGCAGAGTATGCAATGAAGAATATTGCCGGATTGCTCATGAAAGAGAAAAAGACCGGAACAAGTCCGGTAGCCATTCCCAGTGTCAGACAGGAAAGTAATAATTGTGTATTGTTATGAACATGCTTTTTGGATCGAAAACAAACTTTGAGAAGCCGGATAAGGGGTTTAATAAGAGAAAATCCGCATATAAAGATCAGGATGGAAAGCTCAGGCTGCTCAGGGTCCCCCGTCAAAGCGCTGGCTATCCAGAGTATTGCCATAAAAAATAAAACGATTGCATTGTCAATAGCGCACCAGTCTGATCCCTGCTTTTTTCCACCCCACATAAGCACTGTCGTTATTTCTTATATAACTAACTGCTTAACAACGCCAGTTGTTACTGAAATAACGAATATCGTCTTAATACAATAAAGCAGGGGCCGGATCTTATAGCTTTTCCGCCAGTTCCAGCCAGCGATTGGTTTTTTTGTCTATTATCTGAATTATTTCTTCAATTTTCTGCGCCCATTCCCTCATTTCACTATGATCGCCGGTTCCGGTGTTTAGGCGTGCTATGTATGCGTTCTTTTCGTTCTCCAGTACTTCTATTTCACTTTCCAGCGTCTCGTATTCTTTTTTCTCCTTAAAGGACAGCTTTTTTGTATCAGAATGATCAGGTGTTTTCTCCTGTTTTACAGCGATCGTTTTTGCTGTCCGTTTCAGATTCTCTTCTTTTTCCTTTTCCAGAAGCCATTCCCGATAGTCTGTATAATTTCCGTTGAAATCTCTGATTTGCCCGTTTCCTTCAAAGATAAACAGATGATCGGCCAGTTTGTCAAGGAAATAGCGATCGTGGGTAACTATAAGCAGGCATCCGCCGAAGTTTTCAAGAAAATCTTCCAGCGTGTTGAGCGTTACAATATCCAGGTCATTTGTTGGTTCATCCAGAATCAAAAAGTTAGGATTAGCCATTAGTACTTTTAACAATTGAAGGCGTTTGCGTTCTCCGCCGCTCAGCTTCCTTATAAAGCTGTATTGCAATGCAGCATCAAAGCCAAAAAGTTCTAAAAACTTTGAAGCTGTTACTATAGTTCCGTTGCTTAGTGAGATAACTTCGGCAACTTCCTTTACAAGATCAATTACCCTCTGATCTTCATTGTAAACCAGGCCTTCCTGTTTATAATAACCGAATCTGGTTGTTTCCCCTTTTACGATACTGCCGGAATCCGGCGACAAAGCGCCGGTTATAAGATTCAGAAATGTAGATTTGCCGGTGCCATTCTTCCCGACGATCCCGATCCGTTCCTGTTTTTTGAATATATAAGTGAAGTTATCAATGATGGTTTTATTTCCATAGTTTTTAATAATGGCGTCTATTTCCAGAACCTTATTGCCCTGGCGCGTAGTTTTTACCTGTAGCTCAAGTTTTTGCTCGGTTTGTACAGCCGAAGCTTTTTCTTTTAATTCGTAAAAAGCATCGATACGGTATTTGGCTTTGGTACCTCTGGCCTTGGGTTGTCGGCGAATCCATTCAAGCTCTTTGCGCATCAGGTTTTTAGCCTTATCGGTAGATGCCGCTTCCTGAGCGTGTCGTTCTTCTTTTTTTTCAAGAAAATAGCTGTAATTGCCCTGATATTTATACAGGTTGGCATTATCCAGTTCTATTATTTCGCTGGTTACAGCCTCAAGGAAATAACGGTCGTGCGTAACCATCAACAGAGTAGTGTTTTTTGAGCTCAGATAGTTTTGCAGCCATTCTATTGTCTCAAGATCCAGATGGTTGGTAGGTTCATCCAGAATGAGCAAATCAGGATCAGAAATCAGGAGCTTTGCCAGGGCCACTCTTTTTTTCTGTCCGCCGGAGAGGCTTTTAATAGAAGCTTCGAAGTCGGGAAGCCCTACCTTTCCGATAATTTCTTTGATTTGCTGTTCATAATCCCATGCATTGAACTTGTCCATATCTTCCATAGCCCGCTGAAGAGCCTGAGTGTCGTCAGGTTTTCGAATACAGTCTTCGTAGCGTGCAATAATCTGCAGCACTTCAATATCATTGCTGTATAATGCATCTTTTACGGTAAGAGCATCGCCGAAGTCCGGTTCCTGGTGCAGAAAACCTCTGCGGATATCCCGGTTTACGGCAACGATTCCCTCATCGGGAGCTTCGATACCGGATAAAACTTTTAATAGTGTTGACTTTCCTGAGCCGTTTATGCCAATGAGAGCTACTTTTTGCCCGCGGTTCAAACCGAATGAAATGTTTTTAAACAGCCATTTATCTTCGTACGCTTTGGATACAGATTCTGCAGAGATGTAATTCATAAGGTAAAAATAAAGGTGTAGAAGCTAAAAAAATAATATGCATAAAAAAATCCCCGTATTGGGGATCTTATTTTTTTACAACACTCATTGCTGGCTGGGGTGGCAGTGGTATTCCCGGAGTACCAATCAGTTTTTTGCTCCTCTTTTTTGAGCCTTCCGGTTTGTCGGAAGCTTGTTTGGTTGCTTTTTTCCGGGAGCTGCTGACCCGGCTTTCTGTTTCTTTCTGCCTGCTTACTTCAGCTCTGATGCTGATCTCAAGGTCTGCAAGAGCATTTATAAAATAGATGTATGCATCATACGGAGAGTTAAATGGACTGAAGTATTTATGAACTTCCCCGTCTGACCAGTGCTTGGTGCACATATAATAGAAATGATCAGAGGTTTGCAGACGTGACCATTTTTCAAGCAGGTCATTGTTATTTATTTTTTTTACCGGGTCTTCCAGCATATATAATTTGGAAAGTGCTTCAGACTGCATGGAATTACTCAGCCAGGCTGAAAGATCCCTTTCTGTATCGGCCCATGAAATATTATTCTGAGCGTCAAAATCACCTTTGGCGGCATAGGTGTCAATTATTTCTGAAGGAGTTTTAAAGTCAAATCCTTTCTTCTTCAGAATCTCTTCAGGCAGATGCTTTAAAAAATCGAATATTCCGCTTCCTGCCCATTGATGTTCGCCAAATGTTTCATAATCCATAAAAAGATTGATACAATCAGCAGATGTAACATAGCTATTGATCCATCGGGCAAATTTTTGTGCGGTAAGAGGGTGCTCATTCCACGATGTATTAGAGAACCGAAAGGCAATGTCATCCGAAAGTGTATAATTCCGGAGTAAAACCTTTATGTTTTTGTTTGCCGGCGGACTGTATACAAAATGAGGCGAACGTCCGTTCAGAATCCACTCAACACCTTCACACAGGATTCCTTTGAATCCCATATGCTGCACTGTATTTGCCAGCTCGTTGCTGTATATCAGTTCTGTATTTCTGAATACGGTGGGTTTCTGTTTGAAAAGCTTCTCAATTTTTGCCGTATGCATTTCTACCTGCCGCGTAAATTCTTCTTTAGAATATAGCGAGCTGAGTGAGTGATAATAGGTCTCTGCCAGAAATTCAACACATCCGGTTTTGGCCAGCGCCTTAAAGGATTCGATTACATCCGGGCGATGCTTCTCAAACTGTTCCAGCAGAATTCCGGATATAGAATATGCAATCCGGAATTTCTTTTTATGCTTTTTTATAAGCTCAAGCATAATATGGTTGGCAGGAATATACGATTTGTCCGCCACTTTATGTAAGATCTCAATATTAAGACTTTCGTTTTCTGTATTGTGAGATCTTCCGATATCAAAAAAAGAAAACTCTTTTAGCCTGTGCGGCTGATGCAGCTGAAAGTAGAAGCAAACAGATGGCATAAAAATAATTCCTCAGGTAGTTTAAATTGTTGTGGCAAATGCTCTTTCGTATACATCCAGTACCTTGTCTGCAGCTTTGTCCCAGGTGCAGTGCTTAAGATCCTGGTATGCTTCGTTGATCACTTTCTCCTTTAACTTATTGTCTTTAAGAAGAGAAATGATATGAGAAGCCATTAACTCTGAATCCCAATAATCGGCTTTCAGTGCACCATGAAGTACTTCAGAAACTCCGGATTGATGGGAAATTACACAGGGAACACCAAACTGGGCAGCCTCCAGTGCAGAGATACCAAATGGCTCAGATACACTTGGCATCACATATACGTCACCGATGGAAAGCAGGTGGCGTACCTTTTCTTTGCTGAGAAAGCCGGTGAAATGCAGTTTATTCCCGATTTTCTTGTACGCGCCTGTTTCTATAAGGCCTTTCAGACGGTCTCCTGTTCCAGCCATTACAAAGCGGACTTCGGGGTAGTTTTCTGCTACTTTTGTGGCTATATCCAGGAAGTACTGCGGGCCTTTCTGACCGGTTATCCGTCCAAGATATAATACGAGTTTATCCGGGAAGGGTTTTTCTTCCTTATTGACCGCAACGGGATCTGCTCCGTTATGAACAGGAATAATTTTGTCTTCTTTGATCTTGTAATGTGACTTTATGATTTCGCCGGTATAAAAGCTTACCGGAACTACCACATCTGCCTGCTGCATGCCATATTTTTCCAGCTGATAGATCCAGCCCTGGCTTTGCGGGCCGCATCGGTCGTATTCAAGGGAATGTATATGAAGAATCAGCGGTTTTTTGGTTAGCTTTTTTACCTCAACTCCTGCCAGCATAGTCATCCAGTCGTGACAGTGAATGACATCAAACTCAATTTTGGAAGAAAGCTGAGCTACATATTTTGCGTAATCAATAACTTTGTTGATGAGATCATCTCCATAGATATCTCCCATGCCGAAGCGGTTCATTCGGGAAAGGTCAAACTCGACTTCCTGTTCCGGTTTTTCTTTTTTAAACGTATTCAGAATGTCGTAATTCGGAGCAGTATCATAAGGAAGAATATCACTGTCAATTGTGTAAACGCTGGCAAACTCCTTGTACTTCTTGCTGGTTCTTACCTTTTTAAGCTTGTCAACATCTACATTGTTTAGTCCTATTAAATCTACATTCTCAACAATGAAATTGGGGTCTGCCTTCGGAAGAATCATGGTCAGTTCTGTTTTCCTGGCAAGTGCTCTACTCAAACCAAGGCAGGCCACGCCTAAGCCACCGTTAACAATTGGAGGGAACTCCCAACCCAACATTAAAACTTTAGGTCTTTTCATGTTTTTGTTTGCTTTATCGTACTATTAAAACGGTATAAATCATTTGGCTTTGAATCAAATCCGTAAAACTAAGAAATGTTTTGTCTGTGATTCATAAACTATCCCAACCTAAAATGGTTTAAAGAAAAAAATAATTAATTTTACCGCGTTAAACAATTTAGGGAAAGTAGTATAAAAACCAGAAAAATTCTAATATTTACGGAATATAATTTGTGAGACGAAAATTCTTCATATATTCAAAAAATACAAATTTTTAAGGCTTTAAACTTTTATGAAAACATATCTTGGGTCAATCTATTATTTATTAGCTCGTTGATGAAGTTAATCTTATAAAAATTGATCCTTGCAGTAAAGAGAGATTATGGAAAGTTACATGAATATCAATCAGAGTGCGGTTTCTGTTCAGCAGTTCCCGGATTTTGTGCAAAAATGGTGGAGGGAAAATAATAGCTTTTTTTTCAAATGCTCCAAAACCTGCCTGAGGGTAAATGTATGTTCCGATAAAGTGATTCGGTTTACATATGCTGCCTATGGCCGGTTTGAACGTGATTTTTCATACTCTTATGCTCATGAATATCGCGAAAAGGTTGAAAGTCTTGAAATTGTTGAAGAGTCTGAACAGTTTGTGCTTTCTACCGCTCATTTGCAGGTAGTAATCAGCAAGCATCGTCTTTTAGTCAAAATACTGAATAAGGAAGGACGGGTACTTCAGGAAGATGAAAAAGGATATCACTGGGAGGATCATCGTCAGGCTGGTGGTGAAATAGTGATGATGAGCAAAAAGCTTCAGAGCGGAGAGCATTTCTTCGGGTTGGGTGATAAGCCTGCTAATATGGATCTGAGAGGTAAACGCTTCCAGCTTTGGGGAAAGGATACCTACGGATTTCAGAAAGGCGCCGATCCTTTGTACAAAAACATCCCGTTCTTTATGGGACTGCATCATAAAACCGCCTATGGAATATTTTTCGATAACTCATTCCGTACGTTTTTTGATTTCGGTTTTGAGCGGAAAAATGTATATAGCTACTGGGCAGAAGGTGGTGATATGAACTACTATTTCATATACGGACCAACTCTGATGAATGTAACCGAAACATACGCTGATATGTGCGGAAAGCCGGAAATGCCGCCGTTGTGGGCATTGGGGTATCATCAGTGTAAATGGAGCTATTATCCCGAAAAGCTGGTACGTGATATTTGCAAGGAGTTTCGGGATCGCAAAATACCATGTGATGCCATATACCTTGATATCGATTATATGGATGGCTTCAGATGTTTTACCTGGAATAAGGAGTATTTCCCCAATCCCCGTAAGATGATCAGCGATCTGGCCAAAGATGGGTTCAAAACTATTGTGATTATTGATCCGGGTATTAAAGTAGATCCTGATTACAACGTATATCAGGAAGCCATAGAAAAGGATTACTTCTGCAAGCGTATGGATGGCCCCTTGATGAAAGGCGCTGTATGGCCTGGTGAGTGTAATTTTCCTGATTTTACCAACCCCGAAGTCCGGGAGTGGTGGGCTGACCTGTTTGAAGGCCTGATTAAGGATGATAAGATAAAGGGTATCTGGAATGATATGAACGAGCCTGCGGTGTTCGAGATAGAGACTTTCCCGGATGATGTTCGTCATGATTATGACGGAGACCCCTGTAGCCATCGGAAAGCGCATAATGTCTACGGGATGCAGATGGCCCGTGCTACCTATGAAGGAGTCAAGAAATACAGCTATCCGGATCGTCCGTTTGTAATTACGCGATCCTGCTATTCGGGAATTCAGCGCTATTCTTCCGTATGGACAGGAGATAATGTTGCTTCATGGGAGCATCTGAATCTTGCCAACTACATGTGTCAGCGTCTGAGTATCTCCGGAGTGTCATTTGCGGGCTCTGATATTGGCGGCTTTATTCATACACCTTCGGGAGAACTGTATGCGCGCTGGATCCAGCTGGGTATTTTCCACCCGTTCTGCCGTACCCACTCATCCGGAGACCACGGTGATCAGGAACCATGGTCGTTTGGTAAGGAAACGGAAGATGTAGTGCGTAAATTCATTGAGTTCAGGTACACGCTACTTCCTTATATCTATACTACTTTCTATCAGAATTATAAATACGGTACTCCTATGCTGCGTCCTCTGGTCTTCATTGACCAGGACGATACGGAAACCTACTTCCGGCAGGATGAGTTTATGATGGGCGATCATCTGCTTGTCTGTCCTGTTACGCAGGAGGAAGCTGACGGACGCTGGTTATACCTTCCACAAGGCAAGTGGTATTATTATTGGGATGACGAAGTTTTTCACGGCGGAATGGAAGTATGGGCCGAAGCAGATTTAAACAGAATTCCGTTGTTTGTTAAAGCCGGAGCGGTAATTCCGCACTATCCCAAAATGCAATACGTCGGCGAAGTAGAAGTTAAGGAGCTTATTCTGCATGCTTATTTTCATTCTAAGCCATACAAGAGTGTTCTTTATGAAGATGCCGGCGATGGATACGGATACGAAAAAGGCGAGGCGAACCTGAGAACCTATAAGACTACCGGAAACGAAAACAACTTTGTACTCATGCAAAGCATTGAAGGAAGTTATAAATCAAAATATAGCAAATTTGATTTAACGGTACATGGTATTCCGTTTGAAGTGAAAGAGATTCTGGTTGATAACGAGCCTGTTCCTTTTACCTATGATCAGGAAGCGCAAAAGGTCCGCCTTAAGGTGAAAGCTGATTTTCAGCGATTGGCAATAGCCTGAAAACCGATCTAGCCAGATATGTAAATCCTGCAGTACCTATGCTTTTTCCGGGCAGGCTGCGGGATTTACTTTTTTATTTCAAACTGTAAAGATTCCATACATCTGAAATGCCCTTTGGGGCACTGATCGTAACCGATTTTGGAGCAGGGGCGGCAGGAGAGATGATTGTTTTCGATAATCTCAAACGGAGTCTTATATGGGTACATTCCAAATGCCGGAACGGTATTGCCCCATATGGAAACAATTTTTTTCTGAAAAGCTGCGGCAATATGCATCAGTCCTGTATCATGGGTATATACTGTATTCGCCTGACGAACAATGCTTGCAGACTGATTGATTGAATAGTTGCCAGCTCCGTTGTATACTTTATGCGGAAATGCTTTTTCCAGGTATTCCCCGGCTTCAATGTCTTCTTTTCCGCCCAGTACAATAACCGGATTAGTGATTGTGTCTGTCAGCTCTTTCAGTTTGTGCAGCGGCAAACGTTTGGTTTTGAAACTGGCTCCGACTACAAGAACGTCATATCCGGACTGATATCCGGCAGGAAGTTGCTGAATATTAACTTCCGATTGCTCCGGAATAAAATAATCCAGCCCTTTATTGTCATTATGCACATTTAACCGGCTGACGGTATCCAGATACCGGTCAACAATATGAATGTCGGGTAAGCGGTTAATCTTGAAATTGACCAGTAAAAACTTCTCAAAATTCAGCTTGGAGAAAGAGAGTGACTTTTTTCCCAGATAAAGCTTTACAAGGCGCGTTCTCAGATTGTTGTGAAGGTCAATGATATAATCAAAGTTTTCTTCTTTTAAATCCTTCAGGAACGGAAGCTTACCGGCGGGCAGCAGGTGGATTTTGTCCACATAGGGGTTAGCCTGTAATATAGGCTGAAAAGAAGGTTTGGTATAATAATGTATTTCTGCCCCCAGTTGCTGTTTCAGGCAGCGGATTACAGGTGTAGTAAGAACGACATCACCAATCGAAGAGAATCGTATAATTAAAACCTTCATTTATACCAGCTTTTTCGCGAAAGCCTTTTTTGTTTCAAAATGAGCGGCAACCTGTTCAGCAGAAAGTGCATTGAATGTCTGCTCTTTGCCCAGGCCTGCTTTACGTCCAACGAGTACGCCGTATCTCATATTATCATATTCTGACATGCTATGAGCATCCGGATTAATGCTGATCCAGGCGCCTCTTTCAATGGCATATAAAACATGTCTCCAGTCCATATCCAGTCTGTAAGGATTGGCGTTGATTTCGATAATAACATTGCTGGCAACGCAGGCATCAATAATAGCCTTATGATCGATGGGATACCCTTCCCGCCTGAGCAGAAGACGGCCTGTCGGATGCCCGAGCATGGTTGTATAAGGGTTTTCGATAGCAGTGAGAAGACGTTGCGTAGCCTTCTCTTTGGTCATTTTCAGATTGGAGTGAATGGATGCTACTATAAAATCAAAGGAAGCAAGAACATTGTCTGCATAATCAAGGGATCCGTCATTCAAGATATCTGATTCGATACCCTTGAATATCCTGAAAGGAAAAAGCTTCTGATTTAGCCTGTCGATTTCCTGATGTTGTTCAATGACACGATTTTCCTGGAGACCATTGGCATAAAAAGCGGTTTTGGAGTGATCGCTTATACCAAGATATTCATAACCCGATTGCCGGCAATGTTCAGCCATTTGCTCAAGCGTATGAATACCGTCGCTATAGGTGCTGTGGTTATGTAAAATGCCTTTCAGGTCTTTATCTTCCAGAAGAGCCGAAATACTGTTTTGCTGTGCTTTGTATACTTCGGACAGGCCTTCACGCATTTCCGGGGCAATGTATTGCATCCCCAGTTCATGGTAAAAGGCTTCTTCCGATACAAAGGCTGATTTATGCAGATAATTTCCCAGAGAAATACCTTCGCTAACCTTCAATGTAAGATGCTGAGGATTCATTGAATGTATAAATGCCTTTTTAGTAAACTCTTCTCCGGAATAAAACCTGATCTCTACCTGTACGCCGCTTTGTTTTTCGGTGCCGCGCCAGATAAAAGGCGAAGAAGCAGTAATATCTTTTTCAAGGAATTGAATCCGTGATAATGTCTGCATGGATTCTTCGGGGTTGCCGACTCCTGCCACAAACTGAATGCTTCCGATGATCTCCATACGTCGTCTCATTTCTCCGGTAAGTGTCACCAATGCATCAGGCAGTACATTCTTCAGCGTATTTTCGATGTCCAGAGCAAGTGATTCCAGCTCAGCGTACATGAAAAAACCTTTGTGCTCATTGATAAAAACCAATGACTGCTTAATAGCTTCCTGTGTCTTTTCCCCAAAACCTTTGAGCTGACTGATTCGGTTTTCATCGCAGGCTTTGAGTAACTCATCAGGTTCCGTAATCCCAAGCTCCTGCCAGATGGTTCTGACTTTCTTAGGTCCCAGACCTTTAATGCCCAGCATGGATACGATACCCTGGGGCGTTTTTTGTGCAAGCTCACTAAGATCATCAAAGCTCCCTTTATGAATCAGGTCAGTAATTTTAGCGCTGACAGACTTGCCTATTCCTTCCAGTTTTTCGATTTCTCCTGCTGGCAGAGCATGGAGTGGCGTGTCAAGCTTTTCCAATGCAAAAACCGCATTCTGGACACTTTTAATTTTAAAAGTGTTTTCTTCGTGAAGTTCCATTAAAGCGGCATAGAGCTTCAGACTTTTGATGATTTGTTCGTTTTCCACTTTACAAATTTAAAAATTAGAACCATTCATAAAAGAACATAGAACTAAAGCAGGAAATTCTTTAATTGCAGACTGAAATGATTACAGGATGTTTTAATCTAAAATAAACATATGAATTACTGGCTAGTAAAATCCGAACCTTTCAAATTTTCATTTGATCATTTAATCAAAGATAAAAAGACCATGTGGGATGGCGTCAGGAATTATCAGGCAAGAAATAATATGATGGCGATGAAGGAGGGTGATCTTGTATTGTTTTACCACTCCAATGAAGGAAAAGAAGTAGTGGGACTGGCCAAAGTGGCAAAGGAGCATTATCCTGACCCTACCACAGAGGATAAGCGCTGGGTGGTGGTTGATATCGTTCCGGTAGAAAAATTAAAGAAAACGGTAACGCTTGAGCAGATAAAGAAGGACCCGAGGCTCGAAAATATAGCACTGATCAAGCAGGCAAGGCTTTCTGTCATGGGACTTAAAAAGGAAGAATTTGATATTATTCTCGAACTTTCAGAAGAATAATCCATGAAAAGTTTTGGCATGTATTATGCGGCGTAAAAATTCGTTTTGATTTCAAAAAGCGCCGTACTTAACTTATTATAATTTGCCTATATGGTTTTCAGGTTTCCAATTACTTTTATACTTATCTGTCTTTTTCTGCAAGGCGTGGCCCAGATTGAGCAGCCGCTCAGGGTTGAAATAGATCTTGAGAATAACAATGATGATTACTCAGTGATACCTGTCGGAGAATATGGAGTGGTCATGTATGCTTTATCCGGTGACAGAGTGCCTCAGCGGACCAAAGTCAAATGGCTGTTTACCGGCTATGATACCGAATTTAAGGAATACTGGAAATCAGGTTATATTATTGATGCTTCGTATTCGATCCGGGAGCATTTTTATGCAGATGGGTTTCTTTATTTTCTGTATGGCAAATACGGGCGTGAGGAAATGGTTGTAACAGAGTTAAATGTCCGTACCGGAGAAATCCGTTCCAAGGCAGGAAAGCTGCCAAAGAAGTTTTCATTGTCCTCTCTGGATGTGTATAAAAACTCTGTATATATCAATGGAAAGACCAAAAAAGGTCCGGTACTGATACATATGGATATCAATACAGGACAGGTTGGTGAAATTCCCCTGAAATTTGATGGAAATGCCGTGTATGAGAGTATGGATATTGATACCCTGTATGAAGAAGTTAATATGGTGTATTCAGTAACTGACAACAGAAAAAGATTTATCAATATAAAGACATTTCAGGGAAAACAGCTGCTGGATGATCTTATTATTAATCCGGAAGGAAATGATAATCTGCTGACGGGTAAGATCAATACCATTAATGAAAATGAAAAAATAATCATCGGTACATATTCTATTGGAAATGCGAGGGGAGCCGGAGGTCTTTATTTTGCCCGTCTGCTCAATAATTCAAGTTATGTAATCAAATACTACAACTTTACAGATTTTAAAAATTTCTTTACTTTTCTTTCAGATCGGGCAGTTGATAAAATCTATCGTAAAAAAGAAAAAGAGGAGGCAAAAGGCAGAGAGTTTTCTACGGAACATCAGTTTCTTGTTCATGATCTGATTGTGAAAGACGGGCAATATCTGATGGTTGCAGAAGCTTACTATGCAACCTACCGGTCCGAGGCGCATCCGTATACAACCATTATCAATGGAGTGCCAATCATGCAGACCAATTATGTAACGGTATTTGACGGTTGGGCGTATTCACATGCTATTGTGGTCGGATTTGATTTTGAAGGCAATATGCTGTGGGACAATTCTATTGAAATGGGCGATTTCAAATCCTACAAGCTTGCCAAGAGGGTAAGCGTCAATGTGCATTATGATGAAGTAAAGCTGGCTTATGGCACGTATGATAATATTGTTACTAAAACGATACGCTATAATCAGGTAATCGATGCCAAAGATCATATTTCTATCAAAACCGGTTTTCAGGAAGATGTGGTCAAAAGTTCAGCGCTGAGTAGTGTTCACTATTGGTATGACAAGTACTTTATTGTATACGGATACCAGAAAATCCGGAACAGCGGAGAGGATATAAAAAGAAAACGATCTGTTTTCTACTTTAACAAAATCGCGATCAGGTAAAGGAGTCTATTCCTTTTTCACCTGTTCAATACGTTCTAAAATCAGGTGTCTGACTTCATTCAGACGCCTGATTTTATCTTCAATTATCGTAATACGGGAATTAAACAGCGCTATCCGCTCTTCTTTGCTCAGCGTTTTGCCGGCCCACAAATCAATCAGATCCTTTATTTCTTTCAATGAAAATCCCAGATTCTTTGCTCTTTTTACAATAAAAAGACGTTCTATGATTTCTTCACTATATTCCTTATAGTTGTTGTCCCTGCGCTGTTTTCGGGAAGTTCTGATCAGCCCGATTTTTTCATAATAACGGATAGTGTCTTTGCTGAAACCTGTTCGCTGAGCGACTTCCTGGATAAGCATACCTGATTTTTTTAAAATAAATGTATGAAAAATACTTGACCATGGAGTATGCTCTAAGCTTATATTTGTAGACACATCGCGCGATACTGAGTTTATTGTTTATTTTAAAATCTGATTACCATGATTATATGGAATAGTAAATTGTATGACGATAAGCATCGCTTTGTTTATCAGTACGGAGAATCTCTGTTGGAAATACTGAATCCGGCAGAAGGAGAATACATACTTGATCTGGGCTGTGGTACAGGCAGCCTGACAGATCAGATCGCGCAAAAGAAAGCCGGTGTGTTGGGTGTTGATGCCTCAGAGGATATGATTCTGAAAGCCCGGGAAAATTATCCTGACATAGATTTTCAGGTACAGGCAGCTGAAAACATGCATTATGTAAACCGTTTTGATGCTGTATTTTCCAATGCCGTATTTCACTGGCTGGAAGATCCCGAAAAAGCAATGAGAAATATATATACATCATTGAAGGGAAAAGGTCGTCTGATAGCCGAGTTTGGCGGTAAAGATAATGTGAAAGCAATGGTGGATACGCTGAAAGAAAATCTTATCAGAACAGGACACAGCGAGAATGCTCAGATTGATTTCTGGTACTTCCCGTCAGTGGCTGAATATGCGACTCTTCTGGAAAAGACGGGCTTCAGAATATCCTGGATACAGTATTATGACAGGCCAACTGAACTGACGGACGCTTTGACAGGGATTAAAGACTGGTTCCGGATGTTTGGCGAATATTTTTTCCGGGGAATGACAGCGGAAGAAACAGAACAGGTACTGGAGCTTACCCAGCGCCAGTATGCAACGCTGCATACTGATAACGGTAAGCTGTTTGCCGATTACAAAAGGCTGAGAGTGGTGGCGGTAAAGCCATAGTTGTTAAGTACAGAACCTGACTGTTATATATTCATTATGACCGTCAGGTTTTGTAAATGGGTTAAAGTGTGGTTATAACTAATCGGAGAGATACTTGAGGCTAACTTTTTTTATGTTTAAG
This sequence comes from Bacteroidota bacterium, assembly GCA_023392125.1. Classification (GTDB taxonomy): domain Bacteria; phylum Bacteroidota; class Bacteroidia; order Cytophagales; family Cytophagaceae; genus SpSt-227. The sequence continues at coordinate 152,157 of JAEVZS010000030.1, forward strand.
GTTTTGTATCAGTCGCACTTTTGTATCTTTGCCAAACTTTGCCATGAAGAAGAGAATCATCATCGATAGTCGCCTTATGAATATTACGATTGAGCGTCTTTGTCAGCAGCTCATCGAAGTGCATGATGATTTTCAGAACACGGTTATTCTGGCTATTCAGCCCAGAGGGGTCTATTTTGCAGACCGTATTCTCAAAAAACTCAATCCTATTCTCAATAGTGAAGTGCCGGTTGGTTACCTGGATGTGACCTTTTTTCGGGATGATTTCCGGAGAAAGAGTGCGCCATTGCTGGCGAATGCAACCAAAGTCCCTTTTCTTATTGAAAATAAGAAAGTGATCCTTGTGGATGATGTGCTCTATACCGGGAGAACGGTACGTGCGGCGCTGGATGCCATGATCGCATTTGGCAGACCTGCCAGTGTAGACCTGTGTGTGCTGGTAGATCGTAAATATAGCAGAGATCTGCCGATACAACCGGATTTTATCGGCAAAGAAGTCAACTGCCTGGAATCTGAAAAAGTGATAGTCCGATTTACAGAGCAGGGTGAAAAGGAAGATTTTATCAGCCTTGTTTCAAAGAATGAAGCATAAAAAATGCAGGAATTAAGCGTTAAGCATCTACTTGGAATTAAAGATCTCAAAACAGAGGATATTCATCTTATTTTTGAGACTGCCGACAATTTCAAAGAAGTCATAAATCGTCCGATCAAGAAGGTCCCTTCGCTGAGGGATATTACGATTGCCAATGTCTTTTTCGAAAATTCGACCAGAACCAGGTTGTCGTTTGAGCTTGCTGAGAAAAGGCTTTCCGCGGATGTTGTTAATTTCTCAGCTTCCGGGAGCTCTGTAAAGAAAGGAGAGACTCTGCTGGATACGGTCAATAATATTCTGGCAATGAAGGTCGATATGATTGTAATGCGGCATGCCAGTGTAGGGGCTCCGCACTTTCTTGCGAAGCATATAGATGCTAAAATTGTCAATGCGGGTGATGGAACTCATGAGCATCCGACCCAGGCTTTGCTTGATTCGTTTTCAATCAGAGAGAAGCTGGGCGATGTGGCCGGTAAAAAAGTATGTATCTTCGGTGATATTCTGCATTCACGGGTAGCTTTGTCTAATATTTTTGCGCTCAAAAAACTTGGTGCCGAAGTTATGGTTTGTGGTCCGGCAACCTTGCTGCCCAGACATATTACCGACCTTGGGGTTAAAGTAGAACTGGATCTCAGAAAAGCGCTGCAATGGTGCGATGTGGCCAATGTGCTGCGTATCCAGTTGGAAAGACAGACTATAAAATATTTTCCGTCACTTAGGGAATATTCTCTTTATTATGGAATTAATAAAGAATTGCTTGACAGTCTTGATAAAGAAATTGTTATTATGCACCCTGGGCCCATCAACAGAGGGGTTGAGCTAAGCAGCGATGTAGCTGATTCTCATCATTCGATTATTCTTGATCAGGTAGAAAACGGGGTAGCTGTTCGTATGGCTGTATTGTATCTGCTTGCCGGAAAGCTTTCCTGATTTTTTTGCGTTTGAAACCGGGAGATTATTCCGGTAAAATTCTTTCTCATCTTTTCTTTACATTTTCCCGGATTATTTGAATATTATAATCAGGCATTACTTTTGCCGAAGTAAGCGAATTAAACTATTTTTTTGAGGGTTTTGTAAGTATGATCTATAATTCGATAATCGATACAATCGGGGATACGCCTTTGGTGAAGCTCAACCGGCTTTCGAAAGGAGTAAAAGGAACTATTCTCGTTAAGGTAGAATATTTCAATCCGGGACATTCTGTAAAGGACCGGATGGCTGTAAAAATGCTGGAAGATGCAGAAAAAGCCGGTAAAATAAAACCAGGAGGAACCATTATCGAGGGAACTTCCGGAAATACGGGAATGGGCCTGGCACTGGCGGCTATCGCCAAAGGATATAAATGTATTTTTACAACGACTGATAAGCAGTCAACCGAAAAGATTGATGCGCTGAAAGCGTTGGGAGCAGAGGTAATTGTATGTCCGACGAATGTGGAACCTTCTGATCCCGCGTCTTATTACAGCACGGCTGCCCGTCTGAATAAGGAGATTCCCAATTCATTTTATCCGAATCAGTACGATAATTTATCCAACACGTTGGCTCATTATCAATCGACAGGGCCGGAAATATGGAGAGATACAGACGGTAAGATTACGCATTATGCAGCCGGAGTAGGAACCGGAGGGACGATTTGTGGTGTGTCAAAATACCTGAAAGAACAGAACAGTCAGGTTTTTACACTGGGTATTGATACATATGGTTCGGTCTTTAAAAAGTATAAAGAGACAGGGGAATTTGATCCTAATGAGATCTATCCCTATGGTACCGAAGGAATAGGGGAGGATATCCTTCCGAAAAATGTAGATTTTGACCTGATTGATCAGTTTGTCAAGGTAACTGATAAGGATGCTGCTGTAATGACCAGAAGACTTGCCAGAGAGGAAGGCTTATTTGTTGGCTGGTCCAGCGGCGCTGCAGTTTTTGGTGCGCTTGAATTTGCCAGAGTGAATCTTAAAGAGGACGATATCATGGTAATTATATTGCCAGATCATGGTACAAGATATCTGGCTAAAATATACAATGACCAGTGGATGAAAGAACGTGGTTATCTGGAGGACCGCAAGTTCTCTACCGCGCGGGAGATAATAGCCAATCAGGTGAACAGCAAGCTGATTACCATCAAGGCCTCCCAAAAAGTAGCAGACGCAATTGGTTTGCTGAGTAAAATGGCAATATCTCAGATTCCGGTGATCGATGATGCAGGTAGTATCGTAGGTAGCCTCACTGATACGGGAATACTAAAAAAGCTGATCGATGATCCGGGGTTAAAAGAGAAGGAAATCAGCGATGTGATGAGACCGCCGTTTACTTTTGTAGGAATGGATAATACCGTTGATGTTTTGTCTTCACTGATTTCGAAAGAAAATCAGGCACTTTTAGTGCGTGATGAAGATAATTCCATACATATCATAACACAATCCGATTTGCTGTCTGCTGTAGGCAAAAGCTGATATTTCCGGAATATTGAACTTTACGATGTTAAAACCTGCTTTTGGGGTAAAATGCCCTGAAGCAGGTTTTTCGTTTTTATAGTCTTTTGTTTTTGTGTTAAACAATCCGATTTAAGGCTTGGTTTTCTTATTGGAATACCAATTGAGAGCTGATGAAAAGTGTTCGCCATATTGTTTTTTTGCCTCTTATACTTTTTTCGTGTTTAAGTAATAAACCAGAGGAACCTCAGATGACTCTGGAGGCAGAGAGGACAGATACGGTGAAATCAATTCAGAAGTCAGTTCATATTGCCTCAAAAGACTCATCCGGACTTGTGCTGGACATAATTGATCAGCAGATAGAAGAATTGAGGACAGAATTGAAAAATGCAAAGATCGTCCGATTGGGTGATGATATTAAAATTACATTCAACAGCCAGATACTATTTGATGTAGACAGTGATATAGTGGATGAATCATCGGCATCGGTCCTAAAGGATCTGGCACGGGTATTAAACAAGTATCACGGAACACTGATTGAAGTGGCAGGGCATACGGATAATACCGGAGATGACATATACAACGAAAATCTGTCGCGAAGAAGAGCTGCGGCAGTAGCCCGGTACACGATAAAGCAGGGAGTAAGTCCGTTGCGTTTCCGGATCAACGGATATGGAGAATCTATGCCGGTAGCCTCTAACAGGACGGAGGAAGGCAGAAGCATGAATCGCAGAGTGGAGATATCGATAAAAGGAAATCAGTTTGCCAGCAAGGCTATTGCCAACGCCTATCAAAAGACCAGAGACTCATCCTGCTTTTGCTTTTATGATGAATACCGGAACTATGTATGCCGGCAACTCTGCGACTCCTGGAGCAGGCTTCCGAGAGCATCAGTGGGCTTTCAGAATGATTTGCTGAGCGACAAAGCGCAGACAGAACAGTTTTTTGTGCAGGCGGGAGAGCATAACGGAGAGACTCCTGCTACAGGCAGACCGGATTTTGGCCGGAAGCCTCCGGAACAGTCTAATACTATGGACATGGCAGGACAGAGACAAACAGAATTTTATTCTTTTGATGGCACAGACTGGCAATCCAGGCAACAGTTGGGAAAAGTGCTGGAGGAAAACAATGCGATGATTATGGTAGGTAAAGTAAAAGATCAGGAGTGTAATGAACCGATACATGCGAAGATACGTGTACGAAGAGCTGATACCGGTGAGCAGGTAGCAGAGGCAGATGCAGATCCTTTGACAGGCCGGTACTCTATTTTGCTTGAAAAAGGCAGAAAATATGTAGTTTCAGTTGAAACAAAAGGATATTTCCCCAAAGAAGAAGTAATTCAGGTTCCTGAAAGAAAAGATTATACAGTTTTACGTGAGGAGCTTTCTCTGAAGCCAATCAAAAAAGGTTTCCGGATGGAGCTTAAAAATGTTTTTTTTGAGCAGAGTAAAGCTGTTTTGCTGGAATCCTCATATAAACAACTGATGGAAATAGGAGAGTTGCTGCGTGATAATCCGACTATTGTCATCGAATTGCATGGACATACAGATGGTATCGGGGATCCGGAGCTAAATATGCAGCTTTCGCGTGACAGAGTTAAGACAATCCGGGAATTTTTAATCAGAGAGGGAATTAACCCTATACGAATTCAAACCAGAGCTTTTGGAGGGAATAAACCTGTTGCAAGTAATGAAACCGAAGCGACCAGAAAGCTTAATCGAAGAGTGGAATTTGTTATAATTAATTATTAGTCAATATTATGTGTGTTTATTTATTTGGAATCAATTGACTTTTTAAATTATTTTTATTTTTTTTTATATTTTGCATATACAATTCTCCCGGAGGCTTCCTGATAGAACATAAGGAAGTGTCTCCCGGGACGTTGAAAAATTATTCTGATGAAAAAAAATATTCTGGTTCTTGTTGTGAGTATTGCGCTAATAGGTTTCTCTGCAGAAAGCTGTATCACTAAAAAAAATACGGGGAAGACTAAAGGGAAGCAGCAGCCTAAGAATGGACGCATGCCTTGTCCGATGAAAGATTGCTAGATTAAGCTACTAACAGAGATAATCTTTAATGAGAAAATATGCTTCAGTTTTCCTGATAGTGGTTTTTTATACCAATCATCCTGTTTCAGGCTTGTTCAGCTTCCGGAAAATCGAATGGAAAAACCAAGGGACAATCGATAAAGCCTAATCGTCCTATACCATGCCCCGGCCCTATGAAGGACTGTTGACAGTAATCCGTTTTTTTTATCCGACACATTGAAAAAAGGCCTGTATTTTTTCGTATCTTCCGTTACGCTTTATTTGAAGTAAATCTTTTTGAGTTCGTATTGTAAGTGCTAAATTTGGTTAATGAGAAAGATTATTATAGCCATTGACGGGTATTCGGCTTGTGGTAAGAGTACTACTGCAAAGAAGGTGGCTGCCAAGCTTGGGTATGGCTATATTGATACGGGCGCGATGTACAGATCTGTTACACTGTACTTTCAGAAGAATTATATTAACCTGACAAATCCTAAGGCAATAGGAGAGGCTCTGGATAACATACAGATTCAGTTTATCTACAATCCCAAAACAGAAAGAAACGAAACTTTTCTCAATGGACTTAATGTAGAGGATGAAATACGTAAAATGTATATTTCGGAAAAAGTCAGCGAAGTAAGTGCGATTCCGGAGGTCCGCAAATCCATGGTTGCTCTGCAGCAAAAGCTGGCAAGAAAAAAAGGCTTTGTGATGGATGGACGGGATATCGGGACCGCGGTTTTTCCTGACGCGGAACTTAAAATATTTATGCAGGCAGATCTGAATATTCGTTCGGAAAGGCGGCAACAGGAATTGCTCGAACGAAAGCAGGTTGTAGATCTTGAAGAGATAAAACAAAATCTTGTAAAACGAGATACCATTGATACTACCCGTACTGAAGGTCCTCTGAAAAAAGCAGACGATGCCTATGTGCTTGATTCTTCTTTTATGACAATAGATGAGCAGGTGGAAATGGTAGTCAATCTCGCTACTGCTAAAATAATTGAAGATTATTCAAGACAGCTTAGCTGAATCATATGAATGTTATAATAGACAAAAATTCCGGTTACTGTTTTGGTGTTGAGTTCGCCATTCAGATGGCCGAAGATGAGCTTGAAACGAGCGATTCTTTATACTGTCTGGGCGACATTGTGCATAATGGGATGGAGGTACAGCGGCTTAATGCAAAGGGGCTGGTGGTTATTGGCAGAGAGGATCTGCAAAATCTCCGGGACTGCAAAGTGTTGATTCGTGCGCATGGGGAGCCACCTGAAACATATCAGATTGCCCTTGAAAATAATATCGAATTAATTGATGCATCCTGCCCGGTTGTACTGAAGCTGCAAAACCGGGTGAAACACGCTTATGACAAAGCTGTTGAAAACAACGGACAAGTTGTGCTCTATGGGCAGAAAGGACATGCTGAGGTCATAGGGCTTGCCGGACAAACCAAGGGTGATGCCATTATTGTAACGTCTGAAGAGGATCTGAGCCTTATTGATTACAGTCGCCCTGTTACCTTATTCAGTCAGACAACAAAGAGTACCAAAGGGTTTTATAACCTTAAGGAGCAGATAGAGCAACGTATTTCCGAAGCTAATGCATTGGATAGTGTTGAGTTTGATGCGAATGACAGTATCTGTCGCCAGGTTTCAAACAGAGAGCCTCAGTTGCAAAAGTTTTCCCGGGAACATGATGTTATTGTTTTTGTCAGCGGAAAGAAAAGCTCAAACGGGAAAGCTTTATACAGCGTCTGTAAGCAGGAAAATGAACGTAGTTATTTTATAGAGAACGAGTCAGAGCTTGATCTTTCCTGGATCAGGGCAGAGGACTCTGTAGGGATTTGCGGGGCGACAAGTACTCCTATGTGGCTCATGAAACAGGTGGCTGCTCATATTGAGCAGGCGTTTGCTTCCGGTGTTTCATGAGGGGGGACTTGTGTATTACTTCTGATATTTATTGGTATTTTCAATCCGGCTGTATGCAGCAGAATCCGGCTTATTGCGCTCATATAGCATCAGCATGAGGCCGTCTTTAAGACCGATTTCCGGTACAATCATATCGTTTGCACCAGACCATTTCATGGCCTTTGTATATATTGCGGATGCAGGAATAATTACATCGGCTCTGTCAGGATTTAGCATCAGAACGTGAATTCTTTCTTCATAATCCAGCGCTTCCACTTTGCGTATCACGTCTTCGATTTTCTTTAAAGAGATATTGGGGCGGAACTTTCTGGATTTGGCCAGTTCTGACAGTTCGTAAATTTTTCCGATATTTCCACCGGTTCCGATGGCTGTTACAGGTCTGCGTAAGCCGGATGTATGCTTTTTGATCCAGGCTTCCATTTCATTCCATTCACCGGGAGAGTCCTGTTTGCGCAGGCAGCGTACAGAGCCGATTTTAAACGACCTGGTGGCAACTTTGATCCGGTCAACAAAAATATTGATTTCGGTACTTCCGCCACCCACATCTATATGGATGGTGCTTCCGGAAGTTATTTCATTCATCAGAACCCGGTTGATCAGATCTGCTTCTTCATCTCCGTCAATGATATTTATTTCGACTCCGAGCAGGTCTTTGACTTTGTAGGCGATATCTCTGCCATTGCGGGATTCCCGCATGGCTGATGTAGCGCAAATCAAATAATCGTCGACTTCATACAGCTCAAACAAATTTTTGAATGTTTGCATGAGCTTGATAAACTTCGCTTCTTTTTCTGCGCTTATTTCTCCGTTTTGAAAGACATCTTCTCCAAGTCGCAGAGGAAAACGGACATATTCTATTTTTTTAAATGAAAGCGTATCCCGGTAGGTAAGAACAGCTGTTACCTGAAATCGGATAGCGTTTGAGCCTATATCAACGGCGGCAAGTTTTAAATCTGCTTTAATAATCGTAATTGTGCTTAGTGGCGTTTTATGATCAGGGGTTTCCCTTTCTGCTATTTTACAAAAAATAAACTTTATTTCCGGTAAAAAAATGCAAAAAGTCTTGTTCAGGAGTCTTGCAGCGAATAAACTTTAAATTTCGTTCTCTGTTACTTTTACTGCATAATTGCTTACTTTTGCCAAACTTATCCGGAAAGACTGAGGGAATGGGCCCGAAGAAGTCTTGGCAACCCGCGAAAGACGGGTGCCAACTCCCACTTTCGGTAGTTAATACCGAAAGAAAGATAAGGAGACTCCTTCTCTTTTTCAGCACTTTCCGGCAAATACGTATGAATGGTATGATAAATAAACTGAGGGAGATTCTCAAAGACCGTATCATGGTACTGGATGGAGCCATGGGGACAATGATTCAGCGTTATAAACTGACAGAAGAAGATTTCAGAAATGACGCATTAAAGGATCATCCTTTCCCGCTAAAGGGCAATAATGATCTGCTTTCCATTACCCGTCCCGATATTATAAAAGAGATTCATCGGCAGTATTTTGAGGCGGGAGCTGATATTGTTGAAACCAATACTTTTAGCGGAACAACCATAGCTCAGGCTGATTACAAAGTAGAGCATCTGGTATATGATATTAATTATCAGTCTGCAAAGATAGCCAGAGAGATTGCTGATGAATTTACACAACGCGAGCCTCATAAGCCTCGTTTTGTAGCCGGATCCGTCGGACCGACCAATAAAACGGCTTCCATCTCACCCGATGTAAATGACCCTGGCTTCCGGGCCATTACGTTTGATGAACTTGTGGTCGCGTTCAGGCAACAGATTAAAGCGTTGATTGATGGAGGAGCGGATATTATTTTGTTTGAAACGATCATTGATACACTAAACGCAAAGGCTGCCTTGTATGCAGCTCAGGAAACGTTTAAAGAAATCGGGCAGGAATATCCGATTATGGTATCCGGCACTATTACAGATGCCAGCGGACGCATTCTGTCCGGACAGACAACCGAAGCTTTTTTAATTTCCGTATCACATCTGCCTCTTTTAAGCATAGGCTTAAATTGTGCTTTAGGAGCAAAAGAGCTGAGACCATATTTGCAGGTACTGGCGTCCAGAGCAGATTTTTATGTAAGCGCTCATCCCAATGCCGGCCTGCCAAACGAGTTTGGAGAATATGACCAGACAGCAGAGCAGATGGGAGAGCAGATCGAGTCTTTTCTTAAAGAAGGCCTTCTGAATATTATCGGGGGATGCTGTGGTACTACACCGGAGCATATTCGGGTAATTGCAGAAGCTGCGGCCAGATTTCAGCCGCGTGAGCTTAACCAGGCAATTTCAGAATAATTATTGTCTATTCCGGATTGAATTAAGAAACGAACTATGCATCAAAATAAACAATTGCCGCCATTAAAGCTGAGCGGACTTGAACCGCTGATAGTTACTCCAGAATCAAACTTTGTCAATATCGGTGAGCGGACCAATGTTACCGGTTCGGCTATGTTTCTCCGTCTTATTAAAGAAGGGAACTATGATGCAGCGCTTGAGGTAGCCAGAAATCAGGTCGAAGGCGGAGCACAGATCATTGATATTAATATGGATGAAGGAATGCTTGATGGCAAGAAAGCAATGGTTAAGTTCCTGAATCTGATTGCTGCAGAACCTGATATAGCAAGAGTGCCCATAATGATTGACTCATCCAAGTGGGAAATCATAGAAGCCGGGTTAAAATGTATCCAGGGAAAGGGAGTGGTCAACTCGATCAGCTTGAAAGCAGGTGAAAAAGAGTTTATTGATCAGGCATCTAAAATTAAAATGTATGGTGCGGCAGTAGTAGTGATGGCTTTTGACGAGAAAGGGCAGGCGGATAATTACGAACGAAGAATTGAGATTTGTGAACGCTCCTACCGGATACTGGTCGATGTAGTAAAATTTCCGGCTTCCGATATAATATTTGACCCTAATATATTTCCTGTAGGTACGGGAATTGAAGAGCACAGAAACAATGCCCTTGATTTTTTCCGGGCTACACGCTGGATACGGGAAAATCTGCCGGGGGCTCATGTTAGCGGTGGAGTCAGTAATGTGTCGTTCTCTTTCAGAGGGAACAATGTGGTCAGGGAAGCGATGCATTCGGCTTTTCTCTACCATGCCATAAAGGAAGGTATGGATATGGGAATTGTCAATCCGGCCATGATTGAGGTATACGATGATATTCCTGCAGAATTGCTTGAGAGAGTAGAGGATGTACTGCTGAACAGAAGAGATGATGCAACGGAGCGTTTGCTCGAATTTGCCGAAGGTCTTAAAGGCAAGGGCAAGGTGCAGGAAAAGGACGAAGAATGGAGAAAAGGAACAGTAGAAGAACGACTGACGCATGCTCTGGTAAAAGGTATTGTTGAATATATTGATCAGGACACCGAGGAAGCCCGAGTAAAATATGTCCGTCCTCTGACAGTGATTGAAGGGCCGCTTATGGCTGGAATGAACGTGGTTGGTGATCTGTTTGGATCCGGCAAGATGTTCCTTCCTCAGGTCGTCAAGAGTGCCAGAGTAATGAAAAAAGCAGTGGCCTATCTGATGCCGTTTCTGGAAGAAGAGAAAAGAAAAAACCCAGGAGGAAGTCAGAATAACGGTAAAATACTGCTGGCAACTGTGAAAGGAGATGTTCACGATATTGGTAAAAATATTGTCGGTGTTGTGCTGGCGTGCAACAATTACGAAATTGTTGATCTGGGGGTCATGGTACCTTCTGAAAAAATTCTGGAGGCTGCCCGTGAGCATAATGTTGATATCATCGGTCTGAGCGGTCTTATTACACCTTCTCTGGACGAAATGGTACATGTGGCTAAGGAAATGCAAAGAGAAGGTTTCTCAATTCCTCTGTTGATAGGCGGGGCTACTACATCAAGAATTCATACGGCTGTGAAAATTGATCCGCATTATAGCGGCCCTGTTGTGTATGTGCTGGATGCCTCCAAAAGTGTGCCTGTTGCAAGTAGTCTGATTAGCCGGGATACGAGAGAGTCCTTTTTCGCGGATACCAAACGTGAATATCAGCAGATGCGTGAAACCCATGCCAATCGTAAAGAGGAAAAAAACTATCTCACCTATGAGCAGGCTAAGAAAAATAAGCTGAAAATAGACTGGGAAAATTATGCTGCTCCCCAGCCGGCCTTTACCGGTAAAAAATGTTTTAATGAATATCCTCTTGAGGAAATAAGAAAATATATTGACTGGACACCGTTTTTTCAGACATGGATGCTGAAAGGAAAGTATCCTCAGATTTTTGAAAATCAGGTCATCGGCAAGGAAGCCAGAAAACTGTATGATGATGCCAATGCCATGCTTGACGTAATCATTCGGGACAGGCTTTTGCAGGCCAATGGTATCATCGGGATTTATCCTGCCAATACAGTGAATGGTGATACGGTGGAAGTCTACAGTGATGAAACCCGTAAAGAGGTATTGAAGCGATTTGAATTTCTCAGGCAGCAGGGAAAAAAAGGAACCGGTATTCCAAACCTGAGTCTTGCTGATTTTATCGCTCCTAAAGAAACGGGAGTAAAGGATCATATTGGTTTTTTTGCAGTAACGGCAGGACTTGGTATTGAGCCATTGATAGAGCATTATGTCAAGGAGCTGGATGACTACAATTCTATTATGGTAAAAGCTGTTGCCGATCGTCTGGCAGAGGCATTTGCCGAGCTTATGCATGAAAAAGTGCGTAAGGAATTATGGGCATACTCAACCGGGGAAGCTTTGTCAAATGAAGATCTGATTAAGGAGGCTTATACAGGGATCCGTCCGGCTCCAGGGTACCCGGCATGTCCTGATCATACGGAAAAGCCGGTATTGTTTGGGCTGCTTAATGTCAGTGAAGAAACAAGGATTCAGCTAACCGAGAGCAATGCCATGTATCCGGCTGCTTCGGTAAGCGGAATGTATTTCTCCCATCCGGAATCCAGATATTTCGGATTGGGTAAAATTGAAAAGGATCAGGTAACGGATTATGCTTCCCGAAAAGGTATGAGTATAGAGGAAGCTGAAAAATGGCTTGGACCTAATCTTACCTATTGATCGTTGACGAGAAAGGTCTGCTGTATGGACCTTTCTCGCTGAATCGTTTTTAATACGGGGTATTTTGACTGGGTGCCGGATTGTCCTGTTGTGCTTCTTTTCGGATTTTTCCTTTGTAATCGTTGATCAGATTAAAAGCAGACTCAGTGAGTGTATTCATTCTGTCTACGCTCTGTTGCAGCTTCGAACTTATGTCATCCTTTAGTTTTTCGGACTGATCAGATACTTTTTTTCTTGTATTTTCTCCCCGGTCGGGTGCAAACAGCATTCCGATAATAGTACCGGCAGCAATGCCACCCAATACCCCCAGTGCGATTTTGGTTGAGTCTTTCATGAGATAAAGAATTAATGAAATGGATAATTCGTGCGTTTCTTAGGTATAAAAGGAATATGAAAAGAGTTTTGTTTCATTTTATCAGTTTATTTGAAAAAAAAGTAAAAAAAGGACTGATGATGTTTGCATTTTACTATATAGTCATTAACTTTGCACTCGCAAATCGATAAGGAATTTTGTCCGATGGTGTAACTGGCAACACGTCTGATTTTGGTTCAGAAGAGTCCAGGTTCGATCCCTGGTCGGACAACATAAAACAAACTCATAATCCCGGTAATCACCGGGATTATTAATTTAAAACGGATCACAACCACATGTCAGGCTTAAAGCTTTTCTCCGGTACCTCGTCCCGTCCTCTTGCTGAAAAAATCGCTGCTTCTTATGGATTACCTCTGGGATCTGTAACCCTTAAAAGGTTCAGTGACGGGGAAATATCAGTCAACTTTGACGAGTCGATCAGAGGGCAGGATGTCTTCATTATACAAAGTACCATTCCACCGGCAGATAATATTCTGGAAATGCTTCTTATGGTGGATGCTGCGCGAAGAGCTTCTGCAGCATACGTTACTGTTGTTGTACCCTATTTTGGTTATGCACGTCAGGACAGAAAAGATCGCCCTAGAGTTCCGATTGCAGCAAAGCTGGTTGCGAATCTGTTTCAGGCATCCGGCGCGGATCGTCTGATGACTTGTGACCTTCATGCAGGCCAGATTCAGGGCTTTTTTGATTTTCCGGTAGATCACCTGGATGGCGCTGCCATCTTTGTGCCTTACCTGAGAAAGCTGAATCTCGAAAATCTCGTTTTTGCTTCCCCGGATGTTGGTGGTGTTGCAAGAACAAGGGGCTTTTCTAACTATCTTCAGGCTGATCTGGTCGTTTGTGATAAGCACCGGAAAAAAGCGAATGAAATTGCGAGCATGCAGTTGATCGGAGATGTGGAAGGTGCTAATGTGGTGCTGGTGGACGATTTGATTGATACCGGAGGGACTATTACCAAGGCAGCGCAGATGATTATGGATAAAGGAGCGAAAAGCGTAAGAGCTATTGCTACGCATCCTGTTTTGTCGGGTAAAGCATACGACAATATAGAAAATTCGGTTTTGGAAGAACTTGTTGTAACAGACACGATACCGCTGGCTCATACTTCCCCCAAAATAAGGGTGCTGACTGTTGCCGATCTTTTTGCAAATGCGATAAAGAAGCTACAGGGTAATGAGTCTATTAGTTCTTTATTTATAGTGTAATTATAATTTAAAACAAATAATATAATCAAATGAAAAAGCTAGAGATTATAGGGTTTAAAAGAGCAAATCTCAGCAAGAGAGAGCTTGCTCAGGTAAGAGAGGAAGGTAATGTCCCTTGCGTACTGTATGGCGGAAAAGAGCAGATACATTTTCATACGCCGGCATATTTCTTCAAAGATCTTGTCTATACAGAGACTCCGCACTTTGTAGAACTTGAAGTTGCAGGTCAGAAATATGAATGCAAATTGCAGGAAGTACAATTCCATCCTGTAAGTGAAGTATTGCTGCATGCTGACTTCTTATTGCTTAGAGCTGACAAGCCTATTACAATGGAGATTCCGGTTGTATTTGAAGGAACTGCTCCCGGTGTAGTAAAAGGGGGTAAGCTGGTTCAGAAGTTAAGGAGATTCAAAGTGAAAGGTTTGCCTAAGGATATGCCAGAGTCTATAAGTATTGATATTTCCTCTCTGGATTTGGGTAAATCTGCCAAGGTAAGTGATGTTAAGCCTGGTAACTATGTAATTCTTAATCCGAAATCCAACCCGGTTGTAACTGTTGATATTCCAAGATCTCTTAAAGGACAGCAGTCTGAGAAATAATTATTTCATAATTAGGTTTATTAAAGAATCCTGTTCAAATCTGAACAGGATTCTTTATTTTTAAGCATATCTTACTTCCTCAATTATTATTGTATGAAATATCTTATTTGTGGCTTGGGAAACCCTGGTCCGGAATATGAGCTAACCAGACACAATATAGGGTTCTTGACATTGGACCGTTTTGCAGAGAGACTAGATACTGTTTTTAATCAGGAGCGATATGGATGGATTGCCAGAGGAAGGTATAAGGGAAGAAGTTTTGTACTTCTGAAACCAGCCACTTATATGAATCTAAGTGGGAAAGCTGTTAGTTTCTGGCTGCAGCAGGAAAAAATGGATCTTTCCAATATGCTGGTGATCACTGATGATATTGCGTTACCATTTGGTAAGTTACGGATGCGGAAAAAGGGTTCTAGTGGCGGTCATAATGGTTTGGGAAACATACAGCAGGTTTTGGGTACAGAAGAATATCCCCGACTTCGTTTTGGAGTGGGTGGTGACTTTGCCAAGGGCAGGCAGTCCGATTATGTATTAGGAAATTTTACTCCGGAAGAGTTGTCGCAGCTCCCGGCCTTTATGGATAAGGCAGGCGAAGGTATTCTGGCTATGTCTACAATTGGTATAGACAGGGCGATGAATGGTGTTAACTGATAAAATATTGAGAGAACTCCCTTTGTATATAGTAAGCCAGGGGGCGATTAAAGAAGGAGTGTTTAAACTCTATGTTGTGTGAGATTTCTGTTTTAATAAAGGTAGCTCATCTCCTGTAGCAGAGGAATAGCGTCGCTTTGCATAAATTAATGAATTTATATATAAAAGCTACTAGTCTATGCCTTGCGCTTCATTTCTTTTTTTATAACTTGCAGACAAATACCCCCTACATTAATATTTTTATAAAACTCCGTTTCTGAGGTTTATAATGATTGTTCTATACATGGATGCAAGGTCATTGGCTTTCAGTTTAAGTCAATAGTTGCTTTTGTGACTATTCAGATTGCTGTACGAAGCCGTTGAATACATTTATCCGTGTATATGTCAGTTAATCAGAGATTTTAAAATAGTTTTTATAATTAATTAATGGATTACGAATTTGTCGAGTCAGCATACATACAATACCGTATTGAAGACGGAATTTTATTTGCCGACTATAAGGAGATGGAAATGCTCACTCTTGCAATAGCCAAGAATATAATTGCAACCAGAAAGATATTTACGAGAGGGCGTACCTTTCCCATGCTCCTGGATTTAACCAAGGTGAAAAACGTGTCAAAAGAAAGTATGAGCTTTTTTGCATCAAAGGATACTACGGAAGGAGTTTCGAAAGGAGCCTTTATTGTAAGCTCATCTTCATTTGCGAGGATTATGTTCAACTTTTTTCTGTTGATTTACAATCCCGGGCCTTCCAGCAGACTGTTTCAGTCTAAGGAGGAAGCATTGAAGTGGCTGAAAAAAGATTTATAATTTGTTTTCAACCCAGCGTGTCCAACTTATCCTGAAGCAATTGTAACCGTTCTTTCAGAACTTCATTCTCCTTGGCAAGAGATATTGCAATATCCACTATGTGTTCAATGTTTTCATATTGACCAAATTCGATATAATTTCTACCATTGTATTGAATAATTTCAACTTTTTTTGGGAGAACATCTTCCACATTGGGATTCAGATATACGATCTTCATTAGGCAGAGCGGCTTCTGTCTGCTCCGATCATGCCTTTGTAAAGACTGAGCATTTCTTTTAGATCTTTATTTGAATCCTGTGCTATTTTGATGGTGCTGTTAAGGTTTTCAATCATAAGATCCTTTACACTGGCAAGAACGGTAAGACTATCGATTTGAGCTTTGCAACGTTCGATCTCAATGAGTAACGCATTTTTTTCGTTTTGAAGTTCTTCATCTTCTTTCGATAGACCGGATCCTTTGAGCATCGGACCTTTTCCGTACATAAACCAGCTTGGATTAAGATCCGGACATGCTTCCAGAATTGACAGAAATTTGTCAACTCCGTATTTTTTGCCCTGAATAATGAAAGAGATCTGAGCGCCGGAGGTGTTGGTCATACGTCCCAGTTCGTTTATCCCGATCTTCTTCGTGCTCAGATATTCAGCGAGCCGGCTGCCTATTTGCTTTAGTTTGGCAAGACTTACTTCTTTTTTCATAATTGATGTATTTTATATCAAATAAACGTTGTAAATATATATATTATTTTTAATGTATTCCTAGCCCCGGCTAAAAAAGTCGTTTTGCTATGTATTATGCCGGTTTCTTAAGGTAATATTTAATGCTGAACTGGAGATATATTTATTTAGATTGGTTTTATTTGTTTTAAAAATGCGGGTTATTGAAAATAGTCTCAGGTGTGGAATCTGCTTTCTTTTAGGAATTGGTTATATTTTGGCAGGCAGATAAAATGTTGTTCAAGTGTATATTGTATTTTTGTTGCTTTATACCAGGGATCTATTTTATAAAAAGAACATTTTATAAAAGGTTCTTTTTTATGAAGTTTATCGAAAAATAATACAACAAAAAAAAGCCGCCTGAAAAGACAGCTTTTTTTGTAAAATTTTGTGCAATGTCAGGCAACAATACCCCCGTTTTTTATAGTATTTTGCGGACTGACAAAGCTAAGGCTGCCGTCCGGGTTTTCGGCCATGAGGATCATTCCATGTGACTCGATTCCCTTTATTGCACGCGGGGCCAGATTGGCGAGCAGACAAACCTGCCTGCCAATAATATTTTCAGGTTCGTAATATTCTGCAATACCGCTGACGACCGTACGCTGGTCTATGCCCGTATCCAGCTTCAGCTTTAAAAGCTTCTTTGTTTTTGCCACTTTTTCCGCCTCGATAATGGTTGCAACCCGGATGTCTATTTTCTGGAAGTCATCAAATGTTACCAGGTCCTTGGATGGCTTTACAGATGCCTGTTCGGCTTCGTTAAGAGCCTTCGTAGTTTCGAGCTTCTGTAATTGTTCTTCAATAACAGCATCATCAATTTTTTCAAACAGAAGTTTTGCCTGATTAACAGAATGTCCGGCCTTTACTAAATCACTGTTCCCGGCGTCAGCCCATTTTAATTCAGTAATATTCAGAATTTCTCTCAATGTCGCAGCTGTAAAAGGCATGAACGGAGCAGATACAACCGTCAGGTTGGCAGCAACCTGCAACGATAAGTTAAGTATGGTTTTTACCCGTGACTCATCGTCTTTGATTATTTTCCATGGTTCGGTACCGGCCAGGTATTTGTTGCCGGCTCTGGCAAGATCCATTACCAGAGTCAGGGCTTCACGGAACCGGTATTGTTCAATTGAATCAGCGATTTTTGCCGGAAATTCACGGATTTTTTCTGTTAATTCCAGATCAATTTCAGTCAGAGAGCCGCATTCCGGGACTATCCCGTTGAAATACTTATGGGTAAGTACAACCGCACGATTAATAAAATTACCATAAATGGCAACGAGCTCATTGTTATTGCGGGCCTGAAAATCTTTCCAGGTAAAATCATTGTCTTTTGTTTCAGGAGCATTTGCACATAAAACGTATCGAAGCACGTCCTGTTTGCCGGGAAAGTCCTGCAGATATTCATGAAGCCATACGGCCCAGTTACGGGAAGTTGATATTTTATTGCCTTCCAGATTCAGGAATTCATTGGCCGGAACGTTGTCCGGAAGAATATATTCCCCGTGTGCTTTGAGCATGGCGGGAAATATGATACAGTGGAAGACAATATTGTCTTTCCCGATAAAATGGACCAGCTTTGTTTCATCGTCCTGCCAGTATTTTTTCCAATCGGCTTCGCTGCCTATATTCCGGTCAGCAAGTTGTCTGAAATAGTCTTTGGTCGCAGAAATGTAACCGATAGGAGCATCAAACCATACATAAAGCACTTTGCCGGCTCCATCCGGTTTTGGCACAGGTACTCCCCAGTCAAGATCTCGGGTAACAGCTCTGGGCTGCAGCCCCTGATCAATCCAGGATTTACACTGCCCGTATACATTCGTTTTCCAGTCCTTGTGGTCTTCCAGTATCCATTGTTTTAGCCAGTCTTCAAACTGATTAAGAGGTAGATACCAGTGTCTGGTCTCTTTAAGAACCGGTTTTTCACCACTAAGCATACTTTTAGGATTGATAAGCTCGGAGGGGCTTAACGTTGAGCCACACTTTTCGCACTGATCTCCGTATGCATTGTCAAAGCTGCATTTAGGGCAGGTGCCTACAATGTACCTGTCAGCCAGAAACTGCTGAGCTTTAGGGTCAAAAAACTGTTCGCTTACTTTCTCCTCAAATACGCCCTTTTTGTCCAGATCGAGAAAGAAAGCAGAGGATGTTTCGTAATGAACAGGAGAAGATGTTCTCGAATATATGTCAAATGAAATTCCGAATTGCTCGAAAGAGTCTTTAATAATAGTGTGATATTTGTCAACTACCTGCTGAGGTGTAACTCCTTCTTTTTTTGCCCGCATAGTGATTGGCACGCCGTGTTCATCTGAACCACAAACAAAAACCACATCTTTTTCTTTTAATCTGAGAAAGCGGGTATAAATGTCAGAAGGAACATAAACACCGGCAAGATGTCCGATATGTACAGGTCCATTGGCATATGGAAGAGCAGAAGTAATTGTATATCTTTTGAAATTTTTTGACATTGTTTGTTCTCTTTAAGGCGTCAAAGATAAAACGAATGCCGGGAAAATGTTATATTGCTGATCTGATAAATTGAATTTAATAATACTGACCGCAGAATGTTTAAAATAGGTATTGACCTTGGAGGTACAAAAATCGAAGGGATTGTTTTGGACGAGGATAATCGTGAAGTGATACGACGCAGAATCGAAACAGAGCAGGAGAAGGGGTATGAATCTATTTTAAGATCTGTAGTTGGTCTTTATCATAATCTGGCTGATAAGATTGCTTATTCCTCTCATACGATTGGTATTTGTACTCCCGGTTCTATTTCCGTTAAAACGGGGTTGCTTAAGAACTCAAATACGCAATGTCTGAACGGAATGCCATTTAAAGAGGATCTGGAGGCCTGGCTAAAAAGAAAAGTGGCTATTGAAAATGATGCCAACTGCTTTGCTATGGCTGAAGCTATGATGGGCGCTGGTGTTGGGCAGCGCATGGTGTTTGGTGTGATAATGGGTACTGGTTGCGGAGGCGGAATTGTTTATAAAGGGGAGGTTTTTTCAGGGCGTCAGGGAATTGCGGGAGAATGGGGTCATACATCAATTGATCCCCAGGGCGTATCATGCTATTGCGGAAAACGTGGTTGCATAGAGACATATATTTCCGGCGGAGGTTTGGAACGGGCGTATGAAGCCTATACCGGTAAGCAGAAAAGATTGTATGAAGTAGTAGACCTGTTCCGGAAAGGGTCGATTCCGGAGGTAGACTTTATGTTTGAATTTTTTGACCGCTTTGGAATGGGCATGGCCAATCTTATCAATGTTCTTGATCCGGATATTGTAATACTGGGTGGCGGTTTGTCTAATATCAAGGAGCTGTATACACTGGGTGTAGAAAGTGTCCGGCGGTATATTTTTAATGATGAGCTTTTGACTCCCATAGTAAAAAATGAATGCGGGGACTCTGCGGGAGTGCTGGGAGCTGCTTTTATTGGCGCTTAGCCGGTTTTTATAGCAGGAATAGTATGATAATGTTTTTTTAATCCGTTCTGAAAAGCTGTATTGTATACGGACCGAATAGCTGCTGCCTCTCTTGCTTCCGGTAACACAAGCCGGTTTTTAAAGTTTTTAGCATATGGGACATTTTTAGCGTTGGTTTTTCCATGCAGCAGGTTATCAATCTATGGCTCTTAGAGCGTAAAAGTATCTTTTTATAATTTTCGGAAAAAAATGAGGCTGTTTTTGGTTTTTATATGTTTTTTATAAAAAACTGGTGAAAAAATAAGCCTTGTATTTGTATTTTATGTTCATTTTTATAATTTTTACTTTGAATTTCTCACTAATCAATTTGTATTAACTAAACTAACAACTAACCTTATGTCCAAATCCAAATTAGAGTACATCTGGCTTGATGGATCTAAGCCAACTCAGGGCCTGCGTAGTAAAACAAAAATAGAATCTGACTTTAGTGGTAAGCTGGAAGATTGTCCGATGTGGTCTTTTGACGGTTCTTCAACCGGTCAGGCAGAAGGACGTGCGTCTGACTGTTTATTGAAGCCGGTAGCGATATATCCGGATCCGGTTCGTAAAGACGGGTATCTGGTAATGACTGAAGTCCTTAATGCAGATGGAACACCCCATGAAACCAATGGGCGTGCGACGATTGAGGACGATGATAACGATTTCTGGTTTGGGTTTGAACAGGAGTATTTTTTATGGAATCCGGAAATCAATAAACCGCTTGGTTTTCCGGTCAATGGGTATCCTGCACCACAAGGACCATATTATTGCTCAGTAGGCGCAAAGAATGCTTTTGGGCGGCACATTATTGAAGAGCATCTTGATATTTGCCTGGCTGCCGGACTAAACGTGGAGGGTATAAATGCAGAAGTTGCAGCCGGTCAGTGGGAGTTTCAGATATTTGCCAAGGGAGCAAAAGAAGCCGGGGATCAGATATGGGTAGCAAGATATCTTCTGGAAAGACTCGGAGAGCAATATGGTGTGGCGATTAACTGGCATTGCAAGCCTCTTGGTAATCTTGACTGGAATGGTTCAGGAATGCATGCGAACTTCTCAAACAGTGTATTGAGAGAGTGTGGAAGTAAAGAAGTGTATGATTCTATTTGCCAGTCTTTCGCTCCGTTTATTAAAGAACATATTGATGTTTATGGTGCGGACAACCACCTGCGTCTGACCGGAAAACATGAAACACAATCTATCGATACTTTCTCTTACGGAGTATCCGATCGCGGAGCTTCTATCCGTATACCGATCGCTACTGTAGAAAGAGGATGGAAAGGGTGGCTTGAAGACAGACGTCCAAACTCTGCTGCTGATCCGTACAAAGTAGCGGCCAGAATTATTACAACTGTTAAGACTGCAAAAGTGGCGGTATATAACTGAGAAATAGTTCAATTTTGAATATAAAGGCTGCCCGGACCAGGGTGGCCTTTATATTATGTACTAACAAAAGGGGGCTTAGTGAGAAGCTGGAATGAAGGCTAATGTCATCTGAGCTTTTCTAAATGGTTAAATTACGGTAAAATACGTATTGGTATTTTTAAATACAGGGCATTTTTTAAAAGAGAATAGCAAATTATTAGGAAGTATTTTTGTAACTTTGCATTCTTATTTTCCAACGTAATTTACATGCAGAATATCAGAAACGTTGCAATTATAGCACACGTTGACCACGGAAAAACCACACTGGTTGACAAGATTATACACGCTTCCCAGATTTTGAGAGAGAATCAGGAAATGGGAGAGTTAATTCTTGATAATAATGAGCTTGAACGGGAACGGGGAATTACCATTGTTTCCAAAAATGTATCTGTTCGTTATAAAGGAGTTAAAATTAATATTATCGATACTCCCGGCCACGCGGATTTTGGTGGTGAGGTTGAAAGGGTGTTGAAAATGGCTGATGGGGTAATCCTGTTGGTGGATGCGTTTGAAGGCCCTATGCCTCAGACCCGTTTTGTATTAGGTAAGGCGCTATCTCTTGGGCTCAAGCCTATTGTTGTTGTTAATAAAGTAGACAAGCCAAACTGTCGTCCGGATGAAGTACAGGAAAGTGTATTTGATCTGATGTTTAATCTGGGTGCTACAGAAGACCAGCTGGATTTTACGACCATGTACGGGTCTTCCAAGCAGGGCTGGATGGGGCCGGACTGGAAAAATCCGGGAGACTCCATATATCCGTTGCTGGACGCAATACTTGAAAATATCCCCGCTGCGCAGATCAAGGAAGGTATTCCGCAGTTTCAGATTACATCACTTGACTTCTCCTCTTTTGTAGGGCGTATTGCCATAGGAAGGGTGTATCAGGGTAAACTGAATGAAGGTGCGACAATGGGACTTTGCAAGGCAGATGGTTCTGTAAAAAAGGTCCGTATTAAAGAAATACAAACTTTTGAAGGCCTTGGAAGATTGAAAGCAGAACAGGTGCAGTCAGGAGAAATATGTGCCGTAACCGGTCTGGATGATTTTGAGATCGGAGATACGCTGACTGATTTTGAGAATCCTGAGCCTATGCCGAGAATTGCTATTGATGAGCCGACAATGAATATGTTGTTTACCATCAATAACTCCCCGTTCTTCGGAAAAGAAGGAAAATTTGTGACATCACGTCACCTGAGAGATCGTTTATTTAAGGAAACCGAGAAAAATCTCGCGCTGCGTATTCAGGAAACGGATTCAGAAGATAAGTTTCTGGTTTTCGGGCGGGGTATTCTTCATTTATCCGTCCTGATCGAGACCATGAGACGCGAAGGATATGAGTTGCAGGTCGGACAGCCTCAGGTTATCTATAAGACTATAGATGGGGTAAGGCATGAGCCTATCGAAACACTGGTAGTTGATGTACCGGAAGAATTTTCCGGTAAAGTGATCGAGCTGGTTACACAGCGTAAAGGAGAGCTTGCCATCATGGAACCCAAAGGAGATCTTCAGCATCTAGAATTTAATATTCCTTCAAGAGGACTTATCGGTTTGAGAAATAATATTCTTACAGCAACTCAGGGTGAAGCGGTAATGAACCACCGTTTTCAGGCATATGAGCCATTTAAAGGCTCTATACCGGGCAGAATTAACGGATCCCTTATTTCCATGGAAACAGGTCCCACAACTGCTTATGCGATTGATAAGCTGCAGGATCGCGGTAAGTTCTTTATTGATCCGGGAGAAGATGTGTATATGGGGCAGGTAATCGGAGAGCACAGCCGCGATAACGATATTGTTGTCAATGTGCTGAAAGGTAAGAAGCTTACCAATATGCGTGCTTCAGGTTCAGATGATAACGTGAAAATTGCTCCCAAAATCCAGTTTTCTCTGGAAGAGGCAATGGAATATATTCAGAAAGATGAATACGTAGAGCTTACTCCAAAATCAATCCGGATGAGAAAAATATATCTGGACGAGAACGAGCGTAACCGTATGAGTAAGAAAGAGGAAGCTTATTAATAATTGAATTGGTAATGTGTATAGGGAGTCAGTCGCTTGTTCGATTGACTCCTTTTTTGTTTTCGGCTGCAATGAAAGAGCATACATCATTTTATGAGTTCAGGAAAAGCGTACTGCGATATGCAACGTATGGTAACGGGACAGCTTCTCTTCTGGCATTTCATGGATATGGACAGGATCATTCCGTTTTTTCCCGGTTATCCATTGCATTTCCTGATCATACTATATATGCTTTCGATCTGTTCTTTCATGGGGAAAGTGAATGGAGAGAGACAGAAAGAGCACTATCGTCCTCTATGCTTAGAGAGTTTATAGAGGATTTTATCCGGCAAAAGAACATAGAGCGTTTTTCTGTATTGGGTTTTTCTATCGGTGCCCGTATTGCTTTAGCCGTAGTTCCCTGTTTTGCTCCTTTGCTCGATTCTGTATGGCTGCTTGCTCCTCATGGTATTAAGCCGGACTATTTATATAAGTTTGCGACACAAAAGGGACCGGTCAACCGGCTTTTTCGCTTTATAGTCACAAATCCAGTTTTTTTCTTCCGTTTACTTGATTTTGTGGCGTATTTAGGTGTGGCAGATCACAGGCTGATACGTTTTGTAAGATCTCAGATGCGTACTGTGGAGGATAGACAAAAAGTGCTTAATACCTGGGTTGTCTACAGCGGACTGAAATATTCCTGGCCAAAAATAATTCGGATAATGAATGCCGGTTCGGCGCAGCTCAATATTGTGCTGGGCGCTGGGGACCGAATTATCAGCCCCGATAGTATTACAGGGAAATTATATAAAATTCAAAAGAAGGAAATACTAATTTTGGATTGCGGACATGAGGAATTAATTGGGAAAATGATTGATTTTCGATCAAGATAACTGTTTAAGAATAATACATAATGAAGGATAAAGTTGTGATTATAACCGGCGGATCATCCGGTATAGGAAAAGCCTGTGCGGAAGTATTTGGCAGAAACGGGGCAAAGGTCGTTATTACGGGCAGAAATGAAGTAAATCTGAATGGAGTATGCGATGAACTGATGAAGAAAGGAATCGATATACTGGGAATTGTAGCGGATGTCAGTATAAAGGAGCATAGCCAGAAAGTGGTCGGGCAAGCATTGGAGAAGTTTGGCCGGATTGATTGTCTCATTAATAATGCCGGTATATCCATGAGGGCCTTATTTAAGGATATGGATGTCGATGTGCTGGAGAGAGTAATGAATATAAACTTTTACGGAACTGTATATGCGACTAAGGCAGTATTGCCTTATATTATTCAGAGCAAAGGGTCTGTTGTGGGCATTTCTTCGATTGCGGGCTACAGAGGGCTGCCTGCCAGAACAGGTTACTCCGCCTCGAAATTTGCAATGCAGGGCTTTCTGGAAGCTTTGCGGACTGAGCTGCTAAAGGAGCATGTACATGTATTGGTGGCATGTCCCGGGTTTACGAGCTCAAATATACGGAATACAGCGCTGTCCAAAGACGGAAGCGCTCAGGGAGAATCGCCTCTGGAAGAGGGAAAAATCATGTCGGCAGAATCGGTTGCCGAAGAGATATATAAAGCGACAGTCCGAAGAAAAAGAGATCTTATATTGACTGGTCAGGGAAAAATGACAGTGTTTCTGAATAAATGGTTACCGGGACTTATGGATTCCATTGTATATAACCATATGGCAAAAGAGAAAGATAGTCCGCTTAAACGTTAGCTGTTAATCCTTTTTTGAAACAATTTCCCTGTCATATCCGCTTATTTTATATATAAGATTTAGTAGAAGAGGTTATGATAAGGGGTTGTATAATAGTGTTTTTGTGGCTTGGTGGCTGGTTATATCCGGGTGGAAATGCCTCTGAGGCAGTTTATGGCCCCGGTAAAATTCTGATGCAGGAATTTTATCCCGGAGGTCAGTTAAGGTATGAAGGATATACACTTGAAGGGTTAGAGACCGGTTACTGGCGCTTTTACTACTCCAATGGAAAGCTGAGAAAGCATGGAGAGTATTTGTATGGTCTCAGAGAACACTGGTGGGAGGAATACTATGACAACGGAAAGCTGAAAATGGAAGGAGCCTACCGTGAAGGCAGGAAAGTCCACTACTGGACTTATTATACGCCGGAAGGCATATTGTCTGAACAAGTATTTTTTGTGAACGGGAAACGTGGGGCAAATCGGGAGAAAGAAATCATGTCGGCAGACAGGGTTTGTAACGATTGCTGATGCGATTTTATTTTTTTAGATATTTTACGTAATATTATTCGGGTAAAGAAGCTTTTTTATAGTGATAATCGTTTTTTTTAGGATTTAAACACTGTCTTTTTTTATTGCAAGTTTTTGTTTTAAAGATTCTTATCTTGTGAGAGACTTAATGATCTCCTTCTTGTACCCTTTATTTAATAAATGAAAAAAAAAGACGGGGAGATTTGAATAAATTTATATTCTAAATACTGAAGCAACATGGAAGACACCAGTTTAGTTGAGAGAATCTTATCCCTTCAGAAGTTAAAGAAAAGAAATATATCGGTTGATATTATTCTTAAAAACGGAAATCTGCTGATTCGTTCTTTTCAGCTTATCCGCTTTGATAATAAGAAAAACGAGCTGGAAGGAATGACACGACTGGAAGTGTATTCTTCAGTCAGAGAAAAAAGAGAGCCGGTAATCTGCCGGTTGAAGCTGAATGAAATAAAGCAGCTGATATGTGATGAGCCTGATCTTCAGGTAGCCTGATCAATCCATCCTTTATTGGTTGTCATTATACGGGGCAGAGCAGGTTTTCTTGCCGGACGGTTTCTATATCCTCTTCATTTGATAAATAGATTTAAATTGTTTTCATAACCTCTTTAATATCATATTGATTGTTTTTCGGTGGGAAGGAGCTTTCCGGAGATTAATTTATTGAGATTTTTTTTCATGAATACAATGTTTTTATAGTATTATTGTCTGGTGAGTAACTAAAAAACATCGAAGTTATGATAATGTCTATTCTGAAGGGCAAATGTCCCAGGTGTCGGAAAGGAGACTTATTTGTAGATAAAAACCCCTATCATTTAAAGAAATTATCCAGCATGTATGAAAGCTGTTCCTGTTGCAAGCAGCCATTTGCACCGGAACCTGGATTTTATTACGGGGCTATGTATGTTAGCTATGCTCTTAGCGTGGTGGTTTTTATTGTAAACTTTGTTCTGTTTGCTTTACTTTTTCCTTTGCCGCCTTTGGTATTTATTTTGCTGAATACAGCGGTATTATTGTTGTTATGGCCTGTGTTTTTCCGATTGGCAAGAATCATCTATCTGAATATTTTTGTAGGATATGACCCGGAAATATCCAGAAATGCATCTTGCTGATTAACTATTAAATTCTATGGGGGTAAAATCTTTTTTGAGCAAGCCATTGGCTGCTTATATTGTATCACAACAGCGCAAATGGGCGCAAGCCCCGGTAGACACTCAGCATGCTGTGTTCAGCAATCTGATAAAAAAAGCTTCCGGTACCATGTTTGGTAAGGACCATGCGTTTGCCGGTATCCGTAATTATAATGATTTCAGACAACACGTGCCGGTGAGGGATTACGAAGGATTGAGTCATTATATCGAAAAGGTAAAAGAGGGCAGGGAAAATATACTGTGGCCCGGAAAACCTGCCTATTTTGCAAAGACATCCGGAACCACTTCCGGTGTAAAGTATATACCGATTACCAGAGAATCGATACCGTTTCATATCAGCGGAGCGCGGGATGCGCTGCTTAATTATGTGAACAGCACAGGCAAAAGCAGCTTTCTGGACAAAAATATGATTTTTCTTTCCGGAAGTCCGGAGATGACTAAAAAGAACGGTATTCATATCGGCCGGCTTTCGGGAATAGTTAATCATCATGTGCCCGGTTATCTGAGGAGTAATCAGAAGCCAAGCTATGCAACAAACTGTATTGAAGACTGGGAAGAAAAGCTGGATAAAATTGTAGAAGAAACGCTACATGCCGATATGAGTCTCATATCAGGTATTCCACCATGGGTGCAGATGTATTTTGATCGTATCAGCGCCATAACCGGAAAGCAGATTAAAGATGTGTTTCCGGATTTTTCGCTTTTTGTCTATGGCGGGGTGAATTTTGAACCATACAAAAATAAGCTGTTTGATTCTATTGGGAAAAAGATTGATTCTATAGAAACTTATCCGGCCAGCGAAGGATTTATTGCTTTTCAGGATCAGCAGGATGATCCCTCTTTGCTCCTTTTGTTGAATAGTGGTATTTTTTATGAATTTATTCCGGTTGAGGAGTATTTTAATGAAAATCCGACCAGATTATCAATAGGAGAGGTTGAGCCAGGCAGAAACTATGCCGTGATAATGAATACCAATGCCGGCTTATGGGGATACTCTATCGGAGATACTGTAAAGTTTGTCTCTTTAAATCCCTGCAAAATCATCGTTACGGGGCGTATCAAACATTTTATATCGGCATTTGGAGAGCATGTAATCGGTGAGGAAGTGGAGAAAGCAATGAAAAAAGCTCTTGAAAAACATCCGGCGGTGCGTCTGAGTGAGTTTACAGTTGCTCCTCAGGTTACACCAAAGGAAGGGTTACCTCATCATGAATGGTTGATCGAATTTGAAAATCAGCCGCAAGATCTGAAGCAGTTTGCCAGCGATCTGGATCAGGCCCTGGTTGATCTTAATATTTATTATAAAGATTTAATTAGCGGTAATATCTTGAGCACACTGCGTATTACCGCTTTGAAAAAAAATGCTTTTATAGACTATATGAAGGAAAAAGGCAAGCTTGGTGGGCAGAATAAGGTCCCGCGCCTTTCAAATGAAAGAGTTTTTGCCGAAGGCTTGCAGAAGTTCGGAATCTGAATTAGTTTGTAAAAAAGATTGAAAAAATATTACTTTGTAGGGGTGACTCTACCAAAGTCCATATATAAAGGACAATAATTAATGACTGATAAAAAGCGGAATATAGCTATTTTGGGTTCTACAGGTTCTATAGGAACACAGGCGCTTTCAGTTATAAGAGATAATTCAGATCGCTTTCAGGTAGAAGTGCTTACAGCACAAAATAACGCAGCTCTTCTTATTGAGCAGGCTGCGGAATTTCAGCCTAATACGGTGGTAATTGGTGATGAGCGATTGTACGATAAAGTGTTTTCTGCACTTGATCCTTTGCACATTAAAGTCTATACAGGCAGCAAAGCATTGCAATCTGTAGTCCAGATGGAGTCCATCGATCTTGTGCTTACAGCATTGGTAGGTTATGCAGGTTTGCTGCCGACAGTCAGAGCCATTGAGGCGGGTAAGCATATCGCGCTGGCAAACAAGGAGACGCTTGTGGTAGCGGGTGAGCTGATTACCTCGCTGGCTATGCGGCATGGAGTGAATATTTACCCCGTTGATTCGGAGCATTCCGCCATTTTTCAATGTCTGGCAGGAGAGTTTCATAATAAAATAGAACGAATAATATTGACTGCTTCCGGCGGACCATTCAGAGGTAGAAGTAAGGAGTTTTTATCCACGGTTACTTCAGCTGATGCTTTAAAGCATCCGAACTGGAATATGGGCGCTAAAATTACCATTGATTCTGCAACACTGATGAATAAGGGGCTTGAAGTGATTGAAGCAAAGTGGCTGTTTGCTCTTCGGTCCGAACAGATTGAAGTCATTGTTCATCCGCAGTCTATTATTCATTCGTTGGTAGAATTTGAGGATGGGTCAATAAAGGCGCAGATGGGTTTGCCGGATATGCGTATACCTATTCAGTATGCTCTGTCCTATCCGGAACGAATATATTCTAATTTTCCCCGCTTTAATTTTGCCAGTTATCCTCAGCTGACATTTGAGCAGGCGGATACAGAAACATTCAGATGCCTGACTCTGGCATACCAGGCACTGGACAGGGGGGGAAACATGCCGTGTATACTTAATGCAGCCAATGAGATTGCTGTTGGCAGATTTTTGGATGGCTCGGTCGGCTTCCTTGATATCGCGGATATCATCGGGGAGAGCATGGAAAAAGTGCCGTTTATTGCCAAACCTTCTTTGGAAGATTATGTTGAAACTGACAGAGCAACAAGGGTGATGGCCGGATTGACCAAATCTATGAACATTTTAAATACAGGAGCTGAGATCAGGTAATGGAGATTTTGATTATGGCTGCCCAGCTATTGCTGGGATTATCCATTTTGGTTGGGATGCACGAGCTGGGACACATGCTGAGTGCAAAGTACTTCGGTATGCGGGTGGAGAAGTATTCCATCGGCTTTCCGCCAAAAGTCTTTTCCTTTAAAAAAGGTGAAACAGAATATTCTTTGGGAGCAATTCCTCTGGGCGGATTTGTGAAAATTTCAGGTATGGTTGACGAATCTCTGGATACAGAGAAATTGAACCAGAAGCCGGAACCGTGGGAGTTCAGAGCAAAGCCGGCATGGCAAAGGCTGATTGTAATGATGGGGGGGATTATTGTCAATCTGCTGCTTGGTATAATTATTTTTATCGGAATATACTGGTTCTATGGAGAAAAATATTATTCCAGAGAAGATGTAAACCGCAATGGAATTGTAGCATATGAGCTGGCTGAAAAAATCGGATTGAAAACCGGAGATAAAATTATACAGGTTAACGGCAAAGATTTTGAAAAATTTCCTCAGGATATACTTACTCCGGAAATTCTGTTGTCTGATAGCAGCTACTATACTGTTGAGCGGAACGGGCAACTGTTACGAATTGATATACCGAAGACACTTATAGCAGATTTATCAAGCAACAAAAAAGCCCGTTTTCTTAGTGCAGCTATGCCTTTTGCTGTTAAGAAGGTTGTTCCCGGCTCTGCGGCCGAAAAAGGGGGGCTTCTGGATGAGGATATAATAATCGCAGTTAATGGAGATTCTGTAGCCTACTTTCAGATGTTTCAGGAAATGCTGATTGCGAATAAAGGAAAAACAGTTGACATTTCTGTGTTGAGGGCTGGAAGCGTACAAAACCTTAATCTGACGGTTGGAGAAGACGGAAAGGTCGGATTTGAAGTTAAGCCCTTACTTGAGGAACGTTCTGGCTCTTATCCATTGGCAGAGGCAATACCTGCCGGAACAGAAAGAGCATTTAGTGTTATCATTAATACTATAAAAGCGATCGGAGAAATGTTCAAAGGGAATATCAAGCCTTCAGATTCTGTAGCAGGACCTCTTATGATCGCTCAGGAATATGGAGGAGAATGGATATGGGAACGTTTCTGGTTTCTGACTGCTTCCCTTTCGATGGTGCTGGCATTTATGAATTTCCTTCCGATTCCGGCCCTTGACGGCGGCCATGTTATGTTTCTGACCTATGAAATGGTTGCCGGACGCAAGCCTTCTGATAAGTTTCTCGAAAACGCCCAGAAAGTCGGGATGTTGCTGTTGCTGACGCTGATGGTATTGGTGTTTAGCAATGACTTTTATAAAATCTATAAAATGATATTTAACTAGTGTCTATGCCACGAATCATATACTTGTTGCTGTTTTCGCTTTGTATGACTGGGACTGGTTATGCGGGAGTCAAGGACTCCATAGGAGTTACCCGGATCAATAATGTTATGATGTTGAAATATCTTGTTTCGCCGGGAGAGACTATCTACGGGATTTCGACCAGGTATCATGTGCCTATTACTGACTTGCTGGAGATTAATCCTGAGCTGGAAAACGGCCTGAAGGTTGGTCAGGTTATACATATACCGTATAATGAGGCACTGGTGCAAAAGGAAAATGCCAGGCCCACAGGAGCTCCGAAGACCCATAAGGTACAGCCGGGAGAGACATACTACAGTCTTTCCAGAAGATATAATGTTTCCGTTGATCAGCTGATGAAGTGGAATAATACAGATCTGAAAGCCGGGCAGGAAATTATAGTCGGATATGGAACCTCCGTGAGTACTACAGCATCTGTACCTGCTCAGAAACCGGTTGTACCTGCCGGATCAGATAATAATACCACGACAGCTGCAAATGCTCAGCCGGTGGCAGCTTCCGATCCGCGGCCAGTATCTGCTGAGCCTGTAAAAACAGAGCCACCAAAAGTTGTAAATTCGGCTGTGGCAGCCGATAAAACGGCAGAGCAGGAGAAAAAGAGCGAGCCGGTTGTTAAAAATGAAGTTGTCAAGCCGGCAGAGGCTTTGCCTGAGAAGCTGGCAATAGCAGAGAGTGCTTCTGAAGCAGGGATAAAGATGTATCCCTATGATCCTGATATGAAGCAATTGCTGATTATTCCGTTCGATCCTTATTTGTACTTTTCGGATGCAGATCATGAAATTGCCGCTAAATCAAAAATAGTTCCGACAAGAGTCCGCGAAGTATTCAGAAGACGTATGACTGCTATGATGCAGATGCCGGGTTACGAAAGTATCTTTTTGCTTGGGGGTAAGTTTGAAGACACCTTGAGGGATCTTAATAAGATATACAGCTCGGTTACCTACGGATATCAGGATGCGATTAATACAAGTGCCGCGCTGGGCAATCATATGGAAAAAGCGACAGTCAGTCCTGTCAAAAACAAAAGCTGGCTGGATAAGCAAAAGGACAAGTTTACCTCTCCGCAGCTGGCGCAAAAAGCGGTGTATGACAAAAACGAAGGACAATATTTTGGAGTGAAAATAAGAAACCCGGAAGAGTTCTTTTCTTATTTCGGACAGAAATACAGTGTAGATTACTATGTTTTTGTAAATCAGTTTGAAGTAAAGACCAATTATGAAAACTGTCTTGACCGGGCAGCCCATGATTTTGAAAGAACATTTACCACGCACTTCTCTATTTTCGATGCTACCGGCAAGCAGGTTGCGGGCAATAAGTTCAAAACGTTTTATAATTCCAATTCGAGCTATATATATACTATTGTTGCAGATAATATGGAGAAGATTGCCCAGCGCATTTTATCCGAATTGCCTTCTGCCGGCAAGTAGACTGCTGATATAAAGTGAAAAAGGTAGTGACCGTCATGTCGGCCACTACCTTTTTTTATTCTGGAGATAAAAGGAAGCCAGTGAAGAGTTATATCTAATTTCATGGAACTTTTTTAACTTTAATAAAAAATGGGGAAAAGAATTGTACGATTGCAGAGTTTCGATTCTCAAGCAGAAATTATGAATCTTGTCGGAAGAGAAGTGGCTGTTATACTTCGCAATTCCGGGGTTTGGCAGGGAGAGATTGAGCGTGTCATTGCGGATGGGTTGATACTTCGGGATAAGCGTTTTGTTCAGCATACGATTAGATTTTGCGATATACAGGAAATTCAATACGATTATACTTCTGAATATTAAAACTATGCTGACTTCACTTCATATTAAGAACTATGCCTTAATTCAGGAGCTGGATCTTGCGCCAATCGACGGACTGAATATCATTACGGGAGAAACAGGTGCTGGAAAATCAATCATGTTGGGAGCTCTCGGACTTCTTTTGGGAAACCGGGCTGATACCCGTGTTTTGTTTGATGAAAATGAGAAATGTATAATCGAGGGAACATTTGATATAAAAAAGTCTTCCGGTCTTGCAGCGCTTTTCGAAGAAGAGGAGCTTGACTTCGATACAACATGTCTTATCCGAAGAGAAATAAGTCCGCAGAATAAATCGAGAGCATTCATAAACGATACTCCTGTTACACTGGATGTGCTTAAAAGAATAGGGACCCGTCTGATGGATATTCATAGTCAGCATGAAACGTTGCTTTTAGGCAATTCTGAGTTTCAAACAATGATTCTTGATGCTGTGGCAGGAAATAAGGAATTGCTGACCCTGTATTCCGGCCTTTTTTCTCAGTACAAAAAAATAAGCAGGCGGCTTGATGAGCTTACGAAGCAGGCAGCCGATGAACGGAAAGAGTTTGATTACAATACGTTTCTTCTTAATGAGCTCAGAGAAGCTGAGCTTCAGGAAGGTGAGCAGGAATCGCTTGAAGAAGAATTACGGATGCTGGAAAATGCGGAAAGTATAAAAAGCCGTTTGCAACAAGCTATGGATATACTCGAAAACAGTGACTTTTCTGTTATATCCAACTTGCAGGTAGTATTGAAAAATCTGGAAACAGTAAGTCAGTATGCGCCAGCGCTGGGAAATTTGAGGGACAGGCTGGAAGGCGCATTTATAGAAGTGAAGGATATAAGTGGTGAAATCGAGTCTGAAGACGCAGGCGTTGAGATAAACGAAGAGCGGACAGAGGAAATACGAAAACGCCTCAGCCTGCTTTACAATCTTATGCAGAAGCACTCAGTACGGGAAATGGGCGAACTTATCCGAATCAGGGAAGAGCTGGAAAGCAAAGTGAGAAAAGCGGATAGTCAGGACGAAGAGATCGAAGAACTGCGAGTACAGCAGGCAGATGTATATGCAAAACTTCTGGAAGCCGGCAATAAACTGTCTCAGGCCAGACATGCAGTTAAAGATACGCTGAAAAACGAGCTTGAGGCATTGCTGCGGGAAGTTGGGATGCCTAATTCTGTTTTGATGGTAAATCTTGAAAAAACGGAGCCCGGAATATCCGGAATTGACAGGGTCGGCTTTCTTTTCAGCGCCAACAAGGGAGTTGCCGTACAGGAGTTAAAGAATGTAGCTTCCGGCGGAGAATTCTCTCGTCTTATGCTGTGTATTAAATATATTCTGGCAGATAAAACCGAGCTTCCTGTTATTATCTTTGATGAAATAGATACAGGGATTTCCGGTGAGATAGCAATTAAAGTCGGCAGAATGCTGAAGCAAATGGCAATTAATCATCAGATTATTTCCATTTCGCATCTTCCTCAGATAGCAGCGCTCGGAGATGCACATTACTATGTATACAAAAAAGAAGCAGCAGGGCGCTCGGTCAGTAGCATCCGCACACTTAGTCAGGATGAGCGTTTGCATACCATAGCTGTTATGATCGGTGGAGACAATCCGAGCCAGACAGCCATAAGCAGCGCTCGCGAACTAATGGAGATGGCCTGAAAACTGCTGAACTCCCATTGTCTGAATTGATAATCTGCTTACCGGAAAGGCTATAGACCTTCCGGTAAGATATCTATCCGATTGCCATTGTCCGTCTTGTCATTTCGGATAAAGGTGCCAAGTACATGAGGTAATTGCTGGATTTTATCCTGCCAGTCCGAAAAATCTCTTTCAAGTAAGGGGGCAGGAGCGTTTCTGATTTTTTCGTTTACGAATAACAGCAGAAAGAAGAAACTTGCGGAGTAAAGAGCAATCAGGCCGATTGCCAGATTAATAGCGGATATTAATCCATTTTTCAAGGTATTAATTAAATAGTTCTTCATAACTTTTCTGGTTAAAGGTGTAACTGGGAACATTTAATTGATTACAAAATACGAAGCTTTTAGCTTAAAATCAACATGCACGAAGGGATATCAGATTTGGATCTTATCTAAAATGAATTTTTTTTGTAAAAAATGCGTTTCGTTAAAAGTTTTCTGAGATAAATCTAAATCTGCCTGGATGAGAAAAAGAATTGTTACAATCACAGTTTTTTTATTGTGTATCACTGCCGGTAGTACGGCATATTGGTTTTTTAATAATAATAGCTCCGGTCTTATAACCGGAGTAGTGGATAATGAAGTAGTTAATGAAGAGTGTATTGAAGAACCGGCCTTGCTGAAGTATGGAATTAATATTGATTCTATAGAAATTGAAGAATTCAGAATTCAAAAGAATCAGACTCTTGCTACTATTCTGGGAGCGTTTAATGTCGGCCCCTTGCAGGTAAGTGAGATTTGTAAAGCCTCACTCCCGGTATACAACCTGGCAAATATTCATAGTGGAAAAAAATATACGGTTTTTACAAGCAGGGATTCTCTAAAAACTTTGCAGTGTTTTGTGTATGAAGCAAGTCCTATGGACCATATCGTGGTAAAGCTGACAGAAGGTATTGAGGTTTTTAAAGATGATATTCCGGTTGATACAACGGTAAGAAAGATCGGCGGGTTAATCCGGGGAAGCCTTTATGAAACATTAAAACAGCAGGATACACCCAGTGACCTGGCTGTGCGGATGTCACAGCTTTTTGCCTGGCAGATAGATTTTTTCAGGTTATTTGAAGGAGACAATTTCAGAATTATATACGAAGAAATTTCAGTCAACGGAACTCCGATGAAAACCGGGAAGATTCTTGCTGCATCTTTCGAACAGCAGGGAAAGCCTTATTATGCTATAAGCTTCGAAGAAGACGGGAAAGCCAAATTCTTTAATGAGGAAGGCAAGAATGTGATTGGTGCGTTTTTGAAGGCTCCGCTGAAATTTTTCAGGATAACTTCTCATTTTTCAAAAAACAGGTTCCATCCTGTATTAAAAAAGAATAAAGCACACCTCGGTACGGATTATGCGGCTCCTGCCGGTACTCCCATTCTGGCAGTAGGTTCGGGCAAAGTAGTAGAAGCAAGATATTCGCAGTTTAACGGCAATTATGTAAAAATAAAGCACAATAATACCTATTCAACGCAGTATCTGCATATGAGCAAATTTGCGGGTGGCATTAGAAAAGGCGCCAGTGTTGCTCAAGGGCAGGTGATAGGTTATGTCGGAAGCACCGGACTTGCAACCGGACCGCATGTCTGCTATCGATTCTGGAAAAACGGGAAACAGGTGGATCCCCGCTCGGTGAATGTTGTTCAGACAGATCCGATAAAGTCTGTCAACAGAGAGGCATTTAACAAAGTGAAAGACTATTATATAGCTGAGCTTGGCGCTATAGAGCCGGATGAAGGAAAGAAAACCATGGAGGAGTTTGTACTTCAGCCGTAATATAAAAAACGGGAGCGAATCATCTTCGCTCCCGTTTTTTATAGCCGTATTGCAAACACAAGATATATTTATTTATTCGAAAAATATTTCAGTATTTGGCAGCAGCGCTTTAATGCGCTGTTGTTCTTTTACCGGAATTTCGTTCCCAACCAGTGTAAGGGTTCTAAGTTTTTTAAGATTGGCAATTTCCAAAGGCAGTGTAGTAAGCTGGTTAAATGCCAGGTCAATATTTTCCAGGTTGTGCAACTGGGCAATTGATTTGGGTAGTTCTGTGAGCTTATTTTGTCTGAATGTTAGTACTTTTAGATGAGAAAGTTTGCCAAACTCAAGCGGAAGAGTTGATATTGCGTTCTTGTTAAGAAACAATTCTCTCAAATGAGTAAGATTGCCGATGTTGCCGGGTACAGTACTGATATTATTGCCGGAAAGGTCCAGAGATACGAGCGTTTGAATAGACGAAAGCCGGGGAGTTACTGTACCAAGAACATTATCATTGAAATTAAGCTTGGTAAGATATTTTAGATTATCCGTGGCCGGTGGAAGGTCTTTTAGCTGCTGGCTGCTAAAATCAGCACAATAAACAACTTCAGGATCCTCAAAAGCGGTAACCATGTTAAAGCATTCGCCCATACATGATTTTTCCAGCTTATCTGCTGCTTCCAGCTTGCCGAGTCTGAGAGCAATTGTAAGATCAGAACAAAGTTCAGTAGTCGCAAATCCCATTTTCTTACCAAGAAGATCCTTGGCATAAGCTCTGTAAAAATATGCGTCTGCATAGTCAGGGTTTAAGCTAATGGCATTTGTAAAAGCCCCGATAGCCTGAATATACTCTCTGTTGTTAAGGTTTTGAACACCAGTATTGTAATATGTTTTTGCATCGGGCAGATTAAATGCGGAACAAATAAAGAGCAGCCCGGCGAGTATTGATTTAAAACTGTTTGACATACCTTTTTCCTTTTGCTAAGTTAGCCGGTACAAATATACGTACTTGTACCGATACAGGTTTCCAGAATAAATTAAAATATTAAAAGTCCGGGCCAAGAAACCGGACCATTTTTTTATATCGTCAGGTAAGTCAGTCAGATAAGACTTGGTTTCGGAAACCTTGCTGCTGCAATGACTGAATGGGTATTTTTTAGTTTTTACTATGCATAAGGTCTTCAATGTCGTTTGCTTCGATCGGAATACTTTCCATCAGATCTATTGGTCCGGAACTGGTAATAAGAATATCATTTTCTATGCGGATACCCAGTCCTTCTTCTCGAATGTATATGCCTGGCTCACAGGTGAAAATCATTCCAGACTCAAAGGGACGGTTCCGGTCACCGACATCATGAACATCCAGTCCCAAAAAGTGAGATACTCCGTGCATAAAGTATTTTTTGTAGGCAGGAACCAGAGGATTTTGTTTACTTATATCCTCTTTTTTTAGAAGACCAAGGCTCTGTAGCTCTTTTTCCATTAGCACTCCGACTTCCTTGTTTAACTCTGCGAGGGTGTTTCCGACAACAAGCATTTCTTTGCTGGCTTTGAAAACCCTTAAAACAGCGTTGTATACATCTTTTTGCCGCTCAGAAAAACGACCATTGACAGGGATAGTCCTTGACAAATCTGCATTATAATTGGCATATTCAGCTCCAATATCGAGCAGCAGCAGATCTCCGGACTGACAAATCCGGTCATTGTTTATGTAGTGCAGCACACAGGAACTGGCTCCAGAGGCGATTATTGACTGATAGGCTGGTCCTCTGGAGCCATTACGTATAAACTCGTGCCAAAGCTCTGCCTCAATTTCATATTCTTTTACACCGGGCTGAGTAAATGTCAGAATACGCCGGAACGCTTTTTCTGTAATGGCGCAGGCTTTCTGAATCTGCCTGATCTCTGTTTCTTCTTTTACAGCTCTCAGAAAGTGCAGATGCGGAGCAGCTCTTTCATAATGATGGAGCGGGAATTTATCCTTGCACCACTTAAGAAAGCGTTCATCTTTTGTTTCCACTTTATTTCCTGACCGAACATGTTCATTAGAATTCAGGTATATATGTTGGGCATCATAAATGACGGTCACAAGAATATTTTCAAATTCACTGGTCCAGAATATTGTAGGGATTCCGGAAATGTCTCTGGCCTCATTTTTGCCGAGCTTTTGTCCTTCCCAGACGGCAATATGCTCGTTTGTTTCGGTAATGAACAAAACTTCCCGGTATTTGGGATCGGGATGATCCGGGAAAAGCATCAAAATGCTTTCTTCCTGATCAATGCCGGACAGATAGAATAAATCGTTATTTTGCCTGAAAGGCATTACGCCGTCAGCATTGGTGGGAAAAATATCATTGGAGTTAAAAATGGCAACAGACAGAGGCTTAAGCAATGCATTGAACTTTTTTCTGTTGTTTATAAACAGCTGATTGTCGATTTTAGAGTATCTCATTTTGAAGTATCGTGATTTATAAACGTATCATGAATAAATATATAAGAAAGATCATTATCCTCTCTGTTTTGTTTGCAGCAAAGAGTGTTTTTGCACAGGGCAAATACTGGATCGTTTTCACAGATAAAGATATGGAGAATTACCGTTACGAGGAAAATCTGAGTAAACGGACAATCCGGAACCGAATTAACCAGAATATCCCCTTATACCAATATTCGGATATTCCGGTTCGCAACGTTTATGTGGATAGTCTTCGGAAAATGGAGATAAAACCGCAGGTATGCTCCAAGTGGTTCAATGCAGCAAGCGCTGTACTGAGTCAGGAAGAGGTCGACAGAGTAGCAGCTTTAGGTTTTGTTGACCGAGTTGAGCGGATTTCTTCATCGTTTCAGATCGCTTCAGTTAATACAGAGCTTAATACAAAAAAATATAGCCGTACAATTGAGCAAATGAATGCATCAGCCTTTATAAAGGCTGGCTTATCAGGAGTTAATGTTACTGTCGGGGTAATTGATGCAGGATTTTTCAATGCGCATAATGAGCCCGGACTGAAGCACTTGTTTCAGGACGACAGGATTCGTGCCCAGAAAGATTTTGTGACACCTGACCGTGCAGATCTCATAGAAACAATGGTAACCACATCCGATGGACATGGACAGAGGGTGCTTGACTATCTGGCCGGTTATAATGATTCGGAACATTTTCAATCCGGTCTGGGGGTAAATGCTCTTTTTTATCTGGCAAGAACAGAAAACGGAGAAAAAGAGCACAGAGTAGAAGAGGATCACTGGATTATGGCAATGGAGTGGATGGATAGCCTGGGTGT
The DNA here is from genome assembly GCA_023392125.1 of Bacteroidota bacterium. Taxonomy (GTDB): domain Bacteria; phylum Bacteroidota; class Bacteroidia; order Cytophagales; family Cytophagaceae; genus SpSt-227. The sequence goes on from JAEVZS010000030.1 coordinate 191,438, forward strand.
GCGGCTTGTAAATACGTCGCTGGGTTATGCTCAGAATATGGATGATCCGGAAGAGAATTATAAAAAAGAGGAAATGAACGGACAGACCGCGCGTATAACCCGGGCAGCGCAGATGGCGGTGGACGAAAAAGGAATGTTTATGGTAGTGTCAGCCGGTAATGAAGGCGGGAATGCCAATTGGAGGATTATTTCAGCTCCTGCTGATGCGAAGGGAGTTTTGTCAATCGGAGCGACTGCTTCCGATTATATGACAAGAATATGGTATAGCAGTATCGGTCCGGATTTTCTGCCATACCTGAAGCCCAATGTGTCTGCTTTCTCTCCGAACGGGACATCTTTTTCAGCTCCTGCGGTAACTGGTTTTGTTGCCTGTCTGCTTCAAAAAGACTCAACACTTACCAATAAGCAGGTAATGTCAATAATGGAAAAAAGCGCTCATTTATATCCCTACGGGAATAATTATATAGGCTATGGAGTGCCGCAGGCAGACAGAGCGCTGGCGCTTCTGGCAGATAGTAACGCAACATTCGGAAATAGTCAGATCGTGACGGATAAAAATAAGGTGGAACTGGTTTTTCGGGAGGCGACAAAGAAAGATAAAGCAGTTATTTTTCATAAAAGAGATCTGCGCAATGTGGTGAAACAGGATGTGCAGCCTATTCGCAAGCGAAAATTAGCTATTGAAAGACAGCCGGGTGAGAAAGCCACGACCGTTAGCGTCGGATTACGAACCATTGAAGTCCTCTGGGAAGATTAACCGGTTGGATACTTTAGGCTTTCTTTAGGGGCAGATAAACAGAGGGTTGTATTTGAATTGTGCAGTATAGCTGATACTTTAAGATTCTTTGATTACTTTTGTCCTAATTCATGGAAGAGTATCAGTTATATACCCTGCCCAACGGGATCAGGATTGCTCATAAAGAGGTTTTTAATACAAAGATCGCACACTGCGGTTTTACCCTGGATATAGGTACCAGAGATGAAAAGCCCGATCAGCAGGGACTGGCGCATTTCTGGGAACATATGGCTTTTAAAGGCACCCGTAAGCGCAAGCCTATTCATATCATCAACAGACTTGAAGTGGTTGGCGGGGAGTTGAATGCCTATACAACCAAGGAAAAGATATGCTTTTATGCTTCCATTCTGGACAGGCATTTTGAGAAAGCTTTCGAGCTGCTGTATGACATTACGTTTGAATCTGTTTTTCCGGAAAAAGAGATTGAGCGGGAAAAGTCAGTTATTCTGGAAGAAATGTCCATGTATCTCGACTCGCCGGAAGATGCCATACAGGATGAATTTGAAGAACATGTGTTTGCAGATCATCCTCTTGGGTATAATATTCTGGGAGATGCAGCCATTGTAAAAAGTGTCGGAAGGGAAGATTTTTTGCGCTTTATATCGGAGAATATTGATTACGAGCGGTTGATATTTAACTCAATCGGGAATATTCCCGCAGCTAAGGTTTTTAAGCTTGCGGAAAAATATCTGGCTCATCTGCCAGCAAAAAAGTCAGGGAGAATCCGTACCCCCTTTACCGGATACTCCAGATTCGAAATAACCAGGCATAAAAGTATTTTGCAGAGCCATTGCATGATCGGCTGTCCTTCTTATTCGCTGAGCAATGAGAACAGGCTAAGGTTTTTTATGCTGGTCAATCTGCTGGGCGGGCCCGGAATGAATTCCCGTCTGAATCTGGCATTGCGGGAAAAATATGGTTTTGTATATACAATTGAAGCCAATCATACTTCATTTACAGATACCGGTTTGTTCTCTGTCTATTTTGCTACAGAAAAGAAGCAGCTGAATAAGAGCATTGATCTGGTGCATAAAGAGCTGAAGAAGCTAAGGACTGTCCCCCTCGGAGTCGGGCAGCTGCATACCTGCAAGCAGCAGCTGATGGGGCAGCTAGCTATGGCAGAAGAAAGTAATATCAGCTTTATGCAGATGATGGGAAAAAGTCTTCTTGATCTTGGTCAGGTGGACAGCTTGTCCGATATATTCAGATTAATCGAAAACGTACGTTCAGCCGAGCTGCTTGAAATTGCCAATGAAATGTTTGATCAGGACAAACTGTCTGTATTAACATATATTCCGGAGTAACATTATGTCTATTGTAAATCCTGAAATCGAAGAATATATAAAGAATCATTGTTCGGAAGAGCCTCATGTACTGAAAGAGCTTGATCGGGAAACCAACCTGAAAGTTCTTATGCCCAGGATGCTTTCAGGTCATGTGCAGGGAAGGTTGCTCAGTCTTCTTTCCCATATGATTTCACCCAAAAACGTATTGGAAATCGGTACATTTACCGGTTATTCAGCTATATGCTTTGCAGAAGGTCTTCAGGCGGGCGGATTGGTTCATACCATTGATATTAATGAAGAGCTGGAGGAGCAGGTAAGTGACTTTATCGGTAAAGCGGGAATGTCCGATAAAATCAGACAGTATATCGGAGATGCTATGGAAATAATACCTGCCATGGACATTGAGTTTGATCTGGTTTTTATTGATGCAGACAAGATAAACTATCTGAATTATTATAATCTGGTATTACCCAGGCTCCGGTCCGGAGGATTTATCCTGGCAGATAATGTTTTATGGAGTGGTAAAGTAGTAGAGCAGGGCAGTATAAAGAAAGATACCCAGGCTATTCTGGACTTCAACAAAACGGTCGCAGAGGATACGCGTGTTGATAAAGTGATTCTCCCTGTCAGGGATGGAATTCAGCTAATACGAAAGAAATAAAATGAAAAAGCTGTGTTTTTTTGCATGTATTCTGATCTGTAATTCAGTTCTGGGGCAGGCGGTCTCGATTCCTGATGTTATTTACTTTGCCGGTTTAAGGCTGGAACTGACCAATCATGTTCAGAGAACGCTGCAGACAGAGGTTGAAAATATAAGACGAAATGAAAAGTATTTCCGGATGAAGGTAGACCGGGCAGATCTTTATTTTCCTATAATAGAGCGAATATTTGAAGAAGAAGGGCTGCCTGATGAGTTTAAATATCTTGCCTTACAGGAAAGCAGCCTGATTCCCGATGCCGTGTCGACCTCCAATGCGGTGGGATACTGGCAGTTTAAAAAAGAATCAGCAGAAGAGGTCGGGCTACGGTGTGATCATCATGTGGATGAACGAATGAATATCGCATCGGCTTCGAGGGGAGCAGCAAGATATCTCAAGCGAAATAACGGAGTATTGCAAAACTGGATTTACTCCCTGCTGTCGTATAATACGGGTCTGGGTGGTGTGCGCAAGGAGGTTGAGGACAGATATATCGGCGCTTCCACCATGAAAATCACGGATAAAATGCACTGGTACGTGATTCGGTTTCTTGCTCATAAGATAGCCTATGAGAATGAAGTCGGAAAGAACCCGGACAAGAGCATGTACCTGGTGGAGTATAAAGGAGCGGGGCTTAAGTCTTCGGGAGAAATAGCCGCAGAAGTTTCGTTGTCGCAGGAGGAGATTGAGGGGCATAATAAATGGATGCTCAAGGGAAAGGTGCCCAACGATAAAGAGTATTCGGTGATTCTGCCTGTACCAGCCTATGATTATGCGAGAGTAGTCGCATTGGTTGGCGCTTCTTCTCCGGTAGCCTCGGCTCAGGGAAGTCCGCAGCAAGGAACTGTTGATTCTGCACCTCAGGCCGGTGTGAAAAATAAAAAGAAAAAGCAGGTCCCCGAGATACAGGATATATTGAAGCCGGATGCTGTTATTATTACTATTCATAATAAGTTGAGGGCCGTACTGACCAGAGAAAGTGATAGCTTTGAGCGAATTGCCAATGCAGCAAATATTTCGCTGGAAAATCTGAGATTGTACAATGAGCTTAATAAGACATCCAGACTGGAACCGGGGAAGTATTATTATATCCAGCCCAAGAGAAATAAAGCGCTTGTTTCCGAGCATGTGGTTCAACCGGGAGAAACTATATGGGCTATAGCGCAGGAATATGGTGTCCGGACTAATGCTATCAGAAAAAATAACCGGATGACACTCCGGGAAGAGGTAAAACCAGGCCGCGTGCTTTTGTTGAGAAGCAGGCTCAAGAAGGGAGAAAAGCCGGTTTATCAGACAATCCCTAAAAAAGAAACCAGACCAGCTTTGCCACAGGAAGAAAAAAGTACAGTTGTAGCCGAGAAAAAGCCAGTGGAAAACAGTAAAGCAACCGTGGAAACTGCCAAATCAGAGCAGTCGCAGAAAGGCACGGAGCCGGTAGCTGTAAAACCGGCCGTTCAAACCCAGCCGGTTGTTGAAATTAAGAAAGTGTCATTGCCGGCTGAAAATAAGCCGGAGCCGGTAGCCGAAGCTGCCATGACGCATATGGTAGAGCAGGGAGAAACATTGTATGGTTTGTCCAGAATGTATAATGTAGCTATAGACTCGCTTAAAAGCTGGAATGATCTTTCCGGAGGCCTGAGAACTGGGCAAATCATTATCGTCGGAAAGAAAGCAGTTCCGGAAGCCCTGAAAACAACGGAACCCGCAAAGCAGGTTGAGCATATTGTTCAGACCGGAGAAACACTATATCGCATATCTAAACTTTATGGTAAAACAGTAGAGGAGATTATGCTCTGGAATAATAAAACGGATTCTGCAGTGTCAGTGGGAGAGTTATTAAAAATTGTTGTAGATTAGATTGTATAATGTGTAACTGAGCATAAATTAATAAACATTGAAAGCCTCGGGATCAGACATCCTGGAAAGTAATTTTGCCGGACAGATACTAAATGATCTGGATGATGCGATTCTGGTTACAAACGCCGCTCTTTGTATTGAATTTGCCAACAAACCCTCTTATTCCCTGTTAAGAAAATCCGAACCGGAATTAATATGCAGACATCTGACAGATTTATTTCCGGAGCTCAAGGTAGTTCTTCCGGGGCAGTACAAAGCTGGACAGAAAATCAAAACAGAGGTGATATGGAGGTTTAATGAGGCCGAGTTTTCTCTGCGGCTCGTTCTTTCACCTGTTTTTAAAGGCAACAATAATGATCAGTTTTTTGGTCTGCTTGTCAGAATTCCGGAAGTCAGCATACCAGAGGAGGAAAAATACAAAGCGCTGTTTAAGGATGTGCAGGAAGGTATTATCGTTATGGATAATACGTCGGCTATTGTCGAGGTCAATCCGGCAGCCTGTGCAATCTTCGAAATTGACTCTGCCGAATTTATAAAGCTCCGGGTGCGCAATATATTTCCCCATAATTCAGACTCGGAGTCCGACCGGTTGTGGATGGAGTTTATTAAGAAGGGACGGCTTTCCGGATTCTATAAGTTTTTACTGAAATCAGGTAAGTACCGCTACATAGAGTTTAAGGCAACAACTAACTTTATGCCGGGTCTCCATCTGGCAATTTTTATTGATGTAACCGAAAAGCGCAATGCCCAGAATGCTCTCAAAGTTTCAGAATCTCAGCTAAAAGCTATTTTCAATAGTACCTCTCAGCTTATTATTTTACTGGATCTTAATTTCCGGATTCTGCAGATAAATAAAATGGCAGGCATGCATATTTTTCAGTTTACCGGCCGAAAAGATGTAATTGGCTATTCCATATATAGTTTTCTGGATGAAATCATTGATCAGGGGCTGGGGCCGGGTTTTTACGTTGAGAGAGTACTGCGTGGAGAAGCTGCTTCCTTTGAGTGCAGATTGAAAAGCTTTCCGGATTGCTGGTACGAGGTAACGATTACTCCGGTATATGATAAATATTTAAAAATAGATTCTCTGTGTGTTAGCGCTCTGGATGTGTCTCTGAGGAAGAGAGCAGAACTGTCGCTTGCTTCCAGCGAAGCCCGATTCCGCTCGCTGGTTCAGAATTCCAATGACCTTATTACTATTTTAAGTCCGCAGGGTAAAATACTATATCTTGGTTCCAGTCTGTATAAGATTCTTGGATATAAGGATAAAGATCTGGCTAATTCCGGTTTATTTGATCTGGTAATACATGATGATGTTCCTGTTCTGAAAAATCTGCTCAGAGAGGTTATTAAAAATAATGAAGACAGCTATGCCCTTGAGTTTAAGATTAGGCATGCTGAAGGCTACTATATTCACCTGGAAGCCATTTTCAACAATCAGCTTGACAATAGTTTTATCAATGGTATTATAATGAATGCCAGAGATATTACAATGAGGAAATTGCAGGAAGAAAATCTGCGTCTGCTGGAAAGAGCTATTGATTCCAGTGAAAACGGAATACTGATCACAGATCCCGGTAAGCCGGGAAACCCGCTTATATATGTAAACAAGGCTTTTAAACGGATTACTGGCTTTGACTGGACTGATATGATCGGGAAGAATATGGATATCTTAATGGGGGAGGAGACTGATCCGAACTTGCATCTGTCTCTGGGCAAGGCGATGGAGACGGGAAAAGGGATTTCCATGTTAATGAAAAACTACCGGAAGGATGGTATCCCTTTCTGGAATGATCTGACGATTTCCCCCGTTTTTAACAGCGAAAATAATCTGACCAACTTTATCGGGGTAATCAATGATGTTACGGAAAAGAAAAATGCGGAGGATGCACTTAAAGAAATTATCAGTGGTCTGGCCAGTGTCTCGGAACAGGAATTTTTCGAAACTCTTGTCCGGTATTTATCCTGGTCAGTTCGTTCGGATATCATATTTATAACAGAAGTCACAGAAAGCGGAACATTGTGGACCAAGGCCTTCCTGTATGACGGGACTATAATTCCGGATATGGAGCTCATTGACCGTGATGCTCCCTGGTATCGGGTAGTAGATGAAAAGAAGGCCATTTATGTTGAAGACATAAATGGCGGTTTTCCTTCATGTGAACACATACCTGAAGGATTTACCTGCTTTCTTGGTGTTCCTCTGCTGACATCCAGCGGTACTATAGTCGGAGTGCTGGGAGCTGTTAACAGAGGCAATTTCCAGAATCTTCCGTTTCTTGAGTCGCTGCTCAATTTGTTTTCAGTAAGAACATCTGCCGAACTGGAAAGGCAGCAATATATGAAATCCTTAAAGGAAAGTGAGGAAAAATTCCGTGCGCTTGCTGAAAACTCTCCGGATCTTATTCTGATATATAATTTGCTGGAAAGAAAGGTTGAATACATTAATAAAAGCCATTTTTTAGGCTATACAGATAAGGAATTGTCGGATACCAATAACTGGCTGGGGACTTACCACGAAGAAGATCAGGCTCAGGTAATGGATTATCTGCTAAAGACAATTAAAGGTCAGAGTGACAGTGAAAAAAGTATTGATCTGAGACTTCGGCGAAAAGATGGTGTATACGAATGGGCGACCAATTGCATATCTATTTTGGAGAAAGCGGGTAAATGGACCAAAAGAATTCTGATTAATGTTAATGTAATCACCGAACGCAAAAAAGCGGAAGAGGCGCTCAGGGAAAGTGAGGACAGATTAAAAGCGCTCACCGAAAATACCAATGATCTTCTTTTTTCAGTTGATTCTTCTCTTGCTTTTTCAACAATGAATACTGCTTTCGTAAACTTTATGAAGCAGGTGTATTCAAAGAAAGTAGAAATAGGACAGTCTGCTGCCCATGTTTTTACAAGTGAGCTCTTTAATTCGGAGTGGGCCAAGCTTATCAGAAAATCCTTGAAGAACAAGCGACTGGTCAAGGAAATCAATGTCAATCCAGCGTTTGGAAACGAATCTTTTGAAGTTCTTTTTAACCCGATATGCTCAGAAGGACTGGAAGTGCGGGGGGTGAGTGTTTTTGCCAGAGACATCACGCGGAGAAAAAAGGCCGAGAATGATATTAAACGGGCAAACTTTGAGCTGGACAGTTTTGTCTACCGGGCCTCTCATGATCTGAGAGCTCCTCTGCGATCGGTTATGGGGCTGATTAGTCTTGTAAAGATGGAGAGTTCTGATGAGCAGAGAGATGAATACCTGAATCTTGCCAATAAGAGCATTATAAAGCTGGATAGTTTTATCGGAGACCTTACAGATTTTTCCCGCAACAGCCGTATGGAGATTAATTTCAAACAAATTGATCTTAATGCTGTAATTGATGATACCGTAGAACGGCTCCAGTTTATGGAGAAAGCGCATCGGATAACCATTTATAAAAACCTGGAGCCGGATAGTATGCTTTTTTCCGACCAGACAAGAGTTTCCATCATTATTCAGAACTTGCTGTCCAATGCGATTAAATATCAGAATGAATATGCCGAAAGCTCATACTGTGAGGTAGGATTCCGGCATCTGAGCCATCGGGAGGTAGAAATATGGGTTACGGATAATGGAAAAGGGATAAAGAAAGAATTGCAAAACCGTGTTTTTGATATGTTTTTCAGAGCATCTCACGATTCATATGGTTCAGGACTAGGTTTGTACATAACAAAACAGGTAGTGGAAAAGCTCAACGGGACCATTACACTTAAATCTATACCTGGTCAGGGAACTTCTTTTTCCATAATCTTTCCGGTTCAGGTAACCAGGGCTGTTTAATGTATTTTTTTTTATAGTCTGAAATAATGTTAACTGTTTATATATTAACAGAATTTGTTGTTATGTATTTTTGCCTGAATGGTACTGACAGGATTCAGAATTGATTTGGATATAGGAATTCTGTAAATTAAATCCCGATGTCGGACTGATTCGGATCAGGCTGATGACACCAAGCTTTTTGACCGGCTAAGCATAGCGATGCTTGTTTTTTGACCGGCCAGACGGTTTTGAAAATACTCTTTGTAACAGTATTCAGGATAACCGAAAAGACAGGAATTCAGAGAAAGCACGTGAAATTAAACCATTTTGAAATTAGACTATGCAGGTTCCCTTTTCAACTATAATGTTGGTGGATGATAACGAGACTGATAATTTTATTCACAAAAGAGTGATTGAATTATCAGGATTTGCCAATGATATTATAATAAAAAACTCAGGAAAAAGCGCTCTGGAATTTTTGCAGACCAATGCCAGAGCTATAGAAAAACTGCCTGATATCATCTTTCTTGATATTAACATGCCGATTGTCGATGGTTTTGTTTTTTTATTTGAGTTTGAAAATTTTTCGGATGCAATAAAAGAAAAATCAAAGATTGTGATTCTTTCCAGCTCGGATAGTAAAAGAGATATTGACCGGATTGTAGATAATGAATACGTTGTTCATTTCATAACCAAACCGCTGTCGGAGGAAGCGCTCGAGGCCCTGAAAAAGAAGCTTTGATATTCCGTTTTTACCGGAATATGTACCAAGTAGCCGGGAAAGCAATCCAGACAGAATGGAGGATTATATATTTTGAACAGAAAGAAGAGGCGTATTGACCAGCCATCTAAAAATTTGTAATTTGCATCAATGGAAAATTTCGTTGTTTCTGCCAGGAAGTATCGTCCGCAGACTTTTGATAGTGTTGTAGGGCAGTCGCATATCACTACTACGTTAAAAAATGCGATTAAAAACAACCACCTGGCGCAGGCTTTTCTTTTTTGCGGACCAAGAGGGGTTGGTAAAACGACCAACGCCAGGATTCTTGCAAAAACAATCAACTGTCAGAATCTTACAACGGAAATTGAAGCCTGTAATGAATGCGAATCATGCAAAAGCTTTAATACAGGAAGTTCGCTTAATATTCATGAGCTTGATGCTGCATCTAACAACTCTGTAGACGACATAAGAAGCCTGGTCGATCAGGTCCGATATCCGCCGCAAAATGGAAAATACAAGATCTATATCATAGATGAGGTGCACATGCTTTCAAATCAGGCATTTAATGCTTTTCTGAAAACGCTTGAGGAACCGCCTTCCTATGCCATTTTTATTCTGGCGACAACGGAAAAACACAAGATTATTCCAACCATCCTTTCACGCTGTCAGATATTTGATTTTAACAGAATTCAGGTAAAGGATATATCCGATCATCTTGCACATATAGCTCAAAAAGAAAATATAAGCGCTGAGGGACAGGCGCTTCATTTAATTGCTCAGAAAGCGGACGGAGCCCTGCGTGATGCTCTGTCTATGTTTGACCTGATTGTAACCTTCAGTTCGGACAATACCATCACTTATAAGAAGACAATAGATAATCTGCACATACTCGATTATGATTATTATTTTAAGATGACCGATATGCTGCATGAGGAAAATGTCCCGGAAGTCTTCCTGACCTATGACAAAATTATTCGGGATGGTTTTGACGGACATAATTTTATTGTAGGATTGAGTGAGCATTTCAGAAATCTCCTGGTCTGTAAAGACCCGGCGACTATCAGATTGCTGGAAGTGTCCGATGAGGTACAGAAAAAATATCAGGCTCAGGCTCAGAAAATTCCATTGTCTTTTCTGGTAACAGCCCTGAATATTTCCAATACCTGCGATTTGCAGTATAAGAGCGCAAAAAATGCCCGCTTACATGTAGAGCTGGCTTTAATTAAGATGGCGTATCTCAATTCGGCCATTAATCTCGCTGATCTTGCTACTGAGTTAAAAAAAAAAGCAGTAGTCTGAGTAGTACGGCTGATGCCGGTAAACAGACGGGCTCAGGAGCTTTACCCGCAGAAACTGAAAAAGCCAGGGAGGAAGTTCAGCTAAAAAGCACCTTAAAAATACCATCCTTAAAGACCCTACAGTCTACTGTTCAGACGCCTGCTTTTACGACTGAAAAGAAAGAACAGCCGGAACAGATAGCGCGAAATGAAGCATTTACAAAGGATCAGGTAATTGCGGCCTGGCAGGAATATACCCTGAGATTTAAGGAAGAAGGTAAAAAGTCAGAATCCATTATTCTTGACAGACATCTGGAGTTTACCGATGATTTTACTGTCCGGATCAAGCTGGATAATTTTGTTCAAATGGATTTGCTTAATACGTTTAAGCCGGATCTGCTGAATTTTATCCGAAGCAGGATCAACAACTCAGCCATCAATCTTATTGCTGAAATTTCGGAGGAAGAGGCAGTTAAGCTTATCTATACATCCAATGACAAGTTTAAATACCTGGCCGAAAAGCATCCTATTCTGGGAGAGATGAAGAAACGGTTCGGGCTGGATACAGATTTCTGATCATGGCAGATTCCGGATTTTTTTATTTACAGGTTTTGTTTGGCTGAGTATTTGTAAACACATTTCCGGATAGCCGGTTGATTCGGCAGCTATTGATGTTAACATATTGACTTTTTACTATATTGTATGAACAGATTATTAGTAATTTTTCTTTGTTTTTTTTCGGGATCCCTGTTTGCCCAGTTTGACAAGTATCGGATTGAAACAAAAGAGTCTGCAGGATTCAACTATGAGACGGTAACAAATGATCCTCTTGCGGCTCGTATTTATACACTCCCAAATGGTTTGAAGGTATACATGACTGTATATAAGGAGGAGCCGCGAATACAAACTTTTATTGCAGTCAGGGCTGGCAGTAAACACGATCCTGCCGATGCAACCGGGCTTGCGCACTATCTGGAGCATATGCTTTTTAAAGGAACTTCCCGTATCGGGACACTCAACTGGGAAGAAGAAAAGCAAGAGCTGGACAAAATTGAAGCCTTGTATGAAGAATACAGAAAAACGGTAAGCCCGCTTAAACGAAAGAATCTTTATAAGCAGATAGACAGTATCTCGCTGGTGGCTTCCCGGTATGCGATCCCCAATGAATACGATAAATTGTTGTCTAATCTGGGAGCAATCGGAACGAATGCTTATACTTTTGTCGAACAGACAGTATATGTAAATAATATTCCTTCCAACTCATTGGGAAAATGGGCAGAAATTGAGGCAGAACGAATGGGTAATCTGGCAACCAGATTGTTTCATACAGAGCTGGAAGCAGTATATGAGGAGAAAAACCGGGGCATAGACAATGACCGGAGAAAAGTCTGGGAAACATTATTGGCGGGGACCTTCCCCGATCATCCTTATGGTACACAAACGACTATTGGTACAGTTGAGCATCTGAAAAATCCGTCTATTACAGAAATCAAAAAATACTTCCAGAAGTATTATGTGCCTAATAATATGGCCATCTGTCTTAGCGGAGATTTTGATCCGGATGAGGCTATTAAAGTTATTGACAAACACTTTTCTGCGTTAAGTCCCCTTGATGTAGAGCCATTTATTGTTCCGGAAGCCAGGCCGGCTCAAACAGTTCGTGTTGATACCGTATTCGGACCGGATGCTGAGAATGTCACAATCGGCTTTCGTTTCGAAGGAAGGTCAAAAATCATCGTTCCGGCTACCGAAGAAGGAAAGAAAACGATTGAGTCTCCCGATGTCTATATGCTTAAGCTGCTTTCGATGCTTTTGAATAACGGGCAGGCAGGTTTGATCGATCTTAATCTTAACCAGAAACAGGCTGTATTGTCGGCAAGCGCTTATGATTTGCCTTTGAATGATTATTCTCTGTTTGTTCTGTCTGGTCGTCCGAAATCGGGACAAAGTCTGGAAGAAGTCAAAAATTTGTTGCTGGCACAGATTGATTCTGTAAAGAACGGGAATTTTCCGGACTGGCTGCTGGAGGCTGTGCTAAATGAATTTAAAATCAACAGAATGAAGGAATATCAGAGCAATAATGCAAGAGCAGATGCTTTTGTAGATGCTTTTATATCCGGGATTCCATGGAATATTCAGGTAATGGAGGAAGATATTCTCAGAGCTTTCAGTAAAGAGGATATAAAGACATTTGTAAAAAACAGATTTACCAGCGATTACCAGATTATCTATAAGTTGACGGGTGCGGATTCTGCTATTCAGAAAGTAGAAAAACCAGCCATTACTCCTGTACAATTGAATCGGGATGTTCAGTCCAGATTTTATGAATCTGTTATGATGAAGCCGGTAAAAGAGATTCAGCCGGTATTTCTGGATTATAAGAAAGATATCGGGTTTCTGAAAACCAAAAATAATATCGAGGTTCTCTATAAGAAAAATGAGGAAAATGATCTCTTTAACCTGTACTATGTATGGGATATCGGTAAAAATGACAATCCGCTTTATGTCGTTGCGACTGGTTATATGAGCTATCTCGGAACGAAGAAACTTTCTGCTTCCCGGCTCAAGGAGGAGTTTTACAAGCTGGGATGTTCCATTGCCTTTTCTGCTACGGATGAATCTGTCATATTTTCTGTGTCAGGTCTGAATGATAATTATGAAAAAGCTTACAGACTTTTTGAACAGGTAATTACTGAAGCAAAGGCCGATCAGGAAGCTTTGAAAAGCTATGTCGCCAGAATTTTAAAGGCAAGAGAGGATAGTAAAAAATCGAAAGATGTCATATTACGTTCTGCCATGGTGAGCTATGTCGCCTACGGGCCTGAAAATCCCTTTACCAATATAGCAGGAGCAGAAAAGCTCAACAAATTAAAAGGAGAGGAGCTTGTCAAACTGCTGCAGGGACTGTTTGCTATGGAGCATCGTATCCTCTATTATGGTCCAATGAATGAGAGCAGCCTGGTAGCATCTCTTGACAAAGTGCACAAAGTACCATCTTCGCTTAAGCCTGCATCTTACAAGCAAAAATATGTGTTTAAAGAGATTCCGCAGGACAAAATCTATTTTGTGGACTATGACATGGTCCAGGCCGAAGTTGTGCTGCTTTCAAGATCAGAGATTTATGATCCTTCCATTATTCCTGTTGTGACTTTATTCAATGAATACTTTGGGGGCAGTATGGGGTCTCTGGTATTTCAGGAAATGCGGGAAGCCCGGGCGCTGGCATATTCTGTTAAATCAAGCTATATGCCTGCCGACCGTAAAAATGAATTTAATTACATATTTTCTTATATAGGAACTCAGGCAGATAAGCTGAATGAAGCTGTAGCCGGGATGCGTGAACTATTGAATAATATGCCGGAGTCTGAGCTTCTGTTTAATACAGCCCAGACCTCTGTGCTTGAACATATCAGAACAACCCGGATTACCAGATCTGATGTTTTGTGGAATTATCTGAAAACTACGAAACTGGGAGAGGATTCTGATGTCAGAAAGAAGATTTTTGAGGGAGTGGGCCCGATGAGGTTTTCCGATATTGAGCAGTTTCAGCAGACTTTTATTAAAAATAAGCCAATGGCGATACTGATTATCGGATCAAAAGACAAGATGGATCTGAAAAGTATGGAAGCATATGGAGAAGTCATTGAGTTGAATCTCAAGCAGCTGTTTGGGTTTTAATTCATACAGTCTTTGTTGCCCGGTGTCTGTTTTGTCCGCTGCTGACAAGGTAGACACCGAGTAAAATCATCATCGAAAAAAGGGTTTTCTGCATTGTAAGCTGGTCCTTGTTCATGGCAACAGCAATAATGGCTGCCAGCATTGGCTGAATGTAAATGTATATGCCTGCCAGTGAAGGATCAATTGTTTTCAGCACTCCGGTATTGAGATAGTAGGTAATAATAGTGGCAAATACAATCACAAAAACTAAAGCAAGAAACGCATCCTGCGGTATTGTGCTCCATTCAATGTGTTGCATGCCGGTGTACCCAAATGGTATGACCAGTACGAGCCCCATCAGGAAGATCCATTTCAGAACAGTGACAGGATGGTATTTCAGCATAAGAGGCTTGACTGCTACCAGAAAGCAGGCATAGCTTGTTGCATTGATAAGTATGAGCAAGTCTCCGATAAAAATGTCTTCCGGGCCTTTCTGGCTTGAAGAAAGGAGCAGCATAATCACACCGGCAGCCCCTGTGAGTATACCCAGTATTTTTTTATAATTAATTCGTTCTCCGATAGTCAGCGCAGATATTATCAGAACTATGACCGGGCTGATGGTAACCATAAGCGATGCATTGATTGGCTGGGTAAGACTCAGCCCTTTGTAAAATAAAAGCTGATTTATCACAATTCCGGTCAGGGTACAGAAGATAAGCCTGGGAAAATCTGCTCTGTCCGGTATTTCCTTTTTCATTATAAATGATATTGCCCAGAAGAAAAGTGCTGCGCTTATACCCCGTATCAGAGTTATGGCTCCCGGAGAAATATAGCCGGGCATAACAATTTTTGCAATGGAGAAATTAAAACCCTGTATCAGTGAGGTTATAAACAGGAACAAATGCGCTTTCCAGACATGTTGCATTTACAAATCTATCGAATATTATAAACCGGATATAAGTGTTCGTGTTTATTTTTTAAATTGTAAAAACAGAGCTTATAAATCAGAGTCATGTTAGGACAAAATATGCCATTGGCAGAGCGGCTGCGGCCTCATAATCTGGATACTGTAATCGGTCAGTCCCACTTGATCGGAAAAAGTGGCGTAATTCGGAAAATGACAGAATCAGGTATCGTGCCGTCTATGATTTTCTGGGGACCACCCGGAGTTGGAAAAACTACGCTGGCTAATATTATTGCGGCAAGTATCAAAGTACCTTTTTATGTATTGAGTGCGATAAGCGCCGGAGTAAAAGAAGTAAGGGAGGTAATTGACAAAGCCAGATCAAATCACCGTACTATTTTGTTTATTGACGAAATTCATCGGTTCAGTAAATCTCAGCAGGATGCTTTGCTGGGGGCTGTTGAAAAAGGAATTATAACTCTTATAGGAGCTACTACTGAAAATCCGTCGTTTGAGGTCAATCAGGCTTTACTCTCCAGATGTCAGGTGTATACGCTGAAATCTCTCTCGGAAGAAGAATTGGTCGCTTTGTTGCAACATGCGATCACAACGGATGTATTGCTGAAAGAAAAAGAAATAGAGTTGTCAGAATACAATGCTCTATTGTCTATTTCCGGTGGGGATGCGAGAAAACTGCTGAATCTGCTCGAGCTGGTTGTTGAAGCAGCCTCTTCGCACAAAATTACGATTACCGACCAGCGTGTAATGGAGGTAGCTCAGCGCAAAGTTGCGATATATGATAAAAAAGGAGAAATGCATTATGATATAATCAGTGCATTTATTAAATCAATCAGAGGGAGTGATCCAAATGCTGCTGTATACTGGCTTGCCAGAATGATTGAAGGCGGAGAAGATGTTGCTTTCATAGCGCGCAGGCTTGTTATTCTTGCCTCGGAGGATATTGGAAATGCTAATCCGACAGCAGTGGTTATGGCTACCAACTGTTTTCAGGCTGTCAAAATTATCGGCTATCCGGAAGCAAGGATATTATTGTCACAGTGTGTGACATATCTTGCCTCTTCTCCGAAAAGTAATGCAGCGTACAATGCGATTAATTATGCGCAGGAACTGGTACGGAAGCATGGTGATCTGCCCGTACCGCTTCATTTGCGTAATGCTCCCACAAAACTCATGAAACAGGAAGGGTATGGCAAAGGCTATCTGTATGCGCATGATTATGATATGAATTTTGTCATGCAGGAATATATGCCGGATTCATTGCAAAATGTCAGGATTTATGATCCTGGTATTAACCAGCGGGAAAATGAGCTCAGACAGCGGCTGAAGAAATACTGGGGAGATAAATATAAGTACTAGTGTGTGATTGATACCGGATGATGGACAAGTGTCGGTTTTATTATTGACTAAACCTAGCGAATAGCCTGTTCCGGGAAATAAATTTTGAAAGTGGTGCCTTTGTTAATCTGGCTGAAAACCTTGATGGAGCCTCCGGCATTTTCGATCACCCGTTTTACTATATACATTCCGACACCTGTTCCTTCAACGTGATTGTGAAGACGTTTAAACATACCAAACATCTTTGGTATATCGCGTTCTTCCATCCCCAGGCCGTTGTCGGTTACCTCGATTACCAGCTGATTGCTGTCCATAAATGAGGAAATTTTAATGAGGGGAGTTCGCTCGGAGCTTCGATACTTAATAGCATTGGATATAAGGTTGAATAGTACGCTCCGTATGTTTTTCCGGGAAAAAATAAGTGAATTAATTTCAAAGTTCAGCGTAATAACAGCCCCCGTTTGCTTGATATAATCTTCCAGGCTTTCCAGAATTTCAGCAGCAATAGGAGATAGCTCAATGATCTCCGGAGCTTCGGGTTTACCGGTCACCCGGGTAATTTCCGTCAGATCTCCGATCGTATTTTTGAAACGGGTTACTGACTGGTTGATCAGATTGAGCAGAATATGCTGTGAAGGTTCCGAGCATTCTTCGATGAGCCCGTTTACAAGCCCCTCAATATTGTTTATCGGAGCTTTCAGGTCGTGCGAAGCAGTATATACAAAATTATCCAGATCGGTGTTTCGTCTGCGTAATTCCTGATTTTTCTGTTTTAGCTCTTCCTGAGCTGATTCAAATTGTTCCCGAATGAGCTTTTGCTCATGGATATCGGTACAGGTACCAAACCATTTGATGATTGTTCCTTCTTTATCTTTGAGCGGCATAGCCCGCAACAGAAACCATCTGAAAGAATGATCGTGCTTGTATAAGCGGTATTCTGCATCAAATATTTCTGCGGTTTGGAGTGAGTTTTCCCAGTTTTGCCGGAAATATTCCTGATCTTCCGGATGAATAGCGCTTATAATTCCCGTTTGTACAGATTCTTTTTCACTCAGTCCGGTGTATTCATACCAGCGGTTATTGAAAAAATCGTGCTGCCCGTTCGGATGGTTTGACCAAACCATCTGAGGCATAAAGTTGGTCACAAATTTAAACTCCTGAGTATTTCTTTTTAATTGTTCGAAAGACTCTTCCAGCTTTTGCTGGGCTTCCTTTAGCTGTTTTGAATACCGCCGTTCTCTTTCAGCATTGATCCGGTCAGTAATATCCATGGCCGTCCCGATCAGCCGTATCGGCTCGCCATTGGTTGAATAGGTAATGGAAACTCCGATCCACATATAAACGACGGAAGCATCGGCTTTTACAATTCTGAACTCCCCCTCAAGATTTCTTTTGTCCTGAAAAGCGTCTTTGATCATTCTTTTAAAAGGCTCTCTGTCTTCCTCATGAATTTTATTGAGGATCATTTCTTTGGTTATTTCAGTTCCGAACGGATATTCCCAGAAGTCATACTGTTGGGGTGTCCAGAATATTTTATTGCCTTTGATGTCCCATTCACAGCTTCCTACTTTTGCAGCGGCCTGACTTTGCAGCAGCAATTCATGGTTTTTCATAAGCTGTTCGTAAACCAGTTTTTCAGAACTTATATCGGTCAGGTTTACAACGATGCCATCATCAAACGGAACAGCAGAAATATTGCTCCAGCCATTAAAGCAGTATTTTTCAAACTCCTGCTTGACTCCGGACTGAACGACAGAAACAAAATGACTGAAAACAGAATTTCGTTGGGAAAAATGAATTTCATCCAGAATTGACTTATCGATAAGCTCGTAAGCTGCTTTACCAATGATTCTGGCTGCTTCCTTATTTACGATCTTGCAGATAAAATCCCTGATAACCAGCATTTCATTTCTTACTGGCTTGAGCACCAGAAGACCATTGGGCGAACATTCGAGGATGTTTTCAAGCAGGCTGACATTGTAACGCAGATTTCTGTCAGCCAGACTTATATGGTCCTGAGGAGTTATTTTGATCAGAACGTCGTTGCCGGAATAATTAAAAGTTAACTCTACGGGTCTTTCATGTGAAAACTTGTTGGCGGAAGATAGAATTATGCTTTTGGTTTCTTTGTTTTTTGAGCAATTTAATTCCTGATGTCCTGAAAGTTCGGGAAATAAATCTTCAATTGGCAGATCTGCCAGATTTACTCCCGGGGTTTCCAGTAGTTTTTCGGCAGCGGTATTGATGTAACGAATTCTTAATTCCCGCTCATCCTGTCGAAGATAAACGTAGTTTGCTATAATAAAGGGAATAGAAGAGTCGGATATGAAGCTATCCGGCTTAAAGGCCGGGTTATTGTCGTCTTCGCACGAAATAGTTACTAATACGGAGCTTAGCCCGTTATTTGTAGTATAAATTGGTTTGTAGGATATCGTAAATACCTGATCAGGAAACAATGCAATTGGCCTCAGCACTGAATGTGCCTGCCCGTTTGATGCTTTTCTCAGATCGAGAATAGTAGGGTTTCTCAGTGAATCCGGGATGATGTCGAGGAAGTTGGTTATGGAATCCGGATTTTTATATATGCGTTTAAAAGCATCGTTAAATCCGGTGATTCTGAAATCAGAATTCAGATAAAGAATTATTTCCGGAAATTGAAATTTTTCGCTTGTGCAGATGCCGATTGTTTTTTTATTGCTGTGCATGTAAGTATTAGTTGAAAAAAATGCTGATAAAGTGTTACTTACTTTGCTTGTGTTAGTTGTTGATAAATATAAAAATATGATATTTAGTTAATTGAGCAAAATAAAAAAGCTAATTAATTTGATGCCCTTTTATAGGAATAAAATATTCTGAAATTGCCTGATGTGCTAATTGCTGGATTATACGAATAAAAATGATTATTGTTTGATTTTTGTGCTATTTAAAGGATAAATAATATTTTATCAGGGTGCAACTGACTGATAGGGCACGATTAACATCAAATGAAGCAAAAAATAAAAAAGTATCCGGCACAATATGAAAAAGAGACTGCAGCAAACAGTCTCTTTTATGAAAGAGCATAATTTACATCTATTGTTTTATCCAGGACTGAACATCGTCAAGTGATGGGTTTTTTATATCCAGCTTGAGCTTTTTTCTCATACCGCACAGGTCATTGAACAGTTTGTTGGGGTTCGCATTCTGCAGATCTGCCACTGTGTTAATACCTGCCTTGTGCAGCAGAGGTACATATTCTTGGGGGATACCTTTGTTGATAAACTCACTGACTTCAGCTCCCTGAATACGCTTTTCAGGCTTCATCTGAGGGAAGAACAGGACATCCTGGATAGAGTTCTGATTGGTCATGATCATGGATAGGCGGTCAATGCCAATCCCAAGTCCGGCTGTAGGCGGCATACCGTATTCCAGCGCTCTCAGAAAGTCCTCGTCAAGTACCATTGCTTCATCATCGCCCCGTTTACCCAGCTCCAGCTGCTCTTCAAACCGTGCTCTTTGGTCAACAGGATCGTTTAATTCTGAAAATGAGTTGCAAATCTCCTTGCCGTTACATATTGCTTCAAATCGCTCGACCAGTCCTTCTTTGCTCCGGTGTTTCTTTGCCAAAGGCGACATCTCAACCGGATAGTCGGTAATAAAGGTTGGCTGAATCAATAATCCTTCAACCTTTTCCCCAAAAATCTCATCTATGATTTTGCCTTTACCCATCGTGTCATTTACCGGGACATTGAGACTCTGAGCAGCAGCTCTCAGCTCTTCTTCATTCATGTTGCTGATATCAACACCTGTATATTCCTTAATAGCTTCTGCCATTGTATAGCGTTTCCACGGGCGCTGGAAATTGATGGTGTTTGCACCAACCTGGACCTCTGTGCTTCCGTGAAGTTCCATGGCAATTTTTTCGACCATTTCTTCGACCAGATCCATCATCCAGTAATAGTCTTTATATGCTACATAAAGTTCGATCTGGGTAAACTCCGGATTGTGAAACCGGGACATGCCTTCATTCCGGAAATCCTTTGAAAATTCATAAACTCCATCAAATCCCCCTACAATCAGCCTTTTGAGATAAAGTTCGTTGGCGATCCGAAGGTAAAGAGTGGTATCAAGTGTATTGTGGTGTGTTTTAAAAGGTCTTGCAGCAGCTCCGCCATATATCGGCTGAAGAATCGGAGTTTCAACTTCCAGATAGCCTTTTGCATTGAGGTAGGAGCGCATGGTATTTACCAGTTGGGTTCGCTTGATGAAGACATTGCGCACTTCCGGGTTGACAATAAGATCTACATAGCGTTGTCTGTATCGTTGTTCCGGATCAGAAAATGCATCAAACACTTTCCGTTCTCCGCTTTCCGTTTCAGCTTCCTTAACGATAGGCAAAGGCTTCAATGCCTTCGTCAGAATTTTGAATTCGTTAACATAAATACTGATTTCTCCGGTCTGAGTAGTGAATACATATCCCTGTACCCCTATAATGTCACCTATGCCCAGTAATTTCTTAAATACCTCATTATACAGTGATTTGTCCTCTCCCTCACACAAATCATCTCTGCGCACATATATCTGAATTCTTCCGGTACTGTCCTGCAGTTCAGCAAATGAAGCGGAGCCCATGATTCTTCTGCTCATCACTCGTCCGGCCAGACTGATATTCTTATAATCCATCTTACGTTTTTCATAATTGGTCAGAATATCGGCTATGGATACATTTACTTCAAATGTTTCTGAAGGATAGGGATTTATGCCTCTTTTGATCAGTTCTTCCCTTTCCTGTCTGCGGATAAGTTCTTGTTCGCTTAATTGCATATCTGTTTTAATTCCAAAATTAAGTATGCAAAATTAGTGATTATTTGTTTTTTTCCCAGCCTGACGGCAGACATACTGACAGGCTGAAAGGAATATTTTGAAGTATCGGGACGATTTAGGGCGTCTGGCTTTTTTCCTGAGACAGCGGAAGGGTAAAGAAAAAGGAACTTCCCACGTTTTCAACACTCTCAACCCATATTGTTCCCTGGTTATTTTCAATAAACTCTTTGCATAGAAGTAAGCCGATACCCGTACCTGTTTCTCCCTGAGTACCGTAGCGGCTGACCGTTTTCCCGGGCTTAAAAAGGTTTTTACGTATTTCTGCGCACATGCCGATTCCTGTGTCGCTTACGACAATTGTCGCTTCCGATTGATAGGTAGAAGCAGAAAGTGTGATAATGCCATTGGGCGGGGTATATTTTAATGCATTGGTTACAAGGTTTCTTATTACTGTTTTGGTACTGTTAAAATCAGCAAAAACCACTATATCGGGTGGTATATTGTTTTTAATTTCTATTTGCTTCTGGCTTGCTCTTTCCTCTGTCTGGGCAATGACCTCCCTGCCCGTTTCCCACAGCCTGAAAGCTTCAGGAGAAAGTACAACTGACCCCATTTGCACTCTGGACCATTCCAGCAGGTTTTCAAGCAGATTAAAGTTTTTTCTGGCTGTTTCGTTCAGATGTTGCAGAAAAGTCTGATTTTCTTCTTCTGACAGAGACTGATCAGTCAGAAGTATTTCGCTGATACCTATGAGATTCTGAGCTGGTCCTTTCAGATCATGACTGATAAGAGTGAAAAACTTATCTTTGTTTTCATTGATGCTTTCGAGGTATTTTTCGCGTTCTCTTTTTTCATTCAGGTCGGTCACAATGGTTCCTATGGCTATAACAGATATTAACAATGAGGCAATACTCGCAGAGACAATTATATATTCACGGCTTTTTACAGAAAACTCCAGCTTGGATTGCTGAATCCGGATCATTGCTTTTTGCTCTTTCAGAAGATCTTCCTGAATAAGTCTTATCTGTTCCATATCCCTTTCCTGTTTACGCAGTTGAAGATACTCTGATGCACTTAGAAGCCCGTTTTGTTTTTTCAGATAAATAGAGGATTCAAGATCGTATATTTTTTTGTTGATGAGCTGTTTGAGCCGGAGAATATTTTCGGCCTGTTCCTGATTGTCTTTGAAAGCTTCTTCGAGTGACAGGAGACTTTGCTCCAGGGGGAGGCGGTAATTTCTGTATTTGTCAATGTACTCCGGGGCTGAGGTTAGAATGAAATTGTTAACATAGGCTTCGCTGAAAAGCAAATCCTGTGAAAGCTTATCCATTACCTGGATTGTCTGATACAATGATTCGTTTGCCGGGGAGTGAAGCAGCCTTGTATTGGTTCCCAACAGGCTGATGAGAACAATGGCAACAAGATTGATCAGGGTTAATCCGTAAGTGAGTACTGTTTTGTTCTGAACGATAAATTTCATGCCTATTTAACCGGCTTGGCAAAAGCATGTTTAAAAACACCGGGGCCATTATTTTTACGGAAAATAGTTCTGGCAAAGGATGCCGGAGCCGGAATCAGGCAGATTTAAATAAGGCTCAATGCTGGTAATAAGATGATTGCTCCGGAAATGATTTTGCAGGGAAAGGTATCGGTGAAATTTAATATTTCTTTAGAGAAAAGCCGTTTGGTTAACACATAAAATCTTTTATTTTTGTAGCTGGTCAAAATTTTTAAATCTATTTGCTAATGAGCGTTCTTGTTAATAAAAAATCAAAAGTTATAGTACAAGGCTTTACGGGCTCTGAAGGAAGTTTTCATGCCGGTCAGATGATTGAGTATGGAACGAATGTGGTAGGCGGGGTTACACCCGGCAAAGGCGGCACTACCCACCTGGATCGTCCGGTTTTCAATACAGTGGCAGAAGCTGTAAAAGAAAAAGGAGCGGATGTTTCAATCATATTTGTACCACCGGCGTTTGCAGCAGATGCTATCATGGAAGCAGCCAATGCCGGAATTAAAGTGATTATTTGCATCACAGAAGGGATACCTGTTAAGGATATGATTCCGGTAAAAGAGCTGGTAAAGAAAAGAGGCGTAACACTTATCGGACCAAACTGCCCCGGAGTAATCACACCTGAAGAAGCGAAAGTTGGTATTATGCCGGGCTTTGTCTTTAAAAAAGGGAAAATAGGAATTGTTTCCAAATCAGGAACGCTTACGTATGAGGCGGCGGATCAGGTAGTAAAAGCCGGTCTTGGCATTACTACTGCTATTGGTATCGGCGGGGACCCGATTATTGGTACGACTACCAAAGAGGCAGTAGAGCTTCTTATGAATGATCCGGAAACAGAAGGTATCATTATGATCGGGGAAATCGGTGGAAACCTGGAAGCTGAGGCTGCCCGCTGGATCAAGGAAAACGGAACCAAGCCTGTAGTGGGCTTTATAGCTGGTCAGACAGCGCCTCCGGGCAGAAGGATGGGACACGCCGGGGCTATTGTAGGCGGAGCAGATGATACTGCAGCAGCTAAAATGAAAATTATGAGGGAGTGTGGTTTGTATGTAGTTGAGTCTCCTGCTGATATCGGAGAAACTATGGTAAAAGCACTTCAGGAAAGAAAATAAACCTATACGAAAGCTCTCAGAGCTTTTCTAAAAAAGACCAACACTGGTTATCTCATATGATATTCCTGTGTTGGTCTTATACTTTTACCAGTGTACAAACGGATAAAGATTGGGGGAGATCCGATCCGGCATTCGCGGTTTGGTTGGTCTGCTCTGAATATATCACTTTGTCTTTCTCCGGGTTATTATGATCCGGCAGACGGAGTAATCGAGGAACGATTATTTTTATTTTCAGTCTTTTACAAGTTATAGAAACATGAATAAAACAGTTGTAATTAATGTAGTGGGGCTGTGCGGAAGATTAATTGGTGAATATACTCCGTTTTTATCCCGATGGAGCACAAAGCAAAAAGGAGCCTTGATTAAACCGGTTTTCCCGGCTGTGACCTGTTCTGTACAATCATCATATCTTACCGGAAACTATCCTTCCGGGCATGGGATTGTTGGCAATGGATGGTATTTCAGAGATGAGTGCGAAGTAAAATTCTGGAAACAGTCTAACAAGCTGGTACAGAGTGATAAAATATGGGATCAGGCCAAGCGCATCAATAAGGATTTTACCTGTTCCAATATGTTCTGGTGGTATAATATGTATTCCAATGCGGATTTTTCTGTAACTCCGAGACCAATGTATCCGGCTGACGGAAGGAAAATACCCGATTGCTACTCCCATCCGATGGAACTCCGAGACGAGCTTCAGGCAACGCTTGGGCAGTTTCCTCTGTTTAGCTTTTGGGGGCCTAAAACAGATATCAAGGTGTCTCAGTGGATCGCCAATGCATCAAAGATTGTTGATCAAAAGTATAATCCGACACTCACTCTGATCTATTTGCCGCATCTGGATTATGGTTTGCAACGCTGGGGACATGATCTGGCCAGAATAAAGAAAGACCTCAGAGAGATCGATAAGGTGTGCGGAGATCTGATCAGCTACTATGAAAAGCAGGGTTGCTCTGTGATTGTCCTTTCCGAATACGGAATTACAAATGTCAGCAATCCTGTGCATGTGAACAGGATCTTGCGTGAGCACGGTTTAATCAAAGTAAAAAATGAACTGGGGCGTGAGCTGCTGGATGCCGGAGCATCGGATGCATTTGCAGTAGCAGATCATCAGATCGCGCATATTTATATTAATAATAAGTCCAGAAAAGATGAAATAAGACAATTGCTGAGCTCAGTTGCCGGTGTTGAAGCTGTTCTGGATTCAGAAGGGAAAAAACAAATGAATATCGATCATGAACGGTCGGGAGATTTTGTGCTTGTCGCAGATAAAGATTCCTGGTTTACTTACTATTATTGGACAGACGATCTTAAAGCTCCTGATTATGCACGCACTGTTGATATTCATCGTAAGCCTGGGTATGATCCCGTTGAGCTCTTTACTGATCCGGAAATAAGTATGTTGCCTGTGAAGGTGGCGGTTAAGCTTATTAAGAAGAAACTCGGATTCAGAACACTGATGGACATAATTCCTCTGGATGCTACTCTGGTGCGCGGATCTCATGGGCGAATTCCGGATGATAAGGCGGACTGGCCGGTTTTTGTATCGAAAGATGCAGGTGATATGGAAATGAGTCCTGCTGATGTATACCAAAAGATATTACAGACGGTTATGGGACCGCTTCAATGATTTTGTAATAAGGATTCCGGCTTAAAACCGGAATCCTGCTATTTTTAGATCCTCCCAGAAGTGGGGATATGATTTTTCAACGACAGAAGGGTTCTCTATTTCTATATTACCCAGCAATGCAAGAGGGGCAAATGCCATAGCCATTCGGTGATCTTTGTATGTGTCTACAATCTGCCCTGATACATGGAATGTCCCTGGTTTTACCTGATAGGTAACATCTTTTTCCAGCTCAATAAGATCTGAGCCAAATTTGCGAAGCTCGTTCTGAATTGCTGCTATCCGATCTGTTTCCTTAATTCGAAGGCTTTCGAGTCCGGAGAGAATTCCAGGTATACCCTTGACAGCGCAGACAACGGCAATGGTCTGTGCCAGATCCGGAGAATCTGTAAAGTCATAAGAAAACTCAGAAGCAACCTGACCTTTTTCAAGCAACAGGCCATCCGCTTCAAAAGTGGTTCTGACTCCAAGTCTGTCCATTATACCTACAATGGACTTGTCTCCCTGAAAGGAGTGCTGCTTATAACCTTTTAGTTCTATCCGGGCGTTTTCTGCCAGAGCTGCTATGGAGTACCAGTAGCTTGCAGCAGACCAGTCCGATTCTACTTTGTAGGTAGCCGGAGTATATGACTGTGGTGAAATCAGAATAGTATTGTCCTGCCATTCAGCCTCAACACCGAAATGCTTCATCAGGGCAAGCGTCATTTCAATATAAGGTCTGGAGCCTATTTTTCCTTCAAGCTCCAGCCTCAGCCCCTGAGGAAGCACGGGACCAACCATTAATAAGGCAGTAATATACTGACTGCTTACATCCCCGCGGATTTTGATGTGATTTGTACGGACATTTTCCTTGTTGAAAGGTTTAATCTCAATAGGCGGATATCCCGCATTTTCAAGATAATTTATTTCAGCTCCCAGGCTTGCAAGCGCATCAGCCAGTAGCCTGATAGGGCGCTCCCGCATTCTTTTGGTCCCGGTAAGAATACTTTCTCTTCCGGTGATGGCCGTAAAAGCAGTGAGAAAACGCATGGTGGTTCCGGCGTCTAATACATCCAGGGTTTTATCAGTCGACTTCAACAGGCGGATCATTGTTTGTGTATCCCTTGCATTGCTCAGGTTTTGCAAATCACTTTGCATGCCGCACAGGGCATCAATGATTAGCACCCGGTTGCTTTCGCTTTTGGAGGCAGGCGGAACAACACTACAATTTACTGTGCCGGAATGCTTGCTAAGCGAAAGGTTCTCAATTGCCGAATTGACATCCATGATTTATAGATTGTAATAGTTAATTGCTTCTTTTATCTCGTTGTAGTTGATAGGGTTATTGAAATTGGCCCGCCCTGTTTCCTGTAAAAGCGTACACAGGATCTTTCTGTTTTCGTTTTTCTTATCCTGAAGCGTTAATGGAATGATTTGTTCAATATCAAACTCAAAGATATCCACTTTATCAAATATGGATAATATGTAATTTTTTATCCCGGATAAGTCCTGTTCAGATATAAATCCTCTTTTGTGGGAAATATATGCTTCGGCAATCATTCCTATAGCGATAGCTTCTCCATGGAGCAGCCTTTTATCAGGAATTTCCAGAAAATAACTTTCAATGGCGTGTCCAATGGTATGCCCGAAGTTAAGAATTTTTCGAAGGCCGGCTTCTTTGGGATCTGCCAGGGTAATTTCTGACTTTATGGCTACTGAATGAGCAACCAGATCATTGAAATCAAGATCAGCAAATGGAGCAGATTTGATTTGCTCCCATTTTTGTTTGTCAGCAATCAGACAGTGTTTGATTATTTCGGCAAATCCCGAGCGAAGCTCGGAGAGAGGAAGTGTTTTGAGGAAACCCGTGTCTATTATAACAGCCTGAGGTTCCTGAAAGACTCCGATATGGTTTTTGAACGTTTTGAAATCGATTCCGAGCTTGCCTCCGACACTTGCATCTACCTGCGAGAGCAGAGTTGTGGGAATCTGGATAAAATCAATGCCTCTTTTATAGGTAGCAGCACAGAAACCGCCCATATCGCCGATTACGCCGCCGCCAAGATTGATCATAACAGCTTTTCTGTCCAGTTGCCAGTCTGTCATATGCTGCCATATGAGCTGGCAGGTGTTCAGGTTTTTTTCCTGTTCACCGGCAGGAACAGTGATAAGGTTTGCCCGATCAAACAGGCCTGAAAGCAAAGGGAAGCAATGCTTCCCGGTATTCTGATCAGTCAGTATGCATACCTGGGAGTATTGCTTCCCTTTTAAATAATCATTCAGAGCTGTTTTAACCTGGGTAGTTAAAAATATTTCAGATGGCATTATTACGCTTTGCTTTCAACTCTGGTCATTATTTCCGTTTGTTTTCTAACGGATTCCTCGTGAATGATTTTGAATATTTCAGAAACATATTCCGGATTAAGGCGCATTTTAGAAGCAAGCTCTGTCCGGTTTTTCATAATCTCATCCCATCTTTTTACCTGGAATGAAGTTACATTGTTTTCTTTTTTGTAATCGCCTATTTTTTCGACAATAGCCATTCTGGTAGCTAATACTTCGATCAGCTCTCTGTCAATATTGTCAATTTTTTGTCTTAGCTCTTCCAGCTTGTTCTGGAAATCAGCATTTGAAGAGCTGGCTTCACGAATCTGAAGATCAGACAGTATTTCACCTAGTCTCTCCGGAGTTACCTGCTGGGAGGCATCGCTCCATGCGTTGTCAGGATCGATATGTGTCTCAATCATTAAGCCATCGAAGCCAAGATCCATTGCCTTTTGAGAGATCTCAAAGATGTAATCTCTTTTACCGGCGATATGGCTCGGATCACAAATGATAGGGATCTGAGGAGCAATTCTTCTTAGCTCTATGGCGATTTGCCACATAGGCAGGTTTCTGAATTTGCTTTTCTCGTAAGTAGAGAATCCGCGATGAATAGCGGCAAGATTCTTTATCCCGGCATTAAAGAAGCGTTCAAATGCTCCGACCCACAGTCCCAGTTCAGGGTTGATAGGGTTTTTGACAAGAACAGCGGCATCTGTACCTCTCAGGGCATCGGCCATTTCCTGAACAGAAAATGGGTTTACGGTGGTTCTGGCTCCGACCCACAGGACATCTACACCGTATTTCAGAGCAAGCTCGATATGCTCTGTATTGGCTACTTCAGTTCCTACGGGAAGACCGGTTTCTTTTTTTACATCTGCCAGCCATTTCAGACCATCTTCACCTGCTCCTTCAAAGGAGTTTGGTCTGGTTCGGGGTTTCCATATTCCTGCGCGAAGGATATCCACTTTTTGATTTTGCAACCCTTGAGCAGTTTTAAGAAGCTGTTCAGGGGTTTCAGCGCTGCATGGTCCTGCAATTACCAAAGGCTTGCTGGTAATATTGGCCCAGGACTCCAGAGGATTAACTTTTAAATTAACTTCCATACTCAAAATCGAAATTATACATCAACATTTTTTTTATTGCTGACGTTTATAAATGTTAAAATTTTACTTTCTTTTTTATGCAAAGTCACTCTTCTGTTTCTTTTGATAATACTTCGAATGCTTTTTTGCATTTGTCTGATTACGAACTACGTAAGAGAAGGTTTCTTTTTTTTGTTATGAATCAGAAAATTCTTACAAAGATAGGTAGTTTTTTTCTAAAATCAGTGCTGAAGTTCCATTTTCCGGTAATTTTTTTAATAAAGGATACTATTTACAAAGTGTTTTGCGGAGGCGAAAATTTAAAAGAAGTCAAATCTTTGTCGGACAGTCTTTACAGAGATAAAATAGATACAATACTGGACTATGGGGCCGAGGGCAGCACCGACCAGGCAGATATAGACAGGGCTTTTGAAAAAATAAAGGAAACTATTCGCTTTGCAGCGGAAAATACAGGGGTACATGCTGACTTTAAAGTGACATCTCTTATCAATCCGGTCATACTTGAAAAGCATCAGAATAAAACTCCTCTTTTACCGGAAGAGCAGAAGGCTTTTGACAGGCTTCGGGAGATGCTGGATGAGATCGGCTCTTTATGCAGTACAGGAAAAGTTGTAATTATGGCAGATGCCGAAGAAAGCTGGATTCAGACAGCAATTGATGAGCTGATATACGATATGATGAGAAAATATAACCGGGAAAAGGCTCTTGTATACAATACAGTGCAAATGTACCGGAAAGATGGCATGGCATTGCTCCAAAAAGGAATTGAAACGGGGCGTAAGGGAGGGTTCAGGATAGGAATAAAACTGGTGAGAGGGGCGTACATGGAGAAAGAAAATAAGAGGGCGGCTGAAGAAAACCGCATGTCTCCCATTCAGCCGGACAAAGCATCTACGGACATGGCTTTTGATGCTGCCATTCGTCTGATAGCGGATCATTCTGATATGACCGCTTTATGCTGTGCCACTCATAATGAGAAAAGCATACAGGAGCTGGTTGAGCTGCTGAATAATCGCCGGCTTTCCGAAGACTTTGTCTGTATGTTTGCCCAGCTTTTGGGCATGAGCGATCATATCACAAGAAACCTGGCTATAAAAGGCTATAAGGTGGCCAAATATTATCCATATGGTCCGGTTCGGATGGTAATTCCCTATCTGCTCAGAAGGGCTTCGGAAAATACTTCCGTTGCCGGCCAGACGAGCAGAGAATTGCAGCTGATTGACCGTGAGCTGAAGCGAAGGA
This sequence comes from Bacteroidota bacterium, assembly GCA_023392125.1. Taxonomy (GTDB): domain Bacteria; phylum Bacteroidota; class Bacteroidia; order Cytophagales; family Cytophagaceae; genus SpSt-227. Next base: position 221,484 of record JAEVZS010000030.1, read on the forward strand.
AAACAAAGAAGAACTGAGATTTTTCTTGTTTGAATCAACAATCAGGCCTTAGGTATACTTTTATTATTAGGAATAAGTGTTTGGAAAGATGAAGAAGGGAAGATTGATTGGTTATTTGTCCGGAATGCTGCTGGGGCTGGGTGTACTTATGAGCAGCTGCTCTAAAGATGTTCAGACGCAGGATTTCTCTCAGGATGGCATGCAAAAGTATCGCTCATTTGCCTTTATCCCATCCGGTGATACGGCGACATACAAATATGTGTCAGATCCGCTGGTGGCAGAAGGTCTGAGAGACGAAGTTACGACTCAGCTTAAAGATAAAGGACTTTATCTTGATGCTGTAAATCCTGATCTGCTGGTGCTGATCCATGCCCGATATTCAGAGGAAATCGATTTTCAGTCGAGCATTCCTTCCGGTTATGAATATTACGCTCCGGGGTATAATGTGGAGCCATGGGGCGGATACTATTATACAAATTATAACGGGCTGGGCTATATCGGAGCCGGCCCCGGGGTGGCACCTGTAGAGTATACGCGCGGTGTGGTAGTTGTTGACCTTATTGATCCGGAGACGAAGAAGATTGTATGGCGCGGTAAAGCTACCGATGAAATATACAATGAAAATCGAATCTATGAGGAGATGGCTGAGAATGTAGAGGATATTTTTGATGAATATCCCGGTTAATGAATTATTGTACAATAGTTGCTTAGAATATATATACAGGGGTCCGGATATAAAACTATCCGGACCTTTGTTTTTTGCCCTGATGTACTGGCCAATTTCCTTTACAGATAAAATTAATTGGAAACGGGCCGGCACTATTTCATGCCGGGACCTGTTCAGAATAAAAAGGGAGGTGGTATGGATAAGTTGTTGTTGGACATCATTGAAAAAGGTCAGATTTGTGAATTAAGGCAAGAGGGGGCCATTGTTACGGATGATTGTGAAAAGCTGATGTATCTTGCTTTGGCCGAAGGACAGAAGCAACCAACACAAATCCGCTTTAAAAATGAGGAAGGGTCTGTAAGACATACCATCTTTATGCCGGAAGCGCTGCATCAGGAGGAGCTGGCAAAACGGGATGCCCTGATTGACAGACTGGGAGTTTTTCTCGGAGAAGTAATCGGTTTGCCGGATGAGATTACTGAAAAGTTTTCTTATCCCACGGATGATTTGTATGATTTTCTGGTTCAGATGCTTGAGCTTAGCGGATGGGGGCTGAGTCCGAAGCAGGAAGAAATGAAGTTTGATCGCGGGGATGAGATCCGGAAAAAAGATAATATAATACATCTTACTGCGGATCTGCTGCAATATAATAATCTGTCGGGCATTCAGGTTTTGTCTGACTTTTACAACTACCCTGATAATGTCTCGGCTGATATGCTTCTGGATCGTCTTGAGTTTCTGATCAGGGAAAGTGCAGATGACTCAGTGATGATTTATGTGCTTGATCATCCTTTTGCCCATGAAAAAAATAATTCTGATTTGCTCCCGGTTTTTATGGAAGAAAGCGGGTCTTTGAAGATCATTGCCTGGATTTCGCAGGAAGTTATCCCCCATAATCTGGTCCCTGTATTTGATATTGACCAGAAACTTATCGGATGGCTGGATCAGAACTATGATGCAGGAAAGGAAAGCGCTTATCTGTAAGCGCTATTTTTTGATCAAAATCAGAACCGGTTAAGTGAATCAATATCCAGAGGTTTTACCAGATAGCCTGCAACGGATTTGAATGAGCTTACTTTCTGAATATCTTCCAGGTCTTCGGAAGATGTTATGACGGCTATTTTACATTTATTTTCGGCTTCCATAATAGTTTCAAACTTCTCCAGAAACTCAAAGCCGTTCATGATCGGCATATTTATGTCCAGAAGTATAAAATCTGGCAGCGTATCATTCGGATCTGCTATGGTTTCCATGAGGTAGGCAATCGCTTCTTTGCCTGTATTCCGGGTTACGATTTCCCGGGCAAATTTTATAGTCCTTAGAATTGTCTGATTAACAAGAAGGTCCATTTCGCTGTCATCGATAATAAGGACTTTTTGGTATTTGTATATTTCCATAAAATTAATCGAGGGTAGTTTGTTCAGTGGTATTTTGAAAAGTGCGCAGCCATTTCATGGCTTCTGCTTTATCAGTAAATAGTCTGGCTGGTCTTTGTGGTTTACTGATTTTAATAAAAAAGTTGCCCAGAACCACAGTAAGGGGAGAGTTTACAATAAAGGCACCGGCTAAAACTCCTTCGATTGCTTCCTCGGATACAAAAAGATCACGAGCTTCTTTGCTGACATTGGTAACGCCGTTTCCATCCAGGATAATAAGGCCGGGTGTATTGGAGCGTAGTTGTTTCCTCGCTTCGATCAGCTGGCAGGCAAGATTATAATCTATTTTTACACTTCGTTTGAATCTGACTGAGAAAATACCATCTTCCAGCAGCATTACGAAGTCATTATTTTCCATAGAATACTGAAATTAGACTCTTTTTGAATTAAAAGGTTAATTAGTGAAAACCGAAACGGATGGTTTTGAAGCCATAAATCTACTATTCTTTACGGAGATGTAATAATAGCGGGACGGTTTTTCTTATTTAAGATCAGGAATCATGAGAAAGAAAGTAGTGCCAAGGCCTTCCACGCTTTTTACCGAAATAGCTCCCTGAAGTTTTTCGATGTGGTTTTGTACTATGAAAAGTCCCAGACCGGAACCTTCCTGTGTTCTGTTGGCCCTGAAGAACATGTTGAAGATATTTCCAAGCTGACCCTCCGGAATACCTATGCCGTTGTCTACAATTGTAATCTTAAGCGTTGAGTCTTCTTTTACGGCATTAAGCTGGATAAAAGGCCTGCGTTTATTGGCTTTGTACTTGATCGCGTTTTCGACCAGATTTTGAATTATAGTCCCGAAAAGTACTTCATTGGAACATAAATCAATTTCGGGTGAGATATTATTTAGTACCTGAACATTATTGATCCGGGCTTTTTCCGATAAAAGCGAAAGAATGGAATTGACCGTGTTGTATACCATAAAAGTCTTTTTTTCTTTCAGGGCATTGTCCGATATGGCGAGCTTTAGGAGGGTAACCAGCGTGTTGTTAAGTTTTGAGGCTGTCTGAATAATCATATTCAGGTAGGAGGAGATCGGCGAGCTTCCTGCTTCCATTCTGGCTACTTCAGCCAGACCAATTATTGATACCAGCGGACCTTTCAGATCATGAGAGGCTTTATAGACAAAGTTGTCCATTTCCTTGTTTTTCCTCACAAGGGCATCTTCGTATTTCTTTAATCTGGAAATATCTCTGGCTATGCAAAGAATTCCGTTGGATTTGTTGCGTTTGTCATACAGTAAAGAGCCGGAACATGTAACATACAGTTTTTCGCCGTCTTTAGTGGAAAATACTTTTTCGGCTGATTGAAAGCTTCTCTGGTTAATCAGGCTTTTGAAGACACTATAGAGATTGCGTGAACTCTTATCCAGAATAAAAGAATAGTGCCTGCCTTTGAGTTCGGCCGGCGTATAACCAAGCAGAGACTGAACTTCATCGTTGGTCGAAGTGATTATTCCCTGATTATCGACAATAATAACCATGTCAACGATGCTCTGGTAAATACTGTTGAAATAATCCCTTGAAACAGTTGAGATTTTTAGCTCTTCTACCAGCATGTTTATTCCGGCAGTGATAGCATCGATTTCATCCAGCGATTCTGATATATTGCCTCTTGCATCGAAGTTACCCGAAGCTATCTCCAAAATCAGATTATGGATCTTGTCAATACGCTGCTGGTAATTATCACTTTCCTGGTTCTTATTCATTTTTGAAATGACCCTGTCTGACGATCGGGCAAACTAACTGCTATTTTAGTACATTTTTTTCAAAAATTGATCAGGACAGGCATTTGATTTGTGTAAAAGAAAACTCATTCAATCGTTTCTGTGTTCTTGTATAAAACAAACAGGAGTTATGATCGATCCGATTTTTGTTCCCGGAGGCTTACGAGGTTTTCCGGGTACTAAGCGCATGATTCCTTTTTGACGAATTCGTAATATGCCCCTGAACCGGGCAGCTTGCAAACTTTGTAATTTGAGAATTGGTTATAGAATTAATCTGGAGAACAAACATATGTCTGCCGTAAAAAGAATCGAATACATTTGTAAAAAGAAGCCAACAGAGGCTAAGTTGGCAGGTTTTGAGGAGAAAAAGGTATATAAAGGAAGAACTTTCAATAATCTTTTTGAAGTATCTTCCGAATGGGCAAGCCAGAAACCAACATTTCTTCTTGAAAAGAAGGTTTTTGATGAGTATTTTGAAATTATCCATCAGGAACAGTCTGTAGCTGTCAAGTAAAATGAATCCGGATATCTGTCCGGATTTTATTTTTGTCGGGTCACCATTTTTTATTTATCCAATTCAGCATAATATTTATATTTTTGCACCTATGGCTGAAAAAATACTCATTTTGGATTTTGGGTCTCAGTATACCCAGTTAATAGCAAGAAGGATAAGGGAACTAAATGTATATTGTGAAATTCATCCTTATAATAAGGTGCCCGCTATTGATAGTGATGTCAGGGGGCTTATATTATCGGGAAGCCCCTGTTCGGTAAGAGAAGAAAATGCTCCGGATGTTGATCTTGCTTCGATCAGAGGAGTGATTCCTGTGTTGGGAATTTGTTATGGGGCTCAGCTGATTGCTTATAAGGAAGGAAATGAGGTAATGCCTTCACGTATTCGCGAATATGGTCGCGCCCGTCTGACTGAAATTCACGGAGCTGATAAGCTGATGAAAGAGATTACTCCGCAATCGCAGGTCTGGATGTCGCATGGAGATACTATTTCCGGCTTATCGGATCAGTTCGAGATAATCGCCAGTACGGAATCTGTCAAAGTGGCGGCTTATAAAATAAAAGCCGAGCAGACATACGGAATACAGTTTCATCCGGAGGTAACGCATTCTGTAGAGGGTAAAACAATCCTGAGAAACTTTGTGGTTCAGATTTGCGGATGCAGTCAGGATTGGACACCGGACGTATTTATTGATGCTACTGTTCAGGATCTGAGAAATCAGCTTGGCAATGAGAAGGTGGTGCTCGGGCTGAGTGGCGGAGTTGATTCTTCGGTAGCTGCTGTACTTATTCATAAGGCTGTCGGCAGCCGGCTGACCTGCATTTTCGTTGATAACGGACTATTGCGGAAGAATGAATTTGAAGAGGTGCTTGCGTCCTATAAGGATATGGGACTGAATGTAATCGGAGTAAATGCCAGTGAAAAATTTTATGTAGCTCTGAAAGGACTTTCTGATCCGGAGGCAAAGAGAAAGGCGATAGGAAAAACCTTTATTGAGGTTTTTGACGAAGAAGCCCACAAAATAGAGGATGTTAAGTGGCTTGCGCAGGGTACTATCTATCCGGATGTTATTGAGTCTGTTTCGGTCAAAGGGCCTTCTGCAACAATTAAAAGCCATCATAATGTCGGTGGTCTGCCTGATTTTATGAAGCTAAAAATTGTAGAGCCTTTAAAGACACTGTTTAAGGACGAAGTGCGGGTGGTGGGCAAAGCGTTGGAAATCAGTGATGCCATATTGCAGCGGCATCCGTTCCCGGGACCTGGTCTTGCTATCCGTATTCTCGGAGATATTACGGCGGCCAAAGTTAAAATTCTTCAGGAAGTTGATGCTATATTTATCAATGGCCTTAAAAAAAGCGGATTATATAATGAAGTATGGCAGGCAGGCGCTATTTTATTGCCCATTTATTCGGTTGGCGTCATGGGTGATGAAAGAACCTATGAGCAGGTAGTGGCTTTAAGGGCAGTGACCAGTCTTGACGGAATGACTGCTGACTGGGCACACTTACCGTATGATTTTCTGGCTGATATATCCAATGAGATTATTAATAAGGTAAAAGGTGTGAACCGTGTAGTGTATGACATTAGTTCGAAGCCACCCGCAACTATTGAATGGGAATAATTGAAAAATAACAGGAAATGAGGATATTGTCTTCTACTTTACTTGTGCTTTTTTCTCTGTTGATACAGGGAGTATATGGGCAGGACAGGCAAACGAGATACCTGACCGGCAAGGATTTTTACAAAAAAGGTAAATATCAGGCTGCCATGGAGGCGTTCAAGCCTCTGTTGTCTGAAGGTGAAGACAATCCGTTTCCCGAATATGCCCATTATTTTTATGCCTTGTCTGCGTACAAAGCAGAAAAGTACGAGGATGCAAGAGTTATGGTGAAGCAGCTTCTTTTGAAATATCCTAACTGGGATAAGAAGGAAGAAGCCCAGTTTTTGCTGGGCGCTGTTTTGTTTGAGCAGGGAAAGTACAAAGACGCGTTGCAGGCGATGTCGGAGCTTGGTAAAAATTTTGACAAAGACGGAGCAGTGACTAAAAAGTACTATCTGGATAGAATGACTTCTGTTGAAAGTCTCAAATGGCTGTATCAGAACTATCCTAGAGATAAAGAGCTTGCCTATATACTGGCATCCCGACTTGCCGATAATACTTCCGAAGGTCCTGATCAGATGCTGTTTAATTATCTGATCGAAGAGTTTAGGCTTGACAGAGCCAGATTACTTCCTGCAGCTCCTGTGTCTGTCAAAAAACAGGAGTATAATGTAGCAGTATTGTTTCCTTTTATGGTTAGTAAGCTGCCTGTAGAAAATGTCAGCAGGTCTAATCAGTTTCTGCTGGATATGTATCAGGGCATGCGTATTGCCAGGGACAGTCTCGCTGCACTTGGCATAAGAATAAATCTTTATGCATATGATACGGATAAAGACGTGAATAAATTCCGTCAGCTTTTGCAGGAACCGGATCTGGCCAGAATGGACCTGATTATAGGTCCGGTATATCCTGCCCACTTGCCGCTTATCAATGAATTTTCCAGACAGCATGCTATCCAGGTTGTTTGCCCCTTTGCTAATGATACGACTCCGGTTGCAGGCAATCCTTTTGCCTTTTTATTTCAACCGGGATACGATTCACAGGCTGAGTCTATTGCTGATTACAACCTGAGGTATAACAAGCCGGAAAAGAAATTAGTCGACACGGGAGGCAGGGGAAAACAAAAGGAAGCAGAAGTACTCAGGAATAAAGTGATCATTATTCATGGAGAGTCGGAAAGAGATTCGACTATGGCTGCTGCTTACCAGAGGGCGCTGGCTGGCTCTGTGGAAGAAGGAAGTGATTCAGCCTATAAGCTGCATTCTGTAAAAAAAATAAACCGGGAAAATATTGCCCAGATCAAGCAGACACTTACAGATTCTGTGCTGATGATATCTGTTAATCATATTGCTGTGTTTACCAATGATCAGGTTATTGCAGCCAATGTGATCAGTTCCATGGAGATCAGAGGATTTAGTATCCCGGTTTATACGACAAGTGAATGGCTCGACTTTAATTTGCTTACAGTGGAGCAGTTTGAACGCAGAAGTGTACATTTTCTGTATCCGGATTTTCTCGATTTCGGAAAGCCGGGTGTTGAAGCTTTCCGAAAAAAATATGTGGCTGCTACCAGATTGTATCCGACTGCGTTTGCTTTTCAGGGAAATGACATTGTCCATTTATTTGGCCGCATGCTTCATTCATATGGTACGTATTTCGGAAAAAGCCTCCAACAGGCCGGGTTCGTGGCCGGTAATACACTGGTTGGCTTTAATTATAAATCAGCCCAGAGCAATCAGTTTATACCAATTGTCAGGTTTGTTGGGGGCAAGCTTGAAATGGTAAACAGAACTTCTAATTAAAATGAATACAACAAGTAGTAAAGCCTTATTTGATCGGGCAAAGAATCTTATCCCCGGTGGGGTTAATTCACCTGTCAGAGCTTTCAAAGCAGTTGGGGGTGAACCTCTGTTTATCAAGTCAGCACAGGGACCGTACCTGATTGATGAGGATGATAATAAATATATAGAACTGATCAATAGCTGGGGCCCTATGCTGCTGGGGCACAATAATGAGCAGATCAGAGAAGCTGTCATAAAAGCGACAGAGCGATCGTTGTCCTTTGGAGCCCCGACAAGACAGGAAGTAGAAATGGCCGAGCTTATTATTGATATGGTTCCTTCTGTTGAGAAGGTGCGCATGGTAAATTCCGGTACGGAGGCGACCATGTCCGCGATCAGGGTAGCGAGAGGCTTTACAGGAAGAGATAAAATTATAAAGTTTTCAGGCTGTTATCACGGACATGGTGATTCTTTTCTGATTGCTGCCGGAAGCGGAGCTATTACCATGGGAGTTCCCGACAGTCCGGGTGTAACAAAAGGAGTTGCCGGAGATACCCTGACGGCTCCGTTTAACAATCTTTCGGCAGTTCAGGAGCTTGTTGATGCAAACAGGAATCAGATTGCGGCCATTATTATTGAGCCGGTTGCCGGCAATATGGGATGTGTTTTGCCTGCAGAAGGGTTTCTTCAGGGATTGAGATCAATATGCGACAAGGCAGGAATTGTTCTGATCTTTGACGAAGTTATGACCGGTTTCCGAATATCGGAAGGAGGGGCGCAAAAGCATTTTGGAGTCATGCCGGATATGACCACATTAGGCAAAATCATTGGTGGTGGTATGCCGGTAGGAGCGTATGGTGGAAAAAAAGAAATTATGGATTGTGTATCTCCGAGCGGACCGGTTTATCAGGCTGGTACCCTGTCCGGCAATCCGGTAGCCATGGCGGCAGGTCTTGCCATGTTGCATCAGCTTCGGGGAAATAAGGCTCTTTATACCCGTCTTGAGGAAAAAACTACAAGAATTGTTAAGAGTATACAGGCTCAGCTGGAAAAAGCAGGCCGCAGATATACTATCAATCATATTGGCTCAATGTTTACTCTGTTCTTTACTGAAGAGAAGGTATACGATTTTGAATCTGCCCGGAAAAGTGATCTTGAACAGTTTGGAAGTTATTTCAGGGCGATGCTCAACAGAGGAGTATATCTGGCTCCTTCCCAGTTTGAAGCGCTTTTCGTGTCGGATGCCATTGATGATGCGAACATTGAGCGTATTATAGAAGCTGCGGGAGAAAGTATCAGAGAGCTATCAGGAAAGTAGTAAATACGTATAATTATGAAAATTGCCTTTATCGGGGGCGGCAACATGGGTGCGACTTATGCACGGGCTTTTGTCAGAAGCGGAATTGTCCAGAACGGAAATCTTCTGATAATTGAAAAAAATGAAGCCTCCCGTGAGCGTCTGGAGAAGGAAGATATTGCCAGACTATATGACCGGATTGATGAGTCTCTGTCGGAGTATGATTTCATATTTCTTGCCGTAAAGCCTCAGGATTTTATGTCAATTGTGCCGGCTTTGAAGCCCGTGCTCAGAAGAAAACAGGTCGTGATTTCCATTATGGCCGGTATAAAGATTTCTTCGATGAAAGAGCTTCTTGAACATGAAAATATAATCAGAGCGATGCCCAATACTCCGGCTCAGCTTGGTTTTGGCATCACTGGCTTTGCAGCAGCGAAGGAAGTCGGGCAGTCTGTTATCAGCAAGGTCGATACATTGCTTGAAACTACAGGGAAGTCAATTTTTATGAAAAATGAAAAGATGATGGATGCTGTTACCGCCATTAGTGGAAGTGGTCCGGCATACTTTTTCTACTTTGTAAAATACATGACGGAAGCCGGTATCGAGATGGGCCTTGAGCCGCATGTAGCTTCTATGCTGGTCCGGCAGACGATGCTGGGATCTTTCCAGATGCTTCATAGCTCCAATACGAGTACAGACGATCTTATCGCATCAGTAAAATCCAAAAGAGGAACGACTGAGGCTGCTCTGGATCACTTTGACCGTACAGAAATCGGAAAGAATATTATCGAGGCGCTGAAAGCAGCTGAAAACAGGGCCAAAGAACTCTCCGCGGAAGTTCTCAAATAACAATTTTTCCATCCAGGCAGTTCTTCTATTAGTAGTAGGAATAGGAGGGACAGGATTATGAAAAAAGTAGGGATACTGCTTGGTATGCTTTTCGGGAGCGTCGCATTCGCTGATGCTCAGGAAATCCATTTTCTTAACTATTCAATCTGTAATCCGACCGGATTAGATGATCTGCATGAAACAAACGAATATGTTCAGGGTGGCGGACATAACTTTTACCTGAGTTATTCCATCTCTGAACAGAGAGGGAGTTTTTCACCTTATGAGTTTGCTTATGGTACAGAAGAAAATCCTATTGTTATTGTTATTGATACAGTCGACGGGAAAGAAAGAAAAATGTATTATAAGGAGCCTGTAGGAGAATTGTATGCAGGAATCCGACAGGATAACATGTGGATTAGTAAAGGATTATGGCCCGAATCTATGACTCAGGATAAGCGGCCCGGGCTGCCCTATGAAATGGAAGCATTTCAATGTGTAAGTAAAAACAGAGATAATGATTCGTATCATGCGGCAGAAACAGCGCCTTCTCCTGTCAATACAGAAAAGAATAATTAGATAAATTAAATCTCAGAGGGATATGAAAAGTGTAGGGGTTTTGTTGATGTTGTTTTTTATGTCTTCCTGTTATCAGCTTTTTGGACAGGTATATGACAAGTCAGGTGAAGGGCAAATGTCAGGCGGGGATATAACGGTACAGCTGTACAAAAATCAGGATCAGAAAAAAGTGATTAACCGTGAGTTTGCTATTATCGGGATGAATCTTATGAACTCTGATAGAAGCGAGATGGGGCCTTTTTATGTTACAGACAAGCAGGACGGCTATGCATACAATTACGAAGGGCTTCCTGAGGTTGGCATAGACAATAAGCAATATGCTGAGGACATGAAGAGTGGAAACTACCCGATCGGAGAAGAGGTTAAAACCTGTGAGCGGGAGACGAAACGTGAAAAAAAGAAAAAAAATAAACTACTTTAAAAACAATTCCACCGGAATCCGGTTTCTATGATAAGTCGTTGTTTTATTTCAATGTACACATAGATTTAGGTTAATAGTTAAAAGTGGTTAATTAATGTTTGTTCCTTGGCTGCTTCTCATAAAAGAGGGCAGCCTTGTTTTTTTAAGCTGCCCTCTTTTATAGATTAACCTGTTACCCTGATTACCGCTCCTACTGTTTTTTGCTTTCCTCTTCAATATGTTTTACAAGTCTTTTAACCAGGTCTTTCATTTCCTGACCCATAAAATTGTCTCCTGTGCTTGTAATGATGGTTTCTGAAAGGCCTGCAATGGTTTCAACAAAAAACATTTTCATTTCATCTACCTGCATATCTTTTGTCCACAAGTCTATACGCATAGTGTTTTTCTGTCTGGTATCCCAGACGGAAAGGGCAATGGCTTTGGTGCTTTCGGTTTTTCCGCTGGGGTTATCAGTAGCTTCCCAGTGAATGGTCTCAGGGACATTCTGACTGTCCAACGATACCGTAAACTTTATTTCCGATTGTCTCACAATAGTTTATTTAATTATTATGGAAGAGAGTTGATTACGGCTTCATATTCTTCATCACATATCTGTTCTGCATTGCAACCAAGTTCAGAAGCAGTCTTTTTAATATTTTCGACGCGATTTTCAGAATTGGGATGGGTGCTTAAAAATTCAGGTGTGTAGCCACCGCTTCCGGCGCTGATGAGCTTTTCGAAGAATCCTGCTGCTCCTGCTGCTCCCACATCATTTACATGACAAAGGTATTTGACTGAGTATTCATCTGCCTCATTTTCATCATCACGGCTAAACTTCAGTCCGATCAGACTCTGGGTCACCTGAGAAATAGTTCCATTGCCCAGCAGGATGCCCAACAGAGTATTTACACCGTACTGCTTGGTAAGCTGATTTGTGCTGTGTCTTTTGTCTGAATGAGCCATTTCATGTCCCAGAACTCCTGCAAAATGGTCGCCGCAGTCAAGGTATTTCATCAGACCGGTATATACAAAAATATATCCGCCGGGAGTAGCAAAGGCATTCAGTGTTTCATCATCCTGAATAATGGTTATTTTCCACTCGAATTCATCCTTATAACGAATTTTTCCGGAGTTGAGAATCTCGTTTTTAATACGCTCGATGTAGTTATAGGCCAGCGGATATTGATCCCGGCTAAGCAGTACATAACCGGAAGAGTCTCTGATGTAGTCATCCATTTGCTTACCCATCTTTACATCATCCTGAATGGAAAAGATGTTTACAACTGTATTACCTTCGTCATCTTTTTTGCAGGTCATGAACAGCAAAGGTGCGATCAGAAGAAATAAAAGAAATGAATAATATCTTTTCATGGGTTTTAATAAGTGTTTTCTATTATACAAAGTTAAGGAAAATGAGCTTATGATTTTAACAAATCAAGCGCAGATAAACGATCCTGCTGCAGTTGGCTTTTTAGCTCTTCCAGAGAAGAGAAGCGTTTTTCCGGGCGCAGATAATATCTGAAATATATACGAAGTTTGTCACCGTATATTTTTTCATCGAAGTCAAAAAGATGTGCTTCTATAACGTGGCTCAGGCCATCGACAGTAGGCCTGTATCCGATATTCATCATACCCGGGTATTTTTTACCCCGCCATTCTGCTTCGATGGCATACACTCCGTCACAGGGAATTAGCTTCAGGGGCTCGTCTGGCTGAATATTGGCTGTCGGAAAACCGAGCTTTCGGCCGATTTTTTCGCCGTGTACAACCGTTCCGGTAAGAAAGTATGGTCGCCCTAACAGAGTCAGGACTTCATTAAGGTCACCCTGCTGCAGTGATTTACGGATATTGGTGGAGCTGATCGTCACATTATGTATATCCTCCCGGGGGATTTCTTCTACTTCAAAGCCAAATTGCGCTGCATTTTCCTTGAGAAACTCAAAACTGCCTTCTCTGTTTTTTCCGAAACGGTGATCATAACCAATAATCAGGTGCTTCGTGCCGATTTGTCCGATAAGTATCTTATAAATAAACTCCAGTGAGCTTTGATTGGAAAAATCTCTTGAAAAAGGTAAGATTATCAGATGGTCTGGCCTGGATTCCCCGATCAGCTCAATTTTTTCTTCAAGACTGGTTAACAGGCGGGTTGGCTGGTCCGGCTGTAATACGGTGCGGGGATGCGGCCAGAATGTAATGACAACTGATTCTGAGTTTGTTTTTCGGGCCTTGTCCACCAGATTGGTAAGTATTTTTCTGTGTCCCAGATGTACCCCGTCAAATGTGCCGGATGTAACTACGGCACTGTCCAGCTTCTGGAAATCATCAATTGAACGATATACTTTCATGATGGTTCCCCGGCTTTTAATGATTGCACAAAATCTGCCGGAGTCAGGGCATCTTTCACGTGCATCGTACCTATTCGTGTTCTTCTGAGAGCAGTCATACAGGCCCCAATCCCCAATGCTTCGCCAAAATCCCTGACCAGACTCCGTACATAGGTGCCTTTGGAACAAACCAGCCGGAATTCAATAACAGGAAGCTCTACTTTGGTGAGCTCAAATTCTTTAATGAAGATAGTACGTTCCTTCAGTGTGGCGTCCTTGCCTTTCCGGGCTATCTCATAGGCCCGTTTGCCGTCTACTCTCACTGCTGAATATATAGGGGGTGTTTGCTGAATGGTACCCAGAAACGGAATGATGGTTTTCCTGATTTGCTCGATAGTAATGCCTTCTATGGAAAACTCCTGATCAAATTCGGTTTCCAGATCAATGCTGGGAGTTGTTTTACCGAGCAGCATGCTGCCGGTATATTCTTTCTCCTGTCCCTGAAAGGTATCTATTTGTTTTGTTTTTTTTCCTGTACACAGGATTAACAGGCCGGTAGCAAGAGGATCCAGTGTACCGGCGTGTCCGATTTTTTTTATCCTGGCAGCTCCGCGGATTTTCTTTACGGCGTCAAAAGAAGTCCACTGATATGGTTTATCGATCAGAAGAACTTCGCCTTCGGTAAAATCATACATAAGCTATCAAACAATCTGAAGGTCGTATCCCATAAGGAGGCATCCAAGTATGGTTAACCCAACGATAATCCGGTAATAACCAAATGCCTTAAAACCGTATTTGGTTACAAAAGCGATAAACGTTTTTATGGCGAGTAATGCAACAATAAAAGCAACAAGATTACCAACAAGAAGTATATTAATGTTGTCAGCAGTAATGTGTTGATGATCTTTTAGCAGCTTATAGCAGGATGCTGCGAACATTGTCGGTACTGCCAGAAAAAAAGAAAATTCGGCAGCATTTTTCTTAGTTAGCTTTTGAGTCATACCACCAATAATGGTAGCCGCAGATCTGCTCACTCCCGGTATCATGGCGATACATTGGAATAATCCGATAATGAATGCGCTTTTGTAGGTTACTCTGGCATTTTCATCCTGATTTTTGAAGAAGTTATCCACTACGATCAGGATGACTCCGCCAACAACAAGACTTACTGCAACAACGACGACATTCTCAAGCAGCTCATCGATGAGATCGCCAAATAACAATCCCAGAATGGCTGCCGGTATAAAGGCCGCCAGCAATTTGAGGTAGAAATCAAATGATTGGAAAAAGCGGCGCCAGTAAAGAACGATTACAGAGAGAATAGCGCCAAATTGTATGTTGACGGTAAATACTTTGACAATTTGCTCGCTTCCGATGCCCAGCAGGGCGGAAGTAATAATCATGTGCCCTGTCGACGATACCGGTAAAAACTCAGTTATGCCTTCGACAATGGCAAGAATGATGGCATCTATAAAATTCATTCGTTTGTTTTAGACTTGTAAAAAATCGCAAAGAACTGGATAATAAATCCGATAAAAACTATTGAAGGACCAAGAGTTAATCCAAGGAAGCCAAATCCATACTGCTCTTTGTCCATAGACATAATTACAAATCCGAGGAGTAAAATAATTATTCCGCCGATCATGATCATATAATTAGCTTTCCCAAAGACTTGTTTATTGTTATTCTGCATAAAAAAAATTAATAAAGTTCGTCAAGTGATAATTTAATGTATTTGTTTATTGCCCGGAATGAACTAAAGAGGCCGATAAATATGCCTAAAAGTATCAGAATAAGAAATATAAGCAACATGATACCTGTATCGGACAAAACTCTGAGTTCTTCAATCTGTGCATAAAGATATTGAAGAATTATGAATAAACTAAATGAAGCAAGAATACCGCTGATCAGACCCTGTGTCATGGCTCTGAGTAAGAATGGCTTTTGAATGAAAGATTTTGTAGCGCCGACCAGTTGCATGCTTCTGATAAGAAATCGTTGAGAGAATAAGGCTAGCTTTAAGGTATTATTGATTAATAGTATGGATGTTACTAACAGAATGGCAGCAAAAAGGATTAGAATGAATCCGATTTTTTTTATGTTGTCGTTGATCTGATTAATGAGGCTTTCCTTGTAATCTACCTCATAAACGCCTCTGACACCGATAAGATGGGCTTTTACCTTTTTCAGACTGACAGAGTCTGCGTATTGCTGCTCGATCCGAATGGCAAAGGATGATCTCAGCGGATTATCACCGATGATTGTATAAAAATCTTCTCCGGTCTCATTGATGAAGCGCCGGGCTGCTTCTTCCTTGCTGATGTATGTAATCGACATCGCATCTTTGTCCTGTCTGACAAACGGAAACCGGCTTATTGCAGTCCTGATGGAATCTTCCTGTTCAGACGTAAGATTTTTTTCAAGATATGCATGCACCTCAAATTTATCTTTGATTACTTCTGATAGCCTGTTGGCATGCATAATCAGAAGAGCGAAAAGACCGATTACAAAAAGCGCCATAGAAATACTCAGAATTACTGTGAAGTACGGATAGCTTCCCAGTTTTTTTCGCTTTAGTTTATGAAATTTTCCAGGCATCTTTCTATGTAAAAAATTTGTTTAAATATATTTCAATAGCGTTGAAGATGCAAAGTTAAGACAGAAAGCTTAAAAAAATACGATTTTAAGAAAAGGCTCTTTACAGAAGGAGAACATTTTCTTAAAATCGTCCCGATTTGATGATACAAGTGTTATTTTGAGCGTAGCTGTTCCAGTTGCAGCTTAAGGTCAGGATCACTGATCGGCTCTAGCAGCGAAACGTCAAAAGTGTCAGAGTTTAGCTTGTAAAATGCTCCTTTGAAATAAAGATAGAGATCTTTACCTGTACTGGCGTTCAACTCGAGTATCTCATATGGCTCGGCATTGAATTTGCCGTATAGAAACAGCTTATTGTTGTAATATTTATAACGAATAGCTCCCTCCTGATCTATAAGATCTATATTTAGCTTTGCCTTTGTATCTACAACTCTGGCGATATCAGGATTGGGAAGTGAAACCTGCTTATCGAGGCCTTCTCCAAAATCAAAACTGTCGTTGAGTTCCGGAACGCGGACTTCTGCTATAGGCTGTCTTACAGTCGGAGCTGTTTTATCCACAGATTTTATTTCATCCGGAGCTTTTGCCGGATTGGCCGATGGGATGCTGACCGGTTCCGGGCGTTGTTCTGCTTCTGCTATAGGTTCGGACATACTTTCTTCCATATCGGAAGCATTGCCGCTAATGACCGGTGATTCTTCCGTAATAGGATCAGAAGATCCGGGTATTAAAAGATATGTGCCGGCTCCGAGAGAAAAAAGCAATAGTATTGTCGCTGCAATTTTGCCGGTATGGCTCCACATTCCGTTATTAATCTCGATGGCATTAAGCCTGGCTTTCAACTCTGCTTTTCGCAATTGTTGTATCGCCTGAATCGCATCTTTCTGAATCGTTACTTCCTGTGCAAGCACGGGATCTTGATTCATTGCTTTTTCAAAAGCAGTTTTTTCTTCAGGCTCCAGTCTGTTGAGAAGATATGCCTCAATCTTTTCTATGTCGAATTCCGGTCCTTTCATAACTAATCTAGGAAATCACTGGCAGAGTATATTGCCTTAATTTTACTATCTAATTCTTTCTTGCACTTATACTTTTTCGTTTTGGCTGTGTCTGCATTGGCAAAGCCAAGCTTTTCTGCGATATCAACCATCGAAAGTTTGTCAAAATAATAATATGTCAGAATTTTTCTGCAGGTTTCTCCAAGCTCCTGCAGACATTTCTGAATGATCTCACTTCGCTCGCCGGTGTCCTGATCGGGAACTTCCGCACGCTCCGGCTGATCAAACGTATGTCTTTTTTTTCTTTCCAGTTCTTTGCGCCAGAGATTCTGGCATATACTGTATAGGTACGTACTTATTTTTGATGTGAGCACAAAATTGTCATCGGCAATCACTTTTTGCCAGAGTACGATCAGGGCCTCCTGATATATATCTTTTGCTTCTTCTTCCGAACCATTATTTTTCAAGATCATTTTCAGCATCATCTTGAAATTCTTTTTATAAAGAAAATCAAGAGCTGTTTCATCTCCTCTTCTGATTTTTGTGATGATCTCCAGGTCTTTCATTTTGTAAATACGTAATTTCTTTTTCAGGTAACCCTGATTATAAAAAGTTTTCCACAGTTAAAACTTTTATTATTGAATATTAGTTTTTTACTATTGAATTTTATTTGATTAAAATAAAACAATAACACATTTGCTGTCACATGCATTCATACGGAAAATCTCACTTCCGGTTAGGTATAGCCGATTTTACTACTAAATATCAGCAGCTTTGGTAAGGTGACCTGACAATTTTGCTTTACGGTAAAAATTTTCTGACCGGCTGTTAAAATGTACTGCTGCTCCCTCTGTGAAGATGTTTGGTTTTTTGCAATATTTCTTGATTTAATTTGTTAATTTTTAGTTGATTGAGTCTTGTTTTGTACTTAGCCATATAAAAATAGTATTTATTTTTTAATGTACTGGTCCAAACATAGCTATTATCGTTCCGGTTATTCATAGACAATTTCCAACAATTCACTCTTTAATTCTTTCGTCTATGTTATACTCGCCTATACAATATCCGGCTTCGTTTGGTGTGCTTACCCCGGAGGTCAGGAGACTCGCCATTGAAATAGCAAACCGGCTTCTCGAAGAGGGGCTTAGTCGTACTATTGCCGAGCAGATTGCAATAGCCAATAGCCGGGAGCGGGCTAAAATTGCGTCGGCCGGAACGAATGCGCAGATTGCAGATTGTACAATCCACGTGATTCCCCACAAAGACGGCTGGGCTATTATTTCGCAGGATGTAAAACGGGTTTATGCGGTTTATGAATCGAAAAAGGAGGCGGTAACAAAAGCCAGAACCTATGCAAAGTGTGTTAAATTCAAACTTTTCATTCACTGTGAGAATGGCTTTATAAAAGACTCTGAAAATTTTATTGTTAATCGTCCTGTTACGTTGTCAGCGGACAGATTGCCGTACTCCCGGGTTCATTTTAACTGATTTTGCATTATATGTCGTATTGAGATCAGATAATCCTTAGTAAGCTTTTATATAAAAAGAGGCTTAAAAAAAGCCTCTTTTTAATATCTGTAAACTGCGGTCATATGCACGGGAACTTCCTTTTCAGGTAACTCTTCGTAACTGTTGACCTGAATAACATTGCCTTTATTAGACAGGGTCTGCCATACTATATCATTGAATACATGAATATCTCCGTCATGCTGATTTTCATGCAGCTCAAGACGGTCATCCTTTTTTACGGAAGCCCATATATTTATGTCTTTGACAAGGCAAATGCTCTCAATTCTGCCGGCAAGGGCTGATACATATATATCCTGAAGGTCGTAGCTTGTGCGGCCGGTTCCGGCCCATGCTTTATAATTTTTGATATCATTGCTCCGGGGTTTCATTGCTTCCTTTTCAGCAATTTCCCATGCCTTCTTATGTAACTCTTCCGGTTGCAGATCGGAGTAATTGCCTGTAATGCCTTCAGATATAATATTGGGATATTTACTTGTTTTCCGGAAATATCCCTGAATGTGATCACTGCCGGCGAGCACAAGCGGTAATCTGTTTTCGTTGAGATAATTGTCCAGTCCCTGGCAGATTTTTCCTATATACTCCTGTAAATAACGGTCTCTTTTGTCGATTTCCTGTCTTTGCCCGTGAGTGGTGAAAACCATGCCAAAGAATGATGTCATAGGTTTACCGTCGAAGTGCTTCTGGAACTCATAATACTGCATGATTTCTTCCATATCGGAAGGAATCAGATCTTCCGGCAGCTCTTCTTTGGCAATATCAAACTCATCTGCTTTGTACAATGAAATTCTGTCCCGGTTTATATTCAGTATATAGAAAGAATTTCTATCCGTCAGCAGCGGCACCAGCGGGCTGATGATAAAGTTTTGTGTAATAAAATGCTGTGCAGTAAAGGTAATCGGGTATGTATCCCAGCTGAAGAACGAAGAAGACAGGAATAAAGCCAGACCTTCTTCCATATACCGCCATGCCGTGGAATCATTTAGCAGCCTGTAAGCCGGGTCAAGAAGGTGCATTATATCGCGTTCCTGATAACCTTTGGCGGATAATTCATGTCTTACAGCCTGAAGCTCATTTTTGAAAACAAGCTGATCTTCTTTGTCATTTACCTGATATCCGAATCTGTGAGTCGGTATAAAAATGGAAATACATAGCTGATCCCTGATACTTCCAATTTTTTCAATATCTTCTATTTTAAGTCTTGCCATACCCTACATCTCATTTAGTCAACCCTTATGTTTCAAACAGTCTCTGATTTTTTATCGTTCCTTTGGCTTGCGGAGCCTTTTTTCAGGCTGCTTAGCCAGCCGGTATCAGTGCATTGAGCAGAGTATTTGGTTTGGGCTATCCTTTCTATGGCAGCACTTTGTGGTGCAGCATTATTTAATTTTCTAAATATTTTACGTTTTACTCTATTTAATTTGTAATTAATCTAAATAGGTATAATTTTGAAACGCGAAGCTTTCATACGAGGGGGCTTCCGGACAGTATTATACTAAATATAAAAACTCTAATTAAAATGTTGAGAAAGATTTACTTATTGATTTTTTCTTTGCTTGTAACTATTACAGGCGCTTTGGCGCATGCTCTTTGGATTAAAACCGATGCTGTCGGGAAAAAGGGGCAAAAACAGCTGGTAACCGTTTTGTATGCTGAGCCTGATGAAGATCCGGAAAAGCTGGCGGACTGGTACTCAGATGTCAGAGAATTTGAGTTGTGGCTGGTTGCTCCGGATGGTAAGAAGGCAAAGCTGGCTACCACTGCCGGAGAAGATCGTTTTACTGCTTCCTTTACTCCGGATCAGGACGGAGTTTATACCTTATTTACAGGCAAAAGTGCCAAAGATCTTGGTGGTACAACCGTGTATCAGTTTAATGCGAGTGCGCTGATAACTGTCGGAAATGCTCAGAAAGGTAATAATCCGGCTATAAATACCAATACACTGGTCATACATGCAGATCCGCTGAGCGTAAACAAGGCGAATAGTCCCATGAAGCTGAAGACCCTGGTGAATGGGGAGAAGCCGGCAGACAAACTATACATAAGCGTGACTTCTCCTACGGGCTGGACTAAAAATATTTCAACTGATGAAAACGGGGAGGCTGAATTTACTCCTTTATGGCCAGGAAGCTACGCAATTGAAGTTTCCAAAAGCTGGAAGGAGCAGGGGACTCATTATGATAAGGAGTATAAGGCAATATGGCGTTGTGCTACGATTACTGTCGATGTAAAGAAATAAGCAGTCTGTATTCTTATAAAGCTGCGTTCGATTAATTCTTCACTTCATTATCTATATCTCTTGTTGCGCAGACCTGTTCTGGTATGGATTGGTCTGCGCATACAGGAGTATTCCGGGTTTCGGAAAGCTCCTTTTCTTAATCTATATTGATCTCAATCCTGAATTTATGAACATCGGTTTGTGTCGTAATTTTGCGGCAGTGCTGTTTTTATTGTCCGGTATTCTGGCGAATGCCCAGACAAGTGGTAAGGTTTCCGGTAAGCTCGAAAGTGAGGCGGGGGAGGCGCTTAGTTTTGCAACGGTAGGTTTAAGCCGGTCTGCTGATTCTTCTTTTGTAAAAGGGGAGCTATGTGATGAAGAGGGGCGTTTTTATTTTGAAAATATACCATTGGGCGCATATTATGTTCAGATCAGCTACTTCGGGTTAGAAGATCATAAAGGAAAAACCTTTGAGGTGTCAGCTGCAAACTCTTCAATTGATCTGGGAACTATTGTATTGAAAGAAGATGCACAAACTCTGGAAGCGGTAATCATTACCGGACGTAAGCCTCTGATTGAGCAGACTCAGGACAAGCTTATTGTGAATGTAGATAAAAGCGTGCTTGCAGAAGGGAATACAGCGCTTGAGCTACTGGAAAAGTCTCCCGGGATTGTGGTGGATGAAAACGGGAAAATTTCCCTGAAAGGAAAAGGCGGAGTTTCTGTTATGCTTAATGGAAAGCTGACGTACCTTTCGGATGATGAGCTGGCGGATCTGCTAAGGGGAACGAATTCGGCTTCTGTTGAGAAAATTGAAATTATCACGAATCCTTCTTCGCGTTATGATGCGGAAGGAATGGGAGGGATTATCAACATTGTTCTTAAGAAGGACAACAAAAAGGGCCTGAACGGTGGAGTGAACAGCTATATTGCCCGAAGCAGGGCTACCAGATATGGTGCAGGATTTACTATGAACTATCAGGCCGGAAAGTTTAATGCTTTCGGCAGCTACAATCATGGATACAGAGGAGAGGTGGAGTATGTGAGCTATACCAGACGATTCCGAACCAATGGGACGGTATCAGATCCTGACAGAGTGTCGTATATGCATACTACTACCGATGAACCTTTGTATACCAATAATGCCCGGGCTGGTATTGATTACTATCTGAATGAGCGCAACATACTCGGGTTTGTATCAAAAGCCAATGTTGGCACCTATTATAATTTCAATACAACCACAAATTCTCTTCAAAACGCCAGCGGAGATGAGCTAATGAATACCAGGACGGACAATAATAACAGGACTGCCTGGAATTCTTTGCTGTTTAATCTGAATTATGTCCGTAAAATAGATGATAAAGGGCGGGAATTGTCGGCTGATCTTGATTTTTCAAACAATCTGAACCGCTCAAGGCAGCGGATGGATACCCGCTATTTTCAGGATCCGGTTCTGCCTGCGGAATATCTGGCTGCCCGAAAGGGCAATGTTCCCTCATTGACGCAGGTATATGTAGGAAAGATTGATTACAGACATCCGGTAGAAAAGCTGGGCGAGCTGGAAGCCGGGCTGAAAAGCAGCTACGTGACAGTGGATAATAATCTCCGGTATGATACGCTTGCCAATGATGAATGGATGCCGGACGCTTCCTGGAGCAATCATTTTAAGTATGATGAAACGATTCATGCAGCTTATCTGTCCCTTAACAGGAAGATGGGAAAATTTTCTTTTATGGCCGGATTGCGCGGAGAGTATACCGAAACTGTCGGCCGGCAGATAACAACAGACTCTGTGGTAATGCTTTCCTATCTGCAATTGTTCCCGAGTTTCTTTCTTACCAGAGAAATCAATAATGCAAACAGCTTACAGGTCTCCTACAGCCGCAGGGTAGGCCGGCCTGATTATGATGATCTGAATCCCTTCCGGTTTTTCAGGGATCCGTATATGTACTTTGAAGGCAATCCGTTTTTACGTCCTGAGCTGACTCACTCTCTAGAGTTGTCTCATAGTTTTGACAGCAAGATTATCACGACTCTTAACTATAGCTATACTTCTGATGTAATCAACTGGATGATGGGACAGATTGACTCCCTGAACCTGACGTATCAGAGTCCTCAGAATCTGATGAGTCAGATCAATTACGGAGTAAGTGTGGTGGGAACTTTTTCTGTTACAAGCTGGTGGATGCACAACAGCTTTATTAATGTGTTCAGGAATCAGTACAAGGGAGATCACAAAGGAGGAGAATTGAATAACAGGATTATCAGCGCTCATTATAATACCCAAAACACCTTTAAGTTTGGAAAGGGAATATCCGGAGAACTTAGCGGATTTTATAATTCTCCGACAGTGTATGGTGTTTTTGTCAACCGCAGTTACTGGGTCATGTCTGCCGGGATTCAGAAACAGGTACTGAATAAAAAGGGAACTGTAAAGCTGGCGGTCAATGATATTTTTCAGGGACGCAGACGAGTTAATCGCGCAAGGTATGAAAATCTTGATATTTCCAGTAATATCCGATTTGACAGCAGAGTGGTGACTCTTTCGTTTTCCTACCGGTTTGGGGGAGATGTAAAAACTGAACGGGAAAGAAAATCGGCCATTGAGGATATTCAGGATCGGGTCAATTGAAAAAACGGTTCCGGTCCGGAATTCAGTCTTCGCTGTTGATGCTGTGTATATAAGCTTCCAGATAAGGGATTACATCTGGATCTTTGCATAAATCTCTGGCAATTTGCGCATGCCGGAGCGCTTCCTCTCTGTTGCCCGTATGAAAGAGTATATAGCTATGAGCATAATGTGTTTCGAAGGATTTCTGCAACTGAATTGCTTTTTCAGTAAAGAGGAGTAATTCTTTAATTTCCGATGTTTCTGAAGATTTATCCGCTATTTTGATGCTGTATTCAGTTAATGCCTGAGGATTGCCCATATTGTAATTTTTCAGCCACCGGGTTGCCATGCTGACAAACGCGCTGTCGTTTTCAATGCCGTCATAATACATCATGTCAATAAGTGTGAAGTAATAATCATCCGGCATTTTCTGAAGCTTTAGGGCTTTATATATGGTGCTATGGTATTCTTTATGCAAGCTGACCTTATTGTAGTTTCTTTCCTGAATAGCGTCCAGCATCAGTGATTTTATTCCGGTTTTGTAATACTCTCCGAAGTCATTGTGCCGGACAATGAATGAATCGGGGTGAGTGATGATATAGTGAAATTCTCTGGTTTTGTAATCTGCCGTAAATTCTTTAATAAGCGGCCAGTATTCGGGGGCTGCCAGGCTGCCGGTATCAATTTTTTTCAGGAAGTTCCGGGCTGTCTGACTGGCATGGGAAAAGTTTTTGTTTTTGAGTACCGCCAGATAATCGTAAAGGATCTCGAGGCTGTCCGGGTGAGTTTCCAGTATTTTTTTGTTGAGCTCGAAGTTTTTAATCATCAGTCCTTTGTCAAGCATTTCAGCTTTGTCCATCATGCCGGTCCAGTTTAAAAGTATTTCGCCTTCCGGGTTAAAGAAGATAAGCGTAGGATAGGCTTTCAGGCCGATCCGGCTAACCAGTTCCTGCTCTTCTTTTTCGGCATCAATTTTAAAGGAAATGAAATGCTCGTTGTAAAATTTTGCTACCTCCGGATCGGTAAATATATTTTTGCTCATGTATTTGCATGGGCCGCACCATGAAGCGTAAAAGTCAACGAAGACGGGTTTGGAGGTTTCACGGGCTTTTTGCAAAACCTGTTTCCAGCTGCCTTTAGAGAACTGAATCTGTGCTGTACTATAACAGGCAGAGAAGAGCAACAGGAGTGAAACCAGCAGTTTTTTCAATGTGTCGAATAATGAATTTTACGTGTTAAAAGGAGCTTTTTGAACCAGCTCGGGGCCGGATGAAGTGCCGATTCTGTCAGCGCCGGCTTCAATCATTTCGATTGCCTGCTGACGATTTTTGATGCCTCCGGACGCTTTTATCCCAATTGCCTGCGGAAGTACTTTTCGCATCAGACGAATATGCTCTGCTTTGGCGCCTTCCGGAGCAAACCCGGTAGAGGTTTTTACAAAATCTGCACCGGCATCGGCACATATCCGGCAAAGCAGCTCAATATCTTCCGGACTCAGATAAGCTGTTTCTATTATAACTTTGAGAAGGCAGTCTGCCCGATGAACGATCTCCGATACTTTGGCGATTTCTGTTTTAGGCCAGGTCATACCGGCTTTGAAAGCGGATAGATTGATGACAAGGTCAATTTCGGTGGCTCCATCGCTTATGGCGAGCCTGGTTTCCTCGAGTTTGGTCTCGGTCCTGTTGTATCCGAGCGGAAACCCTGCTACGGTTACCAGCTCTATTGGTTTGGAGCCCAGTTCCCGTCTGGCTTTTTTTACCCAGAAAGGGGGAATGCAGATCCCTCTGAAACCATGGCTTTCAGCCTGGTCAATAAGAGTATATAGTGTCTGATCGGTAAAATCCGGTTTCAGATATGTTTGTTCGATATAGGATGCAAGATTGTTCAAATGACTTAATAATAGATTCTGCCAATCATAGTTCCGTATGCATTGTAATATGTCCAATAGCCCTGCTTGACATCCCCTGTAAAATTTCCTTCAGATTCTTTTATGCCGTTGTAATGGTAAAATCGCCAATGGCCGTTTTTATGTCCGTTGCTGTAATTACCATCGGATTGCAGGGTGCCGTTTTCGTACCAGGACTTCCACTGACCGGACGGAATGCCGTTGCTGAAGTTTCCCTCAGCCTGTAATTTACCGTTTTCATACCAGAATTTCCAATGACCGGAAAAGATACCATTGGAGATGTTGCCCTCTTTTTTCAGCGTACCGTTTGGATACCAGAATTTCCAGTATCCGCTTGGGATGCCATTGGAATAATTTCCTTCACTTTCCAGCCGGGTTTCTCCGCCGTCATAATAGTTTCTGCTCCAGCCGCCGGCGCCGGCCTTGGAAGTTACCACATACGAATCAGGATTAAGAATAACTTTATCAGAAAGACTTTCCGGAGCTATGTAATCCGATTTTTTTGAACACGAAAAATTGAGCAGTGAGAAGCTTATGAGTAAAAATGATATATATTTTTTCATATTTCTTTTAAAGTAAATACAAAAATAGCAGAGCCAATGCTCTTATGCCAGATTTCATTTGTTTAAATTCCCGGATCCGAACCTCATTAGAAAGTTTGTCTAGCCAAATAATTCAGAGAATGCGCTGTCAAGCGTAGGGTATTGGTAACTAAACCCGTGGCTGATTGCAATAGCCGGATAGATCTTTTGTCCGGAGAGGATTAGCTCCGAATCCGGTCCGATGATGTTGCCGGCAATTCGTAGCAGAAATGCAGGCTGAGGAATTCCCATGGAAGTTCTTAACGCGCTTCGCAGCTTGTGCATAAACTGTTTGTTGGTGACGGTTTCCGGTGCGGCTGCAATAACAGGTCCTCTGATATTCGGCGTATCGATTATCCAGTCAACGAGCCTGACCCAGTCATTGAGATGTATCCAGGGCATGTATTGTCTGCCATTGCCGGCTTTACCGCCCAGTCCCAGCTTGCTTAACCGGATTAACGGAGGCAGGACGCCTTCCTGTATATTAAGGACGAGCGAGGTCCTGATAGCGATTGTCCGGGTTTGAGGCAGGGAAAATGAAAACAGTGTTTTCTCCCACTCTTTGCATACATGAGCAACAAAGCCTGAACCGGGGTCTGATTTTTCAGTGAGCTTTTCATTGCCCCGGTCTCCGTAATATCCTGCAGCGCTGCCATTAATCCAGATGCCCGGAGGGTTTGTGCACTGGCTGACTCCCCGACCAAGGAGTTGTGTGGTCTGAACACGGGAATCAAGTATCTCTTTTTTGTGAGTGTTTGAGAATGTTGTATTTATGGATCGTCCGCTCAGGTTTATAAGAGCCCGGGCATTTTCAAGCTCGCTAACCCAGTCGCCAGGATTCTGTCCATCCCATTTCGTATAGATGACACCATTTTCTTTGCCGGAATGTTTCCGGGATAAAACTACAGGAGTAATTCCCTTGTCGAGGAAAAAAGAAGTCAGATGGCTTCCCAGAAATCCACTTCCGCCTGCTATGATAATTTTAGTCATGAGATTAATGGTGTTATACTGTTGTTTTAGTTAATCACCTTTCCCCTTTTTTGTTTGCTCAGGTTGAAACGGTCAAAAATGTACGGGCAAAATAATGAATAATTCATTATTTATGTGCTTTGAAAGAGTTATAATTTCCGGATTTTAAAAAACGATACTGTGTTGTCAGCTTATAATCATTTGCCGGTTTGTGCCATTCTTCCGCAATTACGGGGGCTTTTACAGACAAATAATACCGTATTACTGCAGGCTGCTCCGGGAGCCGGCAAAAGTACGGTTGTTCCCGTTGAGCTGCTGGATGAATCATGGCTTGCCGGTAAAAAGATAATCATGATGGAGCCGAGGCGGCTGGCTGCGAGAACTGTAGCAGACCGTCTGGCAGCTAATCTTGGCGAGGCTACGGGTAAAAAAGTGGGTTATCGCGTGCGCTTCGATACAAAGGTGTCGGAAGAAACGCGTATTGAAGTAGTCACGGAAGGTATTCTGACGCGGATGATTCAGCGGGATTCAATGCTGGAGGATGTGGGGCTTGTGATTTTTGATGAGTTTCACGAACGTAGTCTTCAGGCTGATATGGCATTGGCGCTGGTCAGGGAAATACAGAAAGTGCTGAGAGATGATCTGCGGATTCTGATTATGTCTGCTACGCTTGCTCTGGAGACGGTACAGAGGGCGCTGGATTATTGTCCTGTACTGGTGAGTGAAGGAAGGCAGTTTTCCGTGCGGGAGCTTTATGAGGCCCCGGACAGCGCCTTGAGTATAGAGCTTAATATGATTCAGCTGGTTCGTAAGGCTGTAAGGGAGCAGGAAGGTGATGTACTTGCTTTTTTACCGGGAGTAAGGGAAATCCTTCAGGTTAAAGAAGGTCTTGAGGCCTTACTGCCCCAGTGTAAGATATATCCGTTGTATGGAGAACTTTCGCAGGACTTGCAGCAACAGGCGATTGTGCCGGACCCGAACGGGTATCGGAAAATTATTCTGGCTACTTCTATTGCGGAAACCAGTATTACGATAGAAGGTGTGAAGGTTGTTGTTGATAGCGGGCAGAGCCGGGTGCCCCGTTTTGACCCGAGAAGCGGTCTGACAAAGCTGGAGACCATTAAAGTAACGCTTGATTCGGCGGAGCAGCGTAAGGGACGTGCAGGCCGGGTATCTGAAGGGGTATGCTATCGCCTCTGGTCTCAGGGGGCACAGCAGCATCTGGTCGCTGAGCGGAAGCCGGAGATTCTGGAAGCGGATCTTTCTTCGCTGGTTCTGGAGATTGCCGGCTGGTCAGGAGTTAAGGGATTGTATGAGCTTACCTGGGTAACCCCGCCACCAAAGGGATCGGTGCAGCAGGCAGCTGAATTGCTGACACAGCTGCAGGCCCTGGATGGTGACCGCATCAGCAGTACGGGTAAAAAGCTGCTTCGTCTGCCAACGCATCCCCGCATAGCGCATCTGCTTGAAGTAAGCGCTGAACTCGGACAAAGCGGAACCGGGTGCGATATTGCGGCTATTCTGGAAGAAAAGGATATGCTGGGAAGAGGGAGCAATGCAAGTCTTTCAGAACGTGTCGGATTATTGCGTGCTTACAGGAAGGGAAAGCCAGTCAGGCTGGCGGACAAGCATGTCCTTGGCCGTATAGAGCGACTGGCTGCATCATGGAGAAGGATGCTGGCTTGTGATGTTGATAATTCGTCTGTGTCTTTTGAAGTGGCTGGCCGTTTACTGGCTGCTGCCTATCCGGAGCGTATTGCCCGGAAAACAGAAGGCAACCGGTATAAAATGGCAAACGGGCGTCAGGTGAAACTGGGCGATAATGATCCGCTCATAACCGAGCAATGGCTGGCTGTGGCCCAGGCGGATGCAGGATCAGAAGAAGGAAGAATTTTTCTTGCGGCCCCTTTTGATCCGGGTGCTATAGAGGATATGCTGGAAGAAGAGGCCGTAGTGGAGTGGGATTACCGTAAGGGGGAGCTTATAGCGGATTACCGTAAGCGAATCGGAGCGCTTGTGCTTGGTACGAGGGTGATGAAGACAATTCCGGAAGATAAGCGGGTGGAAGTATTGTGTCAGGTAGTAGAGAAAGAAAGAGGCAGAATACTTGATCTGGACTCGATTGAGACACTGCAGGCCCGGGTCGGGTTTCTCAGAAAAATGAGGCCGGGGGAGAACTGGCCTGACTTCAGTACGGAAAATCTGATCGCCGGTGTGCGGGACTGGCTGCCATTGTATGCGGGCTCCGTGCGTAAAAAGGAAGATTTTCAGCGGCTGGATATGGAAGCTATTGTAAAGAGCATGCTGCCATGGGACTTGCAAAGCAAGCTGGATGTGCTGGCTCCTGTGCATATAGAAGTACCGTCAGGCTCAATGATAAGAATAGCGTATCAACCCGATGCAGGATTGCCGGTTCTGGCAGTAAGGCTGCAGGAAATGTTTGGCCTGGGTGACACACCCACTATTAATGAAGGACGTACTACATTGCTATTACACCTCCTGTCCCCGGGGTATAAGCCGGTTCAGGTGACCCAGGATTTGAAAAGCTTCTGGAAAAATACATATCCGGAAGTGAAAAAAGAGCTGAAGGGGCGCTACCCCAAACACCATTGGCCGGATGATCCGTGGACGGCGGAAGCGGTCAGAGGGATTAAGCGAAAGAATGTGTAAAAGGCAAGGCCTGGTTCATGGCCGGTTTCTTAAATGGGGATAAAGTTTATTTGTTTATATCTGTAAAAAATTTTTTATCCATTCAGCTATTGCTGTTCACAATAGTACTTATATGGGAATACTGATGATGTTGTAAAGCAGGATCATCCCCTGCGACTTGATAAAATCGATACGTGGGATATAGAAAATTCTTATGTAGGTGTTGAAAATGCACGTTATACTTCTGAAGGGCGCAGCAGTTTTGAGCTTAGTGGAGATCCTGTTTTGTCATTTATTGAGGTAAAAGCATCGGGCTATACGCATTATCTCTCCAATCTTGAAATTCGTCTGAAAGCAAGTGGAAAAGAATATTCATACAACTTTAATAATTACAAAGTTTTTAATTTTGAGGACAGCGTCTTTACTATACCTGTAAGTCGTCTAAGAGCCACTGACAATGAAGTAATTACTTTAGAAATGCTCGGGCAGGTGGATGAATTGGGGTTTGTTTTCGGATTTGCAGATATTGATTATGATATATTCTTTGAAGTAAATGAGGTTACTTTTGTATCAGGAGAGTTATGTGTGTTTCCTGATAAGCCGGTATTTGCTTCTGAACTAATCAATGTTTGTGTGGGCGGGGGAGAGGCAGCTGTCAGCATTGAAGGAGCGCTTAACGATGCCGATGACTGGTTCTGGTATACAGAAGGATGTGGAGAAGTGCCGTTTGGACAGGGAGCTTCCATACTGGCTACACTGAATGATGTATCTACTCTTTATGTAAGAGGTGAGGGTAGCGGTGAGTGTGATCTGAAAGGCGAGTGCGCCTCAATCGATATAGCCATTCTGGCTGTGGATTTTGTTGCTGATATGCTGCAGCTTACGTATCTGACCAGGGAAGTATGCGAAGAAAGCACTTTTAGCTTTGAGGCGATAAGCGAATATGCCAGCGATGAGACTATCTTCCAATGGTATCTGAATGATGAGCCTTATGGGGCGCCAGGTAAGGAGACTACTATGGTTTTTGAGGGATTGCAGGTTGGTGATAAAATCAAAGCTAGCATGTCTGTCGATGTTTCTGTTTGTTCCAATGACTATTATTTTTATTCAGAGGAGGTGACCATGGCAGAATGTGACATTGTTACTTCTGTATTTGCTAAAGCTGAGGGTATCCGGAATGCTTATGTGTCAGGTAGTAATCTTTATATGCAGGTGGATGTTTCTGATTCTTATGGGGACATTCATATAACCAATGCAACCGGGATGACACTTGGGCGCGCGAGCAATGTTAATCTGAAAGAAAAAGTCACTGTTCCTGTTGCTGCAGAAAACGGATTGATCATTGTTAATCTGATTACCGATAAGGGTATTTATAATCAGAAGTTAATGATACGGTAAGCAACAAAGCATTCTGAATAAAGGAAACGGGACGATCTGCGAGGGTCGTCCCGTTTTTGTTTAACGCCCTGTCTGCCGGCAACTTTCAAAAGTGTCTAAAGGTAAAACATCATCCCGGCTTTTATACTTAGATAGAAAGAGAAGATTCTGATTTATACAGTTATGAAAAAGAATTATTTGCTGATCGGCGGAGCGGTTGCTGTCCTGGGAACATTTTTACTGGTTAATTCAAGACGTACGATCCCGAAGGGAGCGGAACCGGTACAGCCATTTGATCTGGATAATTATCTGGGAACATGGTATGAAATAGCCCGGCTGGACTCTTATTTTGAGAAAAACCTGACGAGTACGACTGCGCATTATTCTCTAAAGAAGGATGGAGATGTCCGGGTGAGTAACAGAGGATATAATACCAAAACCGGAAAAATTGAGGAAGCGGTTGGTACAGCAAAGTTTGAAGGAGCCCCGGATGTGGGGCAGCTCAAAGTTTCTTTCGGAGGACCGTTTTATTCGCCATATAATGTGCTGGCTGTAGATGAAGGCTATAATTATGCATTGGTAGCCGGTCGCAATCTCAGCTATCTGTGGTTGCTGTCCAGGGAGATCGATATGCCTGAGACAATCCGGCAGGAGTATATCGCCAAAGCAAAAGATCTTGGTTTTGATACGGACCAGCTGGTATGGGTTGAACATCGCTATCAATAGCGGACAAACAACTACCGGCTGGTCCGCAGACTTCAGAGCTTAATTGCCCATAAGTGACCGTTTTTACTGGCTATTTTAGATAGTTTGGACTGTTTGTACAGCTCGTCAAGCTGCTTTTCTGCCTGAGCAGGAGAAATATTCATTAAAACGGAAAACTCTTTGGCTGTGAACCCGGGAAAGTGCTCAAACAGGTATTGCCATGATGCAGTATATGTCTGCTTTACTGCTTCCGGCTGGATTTTAAGCAGGGCTTTTTCATACTCTTCATAGGGACGGGTTCCATATACCAGTTGATAGTTGTTGTCAGCGTCAAAAAAGAAAATAGTTGGGAAACCCCTTACGCCCATTTGTCTTGCCAGTAGAAGATCCTGCTCAAACAGACCTGGCGCTTCCTTTTCATAATTTCTCTTTAGTAATTCTGTATCGAGCCCGGCTTTTTCTGCTGCTGCCTCAACAGGCTCCCAACGCGTTATATTTATTTTTTTCAGGAAAAGATCTTCCCGGAGATAGCGCAGAAAAGCAATGGCTTTGTCACTATCCTGCATCTGGGCGGCTTTGAAAGCGATGGATGGGGGATAGGAAGAGGGCAGGGGATCTTCCAGCCAGACGTCACCGTCTATAGGCATTTGATAATAACGGCTTACTTCATCCCAGTGGTGGGCCACATCGGCTGGCTTACTGATACCACCGCTATTGTATATATCCCAGTTTGGAAGCAGACCGCCCATTCTGTATTCGATTACGAATGAAGCTCCGTATTCCAGCTTTAATTTTTTTAATTGTGGCTCGATACCCCAGCAGGAGGAACATATCGGATCGGTAAAATAAACCATTCTGGCTACTTTAGATTTTTCCGGTACGGATAGAGAATCAGTAGAAATCCGGGTTGTCGGAATTTCACAGACTCCGGTTTCAGGATCGCAAAGCAATGGGTTGTTTTTCATAGTTGAATTGTTGGAAACGCAGGATATAAGGATTACAAAGAAGAACCAGCTTCTTTTTATAACATATTTTGCAGCATATGACTGAGTAAATCCGGTGATTTCTGCACTGTTTTTGGTGTTGTGTATATGTTTAAACATATTTTACTCCGTTATTTCGTAAAGATGCGTATAACGTATATCAGTAGCAATAAGTCAGAAAAACATGACCTCAAAAGGAGAAGCATCAACTAATACCAATTGTCCGGCGGAGCATTTGCTAAAAACGGTTTCCGGACGCTGGAAACCTGCAATTGTCCGGTATGCAGTAAATGAGCCGGTACGATTTAGCATACTGTTGCGGCAATTAAACGGGATAACCCGTCAATCTCTGGCTGCGGCGTTGAAAGAACTGCATGCTGAAGATATACTTGAAAAAGTGGTTTTGAGACAAAAGCCTCTTCATATTGAATACAAGCTTACAGAAAAAGGAGAGATGCTTGCGAGGGTATTGCTACAGCTTGAACGGCTTACCAAATAGAAAATCAGCAATATTGGCTTGGGTGTAAAGGGTTTTAAAGAAACACAGGGCAGAAAATCCGGAGATCTGTGCCCTGTGGTGGTGTCAGGAAGGTATTTTTGAAGATTTTCCTGATTTTCCGTATTTCAGTCGCTTATATAACTCTCCGAAAACAAATACCGATGATCCGAGCAATATCACCGTAATGTACTCTCCCGGTGTCACAAACTCGAATCCGAATATTCGTTCAAAGAAAGGCGTTTCTACGGCTATAACCTGGAGGGTTATGGAAATAATGAGGCCGTATATGATATAGCGATTGGAGAAGAACCCTATATCAAATACGGACCTGGTCAGCGAACGCATGTTCAGCACGTTCCACAGCTGACAAAATGCCATCGTGATGAAAGCCATAGTTCTTGCTTTTTCCAGACTCTGATCGAGATATGTGTAGAAAATGCCAAGGCTCAGTATCGTCATCAGGGATGCGTTGATCAGCATGAAAGGGAGAATAGAGCCGGTGATGATTCCGGCGTTTCGCTTCAGGGGTTTGTGGCTGAGCTCGTCCCCATGTCCTTTTTCGGTAGCAAGAGACATATCACTCAGTCCGTCGGTGACTAAGTTTAGCCAAAGGATCTGAATGGCAGTCAGCGGCGTCGGCAGGAAAATCAATACGGCAGTAAGCAGGGTTATGATCTCTGCAAAATTAGTAGTCAGCAGATAGTAGGTTGTTTTCCGGGTATTGTTGAATATGATGCGGCCTTCCTCAATGGCATGTACAATTGTTGAAAAATTATCATCGGCCAGTACCATCTTTGATGCATCACGCGCGACATCTGTTCCCATGATTCCCATAGCCACCCCCACATCGGCTTTTTTTAGCGCGGGAGCGTCATTGACCCCATCACCGGTCATGGCAATCAGCTCACCTTTTTTCTGAAGTCGTGTAGCGATACGTAGCTTCATTTTGGGAGTAAGACGTGCAAACACATGATGTGAAAGTACAGCCTGATCGAAGGCTTCTTCGCTCATTACCCGCAATTCTGCTTCGGTTATCACTGTTTCATCGGTTGCATTTTCCGGAACGATTCCTGTAGCCCTGGCTATGGACAGGGCTGTTTTGGCATGATCACCCGTGGCCATGATTACACGTATACCTGCCCGGTGACAACTTTCTACAGCCTTTTTTACCTCTGTTTTCGGCGGATCGATCATGCCGGTTATTCCTGCTATAATCAGATCGTCTATGTCTTCTTTGCGGATCACAGCTACATCAGGTGATACTTCTTTGTAAGCAAGGGCAATAACCCTCATGGCATCTGCGGACCAGCTCTCAATCTGTCCGTTGAGATGCAGCTTTTGCTGTTCGCTGAGTATATGGAGACTGTTTTCTGTCAATTGCCTTGTCGAATTTTTCAGAACCATTTCGGGAGCGCCTGCCACAAAAAGATAGCGTTTGTTTTGCCAGTTTACCAGACTGGCTCTCATTTTGATTTTCGAATCGAAAGGCAGGTCATCTGTTCGACGGATTTCCCGAGAAAAAAGATCGTATAATCCGCTTTTCCGGGCCAGGGCCAGCAGCGCTCCTTCTGTAGGATCTCCGATCAGCTCATACGTTCCGTTTTTTTCGTTCAGATACGCATTGTTGCAAAAGCCGGCAATAGCCATGAGAAACCGAAAGGAGTAATCTTCTTCCGGAGTATTGTGAGCGGAAGGGATGATGTTGCCAAAGGGAGACCAGCCTTCACCTTCTGTTGTATAGATATGGTTTTGTCCGGATAGAAACTTTTTGACAGTAAGGGTATTTTGGGTAAGGGTTCCTGTTTTGTCAGTAATAATGGTGCTGACAGAACCTAAGGTTTCTACTGCTGAAAACTCCCGGATAATAACATTCTTTCTGGCCATTCGGCGTGTACCGATGGCAAGGACGATAGAAACAATGGCAGGCAGACTTTCCGGAATTGCAGAAACAAGCATGGCAATGGATGTGAACAATAGTGTTTCAGTATTTTCGCCTTGCAGGAAGTAACCGATGAGAAACATGGCGGATGCGCTTATTACAGCAATAAGGGCCATCTGCTTTGCCAGCACATCAATTTTTTTGTGAAAATGCGTTTTGGTATTTTGAATCGAGCCCATGGTCCGGGCAATCTCTCCGATTACAGTTTGTAAGCCAGTTGTTACCACCAGCGCCCTAGCAAAGCCTCCTGCCACAAAAGTACCTTTCCACAGCATGTTGGTACGGTCGGCCAGGAGCGTTTCGGGAGCAATAGAACCGGCGGTTTTCCGTATCGGCAAAGACTCACCGGTGAGTGAAGCTTCGATTGTCCGGAGGTTTTGGGATTCAAGCAGGCGTACATCAGCAGGAATACTGTCGCCTTCTTCCAGGATGATTATATCGCCCGGAACCAGATTTACAGCGTCAATGGTGAATCGGTTACTGTTCCTGATAACTTTTGCCATCTGGACAGTCATGGATTTGAGAGAAGCCACTGCCTGCTCGGCTTTCATTTCCTGTATAAAAGCTATGGTAATATTGATGGCTATGATGGCCATGATAACGTAAACATCAATATAATGTCCGCCGATATAGGATATAACACAGGCTAAAACCAGAATCCAGATCAGCAGACTTTTGAACTGGTCAAGCAACAGGCTAAACCAGGTACGTGCTTCCGAGGAGGGAATTTCGTTTGGTCCGTATTGGCTAAGCAAATTATTTACCTGCTGCTCATCCAGTCCTTTTTCTGCGTCCGAGTGCAGGTATTGTATTATCTCCTGCTGTGAAAGTGCATGCCATTGAGGTTTCTGTTTATCTGTCATAGCTCTTTTTGATGTGCAATGGTGACAAAGTAATAAAAAATCTCTTACAGCATCCATTTCAGAGGAAGGAAGCATGAAAAAAAGGTACAGGCAGAGACCCTGATAATGTATTTTTCAGCTTGTGACCGGTATCAATCAGAAATAGGTTATCTTTTGATTTCCACAGGTCCAGAAAGTATCTCCTGATCGTACGAACCAGCCGGTACGGATTTTTTTATGTGTGCCTTATACCAGCGATGCTTTGTCAGCAGATTGTGAATAGGAGAAAGGAATACCAGAAACAAAAGGGAGGCAACCAGATTGAAAATGAGATGTGAAAATGCAATCTGGATGGTGGGATTATCGGACAATCCGACTACGGTTCGCTCCAGAACTTTTACAAATGGAAACATGATAATAACACTGCCAAAACTGAATATAAAATTGGACAACGAAGACAGCTTGGCCATATCGGACAGCTTTAATCCTGCAATCAGGGCAGTGGAGGTTGTTCCTGCATTGGCGCCCATAATAATCGGAATGGCTATATCGATCGTAATAATATTCTGGCTGGTAAGAATAACGGTCAGGCCTGTTACAACGGAGCTGGATTGCATGATTACGGTAATGATGATTCCGTATATAATTCCGAGAAAAGGATTGGAGGCTTTCATCAGCATACCGGTGAGTATAGGGTTGTCTCTGATCGGATAGATGGCTTCATTGATCAGGTCAAGGGAGAAAAAGATAAAGCCAAAGTAAAAAAGTGATTTTCCTGCTATGGATATACGGGTTGGGATAATACTGATCAGTGTACCCAGCACAATGAAGAATGGTCCGATCAGATCGGAGTTGAGCGAAATAATCCAGGCTGTAGTAGTAGTCCCGACATTGGCGCCCAGAAATATGGCCAGGCTGTCTCTGAAGGTAAGCACACCCGAATCTACAAGCGATACTGTAAGTACAGAAACTGCCGTACTGGACTGAATGGTAGCGGTGAGAAGACCACCCAGAAGG
Source organism: Bacteroidota bacterium (assembly GCA_023392125.1). Classification (GTDB taxonomy): domain Bacteria; phylum Bacteroidota; class Bacteroidia; order Cytophagales; family Cytophagaceae; genus SpSt-227. The sequence continues at coordinate 258,052 of JAEVZS010000030.1, forward strand.
AAGCCGCCTATTCTTGTGCGGGTAATGCTGCCCAGCAGATTTTTAAGCTTATCTGCTCCGACATTCTGTATTTCCTTACTGAAATTTTGGAGGCCATGTATGAAAAGTACAATGGCTGAAATAATAATGATAATCGTTTGCAGCAATTCCATAAAGCAAAAATAGAAAATAATCTCAATTTCATCTGACAGAGAGCAGGCTCTCTGCAAACGCCGGAACTGAACTAATACAGGGGCCGGATTATTCAGATTTTGCGGAGAAACTTATCGCTTTAACTTCATACGCAACAATGGATAACCTTTGATCATGGTTATGACAGAAAAACCGGCTATGATATCTTATCTGTTATCTTCTCGGATATGGATAAAGTTGGAAAGCCACTGAAAACCAATGAACCCCAGAATGAATAACACACTGGCTGTATTAAACAGGTTATTGCTTTTGAATGTCAGAATAATAGCTGAAAGACCTGCAGTAATCATAGCAAGTGTATATATTTTTAGTACTTTATGGTTTTTTCCGGCAGAGAAGAGTATCCCCAGTGGCAGCATCATGGCAAAACCAAAGGCGGCAATGGATAGGTAACGATCATCGCTAAGCAGAAAATAGCTGATCAGTCCGGTTAAGGAAACTGCCAGACTCAGAGCTACCAGGCTGGAATTTCGTTTTTCGCTTTGGTCCAGCAGGAGACGGCCATATCGGTTAAAACGCAGAAACAGATTGCTGACCGGGGTAAATACCCAGGTAGAAAACGCTATAATTGCCAGCAGAATGACAATTGGTGTCAGATACGGCTGGGCGGCTTCATTTTTTTGAGCAATTCCTCTTAGTACCCGGGTAATTAAATAAAAGCCGATAATCACTCCCCACTGATATTTTGCCGTTAGGTTGCTCATGAAAAACGAATATTTCAAAAACAGCCGGTACAATGGATTAGCTGCTTTGATGGCTTCCAGCATACCCAGACGGGCCATGTCCTGACCGGGATCGTTTTGCAGAGCTTCCTTAAAATGTTCCAGGGCCTTTTTGTGATTGCCTTTTTCCAGCAGTCCCCAGCCATAATTGGTATGAGTGTAGGCATTGTTGGGGTCTTCGCGCAGGGCTCCCTCTATGGTGGTAAAGGCTTCTTCTTTTTTGTCCAGTTTGATGAGCGCAGAGCTTCGTATATTGAGCGCCAGCAGATTTTCTGCATCTGCCTCCAATGCCCGGTCGGCCAGCTCAAGCGCCTGCTGATACTGCTTGCGCAGCAGCTTGATGTTGGCATGAAAAGCATGGAAGTGGGCATCCCGGCTGTCAAGGGCAATGGCCTGCGCTATCTGGTTCTCGGCTTCGTCGTATTGCCCCAGGCAGATACAGATCCGTGATTTGATATAATACAGATGCGCCGCGTCCGGGGCCAGACTGATCGAGTGATCAATGACTCCGGATGCCTGCTCCGGCTGGTCCTGCTGAAGGTATATTTCTGCCAGAAGAGAGAGGAGAAACGGCTGGCTGCTATCCTGTGCCAGCAGGCTTTCGATAATTTGTCTGGCTTCAGCATATCGTTTTTGCTGAATCAGAATCTCGACTTTGGCCAGTTGATTGATTTCGTCAATGCTGCTATCCTGCTCTCTCATGGTCACAGACTGGTTGATAAATGGTGTTGCGTTATTTTTTTATGTTGAGATATGACAGAATATCATCATACAGACCTGAGTCATTGGCAAACAGAGCAAAGTTTTTGGCTGTTGTGAACCATTCCCGGGTAGTGGAGCGGTGCTTTTTTGCTGCACTGATCAGATCTGCGGTTACCAGTGGCTTCGGTATCCCGTCACTAAAGGATGCTTCCAGCTTTTGCTCGACAGCGATATCGATAAGCGCATCGATATCGGCTCCGGAATAATCGGGTGTATTTTTTGCAATCTGCCGAAAGTCAATGTTTTCTGCCGGCTTGCTTTTGAGCTTGAGCCGGAGTATGGATTCTCTGGTGATTTCGTCTGGCGGCGGCACAAAAATAATACGATCAAAGCGACCGGGGCGTCTGAATGCCGGGTCCAGGTTCCAGGGGGTGTTGGTTGCTCCCAGCACCAGAACACCTTCATTGCTGTGCTCAATTCCATCCAGCTCCTGCAGAAACTGATTGATCAGATGACGACCACCGGAGTGCTTCATATCCCGGCGACTGGCTCCCAGTGCATCGATTTCATCAATAAATAATACGCAGGGAGCGTTTTTACGGGCAAGCTCAAACAGCTCATGCAGATTTTTTTCGCTGTTGCCAATCCACATATCCAGAATGTCATTGAGACTGACTGAAATAAAACGGGCGTTGACCTGTCCGGCAGTGGCTTTGGCTATATATGTTTTGCCGCAACCGGGAGGACCGTAAAGCAGTATTCCGCCGCCGGTTTTTTTGCCATAGGCTTTATACAGCTCCGGATGGAGCAGCGGGCGGATAATTTTCAGTTCAATTTCCTTTTTTACCGAATCCATACCTCCCACATCGGCAAAGCTGACGGAAGGTTTCTGCAGAAACCGGCTGTCTGTTTCTTCTTCAGATGACTGTTCTGCCTGAAGACTTTTTATTCTGAATTCACGGTCAAGCTCTTCGTCCGAAAAGGAAGGATTTAGCCCGAGCGCGTGCCGGTATGCTTCCATGGCTTTTTCCGGCTCGTTTTCCTTTAACAATGCTTTGGCGTAGAGTGTCAGTATTTCCGGTTCCTGTCTGCCGGTTTCCATGACGGTTTCAAGAATCACGTTGCAGGCAGAGTACTTTCCTTTTTTGAAAAAGATTTTAGCCAGACCTGTTTTCGCTTTGATATTGTCACTCAGGCTGAGAATGAATGTGTACTCTTCTTCTGCTTCATCCAGCCTGTCCTGCGACAGTAATGTATCGGCAAGCAGGATGCGCAGTGGTATATTGTCGGGAGAATGAAGCAGAGCTGCCCGTAAACTGTCAATGGTCTGATCACTCATTGGCGATTGAAATATAGTGTATGACTGTAATTAAATGTACCCATCCGGACGTGCAGATAAGTCATTGACCGAAGATACTAAAAGTATCGGTAATGCATTCTGCAACTGCCTGTTCTTTTTCTGTGCCGGTTAATGCAAATCCTGATTTTTGTATAGTTTTTGCCGCATGTTGGCGCTGCCCGGCTGCTTGTACACAAACTTGACAAAGCACAGATTGCTGCTCAACGGAAAATGGTTTTGCAATACGGTGATTATCTCATTTTCTGAGGCAGTAAAGTTTTCAAAATCTTCTTTGTTGCGAAAGTAAACGATCGCCGAAATATAGTTTCGGTCATCGTTCTCAATCTGATCATATACCCGGATATCGGCTTTTCGGATCAGATGGTTGAGCTCTGCTTCAAAAAGCCGGCTGCTTTCTTCACTTTTATCTGCCTGAAATGAGTCTGTCTGATAGGGAACCGAAGGAATATCAGCAAATGGATTAAGCAGCAGGAAGGGAGAAAACAAAAGGGAGAAAAAAGCAATGGCTATACTCAGCGAAAGCACAGCGAAGGGTTTATTTAGTGTGCTCTTTCCCGGGTTTTCAGTGTATATGACGCTTGTTCCTGCTATCTTATCTCCGAGCCTTTTGCCGGGATTCCTTATCAAGAGCAGTACTTCGAGCGGCCAGAACATCATGGTACAGTTGCGTATCAGACATTTAAGAGGCCCGGCAGGGCGTCCGGTCGTATCGTCAATAACCTGCAATTTGAGAATGCGTTTGGCCGGACTTTGGCCATTAAGCAGATCCTTATTGAAGTATATGCTGAAACCGATAATAAAAGGAAATATAATTTTGCCGGCCTGCATGGAGACCGGATCATGACTGGTTTCAAAGGCATGTGCAAATACGGAGACAAATCCGGGTGCCGCAATCAGTACAATCACCAGGGTCATAATGAAATGGTCGATCAGCATGGCTGCGATTCTTAATCCGGTATTAGGTGTCTGACTGGTAGTGGTCATGATATATATCAGATAATGGATTTGTCAGGTGTATTTTTGCAATGGATGTGTTAAATATACACAAAATACGGCAGAATAGCCGGGTATATGCCGGGGAAGCATACTATCGGAAACAGATAGGGCGAACGAAAAACAGGGGGAAGCACATAAAATAAAAACGGTCTCCGGCGATCTGCTCATACACAGATACCCCAGAGACCGTCTTACAATTTGCCGGATTGGCTGTTAATTGTTCGGATCGATCTTGCCAAACCAGAGTTTTGTGCCCCAGCGGTCGGTGCCTCCGCCGCCCTTGCGCTGTCGGGCTACGTATACAATCTGTGTCCCACCGTTAATTTTGAAGTAAGGAGTATCCTTGCCTTTGCCGCCGTCTTCCAGGTCAATATACAGATAAAAGTCTTTGCTTCCGAACTCTTTAAAATCATCTATCTGTCCTGATGCTATGTCAACTTTGCCCAGCCTGCCCTGAAACAAGGGGGTATATGTACAGGTCGTGGTGATGGTTTTTGTGTTGGCAAGGAGGTTTATGCTTTCTTCCTTTGAGCAGTCCACATCGATGTCTTTGACAAGGAATACGTTCCAGTATAAATCTTTGCCGTTGGGAGCCTCATAGATGGCAAACTCGGATGGGAATGACTTGGCTCCGCCGGCGCCACCCAGCAAACCGGCAGGCCTGGCGGTGTTTTGTACGCCATAGTAGCGTTTAAAACTGCCCTTGTCATCCAGATGAAACATAAACAGGTCTTTGTATACTCTTCCTCTGACCTGTCCGACCGCATCCATGCTGAAATCCTGCCCGCTGATAAAAATATCGCCTTTTGATGTGATGTTGAAACCGTTCAATACAAATTTCTTACCGTCAAATGCTTTCAGCTTCTTCTGAGAAGGTGGCTTGATGCCGGCGGCATTGATTTCGTCAATTGATGTTGCTGAAACAAACTCTGCTTTGCCGCCGCTCAGCTTTACAACCTGCAGGTATTCGTACTTCTGATTTTCAATTTGTCCGCTTCGCATTTCATAATCAAAGCTTGCGGTAAATACGTCCGTGGTAAGCGCATAAGGCTGTTTGGTGTATTTCTTATCCGGGCTGTTTATGCTGCCCATGCCATAGAGATATACATCCTGACCGACCGCTACTGCTTCGTAGATTGCCCACAGGTTGCATTTTGTTTTAAAATTAAACCGTTCTTTCAGGTTGCCTTCGCTATCCAGCTTTACATAGGTAAGATTTGTCGGGTCATTGTCAGCAACTTTTCCATATCCCTGTCCGCCAAACGGAGCAAATATCAGCACCCATTCATCACTTTCTTCCAAAACCCCGCTGTACAGCAGCGCCTGCGGATGGTTAAATAATATAGGAGATTTGTAATTGATGCTCAGGTTTTTGTCAACCTCCATTACCACAAATTCACGGCTTGCGTCCTTCAGGTATTTCATTTGTCCCGGGTTGACCAGGCCTATGGCCAGAAGCTTTCCTTTTTCGGGCACGTCTTTATGAGCGGTATACAGCAGCTTTTTTTTGGTGTTGCCGTCTTCATCGATCTCTCTTGGCTTCTCTTTGCCTTTGGTTCTCGTATTGATTTCGTACCGGCCGGTCCACCAGTTGAAGTTATAATCGGTTTCGGTTTTTTTAAGCACCAGCTTGCCCAGCTTATTAGGTTCACAGGTTACACCTTCGATCACTTCAAAATCAACTCCCCGGTATTTGTTTTTGCGGGATTTGTACCGGCCACCTACTTTTTCTTCTTCCTCAAAATTGTTGAGCAGATTAAAATTATAATCGAACTGGTAGATCTCGTACTTTACTTTCCGATTGGTTGATTTGGTCACAAATACCATATCAAACTGCTGTTTTTCGTCGTCAACAATCAAATTGCCCAGATAACCCCGCAGCTTGGATTTTCCGGTCAGTTCCACTTCTTTTTCCAGGACAATCTGTGCGCTGCTGTGCACAAGCAACCCGGCCAGTAACAGGGATGTGAGTAAAAGTTTCTTCATAAATTATTAAATATTAAAACTAAATGGGGGTGTTGAGCAGCCGGATAGTCAATAGTAGCATGTGTGACAGACAGATCGGATCATTATATCCGGATAGTCAACAGTCGCAAAATAGCAGATCTGATAATTTAGAAAATACGGTGTTTACCGTATATTTTTGATTTGTCTGTCGGTGCGTGTCAGGGATAGTGAAAAGAAAGTAAGAAAGATAGAGGGATGGTGTTTGGTCTGCAAGACGGGCCTGCGGAGAACAGGTATTCTATGATCTCCCTGTTTACATTTGTTGCCTTCGGGAGCCTCAGGCAATGGACGCAATGGTGGCTGAGGTTCCCGAGGCTGCGGATATACCTTATTTAAATTACTGCTCTGCCGGCGGGGAAACTATTTTTCATACAGGCAGATTTCTTTTTGCTCACCATTGACGGATAGTACGGCTTTGAGATAGTATTTCTCTGCTTTGTGCTCTGTCGGGAACCAGCTTCTGTTGGTGCCTGATACGATCAGAAGTCCGTGATTGTCTCCAAGGACGACAAAATCTTCTTTTTTCGGACCTTTTTCGAAATAGTCAATTGCCAGTTCGTGAGTGAGCTTTTCTGAAAAGCTCAGCGGAGAATCAGTGACCAGGCCAACCTCGTTGAGACAGCGGACGGATGATGCTGTAAAGCTTTTCGGGCAAGTGTCCTGCAAATCGAACCGGGCGATGAACTCCAGTATATTGCCATTGTTGTCATAAAAATAGATGGATCGGGCATTCCAGCTTTTAAAGTCAGTGATCAGTTTATCACCAGGATTACGGATGAGTCTGGCTTTGTTACCGAGCCATCCGACAGCCCCGGAAACTTTATTGCCGGGAATCAGAAAAGCAAAGTGATAACGCGCCTGTGGCTGATCTGTGTGAATAAAGGAGAGGATGGAGCTGCCGGTTTCAAATGAGATTTTGTCGCTGGTATCGTGGTGAATTTTGAATCCGAGTTTTTTATGATAGAACTGTCTGGTAGCATTTATCTCAGGACTGGTTATTTCTATTGCTTTAATCTCCATTGTTTCTGTTGTTTATTTTTTTCAAACTCCCCGGAAGATCTTTTGTCCCGGATAAATTATGGTTATCAGGCCAGAATTATTTATTGGAGTCCGTGCTGCTGAACTAAATTTTGATACTTTCGCACTTCAAATCATTAATAACACAAAACAATATGAACATTAAACTATTTGTAACGCTTTTTTCGGTGATTTTTATCACCATGGGAGCGCAGGCTCAGAAAGTAAATCAAAAGGGAAATCTGAGCGGGCTGAACCAGGTAAAACAGATTGAACTTGAGTTTAACTATGATAAAATGCGTGTAGGAAAATATGTAAATGAAGATCAGTATTTGGATGAGCGAGTGGCTAAGCGTAATGAGAAAGAGCCTGGTAGCGGTGACAGCTGGAAGGCGGCCTGGTATGATGACCGTGAGCGTCGCTTTGAACCTAAGTTTGATGAATTGTTCAACAAATACATTAAGAAGTATGATATTGAGGCAGGAAAAGGCTATTCTGATGCTCCGATAAAGGCGATTGTTCACACTACATTTACAGAACCGGGATTTAATGTTGGTGTTGTCCGTAAGTCAGCATCCATTGATGCGGAAATTATTTTTGTTGACAAAAAGACCGGCAAGGAGCTTGGTAAGCTTATTGTACTTAAAGTTCCAGGCAAAGATGCGATGGGCAACGACTATGATACAGGAGTCAGAATTCAGGAAGCATATGCGCTATTGGGTAAAGTTACCGCCAAGCATCTGGCTAAGAAAGTATTGAAATAATATTCTCCTTAATTAAATAAAAAAGAGGTTGTCCGGCAGGCAACCTCTTTTTTATTTGCGCTTTTTGTATTTATCTGCTTTCAGGTGGATAGTTTCGCTGTTGCTGTCATACTGAGATTATATTAAATGTGCTATTCTGCCTGAAGGGTTCTCCGGAGGCGCGTTTTTGTTTGTAAAATTTTTTTGGATAAAAAAAAGAACGTCGGGGGTGGGCGGGCGCCGGGGGCCGCCCGCCGGTCTTCTGGGTTAAGGGTGGGGTTAGTTATGATGATTACTTTACGATAAGTTTGTCATAGTACATCTGGCTGCCACTTTGCACTTTTACAATATAGGTTCCTTTGGGAAGGCTGCTTACATCTATTGTTCCTGTCCGTGTTTGCAGCATCCTGCTGCCGTTCATATTCAGAACTTCAACGGTATAAGATCCGGGCTTGTCAAGGATTACGGTAACCTGACTGCCGGCCGGATTGGGATACAATCTGAGCTTATTCTCTACTTTTTTTTTTGTCCCGGTCGGAACGGATGTTTTACCAAAAAACTCCTTGAATACTTTCTGAAGCTTTGTGTTGACGGTCGTGGTATCAACCGGCTGATCCCAGCCATCATAATAGCCGAAGCTGGATTCTTTGTAGGAATGATAGGTAAAGTGATAACCGAGGCTGTCAAATATTTTCAGGGCATCGGCTACCCAGCGCTCACCTCCCTTATTGTTTTCAAACGCCGTTCTGGCAGCTCCGAATTCGCCGAAGTATACAGGAAAGCCTTTGTCTTCAATATATTGTGCATACTGGACGATTTTGTCCCTGAGAAACTCATAGTTGCGTACATAAGGCTGTGACCCCGAAGGAGAATGATAAAACTCGGTGGTAATACTGGCAGAGGCTCCGGCGGGTATGTTTTCACCTTTCATCCAGCCGGAAATAACGTACTGATTGCCTTTGGTAATCCGGAAAGCGAAGGAAGGGCATATTACGGATGCGGCTGCTTTGTTGCCCGTGACCATGACCGAAAAATTGTCGTTGTGTCCTGAGCTGGCGGTGGTATGTGTACCTGTATTGTCCGAAGACCACCACCAGAAGCTTCCTTTGTTCAGCGGGTCAGAGAAGAGTACGCGTATCAGGTTGCCCTGACTGTCCAGCTCCCTGACTTCGATATCGTCAAACCAGACTCTGCCGCTGTTGATGCCATTACTTACAAAAACCACTCTGCCCAGTACAAGGGTATCGGTATCAACAGTAAAAGGTACTCCTTCATAATATGTCCAGCCGGAAGTTCCTGTTTTTACAGAGGGGTTGCTGTAATTTCCTGTGGCATAGCCGGCATCGGACGGAGCGGTTATCAGATCCGGATCGGGATAAGAGCCGCCATCGCCGGTACCGGCCCAGTCAAGAAGCTGATGGGTAAACTCATGCGGATCATAAAGATGTACGGTATACATCAGGTTTTCTTCCGTGATCTGAGGATAGTTGTTGTTTGCATCGGCATAACCATAGTTGCAATCCAGTGCAATGGCCCGCTCTGTAATAATCAGGTGATTATTGTCTACGCTGCGGATGCTGTCTATAATACGCTGAGCGAGCAGGCTCCAGCTTTCTGTGCTTTCTACAGGGATTGGTTCGTTGATAAGGTCATATCCGGCAATCTGAGGCTCATCCTTATAGCGTTCGGCAATTGCTTTCCAGAGAGCAGTGACACGATCCTGATTTTCCGGCTCCGTCCATAGTTCGTCCCCGTTACACTGAGACTGAAAGCCTCCCTGAGGCACATGCATATTCAGGATCAGAAAAATATTGTGTTTCTTAGCCCATTGAATATTCTTGTCAATCCATTGCCAGCCACTGGTTTTGTATGTGTATGGATTCGCATCATCCTCAAACGTTTTATAGTTCATATAGAAGCGAAGCACATTCATTCCCAGCGCAGATACCCGTCTGAAATCTACTTCCGAGTGATGCTGGTCCGGCGTATACCGGTCATCCCATACCATATTGCCAAAGGCCATACCCCTCAGGAGTATCTCTTCTCCGTGATACATCAGCTTTTTGCCATCCCGCCTGATAAATTCCTGTGAAAATGCCACGCAGGCGCTCAGAATGATGCTTGCTGAAAGAATAATTTTTTTAATCATAATGCTGCTAGTTTGAACCTGATGAACAAGACAGGCTATTGTCCGGAATAACCGACCGGGCAATAACGGCTTTGTCATAGTGCAATTATGATTTTTCTTTTTAAAATACTATTTGTAAAAAATGTAAATTGCTTTACAAAAAATGCATCTGGTTGATTGACTTAGTTTTCTCTTATAAATTCGGTTGGGTTCTTTCCTGTCAGATTTTTAAATACCCGGTTAAAGTTGCTCGGACTGTTGAAGCCTACTTTGTAAGCGATTTCACTGATGTTGAGTCCGGACTCTTTGAGAAGTCGCTGCGCTTCCTTTATTCTGATCTGATTGATGTAGGTTTTGAAATTGCAGTCAAACCGGTTGGCAATGGTTTCTGTAATGACGCGCTGGTGAACACCGGAATATCTTGATACTGCTTTGAGGCTGAGTTCCGGGTCAGAAAAGTGTGTGTGTATATAATCGAGAAAGGATTTTGTCTGATCCGGTTTTTCTGCTTCGACAGCAACCGGTTTATAGTTGACAGTAATAATCCGGTCTGTTTGCTTTCGGCTGGTATAATAGCGAAGCAGCAGCAGCAGCAGGGTGAGTCCCTGAATGGCTGCCATACCATACAGAATGACTGTATTGTTTTTTTGAAATACAATTGAATAAATATCGATCCGGTGGGCAACATTTAGCTCAGCCCTGATTCCGGTGGTTACCGAGAAGCCCGTAAAATGCTGAAGTTCCGGACTGGCAAACTCGTGCGGTAACTGATCGATCTCCTCATACCACCAGTCGGGTGTATGAAAGTTGTTGAATGGCAGGGTGACAGATTCTGCGCGGGAAGAAATTGATATACCGGTACCGGAATGCCGGTGAGCCAGCGGGTGATAGGGATCTCTGACCTGACGATCGGCGGTGATCAGGTAAAGAATAAGGTGACTTATCGGGGTGCCTGAGACTTTAATGCTTAGCTGGTTATAGTCCGAAATGTTAAGCTCCTTATCCTGATTGTCCGGGAAAAAACGGATACCTATAAAAGGATTGATAAAACCCTCGCGGAGAATAAAGCTGACCTGCATGCAAGAATCTGTTTGCCTGAAGTCAACAATCCTGGAATGGCCTGTATTGGAGGAATCATCGTAAAGCACATAGTCAATGATTCCGTTATGAGGAAAAATTATCAGATCTTTTTTGTGAAAAAAGATAAAGAAGACAAGCAGTAAACTCAGCGCAACAGCGAAGAAAGCAAGCCAGTTTCGGATATCACCGAAAAACGGTTTCCAAAAATGCCTGTATGACTTTTCGCTGTAATCCTCTTTAGGGCTTTGCATGGAACATTGCGGAATTGATACAATTTAACGTTACCACTTTAGGTTTTGCGCATCGAAAATAGGCTTTTTTTGATAAATAGTATCGGTAAAAAAAGTAAAAATAAGCAAAACGGTTAAGTCTGTCCAAATACAATGATCTGTAAAAATCTGATGGCTGGAAGATCTGTCCTTCAGATCGGGGCTTCAACTGATGAGGGCAGGTTGCCGAATCGATATCTTTTCCTGTTGGACATATAGAGCAACAAAACAGGTATATACAGGTTCTTCAGTGTAAAAACAGCATCTATGAATTTCTTTCGTGCAAAAACTTCATGGAGCAACATGGAGTTTATCCCGTTTAAACTTTGTGTCGCAAGTATCTATATTATTGCCGGCGCTTATTTCCATGATGTAATCCGGCATTATTATATTCCGCTTTTTATTTTGTTCGGCATCACCGTGATATGGACAGTCTATCTCTGGATTGAAAAAATGAAAAAGGCAAATGGTAAAAGCGGTGTTGGCGGCAAATGAGGCAGGAAAACTCTTCTGATACTCTTCCAGCGATAGGATCAGTTAGCCAACCCTCCAAGGTTTGGTATACGACGAATAACAAATCTTGGAGGGTTTCTGGTTTTTTACTCTCCCGTGAGCCAGGTATAGAAATCGCTCATTTTTTCCTTGCTGACCGTAATGGATTCGCTGAAAGGAATGGTCAGCGTGAGAGTTACCTTGCGGGCCAGATAGGGCGACGCCTCTTTTATCGCGTCACGGTTCACGATGTATTGTCTGTTGGCTCTGTAAAAATCATTGCCGCCTATCTGCTGTACCTCATCCAGTGATTTGTTGATGAAATAGGTTTTCTGATCAAACGTATACAGATGGCATACTTCATTCTTAATATAGAACAGGGCAATATCTTTGATTTTGACAGGGATGACTTTTTCACGCTGATAAACCAGTACAGAGGTTGGTTTTTCCTGGGGGCTCCGGGTCAATGTCTGCATAAGCTGCAACAATGCCTGACTATCCAGACTAAACGAAGATTTGAGCGAGTGAAACTTGGCCAGTGCTTCCTGTATCATGACTTCGTTGAAAGGTTTCAGAATATAATGAATACCGTTGGTCCTGAATGCGGTCAGGGCGTATTCGTCATAGGCTGTACAAAATACGATCGGTACTTTGATATCGACCTGCTGGTAAATCTCAAAACTCAGTCCGTCACCCAGCTGTATGTCGCTGAAAATAAGATCGGGCATCGGATGTGCCTGAAGGTACAGGACTGCTTCCCTTACGGAGCTTAGTATTTTAACGACGCTGGTCCGCGGATTTATCTGGCTGATCATTTCCCTGAGGTCTTCAGCGGTTATCGGCTCGTCTTCGATGATGATGATGTTCATGGCAGATTCAGAATTTTGAGGCTTACAGAGTATACTTTGTCATTCCGGTCAATGAAGACTTCGTCGCCGGACAGTAATCTGTATCGTTCTTTCAGCATGCTGTGGCCGTTGCCTGTGGAGACTTCTACATTGGTTTTGAGCTGAAGATTGTTGTGGACAATAAGGCTGGCCCCAGCTCTTTCTATGGTGATGCACAGGGGATTGTCATGGGTAAGCTCATTGTGCTTTATCGCATTCTCCAGCAAAGGCTGTATGGAGAAAAAGGGGAGCTTCTGATTATAGAACTCGTCGCTTTCATTAAGATTGACATGATATATAAGGGCATCGCCGAACCGTATTTTCTGCATTTCCATATAATCATTACAGATTTTCAGCTCTTCCCGGATGGTAGCCATGCCGGTTTTGTTTTTGGTAATGGAGACTCTGAGAAAATCCGAGAGCTTTAGCAGATAGGTTTCGGCGCTTTTGGGATCTTTTCGAATGAGTGATTTCAGTATATTCAACGCATTGAAAAGGAAATGGGGTTGTATCTGCTGTTGCAGCAGCTGATTGGTTGTTTCGGTATTGGAAGCTTTCAGCTGCAGTAATTCCATTTGTATCCGGTTTTTTTCATACTGGTCGATGACGAAATTATGTATCAGGAAAATAAACGAATACATGATAAAATTGGCATAGCTGATAAAGATGGCGAGCTGCCAGCCACTTAACGGTTCTCTGCCTGCTCCCGGCAAACTTTTTTGTACAAACAGGCCGCTATTGTGTAAATATAGCAGCAATGCATGTTGCAGAGTGAAGATGATCAGACTTAGAGGATAGCCTATCGCAAAGGTTTTTTTCCAGATTTTTTCTTCCGCGCGTTTCCGCCGTTTGTCAAAGAAGCAAAACAGGCCGATATTGATTGCGAAATAGGAGATAAAAAGCGTGCTCAGGGTTATGAATTTGATCAGCAGTCCTGTCAGGCTCAGCTCCTGCAAAGAGGTTATCAGCACCGTTCCAATCAGGAAAAAAAGAAACAGCCTTCCGCTTTCTTTCACCAGTACCCTTAAAGGAATTGTATATTGCATAGGATTATGGATTCAACTAACTACTACTTACAAACGGGATCTACTGAATAATTCAGTAACAATAAAACCGGTACTTAAATTTCAGCTTTACAGAAATACGTGAAGATGCAGAAGAAGATATTCTGCCCATAGTGCCGAATGAGGCCCGGGGCGGAATATCTTCGCTTACCACTATCTATTTTATTCTAATAATGCTCTGCATATTCAGGTACGAATTCTTTTTCATCCTCTTCGTTCATCAGGGCTGCATAATCTGTTTTTTTACCTTTGCCGAATCGTCTTCCCAGGCTGTCGAAGAGCGAGTAGACAACCGGTACAATTACCAGCGTAAGGAACAGGGAGGACAGTAAGCCGCCTATGATGACGATGGCCAGACCTCTGTTCATGTCAGCACCATCGCCCTGCGCCATCGCGATCGGCACCATCCCTATTACCATAGCGATAGTAGTCATCAGTATCGGCCTGAACCGGGCATGGTTTGCTGAAATCAGCGCATCGTAGGTGGAATATCCTTCGGCTTTGCGATGATTGGCAAAGTCTACAAGCATGATCGCATTTTTGGCAACCAGGCCGATCAGCATAATGATACCCAGTATGGTAAAGATGTTCAACGTCTGATTGAACAGAGCGAGAAACAGCAGCGCTCCGATAAATGATAACGGAATAGAGAACAGAACGACAAATGGTGTGACAAAGTTGTCATACAGCGCGACCATTACCAGGTATACAAGCAGGATAGAGGCTATCAGGGCGATTCCGAGCGAACCGAATCCTTCTGACTGGTTTTCCATATTACCACCCCATTTGTAGGAAAGTCCCGGCTTGAAGTCAAGCTGTTCGAAGGCAGCCTGCCATTCCTGAGCTATCGTACCGGCAGGTCTTCCTACCACCTGTGCTTCTACGGATACGGATGGAGACTTGTCTCTTCGTTCCAGAAGAGTTGGTCCGGAGCCGAAGCTGACATCCGCGAATTGTTCCAGCCGGATTGCCTGTCCCTGAGAGTTCATGAATTTTAGCTCTTTGACATCGTTGATATTGGCTCTGCCCATTTCATCATACCGGATGTTGATGTCGTATTCTTTGTCTCCGGCTCTGAATTTGGTGTCCGTGTTGCCCGAGAATGCAGTACGCATGGCCATACCCACCGATGCTACATTCAGTCCCAGCGCATTCATTTTGTCTCTGTCAACCTTTACATTGATTTCGGGATTGCCGTCTTCCGAAGTCAGCCTGATTTCGGTGGAGCCTGGAATGTTACGCAGCAGATCTGCTGCCTGACCGGCAAATTCCAGGGCATCTTCCTGTGTGGAAGCAATAATTGTCAGCTTCAGCGGAGCATTTTCAGCGCCCATCATCCCTACATTCACTGTTTTAACTTTTGCACCGACCAGTACGCCTTCCATCTCTCTTTTGAGCCGCGCGGCATACACTTTGGTTGGCTCTTCTTTCCGGTGCTCTTTGTCTACGAAGATATGGATTTCTGATTTGTACTTGGTGCCCGAGGTAGACATCATCCCGTCAGAGGCCTGTCCCACAGTGGTAATGATCCGCTCTATCTCCGGCTTCTGAGACAAATGCTGCTCCGCCTTCTGTGTCATAAAATTGGTCTGCTCGATCGAAGCGTCCTTATTCATTTCGATCTGCAGGTAAAACTCGCCTTTATCGTTGGCAGGGAAGAAGTCCGTTCCGATATAACCCTTGCTTACCAGCATCAGAGAGGCAACGAACAGTACAACCGTTAAGGCCAGCGTAGTGAATTTGTTTGTTCTGCTTCTCAACGACCATTTCAGGATTGAACCGATTCCTGCAGTCAGTCTGTCCAGGCTTCTTTCAAACGAGCTTAACAGCTTGCCGAACACCGAACGGTGGTTGATGTGCTCGAGCTTACCAAAGCGGGAGTACAGCCAGGGAACCACCGTAAAGGAGACAAGAAGTGAAAGCAGGGTAGCAATCATTACGGTCACGGTGAACTGACGTAAAATATCGGATACCAGTCCTGTCGATAAGGAAATAGGAAGAAATACCACCACAATCACCAGCGTAATGGCCGTAACAGTAAAGCCGATTTCCCTTGCTCCGTCATACGCAGCCCGCACCCTATTCTTACCCATCTCCATGTGGCGGTGAATGTTTTCAATAACCACGATGGCATCATCCACGAGAATACCTACCACCAGAGATAGCGCGAGCAGAGACATCAGGTTGAGCGTATAGCCCATTATAAACAATCCTATGAATGTCGCGATCAGCGACAATGGAATAGCCACCATGGTGATCGCGGCATTACGGAAACTATGCAGGAAAAGCAGCATAATTGCACCAACCAGCACAATAGCGAGGAGCAGGTCAAAGATGACATTGTTAGCCGCTTTCAGAGTATAATCAGAGGAATCACTTCCGATCTCGATATGTACGCCCTGTGCTTTGTAATCCCGTTCTATGGTCTGTATGGTATGCTTTACCTTTTCGGATACGGATACCGCGTTGGCGTCTGACTGCTTAAAGACCTGGAGAAGGATCGTGTTGGTCTGATTGATCCGGGAGATCTTGTCCGGATCTTTTATACCGTCCTGTACATCCGCGACATCACTCAGCCGTATCAGAATGCCAGCCGGTGTCATGACAGGCAGATTGCGCAGCTCATTCAGTGATGCGAATTTGCCGGAGAGTCTGATTGTCGTCTGATTATCCCGTGTTTTTACGTTTCCCGTAGGAAAATCCATATTGGACATGGCGATCACCTGCTCGATCTGACCTATGGATAAGCCGTAGCCCTGCAGCTTTTCAGGATTGACACTTACCTGAATCTCGCGGGCCTCTCCACCGATCATATCCACTTTGGCTACTCCGTCGATCCGGGCAAATACCGGCTGAATTTTCTGGTCCAGCAGATCATACAGCTCTTTTTCAGAAAGATCTGAAGTCGCCGACAGATTGATAATGGGGACGTCATCCAGCGAAAACTTGTTGATGGACGGTGTCTCGGCATCGTCCGGCAGGTCATTCACCACCGCGTTGATTTTGCGCTGGGCATCTGTGAGGAGAAAGTTGACATCCGCGGTGCTGTTCAGCGTGATCATGACCACCGATACACTCTCAAAGGACTTGGATTCGATCTTTTTTACATTTTCGAGCGAAGAAACCGCGTCTTCGATCTTTTTGGTGACCGAATTTTCCACCTCAGAAGGGGCCGCGCCCGGGTAAACCGTCGAGATGGATATGACATTTACTTCAAATTTTGGCACCAGTTCATAGCCCAGCTGTGTATATGAAAAGATACCGCCCAGTGTGAGTATAATAAACAGTACGATGATGATACTGGGGCGTTTGATGGATATTTCTGCTAATTTCATAAGTCTTTTGTGGGTTAGTTAATGACCTCGACAGGGGTCTTGTCCAGCAGATTGATTTGTCCGGAAACTACCACGGTCTGACCTTTGCTGATACCGGAGATGATTTCGATATAGTCGCCAAAGTTTCTGCCGGAGACTACCTGCGTCAGTACGGCTTTTCCGTCCTGCACTACAAATACCTGACTGGAGCTGACATTGCCTACAAAGGCGGTTCTCGGAATGACCAGTACATTATTGTTCTGACCGCTTCCGAAGTGCGCGGTTCCGTACATTCCCGCTTTGAGGTCATTGCCCGGATTGTTTTTTATCTCCAGCTCTACCGGAAAGTTGAGACTTCCATCCGCTTTCGGAGCTATAAAGGAAACAAGGCCTGTCCATGTCCTGCCTGGTAATACAGGTGTTTCAACCGTCACCTGCTGCCCCAATCTGACAGAAGCGATATTTTTCTCGTCTACATGCACTTTCAGTTTCAATGAGGATACATTGACGATCTCGAATAGCTGCTGCCCGGGAGATACATACGAGCCTGCTTCGATGGTACGCTTGTTGACAATACCGGCAAACGACGCTTTTACATTGACATCGGAAGCGGTAAGCTGTGCGCTTTGCAGATTGTTTCGGGCATTTTCGAGCTGAAGCTTTACCTGATCCAGCTGTTGTTTTGTTACTCCGCCTGTGGCGAAAGCGCTTTCAAACCGTTCGACTTCATTTTTCGCATTCTCGTACACCGCCTGTGCATTGGACAGGTTTACATTGAGCTTGTCTCCCCGGATGATGGCCAGCAGCTGCCCTGTATTGACCAATGCTCCTTCCCGGACCAGCACATCGGTGATTTTTCCGGAGACTTCCGATGAGATCATTACTTCCTGTTTGGCAGTAAAAACACCGTTGGACGTATACTGCATAGTCATCTGCCTGTAATCAGCTGTATCAGCACGTACCGCTACAGAAGCATTTTTCTGAGCTACGATAGCGGTCTGCGCGTCGTTTTTTGCCTTATTGCTCCGGAGCACATAGGCTATGCCGCCAATAGCCGCCAGTATGATGAGACCTGAAATGATTATTCTTTTCATTGTAGTGTTCTGTTTATTCTGTGGTATAAAATGATTTTAGTTCTCCTTTCGCTTTTATAAGTTGTATTTCAGCCAGCTTATAATCCATCAGGGCATTGGTATGATTGTTCTGTGCATCGGAATAGGAAGTTTCCGCATCCAGCAGGTCAGTAAGCGATGCGAGCCCGTTTTTATAGTTGTTTTCGATATTCTGCAATACCTGCTCAGCCAGTGACCTGTTGGATTCCTGATTTTTGAGGGTTATCAGTGCATTATTAATCTGTGTATAGGCATTTTCTATGGCCAGGCTGAGCGCCAGCCGGGTATCTTTCAGATCTGCTTCAAACCGGTCAATCTCTATCTGAGCCTGCTGTACTTTGGAGCGATTGGTAAAGCCGCTGAATATGGGCACGCTCAGATTCAGACCGACGGAGGAAAAATTGGACCAGTAGACATTCGGGTTGTTTTCCGCAAAGTAAGGGAAGCTGGAGCCGAGACCAAAATAGCCGTAGTTGCCGGTAAGGCTCAGGGCCGGATAGTTTTTTGCCTGTGTCGCTTTTTTGTTTAACCGGAGCAGCTCACCCTGTTTTTCCATAAGCCGGATCTCTGTCCGGTTGGCAATGCTTATATCGTCTTTTGAGTAGATCGTGCCGGGCGTATTGAACTCATTTTCCGGCAGGCTGATTTCCGCGTTGATGTCCATACCGATCAGGTATTTCAGAGAGTTTTCCTGTAGCTTCAGAGCGTTTTGCAATTGCTGTCCGGAGCTTTGCAGGTTATTCAGCGATACATTGATCCGGTCAAGGTCGATTTTTTTTGCCAGGCCGTTTTTCTCCAGGCTCTCGATGATATCCCTGACCCGGGTGGTATTCCGGATCGTACGATCAATGGTTTTGAGCTGCGACCGGGTTTTGAAGACTTCGTAATAGCTGCCGGCCACTTTCTCAATGATCTGCTCTTCGGTAAGCTCCGCGTTGATCTGATAGAATTCGCGGGTAGACTTTGCCGCTTTCAGACCCTGAAAAACCGCCATATTCACCAATTGCTGATTGAATTGAAGGGAAGCAGTTGACTGCCAGGGCTGGCCCATTTTTATCACCATGGTCTGACCGCCCATATTCAGCGCGGTCTGCTGTAAAATGGCATTGTAGGTGAGGCCCCCGTTGGCGCTGATTTGAGGCAGCGCGTTGGCCCGGGCCTCGTCGATCAGATAGTCACTGTTCTGTATATCCAGTCCCGCTTTGACAGCTTCTGACTTGTGTTGCAGCGCATAGGTTACCGCATCCTTCAGCGACAGCTCGGTCTGGGCCGAAGCAAGAAAGGTGGTGAGTAAGCATAGTACCGCTATGGAGATTTTTTTAGTCATCGTAGTGGGTTTTTATGAAGTTTTTAAGTGGTGATGATGGTCCCGTAAGCTTGTTATATATGAATCGTTCGTACAAAGTAATTGTGGTTCTGACCGAAGGATACAATGATCCATGTCGATTTTTTTGTACAAAACTAAGGCCTGATAATGGGCAGGGGAAAGGCTATTGCTGTGAAACGGACAAAATGGAGGGTGAAAGGGGAGGGGGAACAGGTGGAGATTTTTGAGCAGAGGGGGAAATAAAGCGTGTCTCGCAACAAGTTTAATTGATGGATGGGGTTTGATGTGGATGGATTTCTGAGAGTTTATTAATAGCGTATAGTGATGAATTTGTATTTGTTGTGTTGTTTAGTTAATTGGGTATTAAAGGGTGTTATTGTGTATATTTGAGAGTTAGCGGTAAGTTTAACGCCCCGACACCGAACAAATAATGGCAACAGAATTAACGAAAGACCAATTTTTAGAAATACTGCAAGACAGTGAAATAACTCGACCTGAAGACTTAGCAGTTTTTCAAACAATTTATTCGTTTGACGGACACAAAGCATACGCAAGCCAAGTTGGACGAATTTTAGGAGTAAAAGCAAAACTGCCAGCCAGCCCTATAAATTTACAAATCGGACGACTTGCCAAACGTATTGCTAAAAAACACGACATTGACTTTACCGTTAGACAAAATCAGCAGTTTAAGTATTGGGACTTATTTTTTAACGGTTGGAGTGAAAAACAATTTTGGGTTTGGCAATTAAGAGACAATTTAAAGGAAGCACTTGAAGAAGCCGAACTTACAGGCGACAAACCATATTCAGACGAAATCCCAACTGAATTTTTGGGACAATTATTTGAAGGAGCTAAACGGACAATTACTGTAAATTCTTATGAACGCAATCCATTAGCCAGACGACTGTGCATCGAGCATTACGGAACGACTTGTTCAGTTTGCAACTTTGACTTTGGAATGGAATATGGCGAAATAGGGAAAGGATTTATTCACGTACATCATTTGACAAGAGTTGCAGACATTGGCGAAACATACGAAATTGACCCTATCAAAGACTTGAGACCTGTTTGCCCAAACTGTCATTCAATGTTGCATAGTGACAAAGACACTTTGACAATTGACGAACTGAAAACATTATATAACAATGCTGACGGACGAAAGAAAACCTACCGCTAACACGGTATTGCCAAAAGCGGGGCTGAACGGTTTCGATTGGACATTTGTGTCCCGAAGTTTCGGGATTCTCGATTGAACTTTTGTGCTAAAAATCCCCGCCTTCGGCAATACCCGAAACGTTATTAGTAACCGTAGAAACTCCCCTACAAAAAATGACATCAAATATTGATAAACTCAAACTTGACATTTCGGCACTTATAAAGTCAGGGCAAGCAATTCACAAAAAAATAAAGGGCAGCAACAGCCTACTAAAAAGTAAACAAGATTTTGAAATTTGGTACTCAGAAGCCATTTCTGTTATTAAAGTTATTTTACCCAATCGACTAAGTGATTTCTCCTTAATGTATTATAACGATAAGGAAAAAAAAGGATTAAAACATTATTTTCAACATATTCCACCAGTAATCGAAAAGGGTTTAGAATTAGGGACATTTGATGACAAAATAATTCCGCCTGAAGATTATGAGATTGCTAAGTCAATTTTTGAAAGCCAGATAGGAATTCTTAAGGCTTGCGAAAAACGTTTTGAAAGTTCCTTGTTCGATATTAAGCAAATATTACAAGCTGATATTTTTGAGAACGAACTTGAGACTGCAAAAGAACTGAATAAAAAAGGATTTTGGAGAGCGGCAGGAGCAGTCGCAGGTGTTGTTTTGGAAGGACATCTAAAACAAGTTTGTATAAATCATAAATTGACAATAAAAAAACAGCATCCAACTATAAATGACTGTAATCAAACATTAAAGGACAATGAAGTAATTGATACTCCAACGTGGAGATTCATTCAACATCTTGGAGATATAAGAAATCTTTGTGACCACAAAAAAGATGAAGAACCGACTATGAAAGATATTGATAACTTAATAACAGGTGTTGAAAAAATTTCAAAAACAGTTTATTAGAAAACGGCTACAGCTTCAGGCAGACAGACGTGCAAACTTGGAGTTTTCCGCCCTTGTTGGCATCCCCTTGGCCGTGGTTGTGCCATCGGCCAACCACCCACTAAAGAAAGACTTATGATCGAATGGTATAGTGGACTTATTGTGTATATTTGAGAGCTGTTTGCTATCATAAATGATGACAACTACAAAAATATTAAACTTTATCGTTCTCGGACTACTAATCTTAATTTGTCTTCTGGGCACATTATATAAACACATTTCGTTTGGACTTGGGCTTGGGGACATTATGGGATATGTTGTCTTATACGTTGGAACCATAATACACTTAATTCTGACAGTTAAATCAAGGAATAAAGGACTAACTCGACATTTATTCTTGGTTTCAATCTTTTCGATCTTCATGATTTTAATTGCACTAAAGGCTACAATTTGGCGTGGACACCAATATCAGTGGAATGGTAGTATTTTCTACTTGCCATGTCCAACAAATATTAAGATTGAAAATAAGGATATTAAAACAGAGGCGCTAATACAAATGTGTTCACTGGAATACGAGTCAAAATTTAGTGGAATTTGGGACGGACAAAAGATGACAATTAAAGACGGAGAAATACAAATACCTGCTGAGCTTGAGAGATATATTAAACGACCAATTTCAGCAGTAGAAATTGAGCCTGAGTTTTGGGATAAGTTTGAAAATGACAACGTCATTAAAGAATATCGATTTGACAAGGATACACTTAAAACGAATGAAACTTATAGTTTTCAAGGGGAAATAGTGGAAATAAGAAATAATATTCCGGTAATGAAAGTGATAATAAATAACAGTTGGTAACACGGTATTGCCAGCAAGTTGAACAGCTTCGATTGGACATTTTCTGCCCTTGCCGACCACCCATTAATAACTCATCACCCTGTTTTCTTTACTGTTACAATTTGGAAGTGGAAGCTTACCTTTATTCCAGTGCCCGATAGTATGTTGATGGTACCTATCCATGGAGCATGCTTTCTCATTTGTATGAATAAAAAGTGGTTGGCCGATGGCGCAACCACGGCGGGCTGCTTTAAACCAGATCGTTAGAGAACTCACCAGCCAAGGGAGAAAATTATTGATTAGTTTTGAGAGCAAATTGAAAGCAGATTGATTTATTTCTAAAAATATACGAAGAAGCCGGACTCCGCCGCGGAGTCCGGCTTCTTCGTATATTTTTGTTGTACTAAAGGTTAGAAAACTTGTATTATTTTCTTATTACTTTGATCGTTTCTGCTTCTTTACTTTTGTTATTAATTATTTTCAAAAAGTATACTCCCTTTGGGCCTTCAATTTCATAGTTGAATGAATTCATATTATTTACAGTACTTTCTTTAAGCAGTCTTCCGTCAACTGAGTACAAAGAGATATTCAGGTTTCTATGAGCATCTGAAGTTGTTATGGTAAATTTTCCTGTTGTGGGATTCGGGTAGACCTTACCCATTGATATGCTTTTTTTTGAATCCAAATTATTTAAAACGAAACCACTTGTTTTATAATTTATTGGTTTAATGTTTCTTACAATTCTCAAATTTGTTCCTCCAATAAAATGCGATGCACTTGTAAAATACATATCCAGCATATTATCACTTGTATTATCGTATTTGTCAACTCGATATTCTTTTACTTCCCAGTTTTTTCCTCCGTCAGTTGAAAGATATATTTTATTATCGGTATTGTCTTCCTGGGCAATTCTGTTAGCTACGTACACAACCAATGTATCGCCAGATATATATTTGATGGTAGGAAAGTTTCCCGAAAGATTATCTTTCAAAAACAGTTCGGTAGTACTTTGTGTAGTATAGCTTTGCCACCCATCGTTTGTGAAGTATATTCTGGTATTTATAGCATCTGAACCAAATATATTAGTTGAATTATAAGCAAAAAGATAACCCTCATTGTCATTTGCCATGGTTAAATGAAATGCTTTATAACCATCTACAGGAAATTTTAGCAATTGTGATCTGCTACCCGTTGACTTATCTATATTTTCAAGGCTAATTTTTTCCTCTAAGTCATTATTGCTATTTAATTCATAAATATTGAAAGCAAATAACAATTTTCCATTATTTAAAACTTGTCCATCACCACCTATTATACCTGTTTTTGTCCATGTTTTACCCTGGTCTGTAGAAATCAAAGGGCGTTCTTTTTCCGACAATAAGATGATACTACTTAAGTCGCTTGCTACTGAAAATTTATAAGGCAAGGTCATGAAATTACCACTATTGTATTTTTTTGTCCATGTTTCACCCTGATCGGTAGAAAGGTAGATATTGCTACCCCCATCCGCAGCCAACCATAAGTCGTTATTAACGATTTTTACAGCAGACAGATTTTCTATGCCAGTCATAAGTGTACGACTAAATTCTTTACCACCATCTTTTGAAACCAGTACAGCTCCATTCTGACCTGCCAATATAAAGTTGTCTTTAATATCTATTGAAAGGAAACCGCCTGGATTAGCTGCGTTAATTTTTTCCCAAGGGCCAAGGATGCTCGAAGCTTTATAAGCATTTGGCTCTGCTAAAAGGTAAAACCGACCATTAGAAATGGTTAGACTAGCATTATTAGGCAAGGCCGAACCAACCGGGGTGTATGTTTTACCTGTATCCAGGCTCAAATGTATCTGATTGCCAGATTTTGAATAAATGGAATCAATAGTTGGTACATATATAGGAGCGTATGACGTTACCGGCAGTTTGGTAATGGTTTTAAAGAAATTGAAGGTATAGTAGTATTCATTACCCGTGGATTTGAAGAATACCGTATCCTTAGATGATTGATAAAGAATTACTTCAATAGACTTTGTGGTTCCGCTCAGTAGTGATTTTGATTGAAAAGTCTCGCCACCGTCAGCTGAATAAACTATTGAACCTGTATTGTTGAACGCATAAACGGTATCGTCAATAACTTTAATAGTTGCTTTGGGATAAGCAGAGTTTGAAACTTGGTGTTTTGGTGTCCATGTTACTCCATCGTTAGAATAATATAAAGAACTGATGCTTGATGTAAAGTAGTTATGACCAAGATACCCCGTATTGGTTTTAGTAACTGAAAGATACCTTGGTTGGTTGTCTATTTTCGTTAGGGTCTTAAAACCGTCATACGAAATATAGGCATCTTGATTACTGCTTGATCTAGCATAGCCTGTATCTCCATTTAAGTGATAAAAATCCAGGTTTTTAGGTAACGAATCATTAATAGTAGTAAACTCTTTCTTCTCGATATCATATTCTACGTAGGAGTAGTAATTTGAAAAATCGAATGTACTATAAGATTTTCCTTCATAGTATTCTCCTGGTATGTAACCTTGAAAATGTGTTTCTAACACTTCTTGCGAAAAGGCTGAAGTAGATAAACAGAAAGTAATTATTAATAAGATTATTTTATTCATAAGTTGTTTTTAAAAATAAAGTTTTAAATTATTTTTTAATAAAACTTTGTACTACAGTATTTTGACTGGAAAGTAGTTGGATAAAGTATAGTCCGCTTTTCCATTTACTTACATCAAGTTGCATGGTAGTAGAATTCATAGTGCCTTCCCAGATAAGCTGGCCGGTTGCGTCTAATACATGAACTTGTTTTTCATTGCTGTTTGCAGTTTCTAACGTCAGTAAATGGTTGGTAGGATTAGGATAAATATTCCAGGATTGGGCTGGAGTGAAATTCGAAACAGAAGTAACAGTAGAAGGGGTAGTAAGATTGCCTTTATACTGCATGACTGTAGCTTTGTCTCCATTGGCTCTGTCTTTGAAAATAGCGTATAGCGTGCCTTGCTCACCAAATTTTATTTTGGGCCATAAGGCCATTCCTTGAGATATGCTGTTACTGCCAACCTTTTGCCATTCGTCTCCATTAAAAGCAAATGCTTCCAATTTGCTATTTACAATGTAACTGACAACAGGAGTGCCACTGGGGGAGATAGCTAAATCTAAATAGGTGACAATGCCATCATAGAAATTTTCCGGTCCTACACTTTCCCAAGTTGTACCATTAAATTTTCTTACGGCTCCACCTCTTCCAAACATTCCGTCTTTCATATATTGATGATAAAAGGCAAGGTAAGGAGTGCCTTCACTATCAAACTCCAAGCTAATATCGGTTGCTTTTCCGTAGGATACACCCTCTTGACCTACGAGTATCCAAGTGTCATTTACGCGTTTTTTTACCGATATTCGTTGTCTCATATTGATATTGGCAGCGGTATCAAACCCTGGATCCTGATAGGCTATGTACAATTCATTAGCTGGTGAAATGGTCATATCGTAAAGTCCCAATGACTTTCCGCCCGGACTGGGATTATCCAATGCCTTGTATGGCACATCAGCGGCATCGAATTGGTATATTTCAAAATCAGCGTTGAACTGGTTCGCGTTTAAACTAATAATTGGTACGCCTTGGTTATCCAATACAAAATCTATATTGCTGGTGTATCCGCCAGTCAAACCATTGACTTGATCGCCATAAGGTCGCCATTGCAGCGAAGGGTCGGAGATATCCCATTGTAATACCCGTGTGCCTGTTAAGAAATTAATATCTCTGAATACCAAAATAGGATTACCATTAGGTAAAAATTTCAGGTGAAACATTTCGGAAGTACTTCCTGAAAAACCTGCACTTGGTCCGAGATAAGCCCATGTGCCATTTTTTAAAATTTTGGTTTGAGCTCTTTTGTTGGCTTTAGCATCTGCAAATGCTACATACACAATGGAGTCATCCGTAATAGCCATGTCAAAATCTCCCACTTCGGTGCTTGTAACTTGTGTGTTCCCTACTATAGTCCATTCCTGCGCACTGGCCATGCTGAACATATAAATTAAACTTAGAGATAGAATTATTTTCTTCATAATCATTTAGTTTTTACTTGTTTTTTGATTGCTGACTTTACCATCAAGACTTTCTGCTTTAATTAAATAGATGCCTGGATGATTTTAATGTGTTAAGCTGCTCTGAAAAAGAGAGAACATCAACGACCGGATTGGGGTACTGAATTGACCTTCTATTCCTGTTCCTGGACCTTCTACCTTAAACACCCATGTATCATTATCCGTCTATCCGTTTACAATAAAACCTCCGTCTGACGTTTGCATGATGCAATATCCTTTATCACTTCCATTTCCTCCATAGATTTTAGACCATGCGAAAGGTGTTTGTGCTAATACTGAACTTTCCCAAAGAATAAGAGTGAATAAGATGAGTGTCTTTTGTGTGAGTTTTTGAATCATAATTATTGGTTTAAAAGTTTAATAAAATTATTAACTGTAATAGTTGGGTTCTTCACGCTGTCTTATGTGCTGTCAGGAGAAAATCAGCAACCCGTTGAATAATTTTTTAACTGTTATATGTCCACTTCCCTTGCAGTAAGGCTTGCTATTATTGTTACAGAGTCTGTTCCCATTGGTTCTTTTTTATTGGTTGGGATTTATTATGCGCAGGTATAACTGCCCTGCTGAATGGATGACAGACAATATTAGCTATTAAGGTTACTCCAAAAAATAGGGTGATTACACTAATTTCCCGCCCTTGTGGGCAGCCCCCTTCACCTCGGTCTGTGGCCCACAGACCGAAATATACACGTTGTGAATCAGGTAGGTAAATTATCCGAAATATTCTCTGTAATCAGGGATTTTACTATACTTCTTTACATACATTGCGGTCGGTGTGCCACGCGACCGCGGAGAGACGGCACACCGACTACGGGGGTAGCTGCTTTAAATTAGCTCGTTCG
>JAEVZS010000032.1 GCA_023392125.1 Bacteroidota bacterium
GGCCTCAGTTTGATGGGTACTAACAACTACCCGGTCAATGGCTGCATACTCCTTAAGGTTGTGAAAGGCCTCAGTTTGATGGGTACTAACAACTCAATCCTATCCTCAATCTCCGCTATCTCTGTTGTGAAAGGCCTCAGTTTGATGGGTACTAACAACGTGTGATTGTATTGTTATAGCTTAGAATCTGTTGTGAAAGGCCTCAGTTTGATGGGTACTAACAACCTTTTTTGTGATGCGTTGCCCATATACTGCGTTGTGAAAGGCCTCAGTTTGATGGGTACTAACAACAGGGGTCAATCTTTACTTTTTCCTTTCCTGTTGTGAAAGGCCTCAGTTTGATGGGTACTAACAACATATCCTTCCCCAAGGTATTAGGGGTTACAGTTGTGAAAGGCCTCAGTTTGATGGGTACTAACAACTTATTCTTTGTTTTAAGAAAACTTAATCGCGTTGTGAAAGGCCTCAGTTTGATGGGTACTAACAACGACCGGCGGTCCATGGTCTTACAAGTCAGAGTTGTGAAAGGCCTCAGTTTGATGGGTACTAACAACTTCGAAAGCCTAATCGCCTGAGAACCTCTAGTTGTGAAAGGCCTCAGTTTGATGGGTACTAACAACACTTCTGTTCTAACTGTCATACAGGTATTCGTTGTGAAAGGCCTCAGTTTGATGGGTACTAACAACTTTTGTAAACAGTTGGAAATAAAATTCCTGTTGTGAAAGGCCTCAGTTTGATGGGTACTAACAACGGTAAAGCTGGAATTGCTGGCATCCACTTTGTTGTGAAAGGCCTCAGTTTGATGGGTATTAACAACTATCGTAGTCGTTGTACGAGAAACCGGAGCGTTGTGAAAGACCTCAGTTTGATGGGTACTAACAATTTTCAGTCGTAACGGGAACCTTGGTTACGACTGATTTTTATTTTGGAAAATATCCTATGAGCCTCTTCCCTCTCTTATTCCACATGTTGAAAGCTTGTGCAAAACTGTTCTGGACAGAACCGTTTAATCTGCATATATTTATACAAATTCTAACCGTACATTTTCTTTAAAAACTTTTCTATGACGGCAACAAACAGACTCGGGAAAGACATCAAATATCATCATCATCTATATGCAGATAAGCATTACTTTGGCGGTTTTTTGAATTTGGCAAATGATAACATCGAGCAAGTAAAAAAACTGTTTCGCAAAAAAATTAAAAACGATCATAGATTCCTTTCTACAGATAGCAACCATCTAATCGCTTACGATGACTGGGAAAAAGGCATAGACTTTCTAAAACAATATCTGCCGGTTGTACATTATCTTGCTTTGCCGGTAAACCACGAAAAGTTCAGTAACCTGACCAATAAGGAAAAAGGCAGAAGGGATTACTTTACAATACACTTCAATCTGTTGACCTCAGTAATCAGCAACTGCCGTAACTTCTATACACACTACTACCACGATCCAATTACGGTTCATGATGATGTATTTAAACTACTGGACGAATTGTTCATTCTTGTTTGTCGGGATGTACGAAAACATCGAATAAAAACAGATAAAACCGGATGGCTTCTCAAAAGGACCCTGCAAAACGAACTACAAATACTTACCAAACACAAAAAGCATACGCTCGAAAAACAAAAAAAAGAGGGCAAAAAAGTCAATCTCGATGCAGAAGCAATCGAAAATGCCGTCATGAATGATGCCTTCAAGCATCTACGCTATACGGATAAAGAAGATAATAAAGGGAATATCAAAAAGTTTTTGGTCAAAGATCAATATAAATCAGCTTACAATGAGCAAGAGCCCTCTGAAAACAAGATATGTCTTTCAAAAAGCGGATTATTGTTTCTATGCAGCATGTTTTTATCAAGAAAAGCCGGTGAGGATATGCGTGCACGGGTAAGTGGTTTTAAGGAAAAGTTTGTATACAGAACAGAAGAAGAAATAACAGACAAAAACAACAGTCTGCGCAGCATGGTCACTCAATGGGTGTTTTCCCATCTGGCCTTTAAAGATATCAAACAACGCATAACGACAAATCTGGACCGGGAAACATTGTTTGTACAAATTGTGGACTACCTCAGCAAAGTACCGGACGAACTATATCAAGTTTTTTCGGACACACAAAAAAAGGAATTTCTGGAAGATATTAATGAATACATTAAGGAAGGAAACGAAACAAGGTCCCTGATTCAATCCACGGTGGCTCACCCTGTGATACGCAAACGATATGAAAATCAATTCAACTACTTTGTGCTTCGCTATCTGGATGAATTTAAAAATTTTCCAAGCCTGCGTTTTCAGATCAATACAGGATTTTATACACACGACCAGCGTGAAAAAATGATTGAAGGCACCGAATATCTTACTGACCGTAAGGTCAAAGAAAAAATCAAAGTCTTTGGCAAGCTATCCGAAGTAACTACGCTAAAAAATGAATTTCTTGTAAAAAACACCGATTTGCAAGGCTGGGAAGAATATCCGAGACCTTCTTACAATATTAATAATAACAATATTCCGATTTTCATTAACATACCAAGCAATGCGGTTGAGGATGACAATAAAATCAATATTGAAATCCACAATCAACGTAATTTAAAGCAAAGCACTCGAACAGAGGATAAAAAGCAAAAATCGGCGATAGCCGATATGCTAAACACCAATGGAGAAATAGACTTGCAGTATAAAGAACCAACAGCTATTATTAATCTGAAAGAGCTTCCATCTCTCCTCCATGAATTACTTATCAAGAACACCCTCCCACAAAATATAGAAAAACGTTTACAAAGAAAAATAGTCGAGCATCTCGATAGTATAGCAAGACATACCCATCACACCGATTCATTATTTAAAGGCATGCCCCGCAAACTAAAAAAAAGCAGCGAGGAAGCAAGCATCCACTATGAAAAACTCAAGAGCATTATTGAAAGCCAACTACAAAAAACCGCTGAAAAACAAAACTTCCTAAAAGAAAAAAAAGACCTTCTAAATAAAAAAAAGACAGATAAACCTTTGTACCTACTCAACAACCGAGAAATGGGCAAGGAAGCAACCTGGCTGGCCAGCGATCTGATACGTTTTATGCCCGAGAATGTAAGGAAACAATGGAAAGGACACCATCATAGTCAACTGCAACAAACTCTTGCTTTTTACGAGCATAAACGCGAAGAAGCCCTGAGCCTGATCGGGCAGTTCTGGAATTTCAATACCGGCCCCTATTGGAGAGAAGCGTTTAAAAAAGCTTTCGAGCAAACTACATTTGAGGACTTTTACTTCGAATATCTGAAAATGCGGCAAGCGATTTTGACCAATTTTCTGGGAAATATGTCAATCAGTCAGCTCCAACCTAATCTTGCAAAAAAAGCGCTAAAAGAATGCTGGATTGTTTTTCATAAACGCCAGTTTGTCATCCGACCGACCCAAGAACAAATTAGCAAATTGCTTGCTCAGCCTACTGTATTACCAAGAGGTCTTTTTGACAATAAGCCTACCTACATAGAAAATGTAAAACTGGAAGATGATCCAAAAAAATTTGCTAGCTGGTATCGCTATACATACAATGATCATCCCATGCAGCGGTTTTATTCATTCGATCGTGACTATACCTCCCTGTACGAAGAATTTCAGAGCAACAAAGATGTTATTCTGAATAAAAAACAACTCACCAAGTCAGAACAAGAAGCTTTGCTAAAGAAAAAACAGGATCTGAAAATAAAAGATATACGCACACAAGATCTGTTTCTAAAGCTCATCGCTGATAAGCTCTTTGAAGAAATATTCAATCAAAAAGCAGATTTTACATTAGAAGATATCTATCAGACCAGAGAAGAAAGAATCCACAACAGAGAGCAGGCTTTGCAGCAAAGTGAAAGAGTTCCGGGCGATGATTTTGAAAATATTTATAATGAAAATTTTGTCCTCAACAAAACAGTACCCTTTATACAGAAGCAAATACATGAACCTACCGTCAAAATAAAAGACCTAGGAAAATTCAAACGCTTCTTGCTTGACAATAAAGTAAAAGCCTTGTTCTCATATGAACCCAACAGAGTATGGAGTATTCAGGAGCTTGAAAACGAACTAACACTCCTGTCTACTTCCTATGAAGTGATAAGAAGAGTTAGCTTGCTAAAAGCGATACAAGAATTTGAAAAATATATTATGGAATGCTGGGGAGACAGTGACACTACCAAACTAGATCAGAAGGATAAAAAATCCGGGAAATATAATCCTAGCTTCAAAAAATACATCTTTAATGGTGTGCTGGACAAATTTAGGCTGGCCAATGCAGAGAATATAAAACATATAATTGATTATAAAGAATTTGAAGAACTGGTGGATGATCCTCAACTAAAGAGTTTTGAGGAAATTGTCCGGAAAGCTTATATTCTGACGATTATTCGCAACAAAATAACACATAATCAACTACCGGATAAAGCCAATATGGATTTTATACAGGGTATGTATCCCAAAGAGCCCCAAGACAGCTATAGTCAGTATTTACTACGTGTAACTCAACTCATCATAGACGAAATGGTCCTGCTCATGAAGATTTAATTGCACAATCATATATTATCTTATAAAACGGATTACGAAGTCTGTTTTATAAGATATTTTGACCATCAATTCACTTGGATAAATTTCGAACCTGTTTTACTCAGTAAGAGGACTTCAAACTTGCTAGACAGACAGGTTCTCTTTATCAGGCCCCATTACATTTTAAGTAAAAAAGATTAAGAAGATATTCATTCTCTATTAAGAAGATATTCATTTGATGTTATGAGCGGGCTTCAACATGTCTCATTTATCAAAGTTTGTCAATTTAAGAAGATAAATCATTCCCTCCTTTCCACTCCTGGAATCCTTAATTTCTTTGGCAGTTACTTCTACCGGTACCGGATTTTGGTTATACGGTTGTACAAATTTCATATCTATTTTTGTTTCCCAACAAGAAGATGTTGCTTCATATTCTCGCCGTATTACAAAAACATTCGCTATTTGTAAAAATAGCGTATCCTCTAATGAGCGATTAAGCAGCTTTGTCGCTTCAGTATTTGCCAATATAATCACACCTTTATTGTCTGTAACAAGGATGGCATCACTGATCAACTCGATACTTTCATACAAATAACTTTTTTTTACAACCACATTTTCCAACTTGTCCGCTAAGGTATTGAGTAATGTTCCGATACCTGCATACATTGTATTGATTCCGGGAAGATCTATTCTGCACGAAAAATCGCCTGTTGCCATTGCCGATACCATAGTATTAAGTATTTCGAATTTATTCGTTAGCTCGTCGATTTGCTTTTTTCCTTCAAGTAATGAACTCAGACATTTGAACAGGTTCAAATAATCGTCATCTTCGAACCACTTTCTCTCATTGGTATGCAGCTCTAATGCACTACATAAATATTTATTAGCTGACTGATTATCAGCATTACGATTCGATTCTATTTTTTCAATAAGCATTGTTTCCATGTTCGATTATTCGTTACAATCTACTTGTACATAAAACCATACACTGTTACTCACCCAATTTTCTATTACCCAGATACAGAAAACACCAGATACTTAAAGGTCTTTTCTTCACCCGGCAAATAACAAGCACCTCTGCAAGGTCATATAGCCACAAAAAAGGCAATAGGATTCTGTAGACAATTTTTCTGATTGTCCGCATAACATTGATTATTAAAAACTTCTTACGAATTAAATACGCTACCTCGCAATAATGATCTTTTCCGTCTGGTTATAACCCGATTCCGGTTCATCCAGCATCAGGTAGTACAGACCGTCCGCAAACTGACCGAGCTGCAACCATACTTCATCATGCTGACCGGAGTGCATGGTAGTATACACGACCGAACCGTCCGCTTGCAATATGCGAATCCGGAAGCGGTCACCAAAGCGCTCTGTACAGGGTCTGATTCGTAGCACACCATCTGTCGGGTTGGGAGCAACACTCAGTCTGCATACGTCATGGGATATGCTACCGGCAACGGGAGAAACCGCATAACGGATCCAGACCGAATCCCTTAAACCTCCGGCATCCTCTACTATGCAAAGTACACTATCCGTTCCCTCCCAGTTTTCGTCTCTGAGTACAACAGACAGGTAGGTGGTTTGAAGAGAAATTTCAAGCCGACCGGAAGGATTCACAATTTTGCGAATAAGATCGCTGACCGGTGTATGATCATCCGAGATATATCCATCCAGCCATATTCCCTCAAATACTTCTCCGGTGGTGATGATCTGTTCGGGAATAGGAAGAATTCGTGGTGGTCTGTTTTCTTCTCTCACAAACACCACTTCGATACTGTCTCTTTTATAATTAAAATCTTCCACAATCAGCCATATCGTATCAGTTCTCAGACCGGATTCTTCTACCAGATCAGGATAAAGAATTCCGTTACGAATGGTAATATCGACCAGTTGATTGTTCCAAACATACCAGAATAGCAGAGCTGGGGGCGTATGATCATCCGATACATAATTTTTCAGATCAACAGGCGCAAAGAAGCCCTCAGCCAAAAGATACTGCACAGGTATATCCTCTAGCACCGGAGGCTTATTGCTTCTGTCATGCACCGTGAGCGGTATTCTATAATCGAGTTCACTCCCGCCATATCTCACGAAAAATATAATGTCCTGCTGCTTCGATCCTGAATACACAAAATCTCCGTGTGTGACCATAATCTGATTGTATTCATCAATGGTGGTTGCAAAACCTGCATGATTCAGCACTTTAAAAGAAACATTGTCCTTATTAATTTGCGGAGCAAATACCAGATAATCGAATGGATTAAACCGGATAGTATCTCCGGGGTATAGATCAGTATAGGGAAATTCTTTTAATTCAGGAGCTTCATTACCTAAAGCAATAGAGACTAAAAGTGAATCTTTTGCACCATCAATATCTTCTACATGTATATAAAACGAAAAATCGTTCGCTCCCGCCGGTTTATTGATATCCGGATTGAGAAGATTAAAATTTGCCTCTGGTTTTGGTTTTATGTAAAAGGTATCGTTTTCAATAATCAAATCAATCATAGCCGGGATTAAATTCACATAGTACGAGTGAGGCTTTATACTCCATGTCAGTGTCTCCAGCGGAGAATCATCACTCGCATGATTTCTCAGGACCAGAGGCGGATAAGGATTGCTGAGGGAACGAAGCCTGCCATACTCCTGCCTGATCATATCCTCACCAAGTATTTTGGGAGCACTATTCTCTCTTGGACTATACAGAATCTTGACCAGCATCGAATCCCTGGCATCCGCCTCATCAATGGCTATTACCCAGAACTCGGTGGTATCCGTAGCATCTATATTGGGCATATAGATATCCAATAACTGTCCACTCAGGCTGGTTTGGGCAAGTCCCGTATTACTGACCAGGAAGATCATATTTTCTCTGGCGGTTTCCTGATCAGCGACAAACCATTTCAGATCGAGCATGTGTTTGGTTCCTGACTTGATCGGAAAACGCAGAAATGCTCCCGGTTGTACCGACATTCTCGGCGGGGTATTGAAGTCAGTAACCTCTATCAGTGCAAAAGTGTCCAGCCTGTTTCCACCGCTGTCTTCTACCGAAAAGAACAGTGTATCACGACCCGGCCAATCATGCTCTTTTAAGTGCAACAGCAGGGTGTCTCCGTTTTCTTCTACTTCAAACGCCCGGGAACGGAATGACCAGTTTAGTATCACATCTTTATCATCACTGACCAGCGTGCTTTTATACTTTCGGAGACGCTTCTGAAAAAGCCATTGCAGACTACCCTTAACAACAGGTGCTTTGTCG
The DNA here is from genome assembly GCA_023392125.1 of Bacteroidota bacterium. Classification (GTDB taxonomy): domain Bacteria; phylum Bacteroidota; class Bacteroidia; order Cytophagales; family Cytophagaceae; genus SpSt-227. The sequence continues at coordinate 7,794 of JAEVZS010000032.1, forward strand.
GGAACATATACATGAAGTGTATCGCTGGTTACCTGTAGCACACGATCAGAGCGGAGCGGTACAGGGCCGATATAAAAAGAGTAGTGCTGCCCGGGTACAGCATCTACAAGACGATGATACAAAGAGCTGTTTGCCCACACCGTGGTAATCATCTCAAAATCTTCCTGCTCTCCTGTCTTCTGATACAGTCTCAGACCTTCCGCACACTCAGGAGTATATGCATCGATGGATAGCTTGATCGTTTTATCATCGGCAAACGAATAGCTAAAACCATAGTCGGTGGCTGCCAAAGGAATTCTGAATGACAACCGGGCTGCTTCGCTGGTGCCGTATTGATTGGTTGCCTGTATTTTCAGATGCACACTTTGCACACCTGGTTTGTCGAGCTGAAACGGGTAGTCAAAAGAACTGCTTCTAAGCTTCACTGCTACCTCTTTCTGCTCGGATCCTATGACGGGACCGGGAAGACAGCTTTGCTCATTGTAATCATGCTCCATTTGGAAAATCAGCCGGTCTGCTCCGGCAATACTATCCCAGTGCAGGGTCAGTATTCCATCGCTGTCCAGCCGGAATCCGAACTGGTCCGGATCAGGAGCTGCCGGAGCAAAACCTTCCCGAGAAATAAAATAGGCGGTCTGGGTAATACAAGCTTCGTCATCATCACATACCTCTATGACCAGAGAATCTCTGCCAACCCATTGCGCATCGTTGCGCCGGCACAGAATACTGTAAAAGGTACAACCGGCAAAGATATCATCGGTAAGATCCACAGGAACAAACAAATCTCTGTTGGCTTCCGAGCTTTGAAGCGTGCCGCAGCCAATACGGATCTGAATATGCCTGGGATACTGACGGATACGGAATTTTAGCCGGTGCACAGGAAAATCATCGACGGGTCGCAGCTCAATATTGGAAAACGCCTGTCCCGCTTCTCTGATCTGCGTGGCAGGCAGCAGCCTGTCCTGCTCCGAAAAGCCATCCCGTCTCCACTGCACGCCGGGACTGATATTGGTCATACCCTGCACATAAATCAGCGAAAACCGCTGCCAACGCTCGGGATAATCCTTGAAATAGGTCTGACAAAACCATTCACCGCTATGCTGGTCCGGATCAAAATGTTCCAGTATCAACACCGGTTCCGAAGTTTCTGTAAAAAGCTGGCCATTGCGCAGCCAGCGATAATGGACATCACTGCTGCCCCGGTAAAAAGAAAGATCGATGGTAAACGGCTGACTTTCCTCGACCCGAAGGTATTGCTCCGGGCCAAACCAGTTCTGTATTCTCAACCCTGAATAGGCATAGGCAAAATACAGGACATCGGCTTGGTACATCGCAAAAGCCAGTGCATTTTCACGGATATCCTTCAGGGTATAGTCATTGTACAGAAATATTTCCTCCTCGTGCGGGATCATTTCCCCGATCCCTTTGATCCGGTGTATTTCAGGCACACGTCCATAGAGATGGTTATTGCTAAGGTTCAGCTTTTTCAATGAATCCAGCTGAGACAGGGTGGCCGGAAGCTCACCTCTGAGATTGTTGGATTTCAGTTCCAGCGCCTCTACCCTTCCGCTACGATCAAGCGTTACCCCATACCAGCTGCTCAGGGGCTGATCGCTCAGCCAGTTACTCTGATTGTTCCATTCATTGCCTGAGGTAGCCTGATACAAAGCGACCAGAATGAGGGAATCGCCCTGATGCGCTCGTATAGTCTGCCCTCTGCTCCATACAGATACGAAAAGCAGTAAAGCGGGAAATAAAAATCGGATCATCATAGTATCTTATTTTTTAGCTGATTCATTAAAAGTTTGCCCGGGCGACAAAACAATATATCTGGTTCAAGGGGCAAAAGTAACCCCTTGAACCAGTTAACAGATACCGCTAAGGTACGATAAACTGAGTACTTTCCGATATGCCGTAATCGGTTGTAACCCTGACAATATAGGTTCCGGGTGCCAGCACCGAAGTACCTATGTACTGATTCTGGTATCCGTTCAGATAACCGTTGTAGACCGTTAGCTTCAGCGTACCGATCAGATCATAGACGGCAATAGTGGTAATACCATTTTGCGGAAGGTCCATAGCAACATTCGTCCCCCACATCTCAGCCGGATTGGGAAATACATTCAGACCAATCGCACTGCCTGACGCTATCTGACCCTGTATGGCGAAGCGATAAGGAGAAAGGGCCCCGTTGGTAAAGACCTGCACAATGGCATCCGCATCCTCTCCCGCCTGATAGCTTATAGAAAAATCAACCTGATCATTCGGAGCTATTCGGGTTACCGTTGGCAGCACTACAGAAAAGTTGTCTTCATCCGATACTACAATATCCCGGATATCCAAGCTGTCACAACCCGTATTTCGCAGACGGAAGGTATGCGATACGGGAGAGCTGACAGCGCCAAAGTCCGTATTATTTGTCAGCGAAGGTGTCAGGTCTTCATGTTCTATGTCCATATTGCTATCAGAGCGCACCAGCAATACGCCAATATCGGCAAGCGAGCGCCCGCTGAGTGTTTTTCCTCCGGTAAACACTGCCAGCATTTCAAAAGTCACATCATCGACAGGTAATGTATAGTCCACTCCGTCCCGGATTACCTTGATAACAATGGTTTCCCCTTCCTCAAAACCGTTTTTTACCGGTCCTCCATCATGTCCGGATACCGGTACGGTAAAGTTGAGCGGGCTGGTACCTACCACGGTACTACCTCCCAGCTTGCTAAATCCGCACTGATCGATGTAATAAACTCTGACTTCATCAGTAGCCCTCAGATAGTCACACCGGAACTGTAAATTAACAAAATGCAAAGGCATAATCACCGAAGACGGTACATAAGGTACGGCTGTACTGACCAGCCTGGGTTCTGATGCCGTGCCCCAATGTCCCAATGCTCCAAAATTATCCGTGGCAGTTATATATACTTCCAGACCACGCTCACTCATATAGGAAGCAGGTACAGTTACGGAATACACATTGGTATTGCTGACCGGCCCTACAGACACTTTATGAAATACAGCTGGAGAACCGGCCGGACGATAGTAGACTGCTATATCCGCAACTTCGATTGTCAGATCAGAAACAGTAAATTGCAGTGTGTAATTGGTGCATTGAGGGGAAAGTAAACTGCTGAGCACATCTATTTCAGGCGCCTCATTGGGAAGTACAGCCACTGTCCAGGCAAAAAAGTCTTCTTCCCTACTCGGAGTCTTCAGCAGATCTCCATTGGCATAATCCGCTACTACATAATATTTAAAACCCGGATGGAAGACCTGTATGGCAGGAACTTCGAAAAAATAAACCCGCTGTGTCTCCGGACTCAGCAAATCCGGGCTCATGGTGTATCTGGTAAAGGTGGTACCATTCAGCTCGGCTATGTAAATATCGACATTGCTCGCAAAAGGCGCTGAGGGATCATCGACCACTACTTCCAGTCTCAGGCTGGCAGATGCAGGAACCGCCGTATAATCCAGCAAGGCTGTACCAGGCATACGGGTTATATACGCCTTGTCGGCCTCCGGAGTATAGTACCCGGTATCTTCCACGTTTGTGTCTTCTTTCAAACTAATAATTACTTCCCTTAGAACGGAATTTCTGGTTTTCTTATCCGGACAATACCTCAAGGTATATTTATTGGAAATGGAGCCACCTATTTCCGTAAGTATATCGTCCATAGGAGCCAGGATATTATAGCGTTTTCCATTGGTCCGGGTACTCACTTCTCCATAAGTGGCATCGTAAGCAGTACTGGACGGAATCATGGAATACACCCTGATTTGTCCGGCATTGAGCTGACTGATTACCTGCTCTCTGGTGGTTGGTCCCAGATTGGAACCGGTAGCGTTTTCATCGGTAATCAGGATAAATACCTTATCGGCATTGGGCCTGAAACTTAAATCGCCAGCTGCCAGTGACAGCGCTTCGTATCCTCTTTCTATCGAACCGCTGGTATTGTTGCGCAGAAGAATAGTTTTGAATACATTGACATCACCGGTAAAATAGCTTACCGGATAAACCAGCGCATCCTCCGCTTCAATTTTCTCAATGGGGCTGCTGCTTTGCCCGAAACGTACCAGAGCAAAACGGCTATCTCTGCCGGAAGCCGACAGATTGTCTACAAAATCTTCGATATTAGCAAGCACCGCAGCCTGCTCATCACCCATGCTCCCGCTATTATCCATCAGGATCACGACATCCACCGCTCTTTCTATATCCTGTGGGCCCCACAAACGAAGACAGCCCAGCTGCTCACTTCCGTTTTCATGAACAATCAGATCATTTATCGACAAACCGGATTCAAACTCTCCATCTACATTGTAGACAAAATCCACAAACACGGCTTCCGGAAAATTATCATCATGAACGGCTGTAATCTCAAGGGTTTTGAGACCGGATTGAATACGGCTGTTCGCTCCTGCGGCTGGTTGGTATCCCGGTACAGGAAGCAGCGTGGTAATTACTTTTCCCTGCTCGAGCTCCATACCAGATATGGTCCAGCCGGTGCTTTCAAAGGAAGCGTCTGAACTCAGCTCCAATGCAAACTGAATGGTTTTGCCCGCATAGCCGCTGATGTTCATATAGCTTGTCCGGGGACCGGTCTTTCCAGTATTTCTCTGCACTACCCGCCAGCTTGCTCCGCTGTCTGCCGAAATCAGCACCTGTCCGAAATCATAATCGGATTCCAATGAAAAATATTCATCCATGCTTAACCTGAGCACTTCATCCGAAGCAATTGGCGGAAGAGATAAAAACGGACTCGTTGCCCTTAATAAGGCATTTGACTCATACGCCCCTGTTGTAATGCCCGCACCGCTGCCGGTATACCAACCGTTGAGATTCCAGGAACTGAACCCGGCACCGCTTACAGAATATAGTGTTCTGGTGTCCAGCAAACCCCTACCCTGTTCCGTTACAACAGTGTTCAGCTGATTTTTAAGAGGTGCCTCATCCGACACATTCTGAGCATGACTGACGGATATCCCTGACAAAACCAGAGCTATCAGCCAATGTAAAACGATCTTTCTAAACATGATATAAAAATTGATTATTGTAAAAAAATGTAAAAACTAAAAGGACTACCTGATGATGACCATTTTCTTTTTATCAAATGGTTTCCCGTCCAGATAAAGAGTATAGACATAAACCCCGGATGCGTAGTTGACCAGGCTAATGCTCACCTGCCCGTTGCCCCGGCCAGTTATCCGGTGTTTTTCCATCAATGCCCCTCTGTGAAGCTCATTGATTTCCATATATGCCTCTTGTACTGTGTGCGGAACAAAGAAGCTGACCATTGACTCATCAACCGCCGGATTGGGTGTATTCTGTGCAAGAAAAGCATAGGCCGGTGCATCGCTAACAGCATTTTTCGAGGCAATCACGGCTGTAGAGACCGCCTGATCCGAGCATGAGCAGCTGAGATTATACAGCTTGAGCATATGACAGGCTTCCCAGGCAATGCTCATACCTGAGTTCGCCAGCCGGGCCAGTACCAGACTATCCGAAGCGGTAAAGCGATATGATGCAGGACTATTCAGATTATTGATTCTGCCTAGTACATCGAAATACTCTTTTTGCCCCAGCTGATCAGCATTAAGTTCACGAACGCTCAACTCATTCAGTATAATTTGAAAAACGGCATAGTCTCCCCGTGCGAAAGCCTTACGCACTTCCTGTAATAGCTCATTGATTTCCGCTGTAACCAGATCGGACAACGTAAGCACAGACTGGTAATCCGGAACAGCCGGAGCCCTTCTTGACACAGGCGCTGAGCACAGATCATCTCTTGTGAGGCTGGTAGTAACGATAGTCACACTGCCACCGGTAGCCCCGCCTATAGCCGATACATTTTCTTCCGCTATCGAATACCGGTAATAGGTAAAGCCCGTAGCCAGACCATTATTTGCAACAGTAGTACTTATGCCTGGAAAGGCATTGGCTCCACCCTGCGAGGCTGAACCCAGCGCAGCAACAGGACTGGCCGTACGTATTTCGATACCAGTGGTATTATCCAGCTGCGTATTGACAAAGGTATTGCAGCTGACACTGTATGTATAATCCACATTGTTAAACAGACTCAGACCGGTTTCCACATTCTGTACCCGGTTTCGTTCCACTCCGATGTTGTCGTAGTTGACAAACAGACCATACTTTACCCGTTCGATTTCATTAGCCTGCACATGCACAGCATTAATAGCCTGAATTCCGAATTTCTGATGACTCACTGCTGCCACATTGTTTCCGATGACATTATTGGCGGAAACAATACCGCCTGAAACGGCAATTCCGAATATATTACCTGCCGGAGACCAGTTATAAGACTGCGCAGACAGCGCATTAACATATACTGTATTGTTTCTGACCAGCAATCCACCAGTATTGGTCAGACCCTGTATACCTGAATAATAAAAGTTTTCGATGGTATTGCCATTGATGTCAACCAGATAGTTTTCATCACCGGGGCTGTTTTGTACCACAATCCCCAGCCCGCAGTGATTGATGTCGTTGTTGCGAATAATATACTGCTGATATTCGCTGCCCACATGTGTCCAGAGGTATACACCCATAGAGGAGTATTGGCCTGTCCGGGGTGAGAGCATGGTTGCGGGGGTACAGTCAAAGCTATTGGAACTTATCGTATTGTTCGCATAGTATGACCGGGCACGAGGCAAGTAGATATGTTGGTAATTGTTATAAAAACGGGTATTGGAAACTCTTAGACGGTAGCGATCCGATGGCACTCCGCTAATCATCCGGGGTTGATCCAGCGGATTCGAAGGCACGGTAGCCACAATACCATACTGGGCATTGCTGATTGCCGAATTGTTATGGCTGTATATCTCCACTCCTTCCGTTCCTGGATCCCTTACATCCAGCTCGATCCCATACCACATGATTTCACAGGCAGCGGTAATAGTTGCTCCGTTAAGCTCCAGCGTAGCGTTTTTGCCTACCGTAATTCTGCTTCCTGTCACATTCGTACCGCTGGCAGCGCCCTCTACATAAAATACCGTACCCGGACGCAGAGTATAATGCCCTTCTTTGAACTCAATATCACCCAGTACATGATAGCTTCCCTCAAAAGTGCCACCTCCAGTATAGGTAGTTTTTGAGCCGTAATTCCCCAGATTTTCGGGAAAAGCTGTTTGTGAGCTGTACAACCGCTGACAGTCCTGAGGACAATTGCTATCCGTATCCGATATTTCCAGCTCATACTCCCCTGTATTCAGAGCATTTCCTTCCACCACCAGATAGTAATCGCCGGGAGCAAGACTGGTCGTATTGATCAGTGAGCCGGTTGACTGCTCACAGTTCCCGTGGTCGTTGTTGTAGGTGATTCGTGTACCATTGGCCATCAGCAAATGGATATAGGTATCCAGCGAAGACGTGCAGGTCGAAAAACGCAGGGTCTTCGGAGCGCTGAGGCTGAATTTGTAAAACACATCATGGCTTGACTGGTCTGCATAGGTATTGCCGAAGCACTGCTCAAAGGTATTGCGCTGTCTGTCCGAGTAGCTGCGGCAATGGGTCAGATCCCCTATTACAATCGGATTGGTCATACTGGCTCCCGGCCGGCTGCCATCCATAAGCATAACTTCCACTTCTACATTGCCTGTCTGGTAATCCGTCCCCTCAGCGACAATATAATAGGTACCGGCGCCCAGCTCCAGCTCTGCAGAACTACGTTCTGCCATACATAGGCGCCAGTACAGAGCACCGGATGCCAGCACACTGTGCGAAGCATCCAGCACATGCAGCCAGGTATGAAAATCTGACCTGCACAGGGATATGGCTACGGTACCAGCCTGCGCGAGGATAAAGGAATAGAACACATCATCGCTGACCTGATTGGCACTGCCTGCATAGGTGTTTCCGTAACAACGCTCCGGTGTATTACCAGTACGGCTACTTACCAGCTGGCAGGGCTCCAGTATTCCCAACGCAATGGGGCTGGCAAGAGAAGCGCCGGGACGCTGGGCATAGTTTCTAACCTGAATATCAACCAAACCCGCAAGATTGGAATATCCTTCGCAGACAATCACATAGGTTCCTTTCACCAGATTGCTGCGCAGGTAGGACATCCGGTACAGAGGATACGATGCTCCGCAGATACTATGATCATCGTTGGACATGAGCCGGTTGCCTGCCTCATCCAGCAAATGAAGAAAGGTATCAAAGGACGATCCGCACAGAGATATTTCCACATCCGAATCGTATTCCAGCTCAAAGCGCAGGAATACATCGGGGCTGATTTTTCCGTTGGAATGCCCCTTGGCGGCATCGTAGTCATTGCCAAAGCAGCCGGTAGCGGTATTAAACTGACCGGTATAGGTATTGCAGGCAGTCAACCGGCCGATTTCAACAGGATTATATATAGTTGCCCCCTCCGGAGTCGGATAAAATACTACTGGCAGGGTGTTCGGCTCCCCCTTACAACCAGCCGCATTGGTTTCTGTCACAGAAATCACTCCTTCGGTATCGCCCATATGCACGACAATGCTGTTGCTTCCCTGACCACTCACCAGGACAGCCCCTGCCGGAACGATCCACTGATAGACGGACCCGCTGGTGAACGGCACACTGTATGTCAGCGATCCGGCCTGCCTGCAAACCGTAGCAGGTCCTGATATGCTCAGCGATCCGGGACGCTCATGCACCACCAGACTGATATAGGGAGCATTGCTGCCCTGGCAACCTTCCACTTCCGTGCGAACATAGATGTCTCCCTCCAGCGCTTCGCTGGCTGCAAAGCTGATCGCATTGGCTTTAGTACGCACCGACCGGCCAGGAAACTCCCAGATATACTCGGCCTCCTCTATGGCCGGGAAGGCCACAATATCGACCGCTTCGCCCTCACAGACGACCGATTGCTGTATCTCCGGCACCGCATGGGGCTGCACATCACGCACAATGGCAAACGTTGTATCGGAAATAGCACAGCCAGTCGTATCTTCATACGTATAGATGATGGCATGGCTTCCCGTACCGGCATTGTTTACATCAAAGGAATGCCCGGATACAACATCGGTACCGGACCAGGTGCCGCCTGCCGGTTGTCCGGACAGAAGTGCCTCAATAAACTGATTACTGCAAAATGCCTGCTCAGGCCCGGCATCCACCAGCGGGCCTACGCTTACATCTTTTACGACCGAATCCCTGCATCCGTAGCTGTCCGTATAGGTATACACAACCGGATAGGTACCGATAGCCAGCCCGGTATTCTGAAATACACCGGCTGATGTAACATGATCACCGCTCCATATACCACCCAAAGGACTATGCCCGGTCAGTGTTAGCACAGAGTCTGTATGGCAGATCGCCTGTGCATCACCGGCATCAACTTCCGGCAAAGGTCGCACAGCCATCGTCCTGAAAGATGGTGCGCTCGTACAGCCGTTCATTGTCGCGGTCGCCTTATAGGTTCCTGCCATTTCCGGAGTAATATTCACCAAAAAAGTTATAGGGAAAGATATCCCACTGAGTAGTGAATCATCAGGGGAATAAAGGCGAAAATGTGTTTGAAGAATGTTTGACCCACTAAAAACAACCGGAAATACAGGTGTTTTATCACAAATGTCTGCCGGAATCGAAAAACCCGGAGGGTTGGGCACCGCATATACCCTTACCACTCTGCTATCAGCCCGGATACAGCCATGCACATCCGTGTAGGTATAGGTAAGTGTATGCGCTACATTGAGACTGACACTGTTTATTTCAAATAATCCGGATGAGGATACTCCGTTGCCGCTCCATATGCCGCCTGCCGGTGAAAAACCCGGAAGGACCGTATCGGCATCATTGGCACAGAAGCGCAGATCCGCTCCGGCATCTACTACCGGAGCGGTGGTAAAAGTCCGAGAGGCGGAAGCCAGCCAGCCGGTTTCGTTGCAGGCTATGGAAAGCGTAACCCTGTATTCGGAGCAGGGCTCAAAGGTATAACTGAGCAGAGCTTTCAGGTTCACGACCGATGCTGCCCCCTCCACAACCGCCGTCTGCTTATTGATATAGCTTCCGCCCGAATATTTCTCCACCTCCCAGCGTACCCGGTTGGCATAGCTGGTGCCCGCCGGATTGGCTGTCACTGAAAAAGCCGGTCCGGAATCGTAATCCACCGCTACCGAAAGCTGTACTTCCGGTACTGCGGCATCATAATAATAGCAAGGGCTCACACAGGTAGCGTTCTGATATTCCGGAAGCGCGGGCGGATTGGTACCCAGCACATAGTCATTATCCAGCCCCAATACCTGACTGATTTCCGGCAAATGGTATTCTGAGGACGGAGAGGAACCCGAGCTGACACACAGATGGGCATTTTCTTCCAGCTCGAAAACTGATCCCGGCCAGAATATAAAATTGGCCAGGGCTGTTGACGCTGAGGTTCTGGAATAAAAGGTACTACCTGACTGAAAGGTGACTCTGCCCTCTTCGCTTACTACCACCTTATGATCATCCGAATAAAAGGAACCCTGATTTCCGATGGTAATGGGTTTGTAGATAAAATCCACCAGACTGCCGTCAATCTCCGGATAGGCGTTGATTTTGGCCTGACCATGACTGGTTCCGGCAGGAACATAGACGGAAGGCAGCCAGTAAAAGTCCAGCTTTTTGCTGACTAGTTCATTGCCCGTGCTTTTGAATACCGTAATAAACAGCTCTGCTGTATTCCAACCTCTTCTGATCTGCTGTTCCTGCGGATCAAGTACCAGCACATTGGGCCAGGCCAGCAGCTCATCGCCCGGATGACCGGGAGTGCCCGGCTCGATCTGCGTATTCCAGACAGAAGGATGTACGTTCGTACCATTGATCTTTATGCCTGAAAAAGTAACCCCGGTAGCATGCTCTACCGCCTGCCAGGTACCGCTGGTCGTAAAGGTAACATGCAAGCTTCCCTCCTCCGTCTCTTCAAAGACCCGGGCATCAGTGATGCTCAGCCCCGGTGCAAAGATTTTGAAGCCGGTGGTCTCATCCCATTTGTTGGCTACAATAAAACGGTAACGGAAGGGATTGGCAGGATCGGTAATTGTATTGGGCGTAATACCTATAGGTTCATACAACTCGTTGTTCCACTCATCGGTACCTTCTTTGCAACCATACCCTATATAGCGTCCGTTTTTGGACAAATTGTGCAGCGTACCATAGTAATCGGTCAGGTACCATTTTTCCTCACTTACCATATAGGCCAGATTGGTAAACAGATAATCACGTGAAAGCTGACTGACAAAGTTGCCGGTAAGATATGGATTGGTATTGGCCGGATCCAGCTCATACAGCGGCAGAGAAACTATTTTGTTATCTGCGGTAATCAATACAGCGTTTTCCGCATGTTCAGAAGCATCCAGCCGGTTTACTGACATCAGGCTATAATAATAATCAAGATCCAGCGGATCACGGACACTGTAAAACACCCTGTATGCAAGCGGCACAACAGGCATACCGTTCAGCTTATCCATACCAAGCACATGAATACCGTTGCGGTCCGATACCAGCAGCTTGTTTGAGCCTGTGGCCGTAAATCCCCCGATATCGGTCGGCTCAGTGAGATTAACTCCTGACGATTCATCCAGCGTACCAATATGCTGTACCTGAAAATTGCCATCCGGTGTATGGCTCAACTTCAATACAACGACAGAGGGTTTCATATAGCCCAGATCCAGCACATACAGAAAACCACCTATTTCCTTTATAGCCTGCGGCCGCTGAAATGCATATTCGCCCGGAGCCGAACCATAATACCAGGGCAATAAGCCCTCACGCATAAAAACGAGCTGCCTGAGTCCTTTGTCGACAATGACTGCGGTCTGAATATAATCATGCTCCAAGTAGTCTGTCCGGGAAAAGCTCTGCGAAAAAGCGGTCAGGTCCGTGATCTGCCGGAAAAAGTCTTCGTTGCCCTGCGCATCCGCTTTGGAAATCACAGGGCCGAATTCCAGCGTCTGCGTCTTGTTGCCACAGACTTGTATACCTAGTATTTTCTCACACCAGCGAAGCGTAACATTGAGATTATCAAAATTGATCTGCCGGAACTCGACATTTCTCTCCGGAACAGATGTAGCACTGTTTTGCAGGTAATGGTCCAGGTAGGAAGCATAGTATTTCGGATGGTCACGGCCGTGAGCCGGCAGCATGATATAGGAAGCATTGCCGCTGTTCATTCGCATATGCTTCCCGCCCGGTGTTTCCACCGTATAGTGCGCTATGAGCGATCTCCCACCCCGTTCAGTAAAAGACAAGCGAATACGGATCACTTCCATTTTTCCGGGCTCTTTCAATTCAATAGCATCATCGTAGATACGGACTATTTTATAACCCTTTACCAGCAAATGGCTGGAAGGGTTCCGGTACGACAGTTTCTTATAACCTACACTAAAATGGCCGAGAAACTCCTCGTACTGCTGAGGGTCCTCAAAATATCCCCGAAGCAGATGCCATTCATTGGCCTCAATAAGCTGCGCCACTTTCCTGATTGGATCAGGACCGGCCATACTTTTTCCGGCCAACAGAAGAAATAATGAAACAAGTAAAAAAACTCTCATAACTTTTATGTATCTAAAAATCAATATATAAAAATGACTAAATAGTCATTAAATAAACTAAAAAGTAATTTCTGACCAAGACCTTTCTATTGCATGTCTGAATAAACTTGTAACGATTTCAGATCATCTACCGTCACGGTAAAAGCTTCCCATGGTCTGCCGCAACAATCCATTTCCACATAACGCACTTTGGCTCCGAGACGATTGAGCAGATACGCGGAATATTTGACGGGGAGATTTTTAAGGTTCATCAGGAGCAGGTCACAGCTTTTCAGCACTTCCTCCTTGTCCCTCCGGAACAGCACGTCACTGGCAGCAAACTGGTTGATAAAATAATACAGACTCCATTCATCCGCCTGCTCTAGCAGATCAAAGGTTGATCGCATAAACCACTCATTTCTGGTAACGTAGGGGATCATCTGAATCAGGCTCTTGGAGGTCAGGATATAATCGCCGGCTTCCGCTACATAGCGAAAAAAAGGGTCGATCGCTTCCGGGTCGTATGTTCTGCGGGAAATCGAGCTGCCGTAAGGCACACAAACCGCGTCTGCATAAAACTGATCGTAACGTTCTGCAAACTCCTGAATGGTTGCTTTGAAACCCGCTTCGCTCTTCACAATCTCAAAATCGTAGATAACCTCAAATACGTCACCGTTTGTGAAGATCAGATTGGCTGTAAACCGATATCTGCCTACCGGCAGCAAAAAGCCATATCGCCCCTGACACTCGATATTGTCGTATCCCGGACAGTCACTGAGCAACACCGGCAGATTCAGCTCGTAATCAAACATCAGGGCCTCCCGGCTGAGCTCTTTGCAGATCAGAGGCTGTACCCGATGCACACCTTCCCGCCTGTAGGGAGGGTAGCAGCGATTGTTTCTCAGAAACGTTCCGGTTTCCGGATCATGCCAGAGAGAGTCTCCTGCTCTGGAATGTGTTTCTGAAAAGACCGAATAGGTTGACATATTGCACAAACCCAACACCTCCGACGTTGTGTTCATAATTCTCAAGGGGATGATCACCGGTTCTCCATGAGGTATCTTCTTCTTGTCTACAGGAATATCGATATGGATATCGTAATACCTGTCTCTGGACAAGATACCAGATGAACACAGCACGACCAGCAGTATACTGGCTAAAAAAGACGATCGCGTATTCATAGCGCATATTATTTCTTTCTTGAATAGATTTTAAGCTTTTTCAGATCTGCTTCTTCCAGAGGAAGCGGTTCCCGGTCCCAGCGCAGTCTGTTGCCGCCTGTATAGCGCAACCTGGCCTGCAAACGCTCCAGCAGATAGGCAGAGTACACACGCCTGTGGCTTTTCAGTTCCCGAAGCAGCCGGTCGTACATCCTCAGCATGTCTGTTTTATCACTGTATGGGAAATATTCTCTGTCAACCATCTCGTTGACCAGATACCAGAGCGTCTTTTCATCCGCCTTTTTCAGCAGGCTGAAATACCAGAACAGCAGCCATTCGTTACGCCCGCAATGATCCGATAGCTGTATCAGGGCTTTGGATGTCATGAGACTGTCACTGCTGTTCAGAACGTAGTCAAACAGCGGGTTACTAAGTGCCGGATCATATCTTTTGCTGAGATCCACCTCTTTCCCGTCCGACCAATAATAGGCTTCAAACAATACCCCGAAGTCCCTTAGTTTGTCACGGAAAGCCGGCGAGGGTGCGGCAATCCCGAAATCATGGTAACCGGCATATACCAGCCCGTTGGTAAAGACAAACTCCACATCAAACTGATAGTCTCCCCTGGGCAGCAGGTGCCTGTACTGGCCCTTGCAAAAATAGTTTTCAATATCTGTACATTCATTGATCAGCATAGAATAGTGCAGCGTCTTGCCCGGCTCGATCATCAGCGCCGTATGGTCGCCGGCAGAGCACCCTTTGGGTCCACGCTTGTAGACTTCATACTTAGGCGGTATATAATCGCAATAAATGCCTCCTTCCGGAATGATCTCGCCTGTGATCTCATCATGCCGTAACAAATCACCGGGCAGCAAATACGTGAGTGAATAGACCTTCACATTGGGCCTACGGCACAGACCGATCACAGAGTCCGTATTGTTGTATATGCTGAAATGAATAAACAGCGGCTCTCCCTGCTCATATTCCTTTTTGCCGCTAAGCTGTATCTGCACAGGCTCCTGCGCTGCAACCACCAGCGAAAAGGCCATACAAAACCCACTACGTAACAGATGATTAAAAATGTTCATACTGATGATTATGCTTTCAGATAGTTTATCCCAATCTATGGTATACCGAGGCTATTTCTTCTTGACCGAATATATTTTCAATCCTTCCAGGTCCGAGTCCCGTATAGAAAAGGGCTTCTGGCGGTATCGTTCATTTTCAGCATAGTGCAGCCTGGCCCACAGCCGCTCCAGCAGGTATTCCGAAAAAACACGATCCCGCTTTTTGAGGCTCTGGAGCAGCCGGTCATAGATCCTCAGTACCTCCTCTTTGTCCTTGTAGAGAAAAAAATCTTTGCCCACAAATTCGTTGAGTAGATAATAAAGTAGCAAATCATCTGCCTTCTCCAGTACCCGGAAATACCAAAAAAGTAACCACTCATTACGACCATAAAAATTTGAAATCCGCAATAAAGCCTTAGTAGTCATAACATCATCTTCACTTTCCAATATATAATGATACAGAGGATCGCTGATGACTGGATCATAAGCCTTATCCTTATATTGATCGGATTTTTGAATATGTGATGAATAATAGTTTTGTGATAATTTTCCAAAATTCTCGATTTTCTTTTGTAGATCAGGTGAGGACTTCTCAATCTCAAAGAAAAAATTTCCTCTGAATAGCTTCCCATTAGAGAACGAAAAGTTTGCGTCCAAGCGGTAGTATCCTATAGGTAACAGATAGTCATATCTACCTTTACATGCATCATTATTGATCATAGGGCACTCACTAATAACCATAGGATAATATAGTTTTTTGCCCGGCTCGATCATTAAGGAAAGGTTGCTGTTGGCCGGACAGGTACGGTTGCGTACCTCAAAGACTCCGTCAGTCTTTGGGGTGATCGTATGCGAATACACTTCCCGTATAAACTGACCGGTAATTGGATCATGCCATAAGGAATCTCCCGGCAGTGAATGAGTAATGGAGTAAACAGAGAAGCCAGACCACTCCCGACACAACCCGATCACAGAGTCTGTATTGTTGCAAATCTGAATATACAGGATGATAGGCTCACCCAGCTCAAACTGCTTCTTACCCGACAAATCTATCTGTATGGCTTGCTGCGCGCTACCCGCCAGCGATAGGAAGGCAAAGCATGTAGCACATAATATCCTAAATAATAAACCGATAGAAGTCTCCTTGAAAACTTTACCTGAATTTTTCATATACCCGCTATTTCTTCTTGACCGAATATATTTTCAATCCTTCCAGGTCCGAGTCCTGTATAGAAAAGGGCTTCTGGCGGTATCGTTCATTTTCAGCATAGTGCAGCCTGGCCCACAGCCGGTCCAGCAGGTATTCCGAAAAAACACGATCCCGCTTTTTGAGGCTCTGGAGCAGCCGGTCATAGATCCTCAATGCCTCCGCCTTGTCCTTGTAGAGAAAAAAATCTTTGCCCACAAACTCGTTGAGCAGGTAATAAAGCAGTTGATCATCCGCCTTTTCCAATATTCGAAGGTACCAGAAAAGCGTCCATTCATTTTGTCCACAAAAACTTGCAAACTGTATAAGCGCTTTGGAGACAATCCTGCTATCCGCCTTTTTCAGGAGATATTCGTACAAAGGATCGCTGACGGCAGCATCATACTTTTTGTCTCTAACAAAAGCATCTCCAAAGTAATGATGAACCAGAAAGGAATCCAGCAGCGGTGCGTACTCCTCCAAGCGATCCTGAAAGTCTGGAGAAGTTCCGATGATCTCAAACTCATAGCGCCCTCTAAACAGTTGGCCATGACAAAAAGAAAAGTCTCCCTGAAAATGATACCTGCCCCGGGGCAGCAGGTGACGATACCTTCCCATACATCCATCATTATTAATTCCCCAGCATTCGCTTATCAGCATAGGATAATACAGCGTCTTGCCCGGCTCAATCATCAGCGCTAGGTTGCTGTTGGCCGGACAGGTACGGTTGCGCACCTCAAAGACCCCGTCAATCTTTGGGGTGATCGTATGCGAATACACTTCCCGTATAAACTGACCGGTAAGCGGATCGTGCCATAAGGAATCTCCCGGCAGCGAATGAGTGACGGAATAAAGTGAAAAAAAGGTCCCTTCCCAACTCAACCCGATCACGGAGTCCGTATTGTTACGAATCAGAGCATACAGGATGATAGGTTCGCCCAACTCAAATTGTTTCTTGCCCGACAAGTCTATTTGTATGGCTTGCTGCGCAATACCTGCCAGCGAAAGGCCGATAAGCGCTAAAGTTACTAAATGGTAATATAGTGTGTTCATAGCATTAAAAAGTTATAGCCATTACTTTAAGCAATCGTTGTACAATCCCCTTAGAGAAAGACATATTATACAAGGACTCGGGATTGTGCGGACACTGAAACATGCAGCGCCTTGCTCCTTCTCCATATACATACCCGTTATGCTTATCGCAAGGATGCTCCGCCGGTCCCAATAATCCTCTGAAGTTCCAGGCATGCGCCAGCTCATGAAGACCAACCTTGATAGCCGTCTGTGTGGCCGTGCTTCCATATCTGGCATGAATGGGATCGAGAAATATAATGGACATAGGAATGTATTTTCCAGGCTCCTGATCCCCATTGGTCAGCCCGAATACAAAGCTGTTTTCCTCTCCCTGTAATCCGGAAGTAAAATACTCCAGATTAAGCTGGTAATAGGTTTTTGACTTTTGTTCAAACAAAAAATCGAAGGATACATCCTTTAATATATTGGAACCCGATTCGTAGCTATAAAGCTTGTTCGTTTTTACAACACTTAATATTACTGTATTGTCATATGGCCTCTGCCGCTTATATAATGGGATAAGGTCCCTTAATAAAGTACCTGAAGTCTGATTATTTTTGTTCAGATAAAAATATTGCAGACAGCGTCTTCTCCATTGGTGCACCGCGTTATTCCATCTTATAAAAAAATCAACGGTATCGCTGACGAATCTAAAATCCTGTTCAAGCAACACTGCGTTTCCGGCTGCATCAATGAGGTAGTCCGGCAGGTATATGGTTCTGAAATTGCCCACTACATGCGCTTCATCGGTATATGCTTTTTGAAAATATTTTTCAAAATTGCCATAATGGGTCGAGTAGGTCCTTATATCCGAGGATGCTGCCTGCGGATTGCTTGCCACATAGATGTTAAACTCCCTTTTTTTATACTTCGTACCGTTGTATTCATAGAAATCAGCCACTTCAATATGCCCGACTGCCAGACTGGCGCTTGCTCCCTTCTCTTTCAGGAAGGCCTTGATGGTCGCCGTTTTGCTGTCGCCCGGCACGTGCGTGGGGTGATTGACAAAAACTTGTATCGTAAAGACCGCAGTAGTCGGCGAATCGGGCCTGCTGGCCGGCTCTCTTTTCTTTATATGCGTAAAATTGGCATTATAGCCGATCCTGACCGGACCACCGATATCTGTTTTCTTGTCGGTGTAAATATTTTCGTGGGTAAGCTGAAGCGTATACTCCTTGGCCGGATCGTAGCTGCAAATCCTTGCTTTCAGATACACTTCACGCCCGGGCAGGCCATTGATGACATCATAGCCGCTCAGACAATCTACAGGATATTTAAAATCTTCCATACCGGAAGTGCATAGCTCCTGAAACACTTCCGACTCCGTACATACGCCTGCTGTTCTGAGATTTTCCGTACCGCATCCATATTTGCTATCCCGTGCTATTTCATACCACTCTTCTTTGGAATTATTAAATATCTGCTCTTTGGACACACAGGGACGGGTCAGATCCTCATAACCAAGCAAAGATTTTTTCCTGGCAGCCTCAAACCATTGCCGTTGCAGTTCCTTATCACCTTCATAATCTAACCCATTACCCAGAATGGCCTCCTCCGCCTTCACCTTATATGCCTTATTTTCATTATAGAGCTTATCCAGATCCAACAACGCAGTTGATTGCGAATACCGGATATGACCTTTTAGTATCGTTGTTTCGTCCAGATCATCCACCTTTACAAAGCACTTGTTTCCTACCATCTTCTCAATCTCGCAGGCCGTCAGCTGAGGACACTCCGTCCAGCTGGTTTGAAACACACCAGTTGGCATATTGTATTGATCATACCTTTGCGTAACATACGGCTTAAAGCACAGATAACGTTCATTGGCGTTTTTCTGATGACATAATAGCTCTGAGGTAAGTCTTTGTGTTGTATTGCAGGCCGCCAGACAACCAAGCAAATACCAAAAAGAAAGCCATTTAAAAAATCGATTCATATTTAAAACATTAAAAATATAGTAAGCCTGACAAGTGTTGTTCTAAACCAACAACAGTTGAAGACCTGAGACCAAAAAAGTCATACAACCGAGAAAAAATCAATACTTAAATTTAACTATTTAGATACGTACACAATATTAAATATCTATTTATAAATAATTTACCCATCAACTCTTACCCTAAATGCTATGCCTAAAGTGAAAAAAGTTCCGTTCCTCGCAGGTTGAAAAAAATGTTCAGCGATTATTTTATCATTATTCACTTTGTAAAGATCATAACTTCTAAAAAGAGTATAACCAATTTCTGTAAAACCCACCCAATATTTTCTGTAATAATAATTTAAAAAACACCGAAAATGCATATTTCCCCAAAACGGGTCCCCATTTCTGACGAATAACTCTGTGCCTAAGACTCGATAGCTTTGTGTAAAATTCGAATAAGCAATGCCAGTATATACATTATTAGTAAACTTATATTCTATGGTAGCATTTGCCGGAAAAAGACCGTAAATCCAAAATTTGGAATGAGGTCTCCATTCAAGTCCAACTAGTGGCATGTAAAAATTGCCGAAAAACTCTTTAGAGTAATAAAATCCCAGCTTATAGGCAAGCTCTTTATTCCTTTGATATGAATATACCCCAAGAACAGCTTGCTGAAAAGCTGACTGTCGCAATTTCACTCTATCGGATGATAATTTTGGAATGGCCAGAATAAGCAGCTTACTCTTAATTTTTTTTATATGATGCAAATAGCCGATTTGTAAATTAAGGCTATTCAAATGCTCATGCTGATCCTGCTCTATACGGTTAAACTCCAGCCGTTCATAAGTCCCACCAAGAATCAAAGCATTTTTATTTTTGAATTCAACAGGAAGAGTTAAAGAACACGTCAGCCCCTCTATTCTGAGTTTACCAGTCTGATACTGATATTCTACACCCGGATAATATCGATATGCAATACTTACTATATCAATAAATGGCTGTGCAGAGCACAGGTCGGTACAAAAAAGATAAAAAACAATTCCCAAGCAAAAAAAAGACGTACTATGCATCACTATAATTAATACTCAATCCAAGCTTATTGAGCAACTCAACCCGGTTATTAACCTGAACCTTTTCAAAAATATTCTGTATATGTTTGGCAACCGTCTTGTCAGAGATAAACAGCCGGTCAGCAATCTGTTTATTCGACAAACCTTCATTCAAGCAACTCACAATATCCTTCTCACGGTCCGTTAATCTATATCGTAAACATGCGTTTTGGTATGCTGTCTGTGATGCCTCCCGATGATCCGGCTCCAAGTCTACCATCATTTTGCCGACAGTCCGGATAAATGCCTGACGCTGGCTCTCTGCATTTTTTGTCAAAGAATCAATCAGCAATATGAGTTCCCGAATCAGAAACGGTTTTTGCAAATAAGCCACAACTCCCATAGATAAAGCCTTTAGTTTATCTTCGTCCGAATTTCTTGCTGTGATAATAATCATAGGTAAATGTCTGAGACGAACATCAGAAATAATCTCCTTTATAAGGAACATACCGTCACCTTCATCCATCATAATATCCGAAACTATTAAATCTACATGGGTACTTCTAAGTACATCCAATGCTTTGATAGCTCCGGAGACCATATACACATTATATTTTTCATTGAGTTTTCTGCCTACTAATGTCAGGAGTTCTATATTATCTTCAACAATCAGAATGGAAAGCCTTTCTGCCTTGTATGTATAATTATCCAAGTCATCTAGCTCATTGTCTGCCTGTTTGAAACAGACATTGTCTATAACATGGTCATTTTCGGCAACTGCACAAGCTTCCAATTGAACAATAACTTCAGTACCTTTTTTCTTTTCCGGGTTACTAATAACATTCAGACTTCCTTGCAGGGAATCAACAATCTTCTTTACGATCGATAAACCAAGCCCCATACCCTGAAAATTCTTTTTCTCGTGATTGATCTGATAGTAGGGAATAAAAATCTTGTTCTGACTTTCAGCAGGGATTCCTATACCGGTATCTTTTACTGAAAATGACACGATATTATTGGCCTGATTTAAAACGATATTAATCTTTCCATTAGGATCAGTATACTTTATCGAATTATCTATCAAATTATTGACTATTCTAAATAATCCTTTAGGGTCTGCCTTTACCTGAATATCAATCTCAATATGAGCTTCCAATTCTATATTCTTTTTCCGCGCAAATGACTTAAAAAGCTCAACGCTTTCACCTAGCAACTGACTAAAGTCTACGACCTGATTGTGATCATATAGATCAAAGCCCTTGTTGAAGCGCTCAATATCAAAAAGATTGACTATATCATTGGAAAGCTTATCAAGATTTGCTTTTACAATTGTTAGCTCTTTTGTCTGTCCATGTTGCTGGATATATTCGTCCAGATAGCTATTGACCAGCATAAGAGGTGTTCTTATTTCATGTGTCAGATTGACAAGTACGTTTGTTCTTTGCTCATGCAACAATTCCAGCTCTTTCGTTCTCTCTGCTACTTTGGCAGCCAGATCATCATTAAGTTGTTGTAGCTGAAAATATTCCAATCTTGACTGTTTCACACTTCTTCTGACAAACAAAATAGTCATTACAAGAAGCCCCAAGTTGGTAGTCATCACTTCTACCACTTGACTTCCATTATGAAAATTCATAACTGGCATCAATAAGCGGTTCAAATCAGATTCAAAAAAAGCGACTATAGGTAATGAGCTCCAAAACAGGACTCCTATATACATTCCTGTCACTTCTTTCTTCACTATATCTTCATAATGCCTGTTCTTAAGTAAAATAGCTTTCCGTAGTGTATATAAAAATGACAGAGCATAAAAGAATGGTACAACAACTACCATACGGCGGCTTGTTTCGAGGTCACCTGTTAGCATGTAAGGGATCAGAAAAAACAGGACAAATGGAATCAAAAGAAAAAAAACTGAACCCCCATAAGCATAAAACTTTAACCCCTTCAAATCATATGCTTTATAAAAATAAAATGGAAAATACATAGCCATTATAAGAGCAACCGAGAAAGCAAGGATATTCTGAACTACAAGATTAATCCCCAAATTTTCATCTGGTAACAAGCCACTGATAATATTATACTGAATCAGCAAATACAGCAATATCAAATAGTATAGCCTGGCTTTATCCTGAGGTCTTGACAAATAATAAATTACTTGATAGAAGAAAAAAGTTAGCTCGATTAAGGATATCAAAAAAGTTATGAGATGTAACTCACTACCAAAAACGCCCATTGATTATGCTAATTTTCTAATAAAAAAGACTGTATGTGGCTCATGGATTTGATTATATACTTCAAAACCATTCTTTATGTAAAAAGTAAGATTTTCCTCCATGGAAGTTTCAAGATATATCGGCCCGGAATGCATCTTAGCTAATTCAGATAAAAGCTCAGATCCAATTCCCTTGCTTTGAGTTTCAGGACTCACTCCTATAAACAATATATGGAGAGAAGATTTCGCTAAAGAGTGTGATTTAACAATACGATTTCTGGCTAGTACCGTAGAAATCCGGTTTATCCCAATAACCTGAAACAATAGTTTCATATCAGAAACAATTGATCTCCAAAGACTGCCTCGCTTTTCTGGCAATGTACATAGGATACATCCTTTCCCATCATGAGAAAGGTATATTACCCCTTGATAAAAACAGGTTTCAAAAGCATACTCCATCAAAAAACGAATCCTGGTATTACGCCTCGAATCCTGCTTGACTATGAAATTTACACTAACATTCTTATCAAAAGCTTTGGTAAGGATATCAACTACTAAAGCCTTATCACTATAAACTGCCTTACGCATTATAAAAAATATAATTTAAACACATATCTGATTAAAAAATCATTAAATCAAATACTTGAAAAAATAGCATTTATATCTTCAAAAGAAACAAAGCTACATATCTGAAGCATCTTTCACAAAAATGATTACCCTTTTAATAGGGTAAAAGTAAAAACTTGTTTTCAATATGGCAAATTTGCCTCTTAAATATACCATCATTTTGTTCATAATTGAATGTGGACAGAAAAAAAGGGTATATCAGGCAAGAAGAAAAGCTTAAAGCTTTTGGAGCACATATCCGGCATTTGCGCCAGCAAAAAAATCTGTCTATACAAGCTCTTGCTGATCTTTGCAATATTGAGTATAGCCAACTCAGCCGTATAGAACGTGGCATAATTAACACCAGCCTGAGCAATGTATTTGCTATTGCTGAGGCATTAAACATCCCTAGTAAAGAGCTTTTTGACTTTCCGGATTAATCTGGGAAAGTAAATTACTTTCTCCACTGCTTCATAAAATATCAATCGCTCTCAAATTGCAAAATCATCATTATTTTCAGCCATATTACTTTGACAAAAGTATTATCTTTGATTGCTCAATGTTATTCATAAAATAGATATATTACCCATTCAATCGATATTTTATTCATGGAAATAGGCACTAAAATCAAGAAAGTAAGAGAATTAAGAAACTATACCCAAGAATATATGGCCGACAGACTCAATATAAGCCAGTCGACATACAGCAGATTTGAGAAAGATGATAGTGACCTTACCCTATCTCAACTCAACAAAATAGCGGAAGTTCTTGAAGTAAAACCCAATGACCTTATTTCATTTGATGAAAAATACGTTTTCAACAACTATGGAGAGATCAAAGAGAACCAATATGGGAATATCCAGAATCAATTCCCTATTGAAATGAAAAAATTGTATGAAAATAATATCAAATTGTTAGAGGATAAAATTCATCGCTTAGAAGATATAATCGCTCAACTAAAAAAGTAGAGTTCCGACAAGCAGCCTTACTTTCAATTAAAAATTATTGTATATATTAAAAGCCACGTGTTACGTGGCTTTTTTTGTTCTATTGCTTTTGTATTCTAAGTTCATCATCGATCACATCCAGTAACTGCAAAAGAAAGTATAAGTCTTCCGGCATACTGGCATATGGCCCTAATAGGGCATCCTGCTCCAAAGAAATATAGTGTAAATAAATATTCCGGAGATTACGGCTAAGACGCCTGGCCGGAACCGCGCATATCAGAGCATCCAGCTCATCAACAATGCGGTAATTAATACGAGAATAAGGGGGTAATTTGATCTTCCGACGTTTAGAACTGACGGCTTTGCCTTGTTCGTTAGTGGATTGGGAAGTTGACTGGTTTCGCATTTTTTATTGTTTAATAAGATTGCCCGGATAGGAAGTGCGAAACCAGCCGTGGCTAATTTTAGGGTCCTTACGGATACCCTCTTCCTCCGGGCAATACGTTTACTCTAACATTAAACAATAATGCCACTTCAATAACATGATTTATTGCGTGGCATCTCTGCCACAACTGATTTCGCATGGCAATAATACGACTTTTTTGAAAGAAAAAAAACAACTATTTTCCAGTGCTTTTCAAATGCTTTAATTAAATTGTTATATTCTTCTTTATATAAAATATGGCTTCTATCTTTGATCTACTCAAAAGTCAAAAAACGGCTATCTCTATTCTGGAAAATGTCAGCAAAGTTTCCAATCCATACAAAGCTTTTGCCTTAAATGGATCATCTGACTTAAGCAAATATTTTTCTTCTGGACAATCCCACAGAAGCTCGTCTCTGTCATCCTTTCCAGAGTCTTTTTACATAGAGAATCGAAAGACAATTAGTGATAGTCTCAAAGCTATTAGTCGCCTAGATAAAGTATCACCAATTTTGCACGTTGGATCCGGCTTAATTTCAGCCATTAATATAATAAAACAAGTCAAGTTAGAATCTTACGAGTGGAATAGAAATGAATGGATCGATGAACAAATTGACGAAATCACTGAAATTTCAAATAATATATCTTCTGAAGGTTTTTCTTCTGGACAATTGGAGCAATTAAATGTGCTCATAAGAAATATCGTTTTAACTTCTGAGATTAAGCTCCACAAATCGAAATCAGAAAAGCTATGGAATGCAATAAGTGTTATAATTATATTACTATCTTTCCTAAAAGACACAATCGATTTTGTATTAAAAAATAGTGATTTAACGAATAAACAAGTGATTGAAGAATTAAATAGCAGTTACAAAACTTTACATACAGAAATCGATTCCCTCTTTACGCAAATAAGATATAGTGAAGTTGATAGATACGCAACCAAAGATTGCATTCTTTATTTAAAACCATCCACTAATACTCAAAAACTAGGGACGATTAGAAAGAACCAATATGTCTCTGTTATAGACAAAAACCATAAATGGCTCTATATCTCATATGTAGACAATTTTACTAATGAGCCTCAATCAGGGTGGGTTATAAAAAAATATTTTGATCTAATCACAAATTGATCATGGAGCTTGATTTTTCAGAACTTCAAGAAAACAGAACCGCTCAACAAGCAGGGGCAAGATTTGAAGAGCTTGTTGCTGAATATTTTAGAAAAATAAAAGAGCTCCCTTCTAATAGCATTGTAGATACCACCGTAACTCATTCTGGTGAAGGGGCAGATGGCGGTCAAGATCTAATTGTTAGATTAAAATTCAATGATAATATGACCACTTTTGAAAGATTCTGGGTTGTTCAATGTAAATTTTTCTCAAAAAACGTTACCGCAAAAGACATTAGTTCAATAAATATCCCTTCTTTAATACATTCTTACAAAGCAGATGGTTATTTGTTGATATGTAAAGAGGGGGTAGGTAAGTCAATTACTGAGCTTTTTAATAACTTAGAAAACAGTTGTAGGTTTTGTTATAAGTATGAATTTTGGAGAGGAAGTCAGTTTAAGGATAAGTTATTATCCGAAAATATGACGTCTATACTTCAACAGTATTTCCCAAAATATTACAATTCTATTTATATAAAATCCCAGAATTTAGATAGTATATATAGCTTATGAAAGTATTTGCATCATGCTCATTGGATAATACAGAAAAATATATTATTTCAGTTTTAACCTTACAGTTACAAAAAAGGAATCACACACTTACTTCTAGTTTCAATAATCCTTACTCAGAAAAAGGTTATGCTTACAAACAAATACTAAATTGTGATATCTTCCTTGGTATTATTTCATATAATGGATCGGGTATAGCCGATGTCGTCAATGATTACAATTATGCCCATGAACGAAAAATCCCTTCACTATTACTGATTGAAGAAAATGTCAATCATCAAAAACTAAACAACATAAGAAATAATATTATTTATTTTAATAGAGACAACCCTCATCCTTCGATAGATAAAGTTAATGAACTTATTCAATCCAATAAGAATAAGGAAGCAAATACCAATGTTTTACCTTGGGTTTTAGGTGGGGCCGCAATAATTGCACTTATTTCTCTACTTTCTTCCGATGACTCATAACCGTGAAAAAATCAACCAATGACGCCTATTGACAAACTAACAAGAAAATATAAGTTTAATCCTTCGAACTTCGATACAGCAAAAGACAATTATTATACTTTTTGCATGACGATAAATAACCCAAACTATTCTATTGAAAAATCAGAAGAGGCGTATAAAGCTCTATACGAAAGTTTTGTTCAAATATTAGACATCGCTGCTTCAGAATCCCAAATTAGAGAAAATTTATCTCTATACACTCCAACTCTCCATGACATTCCTATATCTGTTACAATCGCAACAGATACCAGTGACATCAATATCACAATGGTCTTATTCCAAAATTTTTATGTAGCAACAGCCATCAAAAGCCCTCAAAACATAAAATTTATGAAAGACGAATTTTGGTCATTACTTTTTCAACTTTCGGCTGTAGGCACATTCAGATTTAAAGAAAAAGAACTCCCAGACAAAACTATGAGAAAAAAACATCCTCAACTTTTTAATAAAACGGGAAATTATTATAAGTTTCTTCGAAACTATTTCCTATTTGAAGCAAATTATGGACGCATTAGAGATCTAGGATCCATTGCTGTATCATGGGAAAGTACAGAAAGCTTTGATGTATTAATTCCAAAAATTTGTGATGCAGTTAAAATAATGTATAGACTTAACTTTTTATTGTGGAAGCATGACAATAAGAATGTCAGATTGAATCATAGATTTTAACCGAGTTATTGCAAGCTCCCCTTTAATCATTATACCAAGAAATCAACCACATTTGAACCACTCGTTGAAAAAAAAACATGTATTCAACCGATATACGACCTATTAAAATAATTTCAATAATTAATACATTGAATATGATATTTTTAAATAAAAAAGACACATATCATGTGGAGAACGTGGTGAAGCTTCAGAGGCGATAACCTTCTGGCAACGATCTGTATAATCATGCTAACTACAGCAGCTTATAATCCGGTCTTACTATATCAGTCTGAACTACTTTGAACTGGTATAGTAAAACCGGATTTATACTGCCCCAATCACTCCGGTCTACTGAGTGATTAGTATCCCGGTGATCTCAGGCCAATCTTTTAACTGAATACGCCTTCTCTTATCAATAACCCGGAGGAAAGATCCTTTAAAATTTACCAGCCTTCCCCTCCCATCATCTCTGCAAACTATATATACAAAACAGGGCCTGATTTCTCAGACCCTGCTTTATTCTCAAAAGTAATCCTGTTATTTTTTTATAATTATCCTCTCAGTAAAGCTATTGTTCCGAGCATCCTTAATATGTACAAAATACACACCTCCCTGGAGATTTTCAACAGATACTTCCACCTTTCCTTCTGTCAGCCTGGTCTGTATCAATGTTTTTCCTGTGAGATCTTTCAGCTCAAGCTGACCATTTTGTATGGATTCTGATTGAATTGAAATAGTTCCAGAGCTTGCCGGATTAGGATAAACATTTATTTCCATGCGGTTGCCAGTACGCTCCCAAACGCTGGTGGTAATTTCTGGTTTCCATATCTTAAAGTTTCCGGATGCATGAAGCAGAGCCAGCATATGCAGCAATCCGTCATAATAGCGGTATTGACCGGTTGGCAACGCCTGATTATACAATCTGTCCACAAAATTCCAGGCCTGGCTGTTGTTTGAGGCAAGTGTTCCCGCCCCGTTCATAGCATATAAGCCGCTGGATGTATGTGTACCATTGGTCGGTGTTCCATCCTGATGATAAAGAGCAGGATAGTTGGCCCCCTGACTGTTAAAGAACGTTAAAAGTTTATCAACCTGAGCCGAATGCCAGGAATTGCCAAACCAGTGCGCGTCCATCGCGATGTTGCCGATGACTCTCCATGAGTCGTACGCAAAATTCACAGAATTTTCATTAAAATTTACAGCCCGGGGAGCACCGTCAAAGGTCATATAATCGGTAACGAGGCCGGTTTGCGGATGCATGGCTCTCAGAAAATACGCCCTGCTCGTATCGGCCGCGTCGGCCCAGAACCGATTGTCGGCATCGGCCCAGAATGACCAGAGCTTGTAAAATGCCGGCAAATGGTAGGATGGATCGGAGAAATCCGCCAGATCACCCCGAGGTACAAAAACGACCTGCTTTCTGTTTTTGTCAAACATATTACGAAGCTGATCGACCACTCCGCCGTTTCTGGATTCAAGATTCAGCATATCGTGCAATAGCTGCTGAGCTTCGGCTTCATAATCAAATATTCCGCTCCCCTTGCCCCAGCGGTGCGCTGCAAAAAACAGGGACATGGCCATATATTTCTCTCCATCCGGCGCACTATTGGGATCCATGATACCATAAGGAGGGGCCGCCTCCACCTGCCAGGCAAAATAGCCCTGCCTCGGTCCGGATTGATGCTGCATATAGGATTTGGCAAATTTCCAAAGCCTGTCAAATTCTTCTTTCTTATCCAACTGTACGGCGACCATCATACCGTAGGATATGCCTTCGGACCGAACGTCATTGCTGGCAATATCCTTGATAAAAGCCATATCAGGTACGACTTCAAAGTAAACCGCTTCAGTGGATGCATTTCCATGAAAAAGCTGCTGAAAAGCAGCATCGACTTTATTATTTATTGCGGACTCTGATTTGCCCATTTCCAGAAACATGTTTCTGTACACATCGGTATAGTAGGCTCCTTCAGCCGGCGGTACAGGAGTACCCAGCTCTGTATCCTGAACCACTTCCAGTGAAAAATCATCAAAATAGTAATTGGCAGCCGCTGCTCCTGCAAAAATATTGAAACGTAAAGCGCCTTCACCCTCTACATCTGAGGTATAGATCATTTCGATATATCTCCAGCCGGTGCTCAGACTAAAATCGGAGCCCGTGCGGTACCCATAGGAAGGCGGGCCATCCTGGGCGGCCACATGTATGGAAACATCCCGGTCCGCTTTGGCATAAAAACCAAGGATGTATTTGACGCCGTTTTCTGCTGCCCAGTTGCTTGGCGCATTTAGCTGAATCTGATAATTGCTGGATGCTGCCTGGGTAACCTGTATGTGCGCAGCACTGGAGCCGGTACGGGCTTCGGAAGACAAATAATCGATAACCGCCAGTCCGTCCGGTGTCTGGAAACCCCACCAGTCCTGCCCGTTCTCAAAACCGGGATTAGAAAAAATGTTCGCCGCCTTCAGGCTCTGAAATGCCAGCAGGAAGACGAGGCTGAATAGATATCTGTTCTTCATAATAGTTTAGCTTTTAGCCAGCTAAAGTAAAAATAAAGCCGGAAGAATTAAAATAGAAATAATGCTTATTATGAAGAAAATAACCGCTTAAAAGAAATCAGTCACTTTTCTCCCTCTACGACCCGGGGTGCCCGGATAATTATTAACCTTGCGGCTTCAGGTCCGCCTTGCTCTGACAGCAAATAACGGCCTGAGGTCTTAACCTTTCCGGGGGGATGCAACAATAGATAAAACTCCATTTCGGTTGGTATTTCGATCAGCTTAATGCATTTCGAGTGAAAGAATAATCACCCTAAGAAGAGGCTTTCAATCTTCTCATTATCAGAAATATTAATACGATACCACCGGTTTTTCTGCCAATACATCCATTTTAAATAATTCCGATGCTCATGGCTTTTTTTAGTAATTCTCCTGAACGCCTGACATTCATTTTTTGAAGCATATTTTTTCTATGCTTGTATACGGTATGATCACTTATGAATAATGTTTCGGCAATTTCTTTACTTGAATATCCCTGACTCATCAGATTGATTATTTCCCGCTCTCTGTGAGACAAGGGATTGTATATATGCTCGTAATCGAATCTCTTCTTAAAGATATTCTGATATACACCCTGATTATCTTTTAATGAAATGGTCATAACAATAGAATTGTCTTGTTTAAAATCGTGAATCTCGGTTACCTGCTTTAGTATAAGCTGAGGATTACCCGATCTGCTACAATTCAAAACTGTGATCTGGTGAAGATACCAGCGTGTAGTTCCGTCTTTATGCTTGAACAGGGTACAATATGATATTTTTATATCTTCAGATCGTCGAAGTCTGCTGTATTGGTCTATTGTATCAAACATTAAGGGAAATATGTGCTCCAGAACGATATGGAGCTGATGTTCCGGAAACAGGGACACGGTTTTTACGAAACCACTATGGTAAAATTCGTTGGGATGATATCCAAGCATATTTTGGATATTATCACTTACGTATACATATTTTTTACTGGTAATATCAATTATGCAAACGATACTGGGAGTCCAGGCGGCAAGTGATCTGAACTGAGGGTAGTTTATCAGACTGTCTATGTCTTCCGGTGATAACTGTTGTGATGGAATGTATTTTTCGATAATCCGGCATGCGATCTTGTAATATTCAATATTACTTTTAGCCTTTATAATGCTTCTCATGAGAAATGACGTAAACAATATGTACGAACGGGATCTATTGCTGAGACAATAACTGATTTATTTTCCTGGAAAAAAGAACAGAGGCTGCTTCATAATTCAGCTCTATTCTGATTATGGAAATATAGCTCACTTTTATCAAAAACTTCTGCGCACCAGAAAAAAAATTGTTTTATACTGATTAGAACTATGAGGTCTGAAGCTGTTGTATTCCTGTCTCCAGGCCTGTAAATTTAATTATTCCGGTATCAGCCATATGTTTAGAACCTGGCATTTTATTTCCGTTAGCTGAATTCATGTTTAGCGAAAAGTGCCTCATGCTCTTTTTTTGCTAAACACATTATTCAGTATCAGCTCATTTTTGATTTCTCCGATTACTTTCTTCTGATGCACTTCTCCTTTTTCTCTAACATGAGAGAGTTTCTTTAATGCCAGTATCCCTATTATAAAGGAAAAAAGGAAGAAGAAATCCCATTGCTGAAAATTCAGCGTATGTAATATAAAACCTCCGTCAGGTGTTTTCCATTCAAAATTCCAGGCAAATTCCCGACTGGCAAAGAAGTCGACAAAATACCCTCCTATAATAGGAGCTATACCGGCAAACAAGGCATTCATCATGCCTCGTACAGTAAGATAGACAACAGCATCGCCCTTACCAGGAGCCAGTTTAATACCTATATTGCCTATGGAAAGGTTTATTCCTGCAGAAGATACTCCTATTAAAGCATAAATAATTACAAGCAGAGGCAGGGTAAACATATGCTTTTCAGGCATAGTCGTAAAGGTAAAGGCCAGGATACAGCACAAATAAACAGGTCCGCATATTTTCAATATTGTTTTATTGCTATATCTGTCCGAATACCTTCCCCAAACTCTTATAAAGAGGATATTGGTTATCTGGCTGAGTATGCCAAAGCCCACTACATACGACAGCGGATAATTCAGCATCTTTAATAAATAGACACTAAAGAAAGGAGCCGCCAGGTTTATCCCAAAAGCCCAAATTGCGTTAAATATTAGTAAATTCCTGAAATTTATATCCTTAAACGGATTTTTAAACAATCTCATAAAATTAGTACCCATTACGGTCATTTTTGGCTCGGGAACACGTGAGATCACATAAGCCCCATAAAGTCCTGCCAATCCTCCGATGAAAAACATTCCGGAGTAAGCATGCATTTCAAAATGTGCAAAATCTGATTTAACAAAATCCAGCAATATTGCACATGACAAACTTAACACGACATTCAATATCTGTATTAACCGGCTCCTTCCGGAAAAATACGTTCCCAGCCGGTTTTCGGGAACCAGGTCTTTCATCCAGGAGTTCCAGCTGCATCCGCTAATCGCTCCCATCGCATAATGAAAGAAAAGAAGACAAAGCAGCAGGGTTAGTCCTGTGGAAGGGGTAAACAGAAAAGGAATAAGACTGATTACAAGCAAGATTACTCTCCCAAATACAGAAGAAGACACCGATAATTTTCGTCTGTTTCCCGAAAGGAAAATCAGATAAATAGCTGCTAATTGAAATAAATTGGCAAGAGGAGGCATAGAGGCCAGCAAACCAATCTGAAAGTTGGAGGCTCCCAACTGCATCGCATAAGCAATCAGAAAAGCTCCTCCTGTAAGGGTAGCCATGGCTTCTGACATCAGGCCATCTTTTACAACAAGCTTTAATCCTTTATCAACCTGGTTTTCAGTAAGATTTTCAGAGGGAGCAAATTTCATCAGAAAGAAGAATCAGTAGTAAGTTCTGATTGAATACAATCGGGATGAGAAATCCGTTCCCTTTCTGCTATTCAACCTGATATAGAAAAAGTAATATTTTAATAAAAGGAAAACGTTGTAGAAAAACAAAAAAAGGCCCTAAAAAACACAATTTATCTAAATACAAATCAGCAAATACAAGTCCCCCGACATAAAGCCACCCTTCAAATTATACAATTTTCACTTTATCAGCATACAGTTCCCGGCATATCATATATGCTTGTGCAGACTGCTGGTTCAGACGCTCTTCATCAAATCAGAAGGCTAAGTCTACTGGTTGCTTTTTGCTTTTCGTATTGAAAGGAAGTAGAGCACCATCAATATTATTGCCGCAAGTACAAAAACTTTTGTGATCACCTCAAGACCTAACCCCCGGGAAAGCCATCCCGCAAAAGCCGGCAACAACGATGCGCCCAACATGGCAGCGGAGATCTGGGTACCGATGGCCGTAGCGGCATGCTCTTTCCCCACTGTTTTCGGAGTCACTGCAATGAGGCTCGGAAATACAGGCGCATTTGCCAATCCTATTATCATAATTCCGGCGAGGGTAAAAAAATTACCGATGTTGAGCATCACCAGAAAGGCACCTGTCACTATACCTGTCAGAGCAACCTTTAATGCATGATTTACCGAAATTCTGGTAAGCAGGATTCCGGAAAGCATCCTTCCCACTGTCAGACTGCCCCAATATGCGCTCGTCCAGAGTCCGGCCTCCTCATCGATCATCCCTCTTGATTTGGTAAGTATAGTAAAAATCCATTGTCCGAAACCCTGTTCAAATCCGGTATAAAGAAAAAAGATCAATATGTTAATCCAGACAACAGGCAGCTTCATTGTTTGCAGATATTCTGCTCCCGGGCGACGCTCCTCTTCTTCATGGGATGAAACCTGCCAGCTGTTCCGGCTATACAGAAACAGTACGGATAGCGCTATCTGAATGACTGCTACAATAATGTATCCATCGAACCATTGAAAACCACCGGCAAGCAAGAAAGTAACCAGAAGAGGCCCAAGTGTTGCCCCCACGCCGTAAAAAGCATGAAGCCAGTTTAACGTGCTTGCACTGAAGCGGGAAGCTGCGAATGTATTAATGGATGAGTCAATCGCTCCCCCGCCCGCCCCCAGGCAGAACGAAGCCATGATCGCAAAATACCAGTAACTGGTGAAAGCATACACCAACAAGCTCAATCCTGTCAGAAGACAGCTTACTATCAGAAGCACTCCCAGGGAAATTATGTTGAGAATCTTGCCGCTGGTACTGCTGGTGGACAGATACCCTGCGGTAAAGCAAACCAGCAGGATTCCGAGGGCATCAAGTGGTACATGAAACCTGGAGCTCATGAAAGGCCATGCTATTCCAAGCAGGCCATCCGGGAGTCCAAGACTGATAAAGGCGAGATACATTACCAGTATCAGAAAAAATGATTTGTTTCCTTTTCGCAGTGTATTCATATAATCAGACAGAGCCATTATGTAATCCGGAATTTAGGGAAGAATGTTCAGTAATACATCTGCATTGCTCAAAAATCAGCTAAAAATATATCCGTTTCAGACACTATAGCATTCGGCTGAGTCTGTAAATACTCTTTGCATGAACTATTTTTCTTTCATTTTTAAATTCACTATAAAAAAAGTATTCTCTATAGAGTTTATAGAATAAATTTTCAAAACATTATCAAACAAACTAAAATTATACGCCCCTCTTAGCTTTATGGAAATCGCAATTGTATTAGGCTTATTAGGACTCGTTCTGGTTCTTTTTGCCACAGAAAAACTTTCAGTCGATGTAATCACGGGTATTATGCTCGTCACGCTGATTCTTACCAACATTATCACACCGGAAGAGGCCTTTGCCGGTTTCAGCAGTGATTTTATTTTTATGCTTGCCTCCATTTTTGTAATCAGCGGAACCCTAATGGATAGCGGGGTTCTGGATGCCATAGGTGCAAGACTTGTTCGCCTGGTGAAGAAAAGAAAAAAAATGCTTTCTATCTCAACCATAATCGTGCCTGGTATGCTTTCAGCCTTTATGAACAACACGGCAATTACGGCCATTTTCATCGGCCCTTTTATGGGCATTGCAAAAAATCTGAATATAAGCCCCTCTAAAGTACTGATGCCGCTGGCATTCACGTCAATTGTAGGCGGCACAATTACCCTGATCGGAACATCAACCAACATTGCAGTCAGCGGAGCGCTTCCCAACTATGGCATTGAAGCGCTCAGCATGTTTGAATTTACCCAGATAGGGCTTATTCTGTTTGGCGCTTATACTATATATATGATCGTGTTTGGTGATCGTATCATGCCTGGCAGACAAAAAAGCGGAGCCGAAGAAGATTCCGACCTGCGGGAATATCTGAGTGAAGTACATATAGCTGCTGACAGCAGGCTGATAGGACAACCGGTACTGAGTTCCAGGCTGGAAAAGAAAAACCTGAATGTATTAAAAGTAATACGGGGAGACAAAACATTTGCCCCCGGCAAAAACGACACGATTCAGGCCGAGGATCTGTTGCTGGTACAGGCTAACAGCAAGGATCTGATCAGGCTGAAAGAAAGCAATTCTATTGCTATTAAAGCAGATGCAATAGCCACTAAAAACGGTAACGGGATCAATGGCCTACAAATCGCTGAAATTCTTATCACTCCGGGGAGCGTGTTTACCAAAAAAGATATCAAGGAGCCCGATATGGATTCCATGTTCAATATTGAGCTCCTGGGTTTGCACCGCATGAATCATAAACTTGATCAACGGCTGGAGGAAGTTTGTCTTAATACCGGTGATATGCTCCTCGTACAAGGTCATCGCAAAAGCATCAAGGCACTGAATCAGTCCAGAGATTTTCTGGTCGTTGATGAATACAAGCCCAATCTTTTTAAAGAACGGAAAGGATATATTACACTGGCAATCTTTATGGCTGCTATTCTGGCAGGCAGCCTGAAAATCGTTGCATTGCCTGTAGCATACGTAATCGGGGTACTTTTGATTATACTTCTCCGCATCACTACTCCCGAACGTGCCTATCAGCTGATAGACTGGCGCATGCTGATTCTGATCGCGGGTATGACTGCCTTTGGCTCGGCCATGGAAAAATCCGGAGCATCCGAATTTCTCGCTACCAAGATTGTTCAGGTATTTAAACCCATCGGAGTGATTCCCATATTGGCGGCTTTTGTTGTATTGGTAGTTATACTGACCCAGCCGATGTCCAATGCTGCCGCTGCCCTGGTAGTACTTCCGGTAGCTATTGCCACCGCTCAGCAGCTGGCTGTCAATCCCAAAACTTTTGCCATATGTATAATGCTGGGAGCATCGGTATCCCTGGTCACGCCGCTCGAACCCTCGAGTGTGCTGGTCTATGGACTGGGAAAATATAAATTTAAAGATTTTGTCCTCATAGGCGGCCCGATTACTTTAATCCT
Source organism: Bacteroidota bacterium (assembly GCA_023392125.1). GTDB lineage: Bacteria > Bacteroidota > Bacteroidia > Cytophagales > Cytophagaceae > SpSt-227. The sequence continues at coordinate 43,672 of JAEVZS010000032.1, forward strand.
GATCGCCCTGATAGTCGGTCTGGTACCTGTATTCTGGCCACTGTAAAATGTGCCAGGCAATTTTCCCCTTACTGTTTCCCCATGTTCCAAATCCGGCAGATGCTTATCTGACCGGGTTTGCTTTTTACAGGAACAGGGAGCTTATATTTTGGGTATCAGCTCTCTCAGCATTACTCCGGTCTTTCCGCCTGCCACGTCGCTCAGCGTATAATTGTCCAGAAAACGTATAAATTCCTTATAGGCATTACTCAGAGCATATTTCAGCAGGCAGCTTCCCTGCAGGATGCATTCTCTCTGCTCGCAATCAATGACGCAGTCACTCTGCTCCATCAAAAGTATCAACTGTCCTATCCTGTACTCTTCCGGCGGTCCGGCCAGGCTCAGCCCGCCCCCTTTGCCTCTCCGTGCCTTCAGGATTTTATGATTCGAAAGAAACTGAACCACTTTTACCAGATGATTCCGGGATATCTTAAATGTTTCTGACAATTCGCTGATAGTTGCCGCCGGCTCATCAGGCTTATGCGCAAGATACATCAGGATACGTAAACCATAATCGGTAAACTGGTTCAGCTTCATAGAGTAATTTTTTGTTGAAAATCAATTCAGAGAAAGAATATGCGGCCCAAATTCTTCATAGAAAATAGCTTCAGATTTTACCCCTCTCGACTTTAAATCGGAATACTGCTTTCTTATAAACGCAGAAGGCCCGCAAATATAAAAAGAAGCTTCCGGACTTATGACATCCTGCGGAAGTCTGGCTATATCCACAATACCCTCCTCTACCTGATTTCCGGTTCCTGCGGCTTCATAAAAAACAAACTTTTTCATCCTGCCATACTCCAGACGATACTTTTCAAGCAGATCATCAAAGGCATGCACATCACAATTCCGGCAGCCGTGGATCCATACAATCTCTCTTTCCGTTCCTGCCTGAATGAGGGTTTCTACCATACTCAGCAAGGGTGTCTGTCCGATACCCCCGCTAATCAGCACTACCGGATTCGTCTGCAGGCAGTCCAGCACAAAATCACCGGCAGGAGCAGCCAGCTCTACCATGTCCCCTTCTGTGATCTTGTCGTGAAGATAATTGGAAATCATACCGGCCGGAGTACTGACATCGCCCCGTTCCCTTTTTACAGAGATCCGGTACCATGTTCCGTTTGACGCATTGGACAAGCTATACTGCCGTGCCTGAAAAAGACTGACAGAAGGCAGAAAAATATTGACACTTACATACTGCCCGGGAAGAAATGACGCTACTTTGCCTCCGTCTGCCGGATACAGATAGAAGGATGTTATTTCTTCAGACTCTTTTACCTTTTTCTTCACTATAAACGGCCGCCAGCCGCTCCATCCGCCTGACCTTGTGCTCTGTCCGGTATATAGACCGGCTTCGTAACTGATAAAAATATCTGCCAGCTGATTATAAGCGCTGGTCCATGCAGCCAGCACTTCAGGAGTCGCAGCACTGCCCAGCACTTCTGAAATAGAAGCAATCAGGTGCTTGCCAACAATCGGATAATGTTCTGCACGAATATTCAGACTGGTATGCTTTTGTGCAATTTTGTTTACAGCCGGTAAAAGTACTGACGGGTTGTCTATGTTTTCTGCATAGGCAAGAACCGCCATGGCAAGAGCCTGCTGCTGTTTGCCATCATTTTGATTCCCCAAATTAAAAATGTTTTTCAGCTCCGGATTATGCTCAAACATGCGCTTGTAAAAATGAGTTGTCAGCGCAAGTCCACCTTCTTTTAAGACGGGCACGGTCGCCTTTACAATTGCTTTTTCTTCCTGTGTAATCATATTCTTTTAAGTTTTAAAGTTGTATTTAAAATGCAACTTTAAAACTTATATCAATGAGAGGCAATCAAAAAGGTGATTTATTTTACTGATATATATCAGTTTGTGCAGAAATATTCTCACCGGATCTCCGTCAGCTACCTGTCGGCAAAATTGCCGGCTGAATCTGTTTTTTTACTATTTTAGCATATTCGTTTTTATCGATCTTAATCTGAATAGTATGAATAATGACCCCGAACTGGATGGAAAGTATCTAGGCACAATTACTAAAGATTTTGCGCTGGTTGCCGAAACATTAAAGGAGACAAGCTACCAGATCAGAGTCAGGAAATTTTCAGACTTCCCGATTTTTCCGATCAGCAAGCTGGAACTTCCCATCGGGCAGCTGCTTATAGGGAGAAGAGAGCTGGCCATCAACTGGAATGTGTACGCTTCTTTTTTGGATGAATTTGTACAGCGCAAACTGGTCGAAAACGAATCCGAGTTTATTGCAGCGTATAAAAATCCGGATGAGTTCTGCTGCTTATTTGTAGTAGATAACGATTTTACCAACTTTGTTTTTGTTCCCTATCCGGAAGACTAAAAAATAAAAGCGTCTGATATGGAAAGTTCACTCCGGATCAGACACTTTAACTATTTATTTTGGCGCTCTATTTTTCAAAATGCTTCCAGCCCTGAGCAGTAAGGGATACAATGTTGTTTTGTTTGGTGACCAGAGCAATACCTTCCGAAGACGGCACCATATGTCCGATTACTGTAATATCCGGATGATTTTTGACTTTGGAAAAATCGTTCTGATCAATCGTAAAAAGAAGCTCATAATCTTCTCCCCCATTGAGAATACAGGTAGTAGGATCCAGATGAAACTCCAGCGCGGTTTCATATGTCAGCTTATCCACCGGCAGCTTGTCTTCATAGATTCTGGCTCCCAGTCCCGATGCCCTGCATATATGAATCAGCTCTGAGGCAAGACCGTCAGAGATATCGATCATTGAAGTCGGTACAAGCCCCAGATCAGCAAACTGATGCATGATATCGGTTCTTGCTTCCGGCTTGAGCAGCCTGTGGACAATATAATCCTTGTCTTCCAGCTGCGGCTTCATATCCGGATTTACCATAAATTCCTGCTTTTCCCTTTCCAGTATCTGCAAGCCCATGTAGGCTCCGCCCAGATCTCCGGTCACACACAAAAGATCGTTTAGCCGGGCATTTTTGCGATAGGCAATGCGATCTTTACTGACTTTTCCGATAGCAGTAATTGATATAATAAGTCCGGTAAGACTTGAAGTAGTATCTCCGCCTACCAGATCTACCTTATAGTTCTCGCATGCCGCAGCGATACCTTTGTACAATTCCAGAATGGCTTCGGCAGAAAAACGGCTGCTTACTGCCACACTTACCGTAATCTGTTCCGGAATAGCATTCATCGCAGCAATATCGGAAATATTCACAGCCACTGCCTTATATCCCAGGTGTTTTAGCGGAGTATATGTCATATCAAAATGAACACCTTCTACCAGCATATCCGTCGATACTACCGTAAGCATTTCTCCATCCCCTATTACCGCCGCATCGTCCCCGATTCCTTCTACTGTAGAAGCATTGTACCGGACCACATCTTTTTTGAGCAGGTCAATCAGACCAAATTCACCAATTTCAGACAATTCCGTTCTTTTTTCTGAATTCATTTCAATTAAAACTATTTTTTCTGTTTACCTTTTCAGCAGCAAAGGTACAAATAGGTAAACATAGTTTCTTAAAATCAGGTTAAGCTTTACTATTCTCTTCATAAATAATAGTAAATTTGCAATCTGTTTATTTAGTAAATCAAAGATATATGAAAAAGTTTCTGATCGGCCTTCTCTTACTTTCCTTCCTTGGCGGCATAGCAGCTTCATGCACTACCAGAGCAAGACCCGAGTGTAAAAAGAATGTAAAAAAAATCAAAAAAATGCGTAAGCAGGGACGCATCGGGGTATAATAATCTAACGAATGTACTATTATGAATAAGCTACGTATCAATTTCTTTACTGTCTTGTTTGGTCTGACACTTATCGGTATGACATGTACAGCCATAACCTGTACCAAGTCAAGCGCTAAATGTAAGAAAGATGCAAAAAAAGTGAAGCAGCGACAGTCCGGCTGGCGCTAGGTCAGCACACTTTCCTGTGTTCCCCGATACCTGCCGGATCTGTCAGACAGCTGTGAGGGGTTTTCAAAGTGCTATTTTTTTGCTAGTTTTATGGACTGGCTTCAGGAACAGAAGCAGGCATGTTATTTGTTGTATAACATAGTGTAATCTATTTTATATAAAGGTTAAATCAATGATTGCAGTTACAGATAAAGCGAAAGAGCATATTCACGCGCTTCGGCAGCAGGAAGGATACAGCGCTGAGTTCAATATCCGGGTTTCGGTAAAGGGGGGCGGCTGCAGCGGCCTCATGTATGATCTGAAATTTGATAATCAGACTTCCGAAGCGGATCAGATATTTGAAGACAAGGGTGTTAAAGTCATGGTAGACAAGAAAAGTCTGCTGTATCTGGCTGGTACTACTCTTGATTTTTCGGATGGATTAAATGGCAAGGGGTTTCATTTTGTAAACCCGAATGCTTCACGGACCTGTGGTTGCGGTGAAAGCTTTTCTATCTGATTTTATTACACAATATTAGTAAATACAAAGAGGCAGCTTTCCCGGCTGCCTCTTTGTATTATGGCTGCTGTTACAATGGCCAGAAAACCGGGCAAAAGAATACGATTTCGGCAATCAGGAGTAGTGTGATCGGGGTTCCGACCTTGATAAAATCCCTGAACTTATATTTTCCCGGACCATATACTAATATGCAGGCAGGCTCCAACGGAGCGACCAGCGAAACAGACGCTCCGAGCATAATGGCAATGGCAAATGTCATAGGATTTACACCAAGCTGCTGGGCCGTTTCAATAGCTATAGGCAATACAACCAGGGCTGCTGCTGCATTCGACATAGGCTGGGTCAGAATCACAACCAATACCACAAAAGCCGCCAGAATGACATAAACTCCCATTGGTTCAAAAACTTTTACAATCAGATCAGACAGAAATTCGGACGCACCTGATTTTTTCATGGCCGTACCAAAAGCGCTCATACCACCAATCAATATCAGCATGCGCCAGTCTATAAGCTGATAGGCGCGTTCCGGTCGTATTATCCCCAGGAGAATAATAATCAGAGTAGCCATCATAAAAGCTACAGCAAGGGGTATCAACTCAATACTGCCAACGATCACAGCCGCCATAAAAATCCCCAGGGCAATGTATCCTTTCTTTTCCTTATACAGATTTGGCTTGAAGTCATCCAGTACAAGAAAGTCATTTTCTTCATCCAGCGCTTTGATTCTCTCCTTTTCTCCCTGCACCAGCAATAAGTCACCGGTCTGGATACAAAAATCTTCCAGCTTGGTCGTCAGCTCCTGATCCAGCCGATGCACAGCCAGTACCTCTACTCCATATCGTGACCTCAGCCGGGACTCTTTAATGATCGTCTTGACAAGACTGGAATTCGGTGTAACAAGGACTTCCGCGATCTGAAAACCATTAACCACTTTACCATCACCATCACCATGCAGTATATCCGCACGTATCGCAACCCCTTCAGATTCCTTAAGCTTCATAAGGCTGCTCATGACACAACTGATCAGAACCAGATCATTTTCCTTGAAAGTACTTTCCGCATCTATTTTGATCCGCTTATTATCTCTCAGCACACTAAGTACTTTAATATCCTTTTTCTGCAATTTGGACTCATGTACTTTCTGACCAATCAATGCCCCACCTTCCCGAATCTTTATCTCACTCATGTAGGTACGCCCCTCATCCTCTTCCATCGCTTCCGGCTTCTGCCTGGCCGGCACAAAAAACCTGCTGACGAAAATTATATAAACAGCGCCGGTAAAGAACAAGATCAACCCCAGATGAGCGAATGAAAACATATTGAGCGTCGGAAGCCCGTATTGAGGCAAGGCGCTGCTTACCGCTACGTTGGTAGAGGTACCAATCAATGTGACAGTTCCACCTATAATGGACATAAAAGCCAGAGGCATCAGAATTTTGGACGGACTTATTTTTAACTTTTTAGAAAGTCCGAGCAAGGGCCCGATAAAGATCGCGGTAACCGTTGTATTGTTCATAAAAGCGGACAATATCCCCGGAAAGCCTGTCACCAGAAACATCAGGGCATTTCTTCTCCTGCTGATGATCCCGACCATACGGGCTCCGATATCATCCAGCACGCCGGTTTCCATCAGTGTACCGCTGATTACGAAAATAGAGGATAAAATAACGATAAAGTCACTGCTGAAACCGGCAAATGCTTCTTCAGGAGTAATAATCTTTGTCAGAATGAGTATTATCAACATAATGATGGTAATAACATCGACTGACAGTTTTTCCGTGGCAAAAAGTACCAAAACCATTACCAACAGCCCCAACACTAATGCAATTTCCATGTTCTACTGAGTTTGTGTAAAAAGTTCTACTCTCCAAAAAGCGGGATTTTATTCAATCAACTCAGTGTTGCAACAAAAAGTTAAGCCGGAATTTCAAAATAGTTTATGATGCTTTTATTCAGCCGTAAAAAGTTTCTTTTAATTTATCCGGCTTCTATCCGGATATAGGTCCAGGCACTTAAATGGCAGGTAGTTTCTTTTAAGAAGAACTAATCCGTACTCCTTAGCCAATGATATACAAAACGGTAATAGTCTTCACTTATGAAATACTAAATTAGATCATATCCTAGTCCTACAAACACAGGAGAACCTCTGACACCGGAAATCTGCACTACGATCTTGAGCCTTACGCTTTAAACTCTTTCCTTTAATGATTAAAAACAACTAAAAAAACACATAGAAAAACAAGCACCTGCATCCTATCCGGCTAATTCAGAGAGATATGACCGTCACTCCTGCCCCGCCTCTTTCTGCGTGTTCATCGGCCATGGCTTTAATCTGGGGAAAACGGCTCAGATGATTCCGGAGTACAGTGCGCAGGATACCATTGCCTTTACCATGTACAATCCGGATTTCCGGAACAGAAAAAAGAATGGCATTATCCACCAGCGCATCTGCCAATGGAATAGCTTCTTCTGCTCTCATGCCCCTTACATCGATAGAAGGCGAGAACTCGGAAAACTTTTCGTTCAGGTTCATTGAACGGGACGAAGAGACACTGCCCGTGTCTCCCAGCTGTTTTTTGTAGGCTTTCCTGCTTACTTTCTGGAGACGGCTGAGCTTTATTTTTGATTTGAGTGAACCGATCAGTATTTCTGCCTCATTGCCTTTCAGCGCAACAACTTCCCCAAGGGTATCCTGTCCGATCACTCTGACCGCATCGCCTACAGCGATTTCTCCTTCTTCCGGCTCTATTCCGGCATCCGGCTCCTCAACAGGCTCCTGTCTGAGCTGGTCCGAAAACTTTTCCAGTTCCTTTCTCAGCTCTTTTGTCGGGTCCTTTTCCGCTTTACTTTCCCGGATCAGGCGTATGGTTTCCTCTATCTTCTGGTTAGCCTGGATTATAAGGATTTTGGCATCCTGGCGTGCCTGATTCATCAGCTTTTTGCGGTGTGTTTCCAAAAACGAATTTTGCTCCTCCAGCTTTTCAAGACGGCTTTTCAGAATCCGCTGCTGATTTTTCAATTCTTCCGTACGCCTCCTGACCTTGCTTTTCTCTTTTTCCAGCTCCTTTATCAGACGGTCGTATTCAACCTTATCATCTCCGATCTTGCTTACGGCCCGCTCAATAACTCCGGCCGGGATTCCCGTCTTACGGGCTATTTCTACGGCAAATGAGCTTCCGGGCTTGCCTGTTTCGAGCTGGTACTGCGGCTCGAGCAGATGCATATCAAAGAGCATGGCGGCATTAACCAGCCCTTCGGTGGTATCTGCCAGGGTTTTCAGATTGGCATAGTGCGTAGTAACTACTCCCCGCACCTGTTTGCTGTTGAGCTCCTCCAGCACTGCCTCGGCAATAGCCCCGCCATAATGCGGCTCGGTACCCGTACCAAACTCATCGATCAGAATAAGCGTATTTTTATCCGCAAACTGCAGAAAATACTTCATGTTTTTCAGGTGGGAGCTATAGGTGCTCAGATCATTTTCCAGGGATTGCTCATCACCTATATCGATAAAAATATCCCTGAAGACTCCCAGAGCGCTTCCCTCTCCTACCGGTACGGGAAATCCGGACTGAAACATGTACTGAATCAGCCCGGTCGTTTTGAGCGCCACTGATTTTCCGCCGGCATTAGGCCCTGAAATCAGAATTATCCGCTGATTCTGATCAAGCTCCAACGACAGAGGAATCACGGACCGGTCTTGCCGGGTATGAGACAGGTATAACAACGGATGTCTGGCATCCCGCATTTTCAATGCCGGCTGTTTCTGAATTTCCGGTCTGATTGCTTTAAGCTGAGCGCATACAAGGGCTTTGGCTCTGATAAAATCCAGCAAACCAAGAAACACGTAAGCTTTGCGCAATTGCGGAATTTCCGGCCGAAACTCATTGCTAAGCCTGGTCAGTATTTTTATTATTTCCCGGCGCTCCGCATGCTCCAGCTCCCTGATCGCATTGTTAATCTCCAGTACCTGCGCCGGCTCAATAAATACAGTCTGTCCGGAAGCCGATTCATCCTGCACAAAGCCTCTGACTGCTCTTTTAAACTCGGCCCTTACCGGGACTACCATCCGGCCATTACGGATAGTTACTGAAAACTCATCGTCAATATATCCCTGCCGTTTTGCGTCGTTCAGCACTTTGTCCAGTTCTCTGCGAACACGGTTTTGTTCCTGCTGAAGGTTTTTTCTGATCTCCGCCAGCGCAGGCGAGGCATTGGCACGAACAATACCATGATCATCAATCACACGATCTATCGAGCGGATCAGGTGCTGGTCGAGACTGACTCCGTCCCGTAAAGCAGCCAGCCGGGGAAAACGTTCTTCATTGCCTTCCAGAAAGCTTATACAGGCTACAATAGTCTGCATGGAAATTTTCAGATTCTGAAATTCCTCCGGACTTAAAAAGGCTCCTTCCGGCCGGAGCTTATCCAATACAGGATGTACATTAATATAGTTTTGCGTAGGAAAAGACAGCCCTTCGGCAAGTATTTGCATATATTCGCTGGTCTGATCGACAAGTCTTGTAATCAGGTCGCTATCCGACGAGAACTGAATTTTATCTATATAACCTTTGCCCAGGCTGCTGAGGCACTGCCCGCTTACCATTTCCCTGATCTGATCAAACCCCAGCTTGATTTCTATATTTTTTGGATATAACATGCTCCTTTTACGCTGTCTTTAATGGCTGAAACAGTAAAAATACACATTAAATCAGTATTCCGAACCGGCTGTAATGGTATAACACAGCGCCTGCTTGACATTTCCGGCTTTTTTTGCATAAAAAAACAGAAGCCTTACGGGGCTTCTGTTTTTATGAACTCTTTTCAGATTGTTCAACTTTGCTCGGAAACAGTGTATTCAATCCTCAATCGCCTCTTTCTGTCTGCTCATATACTGCTTCCTGTTTTATTAACCGGGAGCAACAGCAAAAGGTTTCTGATACATCCTAAAAAACAAATAACATGTTAATTACCAACAAATAACACCATATCACCAGACAGCGTATTCTTTATTTTTTTACCGGCCTGAATAACTAATCCGGAAAAATTCCTCTTGTTATAGCAGAATAAATTGAGTTTTCTTAAGCAGGTTTTATATATTCAGATTTTGAAACATCGTAATTAACCATGAATTCTCCCAAAACTTACCCGATTGATCGTATCGTATATCCTTTACAGCGTTTTATAAAGCAGGAAAAATCCGGCGGCATCGTACTTGGTATCAGTGTAGTCATTGCTCTTTTTCTGGCAAATTCCCCCTGGGCAGAGTCCTATTTTCATTTTTTTGAACATCGTCTTGCTTTTCAGCTCAACGGCAAACCTTACCTGGAGTATACGCTGCATCACTGGATCAATGACGGGCTTATGGCTATTTTCTTTTTTGTGGTAGGTCTGGAGCTAAAACGGGAGATTGTAGGCGGTGAGCTGGCTAATCCACGGAAAGCCCTGCTGCCAATTATCGCAGCAATGGGAGGTATGGTCGTACCTGCTACGATTTATCTGATTCTTAATCCGCGCGGTGAGCAGCATGCAGGCTGGGGTATTCCCATGGCTACGGATATCGCTTTTGCACTGGGAGTTTTATACATGCTGGGCAGCCGCATACCGCTTTCACTCAAAGTATTTCTGACAGCGCTTGCCATTGTGGATGATCTGGGCGCTGTGCTGGTTATTGCTTTTTTCTATACGTCTGATATTTCCGTTATAAGCCTTCTGATCGGTTTGGGCTGCGCAGGCATCATGTTTGCCGGAAACCTGCTTGGAGTCCGCAATATCCTGTTTTATGGCATTCTGGGAATAGCCGGCGTCTGGACAGCTTTTCTCCTGTCCGGAGTGCATGCAACCATAGCTTCGGTACTGGCAGCTTTTACCATACCGGCCGATGTATCCATCAAAGAGAATGTTCTGATCACCAAGATTCAGTATTATCTTAACCGTTTCAAAGGTATAGACCCCAACGACAAGATTCCGACGCTTACCGGCTCCCAGCTGCAGATTCTGGAAGAGGTAATCGAGGATACGAAGGCTGCTATTCCCCCTCTGCAACGTCTGGAACATGCTATTCATCCCTTTGTTACCTTTTTCATCCTGCCAGTTTTCGCTCTGGCCAATGCGGGTGTTTCCCTTGCAATAGACCCGGAGCAGCTGCTCAGCTCCAATGTAGCCATTGGCGTAGGTCTTGGATTGCTGATTGGAAAAGTTATCGGAGTAGCGGGTACCACCCTGCTGTTTATCAAGCTTGGCGTTGCTCCGTTCCCCAATGGAATGACTGTCCGCAATCTCTTTGGTCTTGGCCTGCTGGCTTCTATCGGCTTTACCATGTCTCTGTTTGTAACCTCACTGGCTTTTACTTCCGAAGAATTTATCGCTCAGGCTAAAATCGGCATTTTCTCGGCTTCCATTATCGGCGGGATACTGGGCTATATTGTCTTGCGCAATACAACTCCATCCAATCAAGAAATACATTAACTGCTAATACAACCTGTATGCAAACCTCTTTTGCATACAGGTATTCTTTCAAGAAATGTCCACAAGAATCATTTTCGGGAGAATATTGTTTTTTTGCTGCCTGTTTTATGCCGGATTATACGGGTACGCTCAAAAACCCGCGCTTAAAAACTACACAGTAACACAGGGTCTGCCTGGAAATGTCGTCTATGATATCCAACAGGACTCGAAAGGATATTTGTGGCTGGCGACAGAAAACGGGGTAAGCCGCTTCGATGGTAATCGATTCAGAAACTATACGCTACAACAAGGTCTGGCCGACAATGAAATTTTTAAAGTCCGCGAAGATTATAAAGGACGCATATGGTTTCTGAGCTACAATGGCCGCCTGTCCTATTATTTCAATGGTTTGTTGTACAATGCATCCAACAGCGTTGTTCTGGATCGGCTCAACTTTACATATATGGTAAAGAATCTTTTTATCGCATCAGACAGCACGATATGGATTTCATCGGAAGACGAAGGTATAAAGGTTTTGTACCCCGACGAATCTGTAATTTCCTATTCTGATACGAATGGCCGATACAACGGTATCTATGAATTCACTCAGCAGGGATCTTTTATTTATGGGTATGCATCCGGCTATCGCCTTACATTTGATGGGAAGCACATCGTTGAAGAATCTCCTGTCGAGGGGCAATACCTGATTTCCAAAACGAGACAACAAACCAGTATTTACCGGTATACACCCGGAGCATTTATCAAAGACAATGAATACATTGCATTTGATTGGAAGCCTGCAGGTGCAATACTTTGTTTTTTGAAAGACTCACGCTCAACCTGCTGGATCGGAACCCGTACCGGGTTATTTGTTAAGGACCGGTCCCTCAGCAGCTGGATACCCTTGCTGGACCATGTAACGATCACATCCATACAGGAAGATTCGGAAGGTAATGTATGGATTGGCACCCTTGGCCAGGGAGTTTATATGGCTCCCGCTCTCCGGTTTTATGAAATAACATCTTCAGACGAGCAACCGTTTCCCGCACTTCATTCACTTTATTACCACAAGGGTTTGTTGTATGCCGGTACCGATTACGGGTCGGTCTATGTAATTTCCACCATGGATTTTTCCATCAAAAAACTGCTTACCATCGGCAATCCGGGCATAAACAAAGTCCGTAAATTGTATGTGAGCCCGGAAGGCATTATATGGAGCGGAACAGACCGGGGCATTTTTGCTTATGAACACGGACGCTTTACGCAACTATCCGAACCGGTGTCAGTAAAAGATCTTTACCTCCACAACGACTCATTGTATTTTGCCACAAATAGCGGTATTCTGCGCATAGCCCGGAACGGCGGCCATGAATCATGGATTACAAACGGGCGCACCACATCACTGGGCTTTATGGATAACCAGATGCTATGGGGTACACTCAATGGTCTGAAAACAACGCATCCCCGAACCGATGAAATACAACAAAGACTACACAACAAGCGTGTTACTAAAATTCTGACCGATACCAGTCTGCTGATTGCCGGTACATATGGTGAAGGAATTTTTGGTCAAACTAAAGACACTATCTGGCATTTATCAGAAAAGCAGGGATTGCGCGGTAATATCATACAGGATATGACCGGTAATATGTCCGAAGAGCTGTGGATATTGTCAGACAAGGCCCTGAACCGTGTTCGTTTGCATACGAGTAAACCCGAAGTAATCGCCTATTCATCCGGAGACGGTCTGCTGGCAGACCAGCTAAATGCTTTTTGCTTTAAGGGAGATACAATATACATGGCGACAGACAAAGGCCTGATTTTCTTCGTACCGCCAACTAAAGTAATACCTGGCCGCCATCCTTCTGTTTTTATAACAGCCGTTGAGGTCAACGGCCTGCCTTTCGAAACGGAAAAACTAGACAAGCTGGCTTACTTTCAAAACAATCTGCGCTTTGATTTTTCGGGGATTGATCTGGCCAGTCTGGATGACGTACGTTTTCAGTACCGACTCGACAGGCTGGAGAATGACTGGACAGAAGCTGATAATAACTTTGTATTGTACCGGGGACTTAAACCGGGACACTATACCTTTCATGTACGACTGGTTAGTAAACACGGTCATATCAGTGGAGAAACAGCGGCTATGCGTATTACAATACAGCCGCATTTTACCGGCACCAGATGGTTCAGGATATCCCTGACAAGTGTGCTGCTGGTTATGCCGGCCCTGATCGGATACTGGTATTTCAACCGTTACAGGAGACGACAGAAAACAAAGCTTACGCTGCTGCGTCTGGAGCATTCTGCTCTTCGCAGCCAGATGAATCCTCATTTTCTTTTCAATACCCTGAATTCCATTCAACAGTTTGTATTGAAGGAAGACAAGCGATCAGCTAATCGCTATCTGGCAAGGTTCGCTACCCTGATCCGCAAATATCTGGAAAACTCAAAGGATCTGTATATTCAGGTATCAGAAGAACTGGAAAGTCTGGAAATGTATATCGAGCTGGAAAACCTGCGTATGGGCAACAAAGTCCTGATTCATATCGATCGCCCTCCTGCAGAAATACTGCACCGGTATATACCTTCTATGCTTATTCAGCCTCTGATCGAGAATGCATTTCAGCATGCATTACTGCCAATAGTCAGAGATGGAGGTGAGGCCCGCTTATCCATACGCTTCGATTTTACAGATTCCATACTGCGTATATCTGTTACAGACAATGGTACAGGGTTTGTACCTGGGCAGAATGACAAAGTAAAACCGGGAATACCAGGCATCAGACAATCAACGGCTATACAAAATATACATGAACGAATTAAGGTTTTGAATAAGCTGCATGGCTTCAAAGCAGAGCTTTTGTTTCAACAACCCGTGCAAGAAACAGGAACAGAGGCGATAGTAGTATTACCATTATTAAATGAGCTTATATAATGATTAAGGCTGTTTTGATTGATGATGAATCTTCTGCTATAGAAGTATTGCAGGAAATCGTCAAATGCTATATACCAGATATAACAATTGCCGCTACTGCGGATACTGCAAACCGGGCAGTCGATGCTATACGTACCTGTAAACCGGATCTGATATTTCTGGATATACGGCTTGGCAATGATACGGGCTTTGAGGTTCTGGAACGAACCAGAGAATTTAACTATGAAGTGATCTTCACAACTGCTTACGGTGAATACAGAGAAAAAGCCTTCGATTTTTTTGCGCTTAACTATCTGACCAAACCCATCGATGTTGACAAACTGGAGATAAGTATCGAACGCTATAAACTACGCAATCAGAATACATATACTCAGGACAAGCTCGATGAGCTCAAAAAGATGGCCGGACGATCCTCAGGACGAATCGCGCTTTCCGTAAAAGACGGTTATACCATAGTACCTGTGGAAGATATTGTACGGTGTGAGGCAGACTCAAATTATACCAGCGTATACATAAAAGACAACCAGTGCATAGTTGTGGCAAAGACATTAAGCTATTTTGAATCTCAGCTGCAGGGGTATCGATTCTTTCGCATTCATAAAAGTCATCTGATCAATACAGATTATGTGAGGGAAGTAAAGACAGACGGGTCTGTACTACTATCCAACAATCATAAAGTAGTCGTAGCACAGCGGCTTCGGAAAACATTCATGGACTACCTCCAGAATATGTATTGAACAAACAGGGACTCCTTTTTCAGGACAAGTCCATGTCGTCAGACCTTAATGTTGCAGTCTGCCCCGAAACGTTCGCTCAGTTATTTCAGCCGTTTACTCAGCATACACTATCCTATACTCATTCTGTATTTCTGTTTGAATAATCATCCGATAGATTTATCAAAAAAACAGTAAACGTATGAGCAAAATAATCTTTTCAAACAACTGGTTACGCTACAGTATTATTTTCATACTGTTGCATGGTATATTCAGCACGCAAGCACAGACAGAAAATAACGTTCATCTTAAAAATGAAATATGGGCTGATCTTCCTCTATACAGCTTCAGAAATCCGGATCAGATATCATATCCATCCATAACTTACAAAAGAGCCCTGACTCGACGCTCTTATCTAAAAGCTAGTGTAAATACATCGGAACGGAATGCTCGACTCCAAACAGAGCAAATGGGCTTTACAGAGATAAGCAATAATAGCTTCTCCAGAAGTTTGGGGGTTAGCATTGGCTATGAACGCCGAAAAATATTTAATGAACGGTTGTCCCTCTTCTATGGACCAGAGGCAGGCTTAATGTTGTATGATAATAACAGTAGTTCTTATCAAAGTGACTTTGCCCTGGACAGACATAGTGTCTTCAAAAGAAGTTCATATTATGCAGGAGTATCAGGAGGCGTTTTGTTCAATCTGGGCAAACACATTTCGACCGCCTTATCTTATGGTTATTTCTGCTATATCCACGAAACAAGACTCAAAGAAAACATGAATGACGTAATAAAAACCAGCAAATCGTCGTCCATGACATTTAGCCACACGCCCGTAATGATCAGTGCGATAGTCAAATTCTGATGCTTATTTTCTGTAGTAAGGGTATGAACAACAGACCGGAAATATCGGTCTGTTGACTTATATGTATGCTACTGCTTTTTAAAAGGGCCTTTGACTTCTACCGGCACCACATTTTTCTGCCCGTCTCTGTGGGTAAAGATTACGAGACAGGATTCATTGCTTTTCCAGTCAAACAGTACGTTCGATTCATCCAGCTTGTCTGCATATACTTCTGTTGTGACTTCCATATCCTCTCCGCCATGTGTCAGCATAATATGTGCTGTATAGGGCTCCAGGCTACTCACCCGTTCGCCATATACGGAGATCTGCATTTGCCCGTCGGCAGACGACGAGCTCAGCTTGTTTGTTTCTTCCTTCTGACAGGCCGAAACCATCCATGTCAGCATAAGGATCAGGCTGTAAAATACGATTTTCTTCACTGTGCTACTTTTTAGGTTAAGTGCAAAAATACCATATAATCTTTACATATGTATATTTTTGATTGTTTTATCCGGTAACCACTCCGGCTGATTATGCAGCCATATCTGCAAGCAATCTTTCCGGTCATCCATCCACTTTTTTCTATTTCTTTCCCTGTTTTCCGGTTTACTTTTCACACTTCTGTTCGTCTACTGTCTGATTACCTTAAACCGGACCTATGAAAAAAAAGATCATATTTGTTGGTTCTGCCAGTTTTCTGGTCCTGACAGGTATCTTTTTCATTTTTTTCAAACACGAGGCTTTTCAGGTATTTCCGACGGATCAGATCAACCCGGTTTTTTATAATGACCAGATCGATCAGGGGCGATCACAGATATTACGACAGGAAATGGATCGTCTGGAAATCCGCTTTCAGTATAGCCTTGACTCAGGTTTCTTCTATCCGTACTGCGGGGTGGCTTTAAAGCCTGCCAATACGAAAATGTGGGATTTCTCGGAATACGACCGTTGCCGTATCACACTTAAGACTGAGGGACTTAGCAGCGTTTTTATGTACTTTCATGTCTTTGATCCGAATGTCCGTGACAGAGCAAGCCGTCATTCATTCAGGCGGCTTCTGCACAATATGAAAGTAGTGCCGGATTCTGTCCAGACGGTTGAGCTGATTTTCAGCAAGTTTGAAACACCTACCTGGTGGTACGCTCTCATAGAGCAGGACAAGTCCGATTTCGGCAATCCGGATCTGTCACAGGTCGAATCGGTGCATTTTACAAGTGGTCTGGACAAAACCTTCAGAACAAGCGCGGGCTTTGACCTATATGAAATCTCCATGATCAGAAGCCATACGCCGGCCTATATTCTGCTGGGCAGTATCTGGTGCATCATTATGGCCGGATATAGTCTGTATTGTATGCAAAGCAGCCGGAGTAACAAGAAGGAAGTACCTGCCCCGGTCCGGGAGGTGGTACAGAAAATTGAAATTGCCTACAAACCTGTGGATACAGAACCTGACAGAAAGCTCGGGTTTATTGATTATATCAATTCCAGTTTCCAGGACCCGACGCTGACGCTGAGCAGTGTCGCTGAAAGCACGGGGCTGAGCGACCGGACGATCTCGGGGTACATTGCAGAACATTACGGCTGCAATTTCAAAACGTATGTCAACAATATCCGGATCAACGAGGCGAAACGACTGCTGGAAGAAAAGGGGCTGAGCAGCGGAGAGGTAGCCTACCTTGTGGGCTTCAACAGCCCGGCCAATTTTAACAGAGTATTTAAAACCATGGAGGGATGCAACCCTACAGAATATATACAACGTCTTCAAAAAGCATGATTTTCTGACATTATCCACGTTTTTGGTAACGATAATGCGGATTTTGTAAAAAGAATATCATGCTTAATGTGCAATTTTAAATCCAAAAAAATCTTCAATTATTTATGCTGTATAGAAAATCATTTTTGTTATTGCTTTGTGTGCTGCTCGGCGCATCTGTCATGGCACAAATTCCATCGGCGTACAGAGTCGGCACGTGGAGGGATTTCAAGCCGGCGGCTGTCTCCTATACGTTTGACGACAATACGAGCAATCAGATTCCGGTCGCAATTCCTCTTTTTGACAACTATGGCTTCAGGACGACGCTGTTTACAGTCACTCAGTCGATGAATCCGAACTGGAACAATATCAGAAACGCAGCCTCCAAAGGACATGAAATTGCAAGTCATACTGTCACACATGCGGATCTGAGCAACTCCAATGTGCAGACGCAGGACAATGAGCTAAAAAACTCACAGTCTACGATCAATACGCAGATTCCTTCGCAGAAATGTGTGACGGTAGCCTATCCCAATTGTAATATCGGCGATGTGTCAACGATACAGAAGTATTATATAGCCGGCAGAACCTGCAGCGGCCAGATCATACAGAGCAATCCGACTGATTTTTACAGGCTCAGCTCGATTATCTGCGGCAATCAGGGGGTAAATACCGCCAATGATATGAATACGAGACTCAATTCGGCCAAATCTTCAGGAGGCTGGGCCGTATTCCTTCTACACGGTATTGATAATGACGGTGGATATTCTCCGCTTTCCTCAAGCGTATTATCATCACACCTGAGCCATGTCAATACGAACAAGGCTGACTTCTGGGTAGGCACATTCGGAGAAGTTGTCAAATACATTAAAGAGCGAAATGCGCTGTCTATCAACGAAACAGCAGTCAACGCAGATTCGATCCGGATCACACCTACAGACAATCTGGACAACTCGATATACAATGTACCTGTTACGGTTCGCAGACAATTGCCTTCCGGCTGGCAAAACGGCCGTGTACGCTCAGGTTCTGCGATTGTACCTTCCAGCATCGTCACCGACAACGGTACATCCTATATACAGTTTGACGTAATTCCGGACAATGGAGTGTATACGCTGGCCAATGCAGACAAATCATCTGACAATCCGGGAACTGTCACTTCTGAATCCTGCACAGAACCCGGCGAAGGCGCTTTCCACACCGGAGTATACCGCAATATGTTTAAGGAAGTCCTTGGTAAAACCGATTCTGAGGTCAATGCCAAAGTCAATGCCGCTTTTCAGCACATTTTTTACGGTTCGGCCAATCAGAAGCTGTACTATGAAACAGGAAGCGATATGGCTTATATCCTGGATGTGCATAACAACGATGTGCGCAGTGAAGGTATGTCATATGGTATGATGATCTGTTTACAACTTGATAAAAAAGCTGAATTTGACAAGCTCTGGCGGTGGACCAGACAGTATATGCAGCATCGGTCTGGAAATCTTAACGGTTATTTTGCCTGGCAGCTCAGAACCGACGGTTCGATCATTGACAATAACCCGGCTCCGGATGGCGAAGCGTATTTTGTCACTGCCCTTTTCTTTGCCGCTCACCGCTGGGGCAACGGTACGGGGATATTCAACTATGAGGCGGAGGCTCAGGATATCTTAAATAAAGTGATGAGCAAAAACGGCTCAGGCGGCATAAACAACCTGTTCAACAGCAGCTCGAAGCTTATCACTTTCGGACCAAACGGCGGCTCTTACGATTATACGGATCCATCCTACAATCTTCCGGGATTCTGGGAGCTATGGTCCCGCTGGTCTGCTACCAACCAGTCTTTCTGGGCACAGACTCCGGCTGCTTCCCGCAAGCTGCTGAGAGACGCCTCGCATCCGGTATCAGGGCTTAGTGCGGATTACTCCGAATTTGACGGTACCCCCAAGGCCACTTCATTCAATGCAGACGCCAACAAGTTCATGTACGACGCATGGCGTACGATTATGAATATCGGCATGGACTACCACTGGTTCAAGACAGATCCCCAGCAGCCGGTCATTGCAGAGCGTTATCTCAACTTTTTCAAAAATCAGGGTTCCGGATACAAAAATCATTACAACTGGGATGGCTCCAATGCGCATGGCGATCATTCTACCGGTCTGGTAGCCTGCAATGCAGTGGCAAGTCTGGCAGTAAGCAACACAACGCTTACCAGACCGTTCCTCGAAGAGTTCTGGAACATAGGTATTCCTTCAGGCACCTATCGCTACTACGATGGTATGCTGTATATGCTGGCGATACTAAACTGCTCCGGGCAGTTTAAAGTCTGGAAACCGGAATGCGAAGACGCCTGTCAGACTCCGGCTCCTGCCGTAACAGCTGTAATCAGCTACGAGCTGGGTGAAACTGCCACTCCTCTCAGCGCAAGCGGTACCTCTCTGAAATGGTATACCAGCTCTGCCGGCGGAACGGCTCTGGCAAACGCTCCGACGCCCACTACTTCGGCAGCCGGCACCACGACGTATTATGTATCCCAGACACTGAATGACTGCGAAGGACCAAGAGCGGAGATTACGGTACATGTTTCATATATCCACAAAATATACAAAACGGCCACCGCTCCGGTGATCGATGGCACTGCAGATGCGCTGTGGCTGAATCCTGACAGTAAGGAAATATGGGCAGAAAATGTCATCCTGCCTACTGTCTCCGGCCCGGCTGATCTGAGCGGAAGCCTGAAGCTGCTGTGGGACAATGACTATGTATACTTCTATGCAGAAGTGACCGATGATGTAAAACAGAATGACAGTCAGAATTCCTACGAGGATGATGCTATTGAAATCTACTTTGATATTAACAACGACAAGGCTACTTCGTACGGAGCCAATGATGTGCAGTATTCATTTGGCTGGAACGACGGGACAGTGGTAGGCGCTCTGCCTTCCGGGCGTTCCGTAGCAGGCATTGTCTATACGGCTGTATCTACTGCCGAAGGCTACAATGTAGAAGGCCGTATTCCGTGGACTACTCTGCAGAGCTCTCCTCTGGTCGGCCAGCTGATCGGTATCGAGTTTATGATCAATGATGATGACAATGGCGGAGGCCGTGACGGCAAACTTGCATGGAATGCTACCACAGATGATGCATGGCAGAATCCTTCTCTTTTCGGGACTGGTATGCTGGCCGATCTTCTGCCCGATGTGGTCACCTCATTGTCTTATGACAAACGCGGAAGCATCAACGTATACCCGACCACTCCTGAAAACTATATTCAGGTAGAAGGCATGGACGGCTCATTTGAATACCGTATGCTGGATGCCAGAGGTATCGAAGTACTGAAAGGTACCTCAGCCGGCACCATCAACGTTTCGACGTTAAGCTCCGGTATGTACCTGCTTCATCTGCGCAGCAACCAGCAGGAGAAAACAGTCAGAATACTGAAATAGATTTTTATAAGCTCCCGGCAATATAATACCGGGAGCTTTTCTTTCATTTCTATAAATCTTCCACTTACTATGAAAAGACTACAAAAAACGGCGATGCTGCTGGCTTTGCTATGCCTTCTAAGCACCGCACGGGCACAGGACCCGGACTTTCATATCTATCTGTGCTTCGGTCAGTCCAATATGGAAGGACAGGGTACTATTGAAGCACAGGACCGTACGGTAGCCAGCCGGTTCAGGATATTGCAGGCTGTCAATTGCAGCGGGCAGACTGCGGCAAACTGGCGCACGGCCACCCCACCGCTCAGCCGATGCAATACAGGCATCGGCCCTGCTGATAATTTTGGCCGTACCATGGTGGCCAGTCTTCCTTCGCATATACGGGTGGGCGTCGTGCACGTGGCAGTTGCCGGATGCAAAATCGAACTGTTTGACAAGCATAATTACGCGTCCTATGTAAACAGCCTGAGCAGCAATGAACAATGGATGCGAAACATCATCAATGAATACGGTGGTAATCCATATGCCAGACTTGTGGAGCTGGCAAAGATCGCGCAAAAGGACGGAGTCATCAAAGGTATACTGATGCATCAGGGCGAATCGAATAGCGGCGATAATCAATGGCCCGGCAAAGTAAGAGGAGTATACAACAACCTGCTGACGGATCTTGGACTCAGCGCCAGTGAGGTACCTCTGCTTGCCGGTCAGGTGGTCGATGCAGGACAAGGCGGCCTGACAGCCGGCATGAATACAACAATCAACGCGCTGCCCAACACTATTCCTACTGCGCATGTCATTTCTTCCAGCGGGTGTACGGCGGTGTCCGACAGGCTGCATTTTACTACGGCCGGCTACCGGCTGCTGGGCGAGCGCTATGCACAAAAAATGCTCAGCCTGCTCGCTATCGACAACGAGGTGCCTCCCCGCATTACTTCCGATCTCAGCAATACGGTGGTGGTAGAGCATGAAGCTCTGAAGCTTTCCATTGCTGCTTCCGGTCCGGAACTGAGCTATCAGTGGTACAGAAATAATCAGGAAATCCCCGGAGCAACCGGCAATGTGCTGAATATACCTGCTATTGACGCATCCTACCATGGCAACACGTTCAAGGTTGTTATTATCAACCCTCACGGCAGGGTGGAAAGCAAGTCCATTACCGTTACGGTCACAGACTTTGCAGGCGTAAAAATCATGAAGACTCCATCGCCTGTCACCATCGACGGGCAAATCGAGGCAATCTGGGATCTGGCCACGGAGTACGAGCTTCAGAACAGGCTCATGACGGTCGACAATGACCATGATCTGAGCGCCCGGGTGCGGGTTCTGCATGACGATACCCAACTGTATTTTCTGTATGATGTCACAGACGATATCACGCTGGCTGCGTCTTCCAACTTCTGGGAAAATGATGGTATCGAAATTTATATCGATGGTAACAACGACAAGGCTTCTGCCTACGATGCCAACGATTTTCAGTTTGTAATCCGTTACGACGCCTCGCAGATACTCGAAGGTCACAATAAGCCGGTCACCGGTATACGTGCTGCTTCTGCTCTGACCGGCACGGGCTATATAGTCGAGGCAGCTGTACCGTGGTCTGCCATCGGAGTATCGCCCGCAGAAGGCAAGCTGCTGGGTATGGATTTTCATGTCAATGACAGTGACACCCGGCTCAGAGACGGCAAAATCACCTGGTTTGCCGGAGAAGACGTCTCCTACAGCAATCCTTCTGCATTCGGCCCGGCTATACTTGGAAGTGATGTGATAACGGGCATCGGGATGCAACCTGCCGCTTCCTGGCGCCTGTATCCCAATCCGGCCAATGATCATATCGTATTGGAAACAGCTCCGGGAAGCGGCCCTCTGCACGTGCGGCTACACGGATGTTCCGGGCAGCTTATCAGAGAGCTTCTGACGGAAAATGACCGGACACTTCTGAATCTGCCTAAAGACCCGGGCATCTATTATCTGATCATCAGCAATACGCACGGACAGATTATGACCGAGAAAATTGTAAAAATACCATAGCCGGAACCGGCCTGTTCAATCCTGCAATATTTTTTCAATCCATAAACCAACTTATTATGAATAAGCAATTTTTACTCTTCTATGTCTTTCTTGTATGCTGGCCGGCACGCCTGCCGGCAGCTGACACGCCCAAAATCACTTCCCTGACTTTTGAAGCTGACAAAAATCAGGGACTTATTGCTGAGGATATTGTCTGCGATATTTACGGAGACAGCCTTATTATCAGCATAATCCCGCAGGAAGCTTCTGTTCTGCCGCTCAAGGCTACTTTTACCACAAGCAATACGGCTTCGGTATGGGTCCGGGACATCAGGCAGGAAAGCGGAGTCAGCATCAATGATTTTTCCTCTCCGGTCTACTATACAATCCTGTCTCCCGATAATACGGAAAAACGCTACCGGGTAGAGCTGGTCTATACCGGTCTGCCTGTAATCTATATCGATACGGAGCAGCAAAAGCCGATTGATACCAAGGAAACCTATGTACAGGCCAATATGCGCATCCGGGATGCCGGCGGCACACTGTTTGACGCTCCCATGGAAATCAAGGGACGGGGCAACTCTACCTGGAATATGCCCAAGAAACCCTATAAGGTAAAGCTGAAAACCAAGGCTTCGGTGCTGGGCATGCCGGCAGACAGAGAGTGGGTGCTGCTGGCCAACTACGCGGACAAAACGCTTCTGCGCAACTATCTCGCACTGGCTATGGGGCAACAGTCAGCGCTGGCTTATACTCCCCGTATGCGCAATGTGGATGTGGTGCTCAACGGGAAATACCAGGGTACTTATCTCTGGGGAGAGCAAATAAAGGTATCTGAGGATCGGGTGAATATTACCGAGCTTCCTGATACAGATACGGACAGCTACAGCATTACCGGCGGCTATCTGCTGGAGGTAGATATGCGCCTGGACGAAGATTTCTGGTTCAGAACTACCAACAATGCGCATTTTACCATTAAATCTCCGGAAGACATTCCCAATGTGCAGCTTAACTATATCAGGGACTACGTGCAGCAGGCCGAAAACGCGATCATGTCATCCGGTGATCCCAATGCCTATGAGCAGTATCTGGATACGGAAACGCTGATCGACTGGTACTGGATCAATGAGCTGTTTAAGAATCATGATGCCCAGTTTGTAAGCAGCGTTTTTATGCATAAAGACCGGGGAGGCAAGCTGCATTTCGGTCCGCTGTGGGACTTTGATATCGCTGCTGGCAATATCAACTACAGTGGCGGAGACGACCCGACCGGCTGGTGGGTCAGAAACAACTCGTTTTTCGTGAGCCCGTGGCTGCCAGGGCTGTTTTCCAATCCGGCATTCAGACAGAAAGCCGAAGCCCGCTGGCAGGAGCTGAGGGAAACGCTGGTACCTTCTGTGATGAGTCTTCTGGAAACCAAAGCGGCTGAGCTGGAACACTCCCAGCGGCTGAATTTCTACAAATGGGATATTCTGGACTCTCTGGTATGGCCCAATGCGGTCGCAACCGGCTCGTATGAAAAAGAAATCGACTATCTGCGTACCTGGCTGACCAGCAGAATTTCCTGGATAGACGAAGAAGTTGGTATTGTTACCTCCACCTCTGCCCCTCATGCTGCGTACCTGCATATATTTCCCAATCCGGCAAAGGATGCTGTTTTTATACAGCTGCTGAAACACTCTTATGTAAAAAAGGTAGAGCTGTATGAGCTCTCCGGAAGCAAACAAGAAGTACAATATACACTGGCCGGTGACCAGATCAGGCTTCAGCTGACCGGATATGCCAAAGGGGTCTACCTGCTCAGTGTGACCAGTGATACGGATGAAAAAATGGTACAACGAATTGTGGTGGAATAAAGCCTGATAAATCTCTTGAACAAAAAAGCCAATTCAATGAATTGGCTTTTTTGTTTATCCGGCATAAATTAAAAATGCTATGATATGCGTTCCGGATAGCAAATCAGAAACAGCAGGTGCTTATTCCAGCACCAAACGGTACCATGCATTGCCGGCTTCAGATTCAACAATTACATTATATACGCCCTGATTCAGACTCCTCACATCGATCTTATCATTGACAGAAACATTTCCCATTTTTATAAGCTCATTACCTGTCATATCAACAATACGTATACTTTTGGCTCTGCCTTCAGCACGAATGACAATAAAGTCTTTAGCCGGATTAGGATACAGCTGAACTCCGGATATGCCTGTCTTCTGTAAACCGGTAAGGATAGAGATTTCCATATTTTCAGAAATACTACCCTGATAATTCACATCGCTGATGGTCGCTATTATTTCGTAAATACCAGCAGCAGACGGAGCAAAAGCAACACCATCATAGGTAACATCCACCGTCAAGCCCTCCGGAATGGTCATTACAGTCACCGGTTTCGGACTACCATCGTAAACCACTGCAAGATCTTCCGGCAGTATAATGGTAGCTGTAGCCTTTTCTATTACCAGTGTCGCATTTGCTGTTCCCTGAAACGCTTCATCATGAATAGTGGCTGTCACTTCATAGGTCCCTGCATTAACAGGTACATCGGCAGAACCATTGTACGTAAGAACAACATCCAGATCTGCCGGATCGGTAGTTACAGTCGGTGATTTCCGGGTACCATCATAAGTAACCATAAGGTCCGTTAAAGAAACAGAAGCATCCGCTTTTGTGGTGGTGACCGTTACTGCATCCGAACTGCTGCCTGTACCGGATACATTAGAAGCCCGGACTCTGTAGTAATAGGTGGTTACAGGAGCTAAACCTGATACTTTTACACTAAGAACGTTACCGACAGTTAAGTCTTCGTATCCGGTTACAAACGTACTGAAATCACTTTCAGCTGATACATCAATGCTGTATGAAGAAGCATCCGCAGTTGCACTCCAGTTGGCCTGAAAACCACTGCTGCTTACCAAAGAAGCCTCTGTTGCTACAGACGTGCCTGGCGCGGCCGGTACAATAGTAATACGAGCCGGCGAACTGATTTCATCGATTACCCTGCCAGCACCATCAGCTGTTCTGATAAAAGTCCATCCCTTGCTCCCTGCTGTTGACGCGTTAATTACTTTAGCTGTTACTACCACATTGGCTCCGGCAGTAGCAAGCTGTCTATTGACCAGACGTAAACGGCAAATCGCACCGTTTACAGAACTCGACGAAGCATCCAGCGCTGCAGCTGTACCGTTAATCGTTATAGTTACATTAGATATATCCAGACAGACAAAGCCGCTGGGGAAAACTGCATAGAAAGCAAATACCGGGTCAGGTGTCACAATCTGATAGGAGAATGTATAGGTCGCGGTAGCCCCGGCCTGACTATTGGATGAAGTCCAGGAAGCATTTATCAGCTCGGCCCCGTATGTGCCAACAGTTCCGACTAAACATATAACAGATAGCAACGCAATTTTCAAGTAGGAAAATATTGTCTGTTTTCTTTCCACAACAGTATCAGGTTCTGTTGCTATTTCAGGGGTAAACGTTTTATTCATAAAAAAGTAGTTAAAATTGTAATGTAAAAATTAGTGCCGTTTACGCACTGTTTATAGCAACTGTTATCAACAATATCATCAAATCTCTATAAAAACACAGGACTTAATCATAGTACAATTAAAATCAGCAAATTAAAAAAGTAAAAAAAATATAAACCCATGAACGAATGGTCATATTATTTGTTTGAGTTATTGAAACAGCATACCGAACCAAAATTCCGGACTCCTGCTAACCGGCTTATCATTGTTCCTGTATTTTCTCAAAGGCCTGCAAGATTCTCATTTAACAAACCATTCATAAAGCCCGGACTCCTTTCAAAAGAGAACAGACAATTATATATATTTGCGTGATAGATTTTTAATTAAACTTTTTCGCCACAAGCTGATTAATGCTCATTATGAAACTATTTCTAACTCTGGCAATATCTCTGGCAGCCACGATCTGTGTACAGGCTCAAACCGATACCTTGTATTTTCAGGATTTTGAAAAGCTGACACAATCCGATCGCTGGTTTTTTAACCTGAGCTGGCCCGCTTCCGGTTACTATATTGAAAACGGCAAAGGCATGATGAGTCTCCCGTCAGATAACATCAATATATCCGTCCCTGTCAGCGTATTCTCCGCATTTCAGAATATTCGTGTCACTATGACTGTCCATGCAAGGAATGATTTTGACATCGATGTCTTTGTCGCTGATCAGCCAATGACTCTTTATGCGACCAACGTAATCACTTCCCAACCTATTTCTCCGGAAACACATTTGCTGCAATTTGATCTGTATTTTCATGAAACATTGAACTCTTCCGATTATGTAATCTTTAAGTTTTATGCCAGAAATACGAACAGCACCAATCATGAGGATGGTCTTATTGAAATTGACGATTTCCTGATCAGAAAAAATGATCTTGTAACCGGCACAAACCTTCACCCCCATACGACAAGCAATGATCCTGTTCTTTACTATATCGATCTTAACGGAAAAATACTGGAGCGCCCCCTGCAAAATCAGGCATATATAGCCATATATGAATCGGGCAGGAGAAAAAAGCACCGGATAACAGCTACCTCTGAATAAACAGGGCTATACGTACCCATACAACATGTATTTTATTCAGCCGCTTTCATTGCGGAGAAATACGCCTGACTATCTAAACAATGCCGTTCATGAACTATGCCCAGAGACTGAAAAACGCATTTGACAAGGACTATTGTGCGCCTGTTGAAGCATGGCAGCAATACGTCGATTGCTGCGAGCCGGTCACTTTCAGAAAAGAAGAGGTTATAAAATCCCGGGATACCACCGAACGGTATTTTTACTTTATTCTGACCGGCAGCGCCGGAATTTTTCTATGGAAGGAGAGCAATTTTGTATGTCTTGATTTCGCGTTTGACAACCAGTTTTGCACCGATTATATGTCCCTGCTGACCGCTAAGCCCACTCCTCTTCAGCTAACAGCACTGGAAAACTCGGAGATGCTGCGGATGACCGCCGCCAACTTTCGCATGCTCACGCAGAAGACTGTAGGTAGTGTCATACGGCTTGTGTCAGCAGAAATGTCCTTTGTAGAAAAGCAACAGCAGCAAATCGAGCTGATGACCAAAACAGCCGAGGAACGCTACCAGCTGCTGCTCCGGAAATTTCCGGATATCAGCAACCGGATTCCCCAGAAGCATATCGCTTCCTATCTCGGTATTACCCCTCAAAGCCTGAGCAGAATCCGGAAAGTGTCCGGATGACTTTTTTACCCGATGGTAAAAAAAACCGGCACGTGTATGCTGACCTTTGCATGGATCACAAACTATATGAACTATGCAAAAAACATTATTCTGCCTCCTTATGGCATGGGGGCTGAGCCATAGCCTTTCCGCACAGGCTCCGGACAAGGCTCCGATCTTTGAAAGAAAAGGGCTGACCGTTGGCCTTAGCATAGGGGCTGGTATACTGACACTTTCCGCTAACGATACGGTCAGAACCATGCCCGCAGCGACTTTTCCCAATCTGCGGCTGGGCTGCATGATCAGTCGTAAGCTGGCCCTGCAGCTGCTGATTCCCGGCTCTACCTACAGACATGAGGGCAGACAACGAGGCTTTGAAGGATTTTTACTGACTGCCCAGTACTGGCCCAGAGACCGGTGGTGGATCCTCGGTGGCGCCGGAGTGGCTTTTGACGCCCCTGCTTTCTGGACGGTAAAAGACTTCCGAACGGCGGACTTCTACAGCGGATTGCCCGCTGTTGCCTTTGCTACCGGATACGAAATCCTGCGCAAAAAGCACCTGACTCTCGATATTCAGTACCGCCTGTATGCCGGTCAGGTCTCTACGGACAGCAAGGGAAAAAAACAGGGAGTGACCAATATGCTCAGCCTGGGTATTAACTGGTATTGATCCGCATGAATCCTGTCTTCCACCGGGGATGTAAAACCAAACAGGCATACAAAAAAGTAAGCCGGCCTGATAGCAGACCGGCTTACTTCTTATACTACAGATAGCCAATTCCGGAGCAGGGAGTGCCGGATCCGGTTTTCATCCGGCTGATCTTGAGCATTCTATGCAGAAACAGTACCTGTAGTCTTTTATAGGATGTCAATAGTATCAGGATAAAACCAGCTACAAGCATAAGACCTGGAAGAATTATTTTTTCATAATGGATTGGTTAAAATCTTATGAAAACACTGCTTTAAGCTTCTTCCTTTCAACGATTAAAAAACTACAAATCAGTCCATAGCAAGACCGATACCTAATCCTGCAGGCAATTCACTTTAGCTTGTATACGGAACTCGCTGCACCGGATTCCGTCAGACCTGAAACACAGCCTACCCCCTTCTTCTGCGACAGGTCATCCTGACTTTATAATCCAATAGCCGTTATTAATCAACTGCTTCCGCGCTTACAACGGAAAACCTGAATATATACATTAATAATTTCGTTATTTGCCTTATGTTGAACCAATCAGCAGCTCTTTCACAGAAAAACTGAAGAGTTAGCATACATTGTACGAATGCCCGCAGAATTCATTCCTTTTTTTTACTTTAATCTTTTTATCGCGATTTCTCAATTGATGGTCGCGGCATTTCTGTTTTTCAAACGGAATAATACGATGGCCAACAGGCTTCTTGGCATGGTTATGTTTTACCCTGCTTCTGCCATCGCGATCAATATTATTTTCCTGCTGCTACAATTACATAACTTTGTATTTCTCAGCACAGTCAATATCGGTATTTCGATGACTTTCGGACCGGTTCTGCTTGCCTATATCCGTATGCTGCAAGGCAAAAAAGCCAGGGTAAACGCCCGCTATTTTCTTCACTTTATTCCTTCCGCTCTTATCATGCTGTCCTCCGTGCAGTATTTTTTCCTGACCGATGCCGAAAGACAGCACACGCTCAGCAAGATACTGACCGGAGAAGATCTGTATACCAATTGCATCAATTTGCTGTTGCTGTTTCACATAATGGTTTATCTTTTTGCGGCCTATCGCAACATTCAAACATATGCTTCATCTGTACAGGAGTTCTGCTCGTCCATAGAAGATGTCCATATAAAATGGATGCGTTCCATTGTAAACTATATTACCTGCATGAACCTGATTCTGCTGCTGGCTTATGCACTTCCTATCCTTGTCACAGGCAAAGCGCATATTTATTCTGATCTTATCGCTACCCCGGGTGTTTCTGCCCTGCTTTACGGGTTTATGATCTACAAGGGATTTTCGTATCATGCCATATACGATCAGCCTTCGTATATGCAGCTTCTGGAGCAGACACAGGCTCTGAACAGTTTTATTGACCAGAAGCAGACTGAGCCGGCAGCCCGAAAGTTTGATCCGGAAGACGATAAAGTCGAAGAAGTCCGGCAGAAAATCGAAGACCTTTTCAGCAGTTCAAAAATACATACCGAACCCGGACTTAAGCTGCATATGGTAGCAGAACGCCTGAACATGAGCCCGACCCTTCTTTCCAGATACATCAATACTGCCTTTGGAAGTTCTTTTTTTGACCTGGTCAACCGCTACCGGGTAGAAGAAGCCCAAAAGCTGCTCATGGATAAAACTACAGAAGATTTGAAGCTGGAATACATCGGAAAAATGGCCGGCTTCAATTCCAAAACTTCTTTTTTCGGGGTATTTAAAAAGTATACACACAAAACTCCCGCCGAATACCGGAAGGAGCTGCCCGGTATTCCGCAGCCGGAACAGGTCTCCTGATTCACTGATTGCTATCTGAAACTGGTTCAAACTTCCGGAGTTGGAACCTGCAATGCATGCGTTTTCTTGCCCGGCTCATCCCTGAGTGTACTTTTGGGGCATATTAAAAATCAGAACGCATGAAAAAAATGTTAGCCTCACTTTTATTAATTCTATCCGGCTTCCTTTAGCATCCGCCAATACAACATAGCAGCCCCTCAAGGAAGGCTTTATGCAGGATCACTTATACCAGCCCAGCCTTTCCTGTTCTCCGCTCTGCGGATAAGGAAGAAACAGTCATCTAACCATAACACACAATATTCTACTGAAAAACAATTAATTAATGATGAAAAATTTACAAAAACTTCTGTTAACTGCACTATTTGTTGCTGCCATAAACTCATTAGTCGCCCAAACCTGGACAATGACCAGTACTCCAAACAGCACTCAGGACGTAAGGGCGCTGGCAGCAAAAGGCTCTATGTTATATGCAGCGGTCGGTACAGCCGGAGTTTACAGCTCACCCGATGGTACCAGCTGGACTCAGCTCACTGCCTTACCAACTGCCGGAATGTGGGGGGCAGCTCAGGCAGAAAGAATTCTGATAGGCGGAAACGGAGATATTCTTGTATCAGCATCTGACCGTCACAGCATGGGAATAATGGGAGCGGTTTTTTACAGATCTACAGATAACGGGACTACATGGACCCAGGTTAGCATCAATGGCACGGGAGGCTATGAAGAAGCCCGCGAAATAGCAGAGCTGACCGACGGGACACTATTCGTCAGGGTCGCAAACGCCAGACTTTTCAGGCTAGCTCCCGGGGAGACATTATGGACAGAGATAACTATACCGTATGGCTCCGATATAACAATGCTGCAAGCAAAAGCAGATACGCTTTTTATAACTACCAACCTCTCAACATTAAACTATTCGGCTGATAAAGGCGCAAGCTGGAGCCCTTATCCCAAAAACGGAACCGATCTTTCCATCTCAGGCCCCATCACAAATCATATGCTGGTTACTTCAACCAATAAGTTTATCGGATATGGAAGCGCCGGTGTTTTCAGATCTGGTCTGAATGATACTTTATGGCAGCATAAAAATTCGGGACTTCCCAATACAATATATACTACGGCGCTGGCTACAGACGGACAAAGCATCTGGATCGGATACCAGATGCAGGGATCAGGGGGAAACAATTGTTACTCAGGCGTCTCCTCTGATAACGGGGATACATGGACTATATACCCCGGCAATACTCCTGCTAACCCGGCTAATCCGCCCTGCTTACGAACAATTGTCCCGTTCGGAGCTGATGTGTACTCATTTGCCGGTAAAGACATATACAAAATCAGTGATGTCGCAACGCAACTACCTACAGGCACATCAGGCAACCACGAATCGGTAATCTTTTCAATATTCCCGAATCCTGCAAGCCAGCTGCTGACCTTGCAATTGCCGGAAAATACAGCCGCCAATACAGTAAAAATAACGGACACGAAGGGCATTGTGGCTGTACAAAAAGAGCTGAACGGAGAATCGAAGAATACAATCAACGTAAGCTCCTTAAAAAAAGGAATCTACCAGGTGACTATCGAGGAGGGCAATGGCCAAAGCTATTCTACCAGGCTGGTAATAGAATAGATCCTTGCGATTATCTGTAGTATTATCAGTAGCCTTATCCGGCAGCATTTAGCGAATGGCTGGTTATGCAGGCCTTATAGCCACTGATTACGAGTCAACATCCCCCCGAATGTCCGGTATTGGACTACCGGGGGCTTGTACGCGGGTAAGTTCAGTAGTAAAATAAGATACCTGAAAGAGCTTCTGAAGTCTCAGCATCTACGAATAAATTTATGACATCTGCAAAATTTCCAGTATAGTCAGCATCTTATAAAATCATAAAAATCACGAATGAACTACATACATCACACAGTCATTCTTTTATTAACCTGTATCACAGTGCATGCTCAAAAATCCATGAAGGAGTATGTAGAAAAAACAGGTAAAGAAAAAATTAAAAAAGGTATCGTAATGCCGGCCGGAACATACCCGCAGACCGCCGTGGGATATAGTGACGGCCATGGTATTAACCCGCTCCTGACTTCGGTAAAACAGCTTCCCGATACCGTGGCTCTGATTACTTTTCATATTTACGATATCGGCACCTCCAATCATGTCAAAAATATCAGCATTACGTATTATTCTCTTTCGGAAGAAGGCGGTAATATAATGGCCAACAAAATGCTGGATGCCTCCATAGCCCGGCTGAAAGAGGCATTTGGCAAACAAGGAGTGGTACTGTTGACTCCGGATGAGTTTCTAAATACAAAAGAAAAACGTGACTATTACTATACTATGTTTGCTCCGGATATTTCCAAGCTCGGCAAATTTCTGAGCGGAATCGAAACAAATAAAAATGATATATCAGTCACTGCCAATGGTTACCGGGCATTTGATATTTCTGCCGCAGGAGATTTTCTGAGAGCCGAATCTCTGGGGGGAGATCTGACAAGAAAACTGGGCGTAAAAGGTGTGGTAAGCATTGCCGCCGAGCTAATGAGCGACAATAAGCGCATCAGCATGAACGGGATAAAAATGGTGTTACACGGCCCCAATCCGATTCCCAAAGAAGATAAGAAATACATTTCCCAGAATATGGGGGCCGGTTATTATACCGGTCAGATCTATGCAAGTGGCTATACGTATTTCGACAAGCCGGTTGAAGTCGGAAAATTTGAGAACAAAAAGCAATTCATCAACGATACCTTTGAAGGTATAGACCTGATTCTGGAATCGTTTGTAGAGAAGTTTTATGAAAAAATGAACGAATCAATCGAAAAAGCGGCAAAGAAATACGGCGGCAAGTAGCCTTATATAATACCGGAGCTTCTGACATATGCTGTCAGTGGATGGCATGTGTTTTGTATAGCAGCAATTCTATCCGGATGCTGACGGATAACAAAGCCCCATCAGCAAGATAAATAAAGCAAGAAGCCGACGTAAAAAACGTCGGCTTTTCGCGGTAATCTACGACCGGTTAAGGTCATTCAAAGACAAAACCTGCTAAAAGTATCGGGTTAGAAGAATTATTTTTTTCATAATGGATTTGTTAAAAAATCTTTCAAAAGCACTAAAGATTAATATCAAGATCAAAAGGCCTGGTTTTTATACGTTAGCGCTGTTCCGGGCTTGAAAGTGCCTCACATCCACTGTTTGTTTTTTTACAACACAGCATATAAATCCCCGGATACACATCCCGGAACCGGCAAAGGGTTGCCGACTAAAACGGCCGGAGGCCTCTCTCATAACCGTCACTCGCCAAAGGCGAAGCGACTGGCATAATGCTTTATTTATACAACCGAGCGACTGGAAGGAGACCAACACCATAAAAAGTATTCCATATCAAAAAAAAGTTTTAGTAACTCATATCTGTGCGTAAAGTAACATATTTGATTTTAAAACCACAAAATATATTTGCATTTTATAACATATATTTGTCCTGACATTTCAACCTTTTAAGCATTTCAGGTACTAAATAAGTACAGATATGAGTTTTGGACACCGTATTATTCTGGTAAGAAAAGAAAAAAATATGTCGCAGGAGCAACTTGCAAAGATGCTTGGAGCTACTCCAACGACTGTAGGACGATATGAACGCGATGAGGTTAAACCTTCTATTGAGGTGGCCGTCAAAATTGCCGAAGCACTCGAAGTTTCGCTGGACTATCTGACAGGAAGGTCACAAAATGATCTCAAGGACAAAAAAATGATCGAAAGGTTCAATTCAATCCTCAGCCTCCAGGACAGGGACAGGGAGTGCATACTCTTTGCTATTGATGGACTGCTAAGGGACGCAAAGGCCAGACAGGCTTACTCATCATAAAGAAAGCCGGGATAGCCCGGCTTTCTTTATGATGCGCTTGTTAATGACCTGACCTCATATTCACTTCCGGCAACTCATCCCCGATCACATCCAACAGGTGAAAAAGAAAACAAAGATCTTCGGCCAGACCGATAAAATGATCCGGTAAGGCCTCACGCTCCATAGTAATATAATGTAAGTATATATCCCGGATATTGCGGCTCAGACGTTGGGCCGGTACCGCACTGACCAAAGCGTCCAGCTCTTCGATGATACGGCCGTTCAGCCTCGAATAACGGGGTAGTTTCACCTTGCGACGCTTGACGCCGCATAAGGACCCCAAAGGGTGTTGAAGGGTGTTTCGTTGTTTTTGCATGATAGTAAAAATAAGGTTGCCCGGATAGAAGCTGCAAAAACAACGTAGTTGATTCTCGGGGACCTTACGGTTACCCCACTCCTCCGGGCAATGGTTTGTAATCTGATTGAAACGGAAAATACCATAAAAGTAAAAATTGGTTGTGGTATCTCCTACCACGTTGTTTTTGCACTACAAACCTACTACCTTTTTACCGTAAATCAAAACAGGCCAACCCTTTAATGGCAGCCTGCTTTGGCTCTCTTTGTAACTATTGCGGTCGGTGGGCCACACGACCGCGGTGATAATACTGCACTGACCACGGGATAGCTTTCTAATTCCTTCCTATAACATTTTTGGTTGGCCGTTGGCACAACCAAGGCGACATGACTTTAAACAAGCTTACTCATCAATTTCACCAACATGGGCGGAAAGATTTGAACAGATAATTTTTGTTTCTTAGATTTGGGTTTTAACTCATTTTCATTGTTTTTTCAGAACTTATGTTATTTGGTGATCGCCTTATTATCGCTCGTAAAAAAAGAAAGGTTTCCCAGGATGAACTGGCTAAAATGTTAGGGGTACACGCTCCTATTATCGGACGGTATGAACGTAATGAGGTAAAACCTTCTATTGAGGTAGCTGCTAATATTGCTCAGGCTTTGGGCGTGTCTCTCGACTTCCTCACAGGACTTTCTGATCAGGAACTGGATAAGGAGATGCTAAACCTCATCAATGAGCTTCAGGCGCTTAATGAAGATGATCAGCAACATATCGTAAAAACGATCGCGGCCCTTATAAGGGATGCGAAAGCGCGCAGAACGTACTCTTCGTAAAAACATGGCTCAAAATTCTACGCAGGGCTTTCCTATCTAAAAAAACAACAAAAAGTGAGTATCAGGGATAACAATAAGTAAAAAGCCCACGCTCCATGTTGTTTCTGTTTTAGGTTAAAGTTATTGATAAAAATTACTTATACAATTTCATTACAGTACCTTTATCAGGTTGATTACCTTATCCAAAATATTCTAGCCTTATGACTGTGTGGCCGCATTTAAAGATTACTCTTGGCATTATTTTTCTGATATGTTGTCTATCCTTACCTTTTCTCCTATTTTTCCTTGGACTTACCAAAAAAAAATTAGGACTATATATCCAACAAATAAAGAAATATGGAAAGATTAATAAGAACTTAGAAAATATGACAACTGCTTTTGACTTATTTCTAATAGCTCATGTATTTGATTCCATCCCCGACAAAAATAAATATTCTCAGTATTACACTAATAAACAAATAAGGAGCTTAATAGAACAAATAACAATCCTTACTAAAATCACAAAATATATGGCAATTGTAACAGCCCTGATAACTGTTTCTCTAATTATACTACTGAATATCTACGAAGGGTAACTTCTCTAAAAAAAAGATGAGCTTCTGATTATCTCACTGAACAGATCTTTATACTTTACAAATTCTTCTCCTCTGCCTTCGGCAATACAGGTAACAATATAGCTTTCATTTTCAAGGTTAAAATAGGCCGACAGAACGCCTAATTTCTGTTCTCCTACTCTAACAAAATACATAATTTCATAGACCTGTTTACCGGCTATGGTATCACGATTTTCTTCTTTAACCTTAAGTTCCTGATAAGATGATTGTAAATCCTTAATATTTAATGAGAGAAACTGATTAAATGAAACCCCTCGGGGTATTTCCGTTCGCACGATGTTAATCGTAGGGGAAAAGATTTTTCTTATCAGCTACCACATTTAAATACCCTAGTTTTCCAATATTCTTTATATCGATATCAATATTAGAAGGCCCATAACCAATATCCTTTTCACCTGTATTAGGGTGGGTATGTATAGTCGCAACAATCTGATATTTAATTTCTTTATGCAAAGAAGCCAACTCTTGTATTTTCACATGTGATTCACTATAGTTGGTATAATTAACCCCTAACCTATTAACTACAGGAACATTATTATCAAATGTTAACAACAACAAGTCCCCATGCTCCGCATTTAAGTTAGTGTTATAATTACTTTTTACATTTTTTGTTTCCTCAAACAATTGTACCATCCCATCAAGCAGACGCTTCTGGGAGCAGGACCATCTAACTATTGCGGTCGGTGTGCCACACGACCGCGGTGATAATAGTGCACTGACCACGGGATAGCCCGGACTCACGTACCGGGCCTGCTTATTTTTTAACGATCCTGCTTACGCTGACTTTCCTCAACGGCAACATCCAGAAATTGAAACAATATATACAGGTCGCCTGACAGATCCCGAACAAAACGATTGCTGACCACATCTTCACTACTGCTCGCATAATGAAGATATAAATCCCGAAGACCACGGCTCAGACGATGAACTGGAACCGCCCCTAAAAGGTGTTCAAGCTCCCGAACAAGCGTCTTGCTCACTGGACTGTTAACGGATAGTTTGATTTTCTTGCCCCTGAGGGAACACGCCTCATCAGAAGCTGAAAAAATGTTGTTTCGTTCTCGCATGATTGAAAAGTGTTGGAATAAAATTACCAAGTTAGGAAGTGCGAGAACATTGCGACGCAACGGTCTTGGGCCATTACTGGAATCCCCTTCCACTTGGTAATGTCTGTGTCTGATTGATATAAAAATACCACGACTGATAAGTAATAACTACAGGGCGTGGCATCTTCGCCACAATGTTCTCGCACTACAAACCTACTACCTTTTTACCGTAAATCAAAACAGACCAACTCCTTAAAGTCAGCCTGCTTGGGTGCTGTGCTTAATATCGCTTTCTTTTTACCGCATTACAAATGCCTATAATAAAAGGTCGGGATTACAAATACCCGAACAGTAACCTTCTTTTATAGGTTCTGCTTTTGTTTTAACAAGACACCGAACAGCGGGGTTTCAATAAATGTCTAATCGATTACATTTAAAAGATATGTTGTCATCATCCTTAAAGTCTCCTGGAATAAAATGACTATCAATCTCGATAACAATATTTCCTAATTTCACATGCCCTGATTCTTTGTCTATCAACTTACCTTCAATTAGATAATCAAAAGCATTATTCAATTTTTCTATTCGTAGACTTGGAGATTCCGACCTTACTATTTCATTAGGGTCAAGGGCATACAAAGGTTCTGATAACTGCTCTCCTTTTTCCTTCTTGAATGGATGACTAAAGCAAAGTAATTCAAATTGACCATCAGTAATGGTTACTTCTGCTTCAAGAGCTTCTTCCGATATCCAGTTTATTTCTTTGATAATCATCATATCCTAAAATCCTATTCCTAAACTTGGAGCTTTTTTAGACAACTCTTTTGCAGTCTTGATATGGAATGTGGTAATATTCCCTGTAGCTTTATTAAGACCGACAAAACCATATTTGGCACTTCCTTGCCCTCCAATTAACCTTACATATCCATTAAGTTCAGGCACAAAAGTTCCATTTCTTATCACGTGGTTAGCATCATCTAAATAGTTAGCGAGGTTGTATGATTTCTTTCCTAAAGCACTCATCACGCTATTACCGTGCTTTCCAAAATGCACTACTGCTTCATCACCTCCGAACTTCAAAAATTTACTTGTCCCCTTAACAGCAACACTTCCCATTTTAGAGGCTACTATTCTATAAATAACCCCTGTTTCGGTTACAACTAAATTTAAAACCCTCTCTGTGGGTACTAATGTTAAGCCATTCGTTATGATCTCTCCGGCCGACATTTCCTTTCCTAATGTACTCTCTCCGGTAAAGATCCCCCAAACAAAGTCAGCATATGCACCGGCACCAGAATAACTATAGATCATTTTCCCAAATTCCTGTCCTCCCCCGCCATATGCCCACTCATCGCCTGCCTCAGCGATCTCCTTAAGCTTTTGCTGACTTTTTTCAACAACCACAGAAGTTTTAGTGGCTACTTTTGTTGCAACCTCAGAGACTTTATCAAATGTGGCGCCCCAATCAATTGAGCTGCCTCCGCCGCCACTATCACCACCTTTTTCAGTCCCTTTATTCCCGCTTCCTTTGCCTTTGGGCGGATCTTTGGACTGGCCATGCTGTCCGGGGCCCTTCTGGTTTTTGTTCGGATTCCCTCCGCCTTTACCAAAAGGCAATAACCCATCCGGATCAACCAGCGCTACCGGATTATTAAACACGAACTCATACGGGCTTCTGTCCGGCACTACGGCCATCATCGGATCCATGCTCATCCATCTTCCAGTACGTACATCCAGCTGCCGGAACTCGGTCGTATACTCAT